>NZ_SZWW01000020.1:0-356 GCF_005280955.1 Citrobacter sp. wls717
CGCCAAAACACCTTCGGCGTTGTAAGGTTAAGCCTCACGGTTCATTAGTATCGGTTAGCTCAATGTATCGCTACACTTACACACCCGACCTATCAACGTCGTCGTCTTCAACGTTCCTTCAGGAGACTCTAAGTCTCAGGGAGAACTCATCTCGGGGCAAGTTTCGTGCTTAGATGCTTTCAGCACTTATCTCTTCCGCATTTAGCTACCGGGCAGTGCCATTGGCATGACAACCCGAACACCAGTGATGCGTCCACTCCGGTCCTCTCGTACTAGGAGCAGCCCCCCTCAATTCTCCAGCGCCCACGGCAGATAGGGACCGAACTGTCTCACGACGTTCTAAACCCAGCTCGCGT
>NZ_SZWW01000023.1:0-396 GCF_005280955.1 Citrobacter sp. wls717
AGTGCTCACACAGATTGTCTGATGAAAATTAGCAGTAAGAAAATCTCTGCAGGCTTGTAGCTCAGGTGGTTAGAGCGCACCCCTGATAAGGGTGAGGTCGGTGGTTCAAGTCCACTCAGGCCTACCAAATTTCTGCTGATGCTGCGTTGCGGCGACACTCACATACTTTAAGTATGCTTCGTGTCACCACGCCTTGCCTCAACGGAAATTAAGGTTGATGAGATTTTAACTACGATGGGGCTATAGCTCAGCTGGGAGAGCGCCTGCTTTGCACGCAGGAGGTCTGCGGTTCGATCCCGCATAGCTCCACCATCTTTACTGCAACAACCCAAGAAAACTTCAGAGTGTACCTGAAAAGGTTCACTGCGAAGTTTTGCTCTTTAAAAATCTGGATCA
>NZ_SZWW01000022.1:0-429 GCF_005280955.1 Citrobacter sp. wls717
CTGGTAGCGGCCACGTCTGCTCTCATCAACCGCCGGGAAGTCATTCGCTTCCGCCAGCCGCTGCACGTCGCGCAGACCGGTATCGCCGCTGATGGGCCGTGCCCCTTCGCGCACCAGCTTCATGCCGTTGTAATCCAGCGGATTATGGCTGGCGGTCACTTCAATGCCGCCATCAACGCCAAGATGGAAAGTGGCGAAATAAATCTCTTCGGTGCCCGACATGCCAATATCCAGCACATCCACCCCTGCATCCTGCAGGCCTTTCGCCAGTGCCAGCTTCAGCGCCTCGCTGGTCAGGCGAACATCGCCGCCGAGGACGATGGTTTTCGGCTGCAGAAACTCGCCGTAAGCGCGGCCAATACGCCACGCAATCTCTTCATTTAACTCTTCGCCCAGTCGGCCGCGGATGTCATACGCTTTAAAACAGGT
>NZ_SZWW01000025.1:0-405 GCF_005280955.1 Citrobacter sp. wls717
GTGTGTTCGAGTCTCTCAAATTTTCGCAATCAGAAGTGAAACATCTTCGGGTTGTGAGGTTAAGCGACTAAGCGTACACGGTGGATGCCCTGGCAGTCAGAGGCGATGAAGGACGTGCTAATCTGCGATAAGCGCCGGTAAGGTGATATGAACCGTTATAACCGGCGATTTCCGAATGGGGAAACCCAGTGTGATTCGTCACACTATCGTTAACTGAATACATAGGTTAACGAAGCGAACCGGGGGAACTGAAACATCTAAGTACCCCGAGGAAAAGAAATCAACCGAGATTCCCCCAGTAGCGGCGAGCGAACGGGGAGCAGCCCAGAGTCTGAATCAGCATGTGTGTTAGTGGAACGGTCTGGAAAGTCCGACGGTACAGGGTGATAGTCCCGTACACAAAAA
>NZ_SZWW01000024.1:0-595 GCF_005280955.1 Citrobacter sp. wls717
GATGAAAAGAAACTGCCGTCACATCCGGACAGCAGCAGATAAAAGATGGTGAGAAGCAGAGGTTTATTGTGTCTTATTCTTATATAACCATGTGGATAACTCATAAATGATATATTCCTCTGACAGCCTGAGATGAATTAGAGTGGTTATATTTGTTTCACCAGATAAGATATTGATTACGTTTTTCTGGTAAAATTTATCATGGCTGAATATTACATTAATTACTGGTTTGTTGGCGCTCGCGCCTGATTTTCTGCAATCGTTCAAAATCGGGAAAAGGGTTTCCGTATTCGACATAGCCATCCGGATAAACCAGTTTTACCTTTTCTCCGTGCTTCAACGTCAAAGGGTCTGACAGTATCACCATCTCATCAGTATGAATTATCGGTCTGAACAGAATGCGTTCAATTTCATTATCAAGCCGATAGGTATAAAAATAGACACGACCCGTAAATGAAATTTCCACCAGATTCCCTATCAGATGGTTTATCCTTTTATAGGGATAAAATTCCTCATTAATTATTTTGTTCCTCCCTGGCAGGGGTTGAGATTGTCCATTTGTAGCCCGGGGATAATGTTCATCAAACACAAACGT
>NZ_SZWW01000027.1:0-606 GCF_005280955.1 Citrobacter sp. wls717
CGCGATTCCACGTTCAGGCGCACCACCGGTTCGGTATTGGAAGAGCGTAAATTGAAGCGCCAGTCGACAAACGACATGCTGATGCCATCCGTTCTGTCCACCGTCAGCGCTTCCCGGGAAAAGTGCTGCTCCACCCGTGCTATCGCTGCCATCGGCTCCGCCAGCGTGCTGTTTATTTCTCCACTCGCCGGGTATGCCGCCATCCGATCACGGACCAGTTCACCCAGCGACTGTCCTTTCAGACACAGCAGCTCCGCCACCAGCAGCCACGGGATCATCCCGCTGTCACAGTACGCAAAATCGCGGAAATAGTGATGCGCGCTCATCTCGCCGCCGTAAATGGCATCTTCATGGCGCATCCGCTCTTTAATAAACGCGTGTCCGGTTTTTGACATCACCGGTTTACCGCCTGCCGCCGTCACCACATCCACGGTGTTCCAGGACAGGCGCGGGTCGTGGATAATTTTCGCCCCCGGATTCTTCTCCAGAAACGCTTCCGCCAGCAGACCGACAATGTAGTACCCTTCTATAAACTGGCCTTTTTCATCAAACAGGAAGCAGCGGTCAAAATCCCCGTCAAAGGCAATCCCCATATCCGCACCGTGT
>NZ_SZWW01000026.1:0-666 GCF_005280955.1 Citrobacter sp. wls717
CTTCATGTTCTTCCTGACAGGTGTAATTAGATCAATTCCTTTTAATTCCAGCCTATCATGCAGTGACTGACCTAGATATCCCATATCTCCAAGGACTGTTGGTGTCCCAAATTGACTCAACACTTCCTCGGTCATTGAACTATCAGCCATTGAAGCAGGAGTAATTGTGTAGTCTATGACATAGCCTGATTCACTGACTAAAGCATGACATTTACATCCATAGAAGTACTGTCCCTTTGTAGCATTGTAGCCAACATTTGCATAATCTCCAAGAACTTTGCTTCTGAAATTACGAATAGGCTGACACAAAGGAATGGGGAAGCTGTCAATAATGGATACACTCATTCCTTCAACCTCTTTAAAGACGAGTGCTTGGCGAATGACTTGGATACTCGGTAAGAGGGCATTACAACGGCGGACAAAGCGAGAATATTCTAGGAAATTAGGAAATAAACTTTGAGCCAATTGGTGCTTAGCTTTAAGCGTTTCACTAAAATGCAGTACGCCCCATAGGTAACAAGCGATAACTAAGCAATCTGATGTTGCGAGATGGACGTTCTTTCGGTTTTGAACCTCAAGGGGAACCCTCGTTTGATAAAGCGTCTCAATGGTTGTCAGTAAATAAACAAAAACTTTTGGAAGTGTGCTATTATAAGTCATATAAGT
>NZ_SZWW01000029.1:0-550 GCF_005280955.1 Citrobacter sp. wls717
TGAGACAGGTGCTGCATGGCTGTCGTCAGCTCGTGTTGTGAAATGTTGGGTTAAGTCCCGCAACGAGCGCAACCCTTATCCTTTGTTGCCAGCGGTCCGGCCGGGAACTCAAAGGAGACTGCCAGTGATAAACTGGAGGAAGGTGGGGATGACGTCAAGTCATCATGGCCCTTACGAGTAGGGCTACACACGTGCTACAATGGCATATACAAAGAGAAGCGACCTCGCGAGAGCAAGCGGACCTCATAAAGTATGTCGTAGTCCGGATTGGAGTCTGCAACTCGACTCCATGAAGTCGGAATCGCTAGTAATCGTGGATCAGAATGCCACGGTGAATACGTTCCCGGGCCTTGTACACACCGCCCGTCACACCATGGGAGTGGGTTGCAAAAGAAGTAGGTAGCTTAACCTTCGGGAGGGCGCTTACCACTTTGTGATTCATGACTGGGGTGAAGTCGTAACAAGGTAACCGTAGGGGAACCTGCGGTTGGATCACCTCCTTACCTTAAAGAACCGACCTTTGTAGTGCTCACACAGATTGTCTGATGAA
>NZ_SZWW01000028.1:0-667 GCF_005280955.1 Citrobacter sp. wls717
GGCCTGATAAGCGCAGCGCCATCAGGCATCTACATATGCTACGTCAGGATAACTGTTTGGGATCGGGCCCGAAGCGGTTGCTCCCCTGTGTCCCGTTTTGGCAGTTGAAAATGATGATAATCAACCAGCCAACGATCGGGATCAGCAGCACCAGCAGCCACCAGGCTGAACGATCGGTGTCATGCAAACGCCGGAACTGTACCGCCCACCAGGGGATAAACACCAGAACCCCATAAATCGTCGTTAAGATGCCTTCCCCTCCGGCGCGTTCCCAGCCAAGCATTCTGTCCAGGATACCCAGCACGAACGTGAAGATGATGTTGACCAGCACAAACATCCAGTATTCTTTACGACGCGCGCGACCACCAAAACCAAAGTAATTCTTTAATACGTTTAAATACCAATCCATTTTTGCCTCGTTCTGCATTCAATTACTTGTTTTTAAAGCAATCAAATTAAGAATAGCTGTGAATGAAATGATGGTAAATGTTTGATGTGTTAATTATTTGGCCCGCTGATGGGTAATACTTATCAGTGAACGCCTTAGTTTCAGAAACTATCGCCAGTGTGGTAGACGTTATGAATATGCGCTCTCAGAGAAAGGGTTCCGTTCACCTTATGTTCATCGTTTCTCTGAGACATCGATTCCTGTGAACGTGTAAAGGGC
>NZ_SZWW01000031.1:0-441660 GCF_005280955.1 Citrobacter sp. wls717
GACCTTCTTGAGAAACCGTGGTTCTCCGTGACCTATCGCTCACATAAATGCCAGCGCACCCGGCGTGATGGTAATTTTAAAAAACACTACGAAGATGATTCCAGTGTCACTACCTATGAGCCGGAGCAGGAAAAGAACAGTAATATTTATAGCGTTACGGTGCCGGTGGAAAAGGGCTGGTACTGTGACTGGAAACTGAGTAATGTTGAATTTAAGCTGAAGTATAAAAAAGGCAGTAAAATTCTTGAGGGAATTGATAAGACAATTTTTAAAAGAATCACGTTTGTGTTTGATGAACATTATCCCCGCGCTGCAAATGGACGATCTCAACCCCTGCCAGGGATAAATAAAGTAATTAATGAGGAGTTTTACCCTCGAAAAAAGGAAAACCATTTAGCCGGAAATCTGGTAACGCTTTCATTTACAGGACGGAAAAATTTCTACGCATACAGGCTTGATAGCGATATTGAACGTGTCATTTTCAGGCCGGTTATACATTTTAATGAAGTGGTTACCTGGATAGATCCTTTAACCTGGGGGCATGGTGAACAGGTAAAACTGGTTTATCCGGATGGTTCAGTCGAGCTTGGAGAAACTGAACCTGATTTCGAACGGCTGCAGAAAATCAGTAGTGAACGCAAAGCATCGGCAAACTAACACTCAGTAGAGATAGATTTGCCAAAAGTGTAACAATTAATTTAATCAAGGATTATGCCAAACATTGCTAGCTCTTCAATGTTTATAGTGGTTCCCAATACAATCATTATATTAAATGATTAGTGAGACTATTTAATAGATATTTTATTAGGAGGTTCATTATGTCAAAAGGTTTTGTTTTGCTTGGTGATAAAACGACTCATGGAGGAAGTGTGATATCTGCATCTTCTACCATGTTTGTTCAAGGGAAAAAAGTAGTTCTTCTGGGGGATCTGGTCAGTTGTCCGATACCCTTCCATGGCATTAATCCTATTATTGAAGGTTCATCAGAATGGTTTTCTGATGGTAAACCGATAGTTGTCGATGGATGCCATAGTCTGTGTGGATGTCAGGTTATTTCAAGTGCGCCGGAAGCATCAATAGGATGAAACCATGGGCTGGGAACGCCATAGAATTATCACGCCCGTAGCTCCTGAACCTCTTTCTCTCTGGCGATGGATACTGGTCGGTATATTATCAGTAATAGTAAGCATCTTACTTTTTGTATTGCATGCAACAGAGCATCTGTTTTTTATTAATAATGTCAACATCTGGCTGGTTTCACTTTTTCCAGTGTTCCTGTGGTTAATAATTGCCAGTATTAGAGGGTATTTATATGGGCGGGCGCTTGAATATTATGAGTTTTTGCAAAAAGAAATATTGATTTCTCAACGTGAATGGCAGTCTTGGGGACAGCGCTCTATTGTCGTGATGAATAGCTGCGTATTGTTACCAGAGAAAATTACCGTTGCAATTATTGCTGGTAATTCAAAGAATATCGCAAACCAATATGATTTGGTTAATCGTATCAATTACTTACCTCAGGTCAAAAATCAATGCCATGCCGCGGCTGTTTTGCTTAACAGTATAGCTGAGTCTCTGAGCATATTACCGACTGGCATTCCGTTGCATGTAACCCTCGTCACGGATGGTTCAACTGAAGAAATTTGCTTACTACAATCCAACTTTCATCGCATCTGGCAGACAAGTTTACCTGCCAAGCCGCAGCCTTCCTCTGTACGGATTGTCACTGAGTTTCCGTGCCACCAACTGGATACGAACCTGAAAGATGCTGAAGTCAGAAGCGATCTTTTTCTGATTTTGCAATTTAATGGGCACGATAAATATTCTGATGGAATGGCTGTTTTTCTTTTAGCCAGTGATGATGTTGCGCGCAATTACGGTTTGGAAGGAAAATGTCGCTTATTGCGTCCAATGCCTCTGGATAAATCGTGTTTGTCGCAAGATTTAACCTCTTTTTTTACTACACAGGTCAGTGCGAAAAAAACCAGGGCCATTGTGTCTGATTACCAGTCAATTGCTTCGTTGAGTACGCAACTCTATCCAATTGCTCATGAGAATGGTGTTCATTGGCAGGTTGAAAACACCATTGTTCTTGAACGATTTATGGGGATCCCCGGTCCATTTTCCGGTTGGCTATGTGCTGGTGTGACCGCTGATATGTCAAAGCATCACTCAGCACCATATTTGATCGTTTCTGTTCAGGAACAACAGCCATATATCTGTACCGTTTTACCCTGGAGTGATAATGAATACGACAAGCCATCTATGGAGTAGGGGAAGTCAGGCTGTGTTGTTTTTGGTAATCCTGGCGGGATTATCATGGCTGGCGAATCGCTTTGGTGAGTATCTGGGTGCAGATTCACCTACGAAGAAATTTCTCTTAGTTGTAGCCACGGCAATTTTAATTATTTTGATTCGCCTGTATCCGTATATCAGCCTTTATGCAAGGGAGCATCTGTTTCGCGTAAGCGAGGAAAATGTCGGCGTTTTTCCTGAAAATGAATCCCGAATAGAGGAAATACTCTCCAGGAATATACGGACAGGAGAAATTCGTGATGCCCTAAAAGGGAATTACGGCCGCCGCTGGCGCGCCAAAACGCGTATTCTGCTGGTGATGGGGGATGCCTCTCAGGTTGAGCTGCTGGTGCCAAAACTCACCTCTCTGCGCTGGGTTGAAGGGGATGGCGTGGTGTTAATCTGGGGAGGTGGGCTCACTGAAACGCCAGATGTCACGCTGTTTGATGCGATACGCAAGCTGCATCGGCGCCCGCTGGACGGGATTGTATGGGTAACCCCCACCTTTCAGCACCAGCAGGCATTGGTTCAATCAGCACCTGTTGTCTCTTTAAGCGCAGAACAAGCAGATAATGCCGCCCGCCATCTTCAGGCTGTTTTTACCACGCTTCGCTGGCGAGTGCCGTTGTACCTTTGGTCGCTGCATGGCACACGGGATGACGTAACCCTACACTCTGCGACGTGTTTGTTTCCTGCAGGATGCACCACGGCTTTATGTCGTTCGCAGTTGACCTCGCTCGCAATACAGATGGCGGAGCAGGGCACGCAGCAGGTTACGCGCAATATCCGCGATAACGTCTTACTGAAAATGGCTAATTTGCTGATGCATGGCGCAGAAGCCATCAGCGAATCGTTGTCCACTTTTTTTAGCCCGCATCGGCCATTGCCGCTGGCGGCGGTCATCTTGAGCCAGTATGCGGAAAGTACCTCATCGGGCGTTGCGCATGCCTGGAGGCGTGATGAGCGCTGGCGTGCGCTGCTTGATTCACTCCCTGCGTTACCAGCTGAACTTAAGGCACAGCGTACAGGCCGTTCAGGGATGGGGGTGTTGGCAGTCTGTACAGCCGGTTTGATACTGCTATGGGGGGCGGGAATGGTGGTGTCTTTCCTGGCGAATCGCAATCTGATCGGCGAAAGTCTGGATCAGGCGAGACTGGCAGGCGGCCCGGATAAACCGCTCGCCGAGCGTCTTACGGCGCTTTCCGCTCTTCAGCAAACGCCAGGCATGCTTCGCTGGCGTCAGCAGAATGGAGTGCCGTGGTACTACCGCTTCGGTTTAAGTCAAAATGATGCTCTGCTGGATGCGCTATGGCCGCGTTATACGCGTATCGCTATTCCGCTCCTGCGTGATGAAGCCGCTCAACATCTTACTCAGGAATTAACGGCTTTAACCCGGCTGGCTCCAGACAGCGCGCAGTTTGCTGCCCAGGCAAAGATCGCCTACAACCAGCTGAAAATGTATCTGATGCTCTCCCGACCTGAACAGATGGAGGCGTCATTTTTTAGTCAGGCGTTGATGCAAGACTGGCCGGACCGAGCGGGTATTTCGCGTGCATCATGGCAGGGCGTTGGGCCTGGACTCTGGCAATTCTGGGGAGAACACCTTCAGGCGCATCCTGAATGGAAAATAGCAGCCGATAAAAATCTTATTAGCCAGGTGCGAACGCTGTTAATTCGTCAGATGGGGATCCGCAATGGCGAAGCTGCCCTGTATCAGAAAATCATTGAACAGGTAACTCCGCATTACACCGATCTTCGTCTGGAAGACATGACCGGCGATACCCGGGCAGAGCACGTATTTTATACCCGCAGTTCGGTTGCTGGCGTGTATACCCGCAAAGCCTGGGAAGAGGAGGTTTTGCCCGCCATAGAGAAAATCGTAAACAACCGCCGGGAAGAAATGGATCAGGTGCTGGGGGATGATACGCATTCTGCAAGCGATCCTCTTTCTCCCCAGGCATTAAAGACGCGTCTTAGCGAGCGTTACTTCACGGATTTTGCCGACAACTGGCTCGATTTTCTCAACAGTATTCGCTGGAAGCGCACCCAGACGCTAAGCGATGCTATCGATCAACTCACGTTGATTGCCGATATTCGTCAGTCTCCTCTGATTGCGTTAATGAATACGCTCGTCGTTCAGGGACGCACAGGGTTAACCGGTGAAGCGCTGTCGGACTCATTGGTGAAGTCGGCAAAGGAGCTATTTAACACTAAAGAAAATCAAACCATTGACCAGCATGCGCGGGAAGAAGGCCCTATGGCGAGTACCTTCTCGCCAATCCTGGCCTTGATGGATGAACAATCGGCCGGGCAGGATATCAGCCACCTGAGTCTGCAAACCTACCTGACCCGGGTAACGCAGGTCAGGCTGAAACTCCAGCAGATTACTAACGCTGCCGATCCGCAGGGAATGAGTCAGGCCCTGGCGCAAACGGTGTTTCAGGGCAAAACCATCGATCTCACCACCACGCGTGACTATGGCAATCTGGTGGCGGCCAGTCTGGGGCAAGCATGGAGTGGATTTGGTCAAACTATGTTTGTTCAGCCGCTGGAGCAGTCATGGCAGCAGGTATTGCAACCGACCGCGGCGGGCCTGAATGCGCAATGGAAGGCGCTGATTGTGAATGACTGGAACAGTGCATTCGGCGGACGATATCCGTTTCGCGATGTTGGCAGCGAGGCTTCTCTGCCGCTGCTGGCGCAATATCTGCGAAGCGATAATGGTCGGATCCCGCATTTTCTCGAAAGCCATTTAAGTGGTGTGCTGCATAAACAGGGACGTCACTGGGTTGCCGACACGGTGAATGCTCAGGGACTGGTGTTTAATCCGGCGTTCCTCGAGGCGATGGACCAGCTCAGTCAAATTGCGGATGTCGCATTTATTCGTGGAGAAGCCGGGATGCGTTTTGAGCTGCGTCCTGGAACGGCGCGGGATGTAATGCAGACCGACCTCGTACTGGATGGGCAGAAACTCACCTACGTTAATCAGATGCCAGCGTGGAAAAACGTTGTCTGGCCTGCCGATACGCAAGCGTCAGGGGCAACCCTAAGCTGGGTGAGCACCAATACGGGAACCCGAATCTACTCAGATAACCCCGGTACCTGGGGGTGGATCCGACTGCTTGAGAAAGCGGAGATAACCGATAACGCTGGCGTGAACAGCGGTTTTAACCTGCGCTGGACAGCGCAGGATGGATTGCCGCTGAACTACACCCTGCGAACGGAAGCAGGTGAAGGCCCGCTCGTATTACTCAAACTCCGCGACTTTGAACTACCAGAAGCAATTTTTGTTGTTAGCAGCAAGATTTCCTCAGAGGAAGAAGAATGAACGCTCTGAAACGTCTACTGGATGCCAGCACGGCTTCGCCAGATGAACAACAGCAACTCATGGAGCAGGCGCAAACGCAGACTGCGCTATGGCAAAACTGGCTATTGCCCATTTCAGCAGCCAACCCTGGTGGTGAAGATCCTGGCTATGACGATGATTTTCAGCGTATGCGAGAGGAGGTGAATAAACTGTCTGGCGCGCAAACGGAGCTCATTATTGAGCTTGCGGAAAAAATTCTGACCCATACCAGTAAAGATGTCCGTGTTGTCACCTACTACACATGGGCGCGTTTGCATCAGGATGGTGAGTCCGGTCTGGCGGATGGTCTGATTTTGCTGGCTGGCCTGATGCAGCAATATGGCGATTCTCTCCATCCCTTAAGAGCCAACAGCCATAAGGCCGCCCTTGAATGGCTGGCAGGCGGGCGGATGCTGGATAGTCTGGCGCGTTTTCCCGAGGTTTCACGACCTGACACGCAACGGATCGCCGGTGCGCTGATGCTACTAGAGCAGCAATTTAGTCAGCGAGAAGAGAGTATTCGTCCAGGGCTTGGGGCGTTGTATAGCGCGCTGGAAAATCGGCTGGCGCAGTCTGGCGGCGCTCAGGCATTGGTACCGCAAAATATCAGCGCTCAACCCAGTCGACACAGCGCAGAAACCCCCGTCCTCAAAAGTATTGCTTCTGGCCGTGAGCTGCTGGAACAGGCACGGGTGTTGGCAAAATACTTAAGCGATCAGCCGGAAGGCTGGCTGGCGGCGCATCATTTGATGAAAAGCGTGCGCCTCGATACGGTCAGCCAGCTTCCTCCGCCAGATGGCGCCGGACGTACACGCCTGGTACCGCCCAAGAGTGATTACCGCGCGCAGCTCAAACGTCTGTATTTGCAGCAAAACTGGACTGAACTGATTGAGTTAACTGACAGCTTATTTGTCGAGGGAGTGAATCATTTCTGGCTGGACGTGCAGTGGTACCTTCATCAGGCTCTAACCAGGGCGGGTTCGCCATGGGATAAAAATGCCACGATTATCATCAGCGATCTGAAAATGCTACTACATCGGATGCCGGGTCTGGAAACACTGGCTTTTAACGATGGAACTCCCTTTGCTGACGATGTCACCCGCGAGTGGATAGCCCGTGACGTGCTGCAGGAAAGCGACTGGCGGACGGAAAAAGTCGCTGCGACTACCGCTGGGGCGGATGACGATATTCTGCTCCTTGAAAGCGAGGCGCTGGCGCTGGCGGATAGCGAAGGCATTGAAGCAGCGCTTGCCTGGCTTCAGACTCGCCCCGGCATTATTTCACCTCGACAGCGTTGGTTACGCCAGTTGTTGATGGCCCGTCTGACCGAACAATGTGGGCGCAACGATCTCGCGCTGCATTTGCTTGGCGAATTGAATACGACAGCACACGCTCTCACCCTCAAACAATGGGAGCCTGAACTGCTGTTTGAAATCAAAGCGCGACGGCTGAAACTTCTGCGTTTAAAAGCCAACCGCAGTGAAAGTGACAAAGCGCGTCTGGCGCCAGAGATGGACTCTCTGTTGTCCGGTTTGGTCGCCATTGATCCCGCCAGAGCCGCCGTCTTGTGTGGCTAAAACTAAAAAAGCGAACTGTAAAATGGAAGATTTAACTCTGCGTTATTATGACGCGGAAATGCGTTATTTAAGGGAAGCGGCAAAAGAGTTTGCGCAGGCGCATCCGGATCGTGCAGCGATGCTGGATCTGGATAAAGTCGGCATTCCCGATCCGTATGTGGAGCGATTATTTGAAGGTTTTGCATTTTCGATGGGACGCTTGCGCGCCAAAATCGATGATCATCTCCCTGAATTTACCGAAGGCTTAATGAGCCTGCTGTGGCCACATTATTTACGTACCATTCCCTCCTTAAGTATTGTCGAGCTTTTACCTGATATTGATGTACTGAAAATGAGCGAACGGATCAATGCGGGGTTTGGTGTATTGTCCCAGCCAGTTGGCCCTAAAAAAACGGTATGTCAGTATCGTACTACTCAGCCCGTCACGCTCAATCCACTGTCTGTCACGGTGGTGAATATTGATGCCGAACCTGACGGACGCTCGGCCATCCGTATGCGAATAAAGTGCAATCCACAGATGGACTGGTCGCAAACCGATCTGACGCGCCTCAGTCTTTATCTGAGCGGCGACGCACCGGTGACCCACGCGCTGCACCTTGCTTTGACAAAGCGTCTGGCCTCTCTTTATTTGAGACTCCCCAATAGCGTAGAACGTATTCGACTGGAGGGGTATTTTTCCCCGGGCGGATTTGCCAGTGAAGACAGTTTATGGGCAAAAGGCAATACGGCGTTTGGCGGTTGGCAATTATTGCTTGAGTATTTTACGTTCCGCGAAAAATTTATGTTTGTCCATCTTAACGGCCTGGAAAAGGTAACGTTTCCTGCCGGTATAGCGTGTTTTGAAATAGAAGCTGTACTGACTCAACAGTGGAGTTCTGAGCTTCCTCTGGGGAGTGAAAACATCCGTCTTCATTGCGTTCCGGTTATTAATCTCTTCACTCTGGAAGCCGATCCGCTGGTGGTTAATGGGCTTGAAAGCGAATATTTGCTGCGTCCGCGCAGATTGCAGGATGGTCACACGGAAATTTATTCGGTGGATGCGGTTTCAGGTTCGCAGCGAACGCGTAATGCCGTCTATGTCCCCTTTACCAGCTTTCGCCACAAGGGAGGCATGATGCGCCGTAATGCGCCTGAACGTTACTACCATACTCGCGTCAGACGCGGCGTATCCGGATTGTATGATACCTGGCTGATACTCGGAGGAGATGCCTGGGAGCGGGATCGTCTGGCTGAGTATGAAACCGTGTCTTTGAAAGTGACCGGCACAAACGGTCAGCTACCCAGACGAGCGTTGCAGAGTTCATTGCTTAATCGTTGTGAGCAGATCCTCCAGACGCCGCTTGCCGTGCGTAATCTATGTAAACCGACTCTCCCCGCTTACCCTCCCGCTGAGGATCGTTTTCACTGGCGAGTGTTGAGTCACCTGGGATCCAGCTTTCTGAATATGATGGCCAGCGCTGAAGTGCTCAAAGGAACGTTGTCTCTCTATAACTGGCAGGATGATGAGCTTAATTATCGTCGTCTGGATGCGATCATGGATGTTCAACAACATGAAATACAGCGCTTTGAAAAAGGATTTCTACTACGAGGGGTGGACATCGAAATAACGCTTGATGAGAACGGATTTACCGGTGAGGGCGATATTCATCTGTTTGGAGAAATGCTTAACCGCTTTTTTGCATTGTATGCGGATATTCATTTGTTTAATCAGCTTACTTTAATCATACAGCCGGCAGGGAAAAGCTTGCGATGGAAAGAGAATCACAATCAGCGGCTACCCGGCTGCTAAATAGCCTTGGTGAAAACCTGCCCCGTACCAATTTTTATCGTTTCTGCCAGTTGCTGGAACAGTGGGGTCCACAAGCACCCTGTCCCGGAAGCCAACAAAGCCCGCGCTTCGATGCCGTTCGTTTTCGCCCTCATCCGGGAATGGGCTTCCCGGCGGGGGAGCTAAAAAGTGCAGTATATGATCCGCAACAACCCACACTGCCGCCAACGGTTCGGGTCACTTTTATGGGGTTGTATGGTGTGGAATCGCCGCTGCCGACAACCTATCAGGATGATATCGCCCAGCGTCAGGAAGGCTCAGACGTTGCCGCTGAGTTTCTGGATATTTTTAATCACCGCTTAATTACGCAGTTTTATCGAGTCTGGCGTAAATATAGCTATCCAGCGACCTTTCGCCCGGGCGGTACAGATGAAACATCGCAATATTTACTGGGGCTAACCGGGTTGGGGATTCCGGGATGTGGTAAACAAACCGAAACCCCGTTATCGCGTTTTTTGGCGCTGTTAGGAATAATGAGAATGCCAACTCGCACGGTGGAAGGAATATCCGCGCTGGTTTCTTTATTATCGCCAACAACAAATATCACCGTGACCCCTCATGATAAACGCTTAATCCTGCTGGATAAGGCGTTAAAAATGAGTACACGGCAACCCGTTAGCCTTCATTCTCGTCCGGTGATGGGGCATAGCGCCGTAGATATTAACAGCCAGGTGCTAATTACTCTGACAACGGATGCTCCCGATGAGGTTCGTGACTGGTTACCCGGTGGTCAGCTTTACCATGATTTTCTCGCGCTGATGCACGTTTATTTAGGTGCCAGGGTGAATGCGAGGCTGCAATTACGGATTTCTCGCTCGGCGCTTCCGGATGCTCAACTTACCAGTAATAAAAGCGAACGCGCAGTACAGCTCGGCCGAACGGCTGTAATGCGTCTGGATAATCCCGAAACGAAGAATCAACTCATAACGATTACACTTGGGCTTTGGCAGAGCCTTAGTCAACACGATCAGCGGAGGGAAGCCGATGAGACTGGCGATTATCGCTATTAATTTTGCCGTAATAACCGCAATGAGCAGTCTGGTAACCGGATGTGGTCTGACACAAAAAGTATCTGAAGGCGCAGTGTCATTAACGAAGTCAATTTTTTATAAGGAAATTAAAACATTGCATTTGGATTTTTCCGCCAGAGAAGCCGCTAATAAAAATGCGCAGGGTATCGCGCTTTCAACTGTCGTACGTATTTACCAACTCAGAGATCGTAAAGCATTTGATTCGGCAAACTATCAGTCTTTATTTGCGCAAGACAGCACGGCGGTGAAAGCAGATTTGTTGGCTCAGAAAGATATTCGGGTACGTCCTGGTGAAAGCGTAACAGTCGATATTCCACTCGAAAATGAAGCGCAATATGTTGGCGTGGCGGGAATGTTCATTTCTCCCGATCAGTCTGAGGATTCATGGCGTGTAGTATTAGGTCGTGAAGATCTCGATCCTGATAAGGCGCGAGTGATTGAATTAAATTCTCAGGCTCTGGCTCTCCTGACGCAGGAGGACGAGTAATGACTAAACGGCCTTCTCTTTATGACATCTTGCTGGGTAATTTTTCCGGTGGTTTTCCTTTGCACGCAGTTAGTGAAAACACGCAGGTCATTTTGTCCGTCCTCGATAATATGCAGCGGATTTTGAATACTCGTGCCGGTAGCCTCAAACATTTGCCCGACTACGGTCTGCCGGATATGACCAAAATCCTCCAGGGGATGCCAGGAACGGCGCATCAGCTTATCAGCATACTTTCTCAGGTTTTATTGAAATATGAACCGCGACTAAAAGGTATTCAGGTAACGATGCAGGAGCAGGAAGCGCCGGGGCATTTGCGTTATGCAATCGATGCTGAACTGCAGGACCTGGGCATTGTTCGCTATGGCACTGACTTTACCCCTGAGGGACGGGTGCTTATTCGTCATCTTAAGAAGCAGGGCTGGCTTGAGACGAGAGTGTACTGACATGGAAAAGAATCGCATCATCACCGGTGGCGACCCGCGTGCTTTTACGGAGTTCGGGCAGTTACGCGATGAAATCAGCAAACTGACTCACCCCGCGCGCCCGGATGTTGACTGGCACAAGGTTGAACAGTTAAGCCTGACATTGTTTCGTCATAACGGCGTCGAACTGCAAACCCTGGCCTGGTATACCGTCGGCAGAATACGTAATGCGGGCCTGGTAGGGCTTGCCGAAGGCGCGGAACTTATGGAAGCCTTATTGACGCATCACTGGAGTGCTATATGGCCGCAGCAGACGCATGCCCGCGTTGAGGTTCTTGCATGGCTGTCTGCCCGTTTACAGCAAGAATTGCGTACGCTGACGCTGTCATATGCTGATTTATCAATGGTGTATCGGGTTGAACAGAGTTTAAAACATGCCTGCGAAGTGCTGCAGCGACTTGAGTTGAAAGCGCTGAGTAAACTGGAGGCAGTGGTTACCTGGATGCACAATGCTGCTTTGCGTCTGGAGAAGGCTGAAGCGGATTCGGGAGCGGGCGCTGTGATGATACCGGCTTCAGGTGCGACCATTAACGTTGAGACGTCAGTGCCACAGTTGGTCTTTGTGGTTAATGAACCTGTGCCATCAGAGCAATCGAGCGCAACGGTTTTTGCTACTCAAACCGCACATGGAACCCGACGGATGTGGTTGGGGTTTGCGATCGGTGTCATGGTGACTGCGGTCGTAAATACAGGCGCTTTTCTTGGTATCACTCATATGCGCGCCGACGGATATGAACTGGTGAAGCCATTGCCGCAGATGCTGACGCCAGAGCAATTGTCCACGTTGAGGCAATCTTCAGATTTGAAGGAACAGAAGCAGGAAATAATTGCCGCAACGCAAGGGCAATTGGACGTTTTACATGACCTGTCACCTTTGTGGTCGAGAGAATATGCCGCATCATTAGCGCAGCAGTTAGTCACCCTGTGGCCGGAGGAATCGCAGACAACGACATTCGTTAGTGGGTTACAGAAAGCGTTAACCACGGAAGCATTGCCGGAAAGCGCTCTGCAAAACTGGCATGATGCCCAGCAGGGTCTGGACGCGTTAACCGCCCGGCTAAATATGCTTGATGAACGCAAAGGTAAATATCTGACGGGGTCGGAGCTGAAATCAGCCATTTTCACTATCCGCCGCCAGCTTGACCAAACGCCGCCGACAGAAGAGTTATTGCGTCAAATAGATGACGAATTAAAAAAGCAGGGGAGTGTATCACCCGCTTTGTATCAGCAGCTCGATATGCGGATTAATCAGCTTCTTAATCGCTATATGCTATTGAAAGAAAGCGCTACGGGAAGGGATTAGATTCTATTCCCCAAAAAGCAAAAACCCGCCTTTTGGGCGGGTTCTTTAAATAGTGGTGCCCGGACTCGGACTAACGCCGTAGGCGTTGAACAGCGTGCTTGTCGCGCTGGCCCCGAAGGGGTGAGCCGCTGGCGGCGAATAATCGAACGGAGTTCGATGGAGAGTCCGCTTCTCCAAAAGCAAAAACCCGCCTTTTGGGCGGGTTCTTTAAATAGTGGTGCCCGGACTCGGAATCGAACCAAGGACACGGGGATTTTCAATCCCCTGCTCTACCGACTGAGCTATCCGGGCAACGAGGCGCATTAAACCCGATTCGCTTCGCTTCGTCAACGAAATTTCTTCAAATCAATGCAGACTGCACAATCTATCACCACATTGCTGCTATTGCACGCATTCTCAGGCAAAAAATGCCGTCCACGCGGCGGAAAGCGGCATTGCCAGCAGCAGGGCCGGAAGCATATTTACAACGGCAAACATTTTGATGCCGCAAATACGTAAACCGGTTGCCAGCAGCAATAGTCCGCCTACAGCGCTGAAATCAGCCATCATCGCAGGCGTGGTCAGGGGTAAAATCAGCGCCGCGCAGGCGGCCAGCGTCAACTGGATTGCCAGCATCGGCACACAAATGGCAGAGACCGCGATCCCCAGCGAACAGGCAAAAATGATGGCCGTGAAGAAATCAAGAAACGATTTCGCGATTAATATATTTGGATCGCCGGTCATGCCTTCATGTATCGCCCCGAAGATCCCGGTTCCGCTGGCGCAAAACAGCACGATGATGGCCACGTAACTTTGGATAAATGATTCATGCGTTGCGTTGGCGTCCGAACGGGTGAAAAGCTGCTGTGCTTTGGCTACGGCGGCGTTAATCCCTTTCTCCAGATGACAGAATTCGCCAATTAACGCGCCAACCAGCGTTGCCAGAACCATTACCGGCAAGTTGGCGCATTTGATAACCAGCAAGATACCAATTCCCAAAGAGCACAGGCCGAATATGGAGGTCATCGAGACCCGAATGCGCTCCGGTAAATGCTGGCTAAGTAGTGCGCCGAAAACGCCGCCAAATAAAATGGCGCCGCCATTAATAAAGGGTCCGATTACCACGTTTGCTCCTGCATACCCATTATCGTCTTGATCCTGAAGGCAATTGACTGGGTGAAATTATGTTTCAGATTGCATTATTATGCCGCTAATTTCAGACAAAATGTTTGTTTATCTGTGAGGTTTTAGCTCCGGATTTTATCTTGCGCCTGTCAGTGAAAGGTGCCATGATTGCGCGAATTTTCTCCTGTCTGAATGGGGCTGCCTGGGATGAAATTATTCCCCCTACATCGCCTTCCCTATCGCCTTTTTGCGCGACGCTTGCCCCTTCCTGCAACATATCTTCACGCTTCCACCATGCGGTGAGGTAAGCGCACGCTCACTGCAGGATAACAGTAAGATCAGAGGCTATCTGCTTTTACTGATGTCTGGCGGTCGGGGCTGGTAACCAGTTTGACCTGTCATTTCGTGGGCAAAGCAGTGCGGCTTTGCCGGGACTTTTGATTTTCCCGAAACGGGTTATTGCGCTTATGAAATCAATGAAAATTGCCGCCAGTAGTGAACTGGTCTCTCGTCTGTCCAGCCATCGTCAGGTGGTCTCGTTGGACAGCACTGATTTTACTGACGTTGCGGCAGTCGTCATTACCGTTGCGGACAGCCGCAGCGGGATCCTTGCTTTGCTTAAACGCACAGGTTTTCATTTACCCGTGTTTCTGTTCGCGGAATCCGATGTGGAGGTGCCAGCGGGAGTCAATGCGGTCATTCGCGGTCAGGCTCAGGAGTGGCTGGAGCTGGAGACTGCTGCCTGTCAGTATGAAGACGATCTACTGCCGCCGTTCTACGACACGCTGACCCAGTATGTCGAAATGGGGAACAGCACGTTTGCCTGCCCGGGACACCAACACGGTGAGTTTTTTAAGAAGCATCCTGCGGGGCGGCATTTCTACGAATTCTTTGGTGAGAATCTGTTTCGTGCGGACATGTGCAACGCTGACGTTAAGCTTGGCGATCTGCTGATTCATGAAGGGTCAGCGAAACATGCGCAGAAATTTGCCGCGAAAGTTTTCCACGCGGATAAAACCTACTTTGTGCTGAACGGAACCTCTGCGGCCAATAAAGTGGTAACCAATGCGCTGCTGACGCGTGGGGATCTGGTGCTTTTTGACCGTAACAACCATAAGTCGAACCACCACGGCGCGCTGATCCAGGCGGGTGCAACGCCGGTTTATCTGGAAGCGGCGCGTAATCCGTTTGGCTTTATCGGCGGCATTGATGAGCACTGCTTTGATGAGCAGTACCTGCGTCAGCAGATCCGTGAAGTTGCGCCACAAAAGGCTGACCAGCCGCGTCCGTTCCGTCTGGCGATCATTCAACTCGGCACTTATGACGGCACGATCTACAACGCCCGGCAGGTGATCGACAAGATCGGTAGCCTGTGTGATTACATCCTGTTTGATTCCGCATGGGTCGGCTACGAGCAATTTATCCCGATGATGGCCGATAGCTCACCGTTGCTGTTGGAGCTTAATGCTAACGATCCGGGGATCTTTGTGACGCAGTCAGTACACAAACAACAGGCTGGGTTTTCGCAAACCTCGCAGATCCACAAAAAGGATAACCACATTCGCGGCCAGGCGCGGTTCTGCCCGCATAAGCGGCTGAACAACGCGTTTATGCTGCATGCTTCCACCAGTCCGTTTTATCCGCTGTTTGCGGCGTTGGACGTTAACGCCAAAATTCATGAAGGCGAGAGCGGTCGTCGGCTATGGGCGGAGTGCGTGGCGCTGGGAATCGAGGCCCGTAAAGCGATAATTGCTCGCTGTAAGATGATTCAGCCGTTTATTCCCCCGGTGGTTGATGGCAAACCGTGGGAAACCTATCCGACGGCGGTGATTGCCAGCGAGCGTCGCTTCTTTAGCTTTGAGCCTGGCGCGAAGTGGCATGGTTTTTCCGGTTACGCGCGCGACCAGTATTTTGTCGATCCCTGCAAGCTGTTGTTAACTACCCCGGGCATTGATGCGCAAACCGGGCAATATACTGAGTTTGGTATTCCGGCGACGATTCTGGCGCATTACCTGCGTGAAAACGGCATTGTGCCGGAGAAATGCGACCTCAACTCGATTCTGTTCCTGCTGACCCCGGCTGAAAGCGCAGAGAAAATGGCGCAACTGGTGGCGATGCTGGCGCAGTTTGAACAGCACATTGAGAATGACACGCCGCTGGCTGAAGTGCTGCCCACCATCTTCAACAAGTATCCGGTGCGCTACCGGGATTACACGCTGCGTGAACTGTGTCAGGAGATGCACTCACTGTACGTCAGCTTTGATGTGAAAGATCTGCAAAAAGCGATGTTCCGTCAGGAGAGTCTGCCTGCCGTGGCGATGAATCCGCAGGATGCCAACAGCGCTTTTATTCGTGGTGATGTTGAACTGGTGCGTATTTGTGATGCTGCTGGCCGCATTGCGGCGGAAGGTGCGCTGCCTTATCCTCCGGGCGTGCTGTGCGTGGTGCCTGGCGAAGTCTGGGGCGGGGCGGTGCAACAATACTTCCTGGCGCTGGAAGAGGGGGTAAACCTGCTGCCTGGCTTCTCGCCGGAGCTGCAAGGCGTTTACAGTGAGACGGATGCAGACGGCATTAAGCGTCTGTATGGATATGTTGTGAAATAAGCGCCATCTGGCCAAAAAGAAGGTCACCTGATGGTGACCTTCTTTCATTATAAAGATTAGTGTGCGATGGTCTGCGTGCCTGCCGGAACGCGCACGTGTTTGTATTTAAACAGCGCAACGAAGGCAAATGCCAGAACCAGCGAGTAACCTGCGAAGATTAGCCACACGGTCTGCCAGTCGGTAATACCGTTCAGCGTGTAGTGTTCAACCACTTTGCCGCTCACCAGACCACCCAGAATACAACCGAAGCCGTTGGTCATCATCAGGAACATACCCTGTGCACTGGCACGAATTTCAGGGCGAACTTCTTTCTCCACGAACACGGAGCCAGAGATGTTGAAGAAGTCGAAGGCGCAGCCGTAAACAATCATCGACAGAACCAGCAGTACGGTACCGAACGGCGTCGGATCGCCGTAGGCAAACAGGCCGAAGCGCAGCATCCACGCGACGATACTGATCAGCATCACGTTCTTAATACCGTAACGGCTTAAGAAGAACGGGATGGTCAGGATAAACAGGGTCTCAGAAATCTGTGAAATCGACATCATCACCGATGCGTGTTCAACGATAAAGCTACCAGAGAACAGCGGGTTGTTGTCGAAGCTGTGCAGGAAGGTATTACCAAACATATTGGTAATCTGCAGCTCCGCGCCCAGCATCATTGAGAAGATGAAGAAAATCGCCATGCGCTTGTTTTTAAACAGCGCAAAGGCATCCAGACCCAGCATAGACGACCAGCTCTGGTTTTTCTGCTGATTGGCGACCGGAATATGCGGCAGCGTCAGAGTGAACAGCGCCAGTACCACAGACAACGTCGCACCGATATACAGCTGCATATGACTCAGTTCAAAGCCGGAGAAGCTTACGCCCCACATCGCCATGATAAAGCCGATGGTGCCCCAGATACGAATTGGCGGGAAATCGGTAACGATATCCATCCCGGCTGATTGCAGACGATAGTAGGAGATGGTGTTGATGAGCCCCAGCGTTGGCATATAGGCCAGCGAGTTAAGCAAAATCACAAAGAACATGGCGCCTGGCGTGGTGACTTCGGCTGCGGCGAACAGCGTTGCGGCACCGACCAGGTGACAAATGGTGTATACCCATTTCGCACTGACCCATTTGTCGGCCACGATCCCTAACAGCGTCGGCATAAACACGGCGGCGATCCCCAGCGAGCTATACACCGCGCCAATGGATGCACCATCGAATTTAAGGGTGACAAACATATAGGAGCCGAGAGTAGTCAGCCAACTACCCCATAAGCAGAACTGCAGAAACGAGAGAACTTTCAGCTGCAGCTTAAGATTCATGTTAATTTCCTCACACCGTAATGCGGATGAATGTTTTAAAAGGCACATTTGCCGTGGCTATATGATGTGATTCTATCAACGAGCAGCACTCTTTTTTTGTTACCTGTGACAAATATTTGCAAACAATTTCTAATTGCAAGGCAAAAGAGTGATGGAGTTAACACTTTTCCCTCTTCTTAACCTCGTTTAAGGGGACAGAAGAGGGATACATTAGCGGCGTCGATATGATTTTTGTGCGGAATTGACCTTGTAAAGGTATCGGCGTGATTCAGCTGATGGGTGTCGGGTGGTCAGGATTTGATAAACGTCCCCAGGGGACATGCTGTTAATGATATTCGCGGCCTGAATTTTATCATTCGAGAACACGCGCAGCACGCTGCCGGCACCGCCGTTATACGCGGTGATCACCGCATAGCGACGCGAGGTTGGATTATCAATGCCGCCCAAATAGACATTGTTGAGCATGGCCAGATAAGCCGTGCCGGTATCAATGTTGCTGGCCGGGTCAAACAGGAAGCTGCGGCTAGGTGTGCCTGAGCGCCCTTGCGAGCGGAAAACATCTTTCCCGGCGCTGTGTTGTACCACCTGCATCAGTCCCAGCGCATCGGCATGGCTGACCGCATACGGGTTAAACGAGGATTCGGTTTGCATGATGGCCAGAATCAGCGATTCGTCAACGCCATACTTACGCGATGCCTGACGCACCATGCCGATGTATTTATGCGCGCGCTTATCAAGGTGGTTTGGTACCAGATTGATCGTTACGCTATAAATGATACGCAGGCCATTGCTGCGGCTTTTAAGTCGCGTTTGCAGCAGGTAGTTGGCAAAGTTGGTGGCACGTCCCTCCCAACGAATTGGTTGGCCGGTATTATCGACCACCTGTCCGTACAGGAACGGCTCTTTGGAAATCTTAATGTCGTCGACATCGGAATAGAGATCGATAGAACCCGGATCATCACCCATCAGCAACGTCTTGATAATCGCCCGACGCAGGTGTCCGGCAGGGTCTGTTCCGGCAATGGTCTCGACAGTTATCGTACCGTCATCAAAGTTGATGTGGCTGCGGGTTTGGTACTGATCGGTATACTTTACGTAGTCCTTCGGACCCGCAATCAGCACTTCCTTAAATCCCCACAGATTCTCAATGTTATGGGCAAATTGCCCCATCAGAATATCAAAACCGTTGGTATCCTTGACCCAGGCTTCGTTATAGGAATCGCCTTTTTTGGTCGAACTGGAACAGGAGATGAGCAACGGCGCAATAACGGCAAGCGCGAGATATTTTTTCATCATTCCGGGAGTGCGTGTTGTGTTTGTTATATGCAAGGACCAGATTAAATCGTCGGCCGGATAAGCGCAGCGCCATCCGGCAACGGTTCTTATGACTCTGGTGTATAGCCTTCAATATGCACGTCCTTACCCTCAAACAGGAAGTTGATCATCTCCTGCTCCAGCAGCTTACGGTGCTCGACGTTCATCATATTGAGTTTCTTCTCGTTAATCAGCATGGTTTGCTTGTGCTGCCATTGCGCCCAGGCTTCTTTAGAAATCTCGTTATAAATGCGTTTTCCCAGATCGCCTGGGTACAGCTGAAAATCCTGACCTTCTGCTTCGCGTTGCAGGAAAGTGCAAAAAATCGTTCTGCTCATAAAAAATCCTCTCTTTCGACCGCTACGTTAAACTTGTGTACCGGCACGTAATTGCTGTAACAAACGCTCCACGGGAGCCGCCAGCCCAACAGATGGCGGTTGCGCTAAGTTATACCAGAGCGCGTTGCCTTCATCCATGCATGAGGTGAATGAAGACACGGGAAGCCACATAGGCACAATATCTAAGTGGAAATGGCTAAAGGTATGGCGAAACGCATTAAGTTGGATCAGATTATCTGTGTTAATTTGCCGTTGCGCCAGCCACTTACGCAGCCCATCTTCGTCGTCAAACTGTGGAAAACAGTATAAACCACCCCATAAGCCGCTGGGCGGACGCTGCGATAGCAACACCTCGTCATCATGCTGCAGCAGTAAAAAATAGCCCGTACGTTCCGGTAACGTCTGTTTGGGTTTTTTACCAGGATACAGCGCCCAGCTTGCATTGGCGGCCGCTACACAGCCATTTTCTAACGGACACAGCGAACATTTAGGCTTTGAACGTGTACAAACCATAGCGCCTAAATCCATCATCGCCTGGTTAAAACGCTCAACGCCGTGGGCAGGCGTAACCTGCTCGCTCAGTTCCCACAGTTTCTTTTCGACCTCTTTTTTCCCCGGCCAGCCGCTTACAGCATAACAGCGAGCCAGCACGCGTTTGACGTTACCGTCAAGAATCGGAAAATGCTGACCCAGAGAGAGTGAAAGGATCGCGCCTGCGGTCGAGCGTCCAACGCCTGGCAGGGCGGCGACTTCATCAAAGGTTTGCGGAAAAGTACCGCCATGCAGCGCCACAACCTGCTGCGCGGCTTTATGTAAATTGCGCGCACGGGCGTAATAGCCCAGTCCGGTCCATAAATGCAGAACTTCATCCAGCGGCGCATGGGCCAAATCCGTTACCGTCGGGAAGCGCGCCATAAAGCGCTCAAAATAGGGGATAACGGTGGCAACCTGAGTTTGTTGCAGCATCACCTCAGAGAGCCATACTTTGTAAGGCGTCTTGTCAATTTGCCAGGGCAGCGTCTTGCGCCCGTATTTGTCGTACCAGCTCAAAACCTGAGCTGAAAATTGAGAGGCTTGCATGATTACCGTTTCATTATTGCCGGGGGCAAGATTGCAGCACAGCGGCAACGGGGTGTAAACCGGAACTTTCCGCTGCTCACTTTCTTCCTTTACTTGCATCCGGCAACTAACTTTGGATAATGCCCGTTTTCAGAACTCAAACACAGCAGACTAAACTTTTATGAAGAACGACGTCATTTCACCGGAATTTGATGAAAACGGCCGCCCTCTGCGCCGGATTCGTAGTTTTGTTCGTCGCCAGGGGCGACTGACGAAAGGGCAGGAACACGCGCTGGAAAACTACTGGCCGGTGATGGGCGTTGAGTTCAGCGAAGAGCCTGTAGATTTCGCTGCGCTGTTTGGTCGCGATGCGCCAGTCACGCTTGAAATTGGTTTTGGGATGGGGGCTTCGCTGGTGGCGATGGCGAAAGCGCGTCCGGAACAGAATTTCCTCGGCATCGAGGTTCACTCGCCGGGCGTTGGCGCGTGTCTGGCTTCAGCCCATGAAGAGGGCGTCGAGAACTTGCGTGTCATGTGCCATGATGCCGTTGAAGTCCTGCATAAAATGATTCCTGACAATTCTTTATCTATGGTTCAGCTGTTTTTCCCTGACCCGTGGCATAAAGCACGTCATAATAAACGCCGTATCGTTCAGGTACCGTTTGCTGAGCATATCTTAAGTAAGCTGAAGCTGGGCGGCGTGTTCCATATGGCAACCGACTGGGAAGCGTATGCGGAGCACATGCTGGAAGTGATGTCCTCTATTGACGGGTATAAAAACCAGTCAGAGAGTAACGATTATGTACCGCGCCCACAATCGCGCCCGGTAACCAAATTTGAACAACGTGGTCATCGTCTTGGCCACGGCGTATGGGACTTAATGTTCGAGAGGGTGAAATAATGGCAAAGAACCGTAGCCGTCGTCTGCGTAAAAAAATGCACATCGACGAATTCCAGGAAATAGGATTTTCGGTTGCATGGCGTTTCCCGGAAGGTACATCTGGAGAGCAGGTCGATAAAATCGTTGATGACTTTATCGATGAGGTTATCGAACCGAACAAACTGGCCTTTGACGGCAGCGGCTATCTGGCCTGGGAAGGTCTGATCTGTCTGCAGGAAATCGGCAAATGCACCGAAGAACATCAGGCAATCGTCCGTATGTGGCTGGAAGAGCATAAACTTGAAGAAGTGCGCACCAGCGAACTTTTCGATATTTGGTGGGACTAAGTAGCACAGGGTCGGCAAATGCCGGCCCGATTTGTATTGAGGGAAAGATATGATGCGCAAAACGCTGCTGGCGGCAGTCCTAACGTTCACGGCGATGGCCGCACATGCCGATTATCAGTGCAGCGTCACCCCACGTGACGATGTGATTTTGAACCCACAAACGGTGCAGGTGAAAGGCGAAAACGGCGATCTGGTTATTACCCAGGCCGGCGATGTCACCTTTAACGGTAAGCAGTACAACCTGAACGCCGCACAGCGTGAGCAGGCTAAAGATTATCAGGCCGCGTTGCGTAGCAGCCTGCCGTGGATTGACGAAGGTGCCAGAGCGCGCGTAGAGAAAGGTCGCGTGGCGCTGGACAAAATCATCGCCAAAGAGGTCGGTGAAAGCAGCAACATGCGTGGCCGCTTAACCAAGCTGGATGCGCAATTGAAAGCGCAGATGAACCGCATCATCGAACATCGTACTGATGGGCTGACCTTCCACTATAAGGCGATTGACCAGGTCCGCGCCGACGGGCAGCAATTAGTGAATCAGGCGATGGGCGGCATTTTGCAGGACAGCATCAACGAGATGGGCGCCAAAGCTGTGCTCAAAGGCGGCGGTAACCCGCTGCAGGGCGTGCTCGGGAGCCTCGGTGGTTTGCAAACGTCAATTCAGAACGAATGGAAGAATCAGGAACAAGACTTCCAGCAGTTTGGCAAAGATGTTTGCGCCCGCGTCGTGACGCTGGAAAACGATCGTAAAACGCTGGTTAGCACGCTGAAATAATTTTCACCTCTTTTTAACGGCACAGAAACATTCTGTGCCGTTTTATTTTGTATCTTTCTGTTTTTTTGATATCCATCTCTAAGAATGGCAATTTGATGGAGATATAAATCTGGTTAATTGGATGCCGTCACATTATTCATCTGTAAGATAGACATAATGCTGCAAATTCAAGTAACTGGAGAAATAACATGGAGTTTTTCAAGAAAACGGCACTTGCCGCACTGGTTATGGGTTTCAGCGGTGCGGCGCTTGCACTGCCAAACATCACTATTTTAGCAACCGGCGGGACCATTGCCGGCGGTGGTGATTCCGCGACAAAATCTAACTACACGGCAGGCAAGGTAGGCGTAGAGAATCTGGTTGAAGCCGTACCTCAGTTGAAAGACATCGCGGTTGTTAAAGGCGAGCAGGTGGTGAACATCGGCTCTCAGGATATGAATGACGACGTCTGGTTAACGCTGGCGAAAAAGATTAACACCGAGTGTGATAAAACCGATGGTTTTGTGGTGACGCATGGTACGGATACCATGGAAGAAACCGCCTATTTCCTCGACCTGACCGTCAAGTGCAACAAGCCGGTAGTGCTGGTGGGTGCAATGCGTCCGTCTACAGGGATGAGCGCCGATGGTCCGTTCAACCTGTATAACGCAGTGGTGACGGCTGCAGACAAAGCCTCTGCCAACCGTGGTGTGCTGGTGGTGATGAACGACACCGTGATGGATGGTCGCGACGTGACCAAAACCAACACTACCGATGTAGCCACCTTCAAATCCGTTAACTATGGCCCGCTGGGCTACATCCATAACGGCAAGATTGACTACCAGCGTACGCCTGCGCGTAAGCACACCACGTCTACTCCGTTCGATGTGTCTAAGCTGACCGAACTGCCGAAAGTGGGGATTGTTTACAACTACGCTAACGCCTCGGATCTGCCAGCCAAAGCGCTGGTCGACGCGGGTTATGCGGGTATCGTCAGTGCGGGTGTAGGTAACGGCAACTTGTATAAAACGGTATTCGATACGCTGGCCACTGCCGCGCATAAAGGTACCGTCGTGGTGCGTTCCTCCCGTGTACCAACCGGCTCCACCACGCAGGATGCTGAAGTTGATGATGCGAAATACGGCTTTGTGGCTTCAGGTTCTCTGAACCCGCAAAAAGCGCGTGTTCTGCTGCAGCTTGCGCTGACGCAAACCAAGGATCCGAAGCAGATCCAGGAAATGTTTAATCAGTATTAATCGATGTAGGTGGCTGCGCTTATCGCCCTAACCCTGTAGGCCTGATAAGCGCAGCGCCATCAGGCAATTTGCCGGATGGCGGCTCAAGGCCTTATCCGGCCTACATCGTTACCGTATTACTCCGCCAGGAACAATTCCAGCAGCGAATTCAAAAACAGCTTACCGTGTTGGGTAATCTGCCAGTATTCATCGCATTCACTCAGGTAACCCTGGGCGATAGCTGCATCAATCTGTCCACGAATAACGTCTTCGGCAAGCCCGGTGTATTGCGTGAATTCTGCACGCGGCGCGGCCTCCAGTAACCGGAAACGGTTCATAAAGAACTCGAACGGCTTGTCGGCTTCGGCGACATCACGCTGGCTTTCCAGGTAACGTCCTTGCATGTATCCGCGTGGATGCCGCGTTTTGGTGGTGCGCAGGATGCGTCCGTCCGGGAAAGTGATTTTGCCGTGCGCGCCGCAGCCAATGCCAAGATAGTCGCCAAAACGCCAGTAATTGAGATTGTGCTGACACTGATAGCCCGGTTTCGCATAGGCTGAGGTTTCGTACTGTTGATACCCCGCGGCAGTCAGCAACTGGTGGCCTTGCTCAAAAATATCCCACAGCGCGTCATCGTCCGGTAATACCGGCGGACGTGAACCAAATAGCGTGTTGGGTTCGATGGTCAACTGATACCAGGAAAGATGCGGCGGGTTGAGCGCGATGGCCTGCTGCAAATCGCTCAACGCTTCTTCCAGAGTCTGATCCGGCAGGCCGTGCATCAGATCGAGATTAAAGCTACGTAGCCCCAGACCACTCGCCAGATTCGCGGCACGTTTGGCTTCTTCCGGTCCGTGAATACGCCCCAGGCGCTCAAGTTTGGCGGCGCTAAAGCTCTGTACGCCAATGGAGATTCGGTTTACGCCAGCGCGTTGATAATCAACAAAGCGATCGGCTTCCACCGTACCGGGATTCGCCTCCATCGTGATTTCTGCATCCGCGGCCAGCTTCAGGCGTGCGCGCACGCCGTCGAGCAGTGTTTGCATTGCCGGGCCAGAAAGCAGGCTCGGCGTACCGCCACCGATAAAAATTGTCTTTACTTCACGTTCCTGGGCGTGGGCAACCTCAGTATCCAGATCGCTCAACAGATGCTGCACATAGTCGTCATGAGGAACATCGCCCTTCAGTGCATGCGAGTTAAAGTCGCAGTACGGACATTTTTGCACGCACCACGGGATGTGAATATAAAGACTTAGCGGCGGAAGCTTAACCATTACGCAGGGCATCCAGCAGCAGCTTCAACGCCTGTCCGCGGTGAGAAATCGCACTTTTCTCTTCCCGGGTCAGTTCAGCCGCCGTTTTCCCTTCAGTCGGCACAAAGAAGATCGGGTCGTAGCCAAAGCCACCGTTTCCGGCAGGTTCACGGGTAATAATACCCGGCCAGCTTCCGTGGCACACTACCGGCGTTGGATCGTCTGCGTGGCGCATATAGACCAGCACGCAGTGGAACTGTGCCTGGCGCTTGTCATCAGGAACATCCTGCAGGGTGTGAAGCAGTTTTTCCAGATTCTGCCTGTCGGTCGCATCTTCGCCGGAATAACGGGCCGAATAGATGCCCGGCGCGCCGCCCAGGGCGTTCACCGCCAGACCGGAGTCATCAGCAATGGCCGGTAGTCCGGTAATTTGCGCGGCATGACGTGCCTTCAGAATGGCATTCTCAATAAACGTCAGCCCGGTCTCTTCTGCAGAATCAACACCCAGATCCGTTTGGGCAACGACATCAAGTCCGAAATCACTCAGAAGAGAGGCGAGTTCACGCACTTTACCGGCATTGCCGGTCGCGAGGACAACTTTTTGCATGGGATACCTAATCAGTTAGCGCCGCAATTTCGGGCGGGATCTGTTGCGGATGAATGATTTTAACCTGTTTGTGACGGCCAAGCTCGCCCTTCTCAATAACGACCTGGCTTTTTGCCACACGGAACTGTTTGCCGAGAAATTTCACCAGATGGCTGTTCGCTTGCCCATCCACCGGCGGGGCGGTAATGGCGACTTTTACTTCGTCGCCATGCAAACCCACAATACTGTCACGGCTGGCTTTCGGCTGAATGTAGAGCCGTAAAACCAGACCGTCGTCGCAGGGTGTAACGGCACTCATAGCGCCATCCACAGCCCCGGCAGCAGCATATTGCCTGTCGCCTGTAACACTTCCGCGATACCCATGTTAATCACATAGAGCAGCAGAACCAGAATCATCGGCGAGAAATCGATGCCGCCCATACCCGGGAGGATACGACGAATAGGACGCAGCAGCGGATCCGCCAGTTGAATCAGCACGTACTCCACGGGGCTGCGGCCCTGGCTGACCCAGCTCATAATCGCCATCACTAGCAGTACCCAGAAAATCAGCAGTCCGATGGTCTTGAGGACAATCAGTACGGCGGCGATCCAGATAATCGGCTGGAACGTGACCACCTTAAACAGCACGATGGCTTTGATAAAGCTGAGAACGAGCGCAACTAATGCCGAGGCGCTGTCAATCGGCCCCATCGGGGGAATCACACGGCGTAACGGCCCAATAATAGGCTGAGTGATTTTCACTATAAACTGCGAGAACGGGTTGTAAAAATCGCAGCGAGACCATTGCATCCACACGCGTAGCAGCAGCGCCATGGTATACAGCTCAATTACCGTTGAGAGCAGGAAGGTCAACGTATTCATGGTGTTCCTTAGTTTTCCTTATTTTTTAGTGTAATCACGAGCACCAAAAATGGCGGTGCCAATGCGCACCATCGTGCTACCCGCCGCAATTGCGGCATCCATATCATCAGACATCCCCAGTGAGAGGGTGTCGATGCCTGGGTAGCGTGTTTTCAACCCGGTAAATGCTACAGCCATTTGCTGTGCAACTTCAAACTGCCTTACATAATCTGACTCAGGCGCCGGAATTGCCATCAGACCACGCAGGTTAATACGCGGCAATGCGGCGACTTCAGCGGCCAGTGCATCAAGCTCTGCCAGCGGAATACCCGACTTACTGTTCTCATCGCTGATATTAATTTGGATCAGCACATTCAGCGGCGGTAGTTCCGCCGGGCGCTGTTCGCTCAGACGGGCAGCGATGCGTAGGCGATCAATCGTATGACACCAGTCAAAATGTTCAGCGACCAGACGGCTTTTGTTGGACTGCAGTGGGCCGATAAAGTGCCACTGCAGATCGTTGACGCCTTGTTCCCGGAAGTAGCGAATTTTATCCACCCCTTCCTGAACATAATTTTCACCGAAGGCTCGCTGACCTGCGGCAATGGCATCTTCGATGGCGCTCGCAGGTTTGGTTTTACTGACTGCAAGCAATGTAACTTCTTCTGAAGACCGCCCGCAACGCGTCGCGGCGGCTGAGATTTTGTCCCGGACATGTGCCAGGTTATGCGCGATATCGTTCATTTTCCGAGGATGTTCATATGAATATGGAAGAAATAGTGGCCCTTAGTGTAAAGCATAACGTGTCGGATCTACACCTGTGCAATGCATGGCCTGCGCGCTGGCGCATACGCGGAAATGTCGAAATCGCGCCGTTTACCACGCCTGACGTAGAGACGTTGCTGATGTGCTGGCTCAGTGAGCAACAACAGGTACAGTGGCAAAAAAAGGGACAGATAGATTTTGCCATTACGCTGGCGAACTCACGGCGTCTGCGCGCGAGCGCATTTGTGCATCAGCAGGGAATCTCTCTGGCGCTAAGGCTATTGCCGCTTGATTGCCCATGTTTGGATGATCTCCAGACTCCCGCCGCGTTACCTGAGTTGCTGCACAGTGAAAATGGATTAATTCTGGTGACCGGCGCTACCGGCAGCGGTAAATCAACGACCCTGGCGGCGATGGTGGCATATCTTAATCAGCACGTCGCGGGACATATTTTGACGCTGGAAGATCCCATTGAATATCGTTACACCAGCCAGCGTTGTCTCATTCAACAACGGGAGGTGGGCGTACACTGCGCTTCTTTCGCCGCCGGTTTGCGCGGCGCGCTGCGTGAAGATCCTGATGTCATCCTGCTGGGCGAGCTGCGCGACGTGGAAACCATTCGTCTGGCGTTAACGGCTGCGGAAACCGGGCATCTGGTGCTGGCAACGTTACACACGCGAGGGGCGGCTCAGGCGATTGCGCGGCTGGTGGATACCTTTCCTGCACCGGAGAAAGATCCGGTGCGTAATCAGCTGGCAGACAGCCTGCGGGCAGTGCTTTCGCAAAAGCTGGAACAAGATAAGCAGGGAGGACGCGTGGCGCTATTCGAACTGCTCATCAACACGCCCGCCGTCGGTAACCTGATCCGTGAAGGGAAAACGCATCAGCTACCCGGCGTAATGCAAACCGGGCAACAGACAGGCATGCAGACGTTTACGCAAAGCCTGCAGCAGCGCCAGGCGCAGGGACGGCTTTAGTAGCCCTGCTCGAAATAGCTTTCGAGAATAATAACGGCAGAAGCGGAGTCCACTTTACCTTTATTCAGTGCCCGGTACCCGCCTTGCTCAAACAGGCCGGAGCGGGCTTCGACGGTACTCAAACGCTCATCATGCAACGTCACGGTAACGCCAAAACGACCGTGAATACGGTTAGCGAACTTGCGTGCACGTGCGGTAAGGGGTTGTTCGGTGCCATCCATATTGAGCGGTAAGCCGACAATGATTTCGTCCGGCTGCCACTCTTTCAGCAGGCGTTCAATCAAATTCCAGTCCGGCGTACCGTCCTGTGCTTTGATCGCGGGCAAGGGTCTCGCGGTACCGGTAATACGCTGACCAATCGCAACGCCAATGCTTTTGGTACCAAAGTCGAAAGAGAGTAATGTTCCGCTCATCAGGCATGTCCCGCCACGCCAGGCATGGTCAGAATATCTATCCCGATAAGTTTCGCCGCATCGCGCCAGCGGTCGGCAATCGGCGTTTTAAACAAGATGTTGAGATCGGCGGGGGCCGTAAGCCAGGCATTATCCAGCAGTTCTTGTTCGAGCTGGCCTTTTTCCCATGATGAATAGCCTAGCGCAACCAGCACCTCAGAGGGTTGCTCCTGCGTACCTAAGGTTTCTAATACATCGCGGGAGGTGGTGATGATGGTGTTATCTGAAATGCGGATACTGGATGCAAAGCGTGACGGCGGGGTATGCAGAATAAACCCACGGTCTTCCGCCAGCGGCCCGCCGAGCATCACCGGTTTATCCAGACGAATAGCCGGATCGCGTGCTTCAGGTGTAATTTTCAGCTTTTCCAGAATCCCTTCAATTTGTAAGTTTTCCAGAGGTTTATTGATGATAATCCCCATTGCTCCGTTCTCATTGTGTTCACAGATATACACCACGGAACGGCGGAAAATCGGATCCTGGAGAGCAGGCATGGCAATAAGAAAGTGATGCTGTAAATTCATTGTCAGAGGTTCTGTTTCCTGGTTCAAAAAAGCAACAGCGCCCAGTATGCGTACAAATACGAGCGCTGTCACTATGAGTATTGGTAGGATCCCTTCTACCGGCGAGTTCTTTTATTTTTGCAAACGAGCCTCAATGGCATCCATCAACATACCGGTAATCGAAACCGGGAATTCTGCTTCAATCTCACGAATACAGGTTGGGCTGGTGACGTTAATTTCCGTCAGGCGATCGCCAATGATATCCAGACCGACAAAAATCAACCCCTTCGCTTTCAGCGTTGGGCCAATGCGGCGGGCAATTTCCCAGTCGCTGTCGGTTAATGGACGCGGCTCGCCACGACCACCGGCGGCCAGGTTGCCACGGGTTTCACCACCCTGCGGAATACGCGCCAGGCAGTACGGAACGGGTTCGCCATCCACAACCAGTACGCGTTTGTCGCCGTCTTTAATCGCTGGCAAATAGTTCTGCGCCATGCAGTAGCGAGTACCATGTTCGGTCAGCGTTTCGGCAATGACGCCGAGGTTTGGGTCACCTTCCTTCACACGGAAAATAGATGCGCCGCCCATGCCGTCCAGCGGCTTGAGAATGATGTCGCTGTGTTTTTGCCAGAAGGCTTTTAGCTGCGCTTTGTTACGGGTGACCAGCGTTTCTGGCGTCAGGTCGGCAAACCATGCGGTAAAAAGTTTTTCGTTACAATCGCGCAGGCTCTGCGGTTTGTTGACGATTAACGTCCCTTTTTCTTCTGCACGTTCCAGAATATAGGTCGCGTAAATGAACTCAGTATCAAATGGCGGATCCTTACGCATCAGAATCACATCCAGATCGGCCAGCGGGAGATCCTGCTCACCCTTGAACTCATACCATTTGTCGTAGTTCTGCTCTACGCTCAGGGTCCGCGTACGGGCGCGGGCTTCACCGTTGATCAGATAAAGATCGGCCATCTCCATATAGTGAATTTCGTAACCACGACGTTGTGCTTCCAGCAGCATAGCGAAGCTGGAATCCTTCTTGATGTTGATGCTTGCGATGGGATCCATCACGATGCCGAGCTTGATCATTGTTCTTCTCCGTTAGCCCAGATCGCCAAAACGCACCTGTAGCGCGGTAATGGCGGTGAGCGCAGTTGTCTCAGTACGCAGAACGCGAGGTCCTAACAGAATATCAGTAAACTGATAACGTGCGGTCATGGCAATTTCATCTGCCGACAGCCCACCCTCCGGGCCAATCAGCAAGCGGATGCGCTCTACCGGCAGCGGCAGCGTATTGATGCTGGCGCTGGCGCGAGGATGCAGGTTCAGTTTTAACCCTTCGTCCTGCTCAGCGCACCATGCTTCCAGATCCATTGCCGGGCGAATTTCAGGCACCCGGTTACGACCGCACTGTTCGCAGGCGGCAATGGCGATTTTCTGCCACTGCTGGAGCTTTTTGTTCAGGCGTTCACTGTCCAGTTTAACGCCGCAGCGCTCAGAAAAAAGTGGCGTAATGAGGCTTACACCCAGTTCGATCGATTTCTGGATAGTAAATTCCATTTTTTCGCCGCGCGACATCACCTGGCCCAGATGGATGTGCAACGGCGATTCACGATCGTCGAGTTCGGCGTTAAGCACCTTCACGTCAACGCTTTTCTTGCTGGCGTGAGTGATTTCGGCGTCAAAGATTTGATTGCTGCCGTCAAACAGCTGTAACGCCTGGCCTGGTCCCATACGCAGCACACGACCGATATGGTTGGCGGCATCTTCACACAGTGAAATTTGGCTGCCGGAAGCGAGTGGTTCAGGGTGATAAATGCGAGGAATGCGCATAGTTAAACATCCGCGTCACGGCCCTGGGCTGCGAAAGGCCAGGGCATGGTTAAAAATATTGCCGCTAGTGTAGGTTAGCTCTTTTGCGCCTGGCAAGCGCGTTGCACATAGGGGTTATGGTTCCCCTGTACCTTCGCAATGCGTTCGTCGCGCTCACACTCCCAGTCGGTAACCGGATATTGCTTGTTCCAGGCATTAAAAAGCTGGGTTTGTTGGCGGGAGAGCGTCAGGTTGTATTGGTCGCGCATATAAAAATAGGTGCGTGCGATAGCGCCGCGGGCGCGGGCTGGCGGCTCGGCAACTTTCTCTTTGAAATCAACCTTCATGGCGCACTGTCCATACTGGCCTTCGCCACCGTTCCACTGGCTGTACATAAAGTTTGCGCGATCGCCATTTACTTCACCCACTGCAGGCTGCAGGTTATGCATATCGCTTTCCATCTGGCGATAGACTGGATCTTTGGCGCAGTTTTTACGTCCTCCGTCCTGCCAGCACTGGCGCTGATGGCCAAACTGCCAGGCAGGGACAACATGTTCCCATTCGATACGACTGGCGCGGTTTTCGTTTTTTCGCACTTTATAGCCGCAGGATTCAAGGTCAACGACCCCTTTTTTACCTTGCCAGTTAATTTTACAACCGCAGTAGAAATCGCCCGGCGCATCGGCGTTAACTTTGACGCCTGCTGCTTTCGCCTGAGAAAAACTGTTGATACCTTCGGCTAACACCGGGCCAGAAAACGCAGCGGCTAACATGACCGCGGCAAAAGAAAGATTACGGTACATCACGAACTCCGTGTCAAAACGAGCCCGCAACGTAGCGAAAGTTGTTCTTGTATGCAATCAGCGAGATCAGAAAGGTTCCTGATAATTCCGAATATTATTCTGCAACCAGTGGTTCGCCGCAATGGACGCAGCGGTAGGTAGCTTCACCGCGAACAACACGGTTATGGCGGCGAACGGTCAAGTGATGTTCCTGGCACTTACAGCGGTAAGCAAAGGTTTTACGTTGCACGGATTGCAGCTCAAACTGATGCGTGCGTCGGGCCGGGACGCCCAGCACACTCTCCATCATCCATTTCCACTCTTTTCCGTGCGGCGGGACGCGGCCAAAGTGCTTCCACACCAGCAAATGCGCCAGTTCATGGGGGACCACTTCGTTAACGAACGCATCGACGTTTTCCATCAGCAGCACCGGGTTGAGGCGGATTTCGTAAGTTTGTAGCCACGCCGTACCTGCAGCGGTTCCGCGCTGTTGGTAAACCAGCTTTGGCTCCGGGTAATGACGTTCCAGCTTGAGATTGGCCTGGGCGAGTTTTTCTCGCAGGCTGCGCATAACGGCTTGCTGGATGGCGATGGGAAGTCGGGAGGTTTTCATAACGCCAGAGGATAGTGCGACAGGGAAGGGACTGCAAGAGGAAGGCTTCCTCCCGCCTGGGGGAGGAAGCCTTGAGTGATTAGTCGTGTGCGCCAATTTCGCGCAGTTTACGACCTTTCATCAGGTTACGTTCAATGTGCTCCAGAGAGACGTTTTTCGTTTCCGGGATTAGCCACAGGGTCAGGAAGATGAACAGGACGTTCAGGCCGCCGTAGACCCAGAAGGTGTTAGCGCTGCCCAGCGAGTTCAGCATCGTCAGGAAGGTTGCGCCGACGATCATGTTAGCAATCCAGTTGGTTGCGGTAGAGCAGGTGATGCCGAAATCGCGGCCTTTCAGCGGCTGAATTTCAGAACACAGTACCCAAATCAGCGGACCGGCGCTCATTGCGAAGCCAACGATAAACATCAGCAGCATCAGCACGGCAAAGTACTGGGCGGCAGCGGAGTGGATACCCACATGCATCATGGTGCCCAGCACGCCCATACCTACAGCCATAACGATAAAGCCAAGAATCAGCGTAGGTTTACGGCCCCAGCGGTCAACCAGACCAATGGCGATAAAGGTTGCCAGCACGTTGGTCAGGCCAACGATAACCGTTCCCCACATCTGCTCGGTGGTGTTGGTATAACCCGCCAGTTCAAAGATTTTTGGCGCGTAGTACATGATGACGTTCATCCCGGTGAACTGCTGCATCACCTGTAACAGCACGCCAAGGAACACTGCACGACGGAAGTTACTGTTTTCTTTAAACAGCGCCCAGCCACTTTGTTTAACCTGCAGACTCTCACGAATTTCATCCAGTTCGCGTTTGGCCTCAGCGCTGGTATCACGCAGACGCAACAGAACGCGCTCGGCATCGACAAAACGACGTTTAGCTGCAAACCAACGCGGGCTGTCCGGCAGAAAGATAACGCCAATCAGCAGTAACAGAGCAGGGATAATGATTACGCCCAGCATCCAGCGCCATGCGCCGCTATAACTGAATGCGGTATCGGAGAGGTAAGCGCCGAGGATCCCGATGGTGATCATCAACTGATACATCGAGATCATGCTGCCGCGGATTTTTTCCGGTGCGATTTCGGACAGGTACAGCGGCGCGGTATAAGACGCAACGCCAACGGCCAGGCCCAGCAGCACGCGGGAAACCAGTAGCACTTCAACGTTTGGTGCCGCGGCGGAGAACAATGAACCGGCAACAAACAGGATCGCGCCAATCATCAGGCTCTTTTTACGCCCCAGTTTGAAGGAGAGCCAGCCGCTGCCGACAGCGCCTACAGCCGCACCAAACATCATTGAGCTCACCACCCATTCCTGAGTGTGCGGGGTAATTTGAAACTCGTCGGTAATGAACGGTAAAGCACCGGCAATAACACCGATATCCAGGCCAAAAAGTAATCCAGCCAGGGCTGCAAGAAAGCAGACAAAAAATGTCATGGCTTTGTTGGAACGCCCCGTTTTTTTATTGTCAGGCATGATGCCCTCCGGTTGGGTAGCTAGTTTTGTTGATGTTAAGGGTAGGTGAGTACGGAGTAAAAAAATGCGAATCACATCACATTAGTGTAATCGCTTACATTGGCATTCATGGCGATTATTAATTATGACTTTGAAAGATAAGGTTTTTATAATAATACGATACAGTTATTTGCCTGGAATTAAGACAATACTGAAAAGTAATGTAACAATGATGCACAAGAGATGGCCAGGTTATGTTAATTAGAAGAGGGAGGAAACACAGCTTAATGTAATCGCTTTCATTTTCGTTCAAAAAGAGGATTAATAGCGCTGTTATGGAAAGGGGAGGCAGAGAGAAGATGGGCATAAAAAAGACCAGCCGAGGCTGGTCTTAAGAAGCATAAGCGTTCAGTCGTGACTGAATTACTTCAGTCCGGCAGCGTCACGCAGCAGTTGCGCTTTGTCGGTTTTTTCCCAAGGGAAATGCTCACGACCAAAGTGACCATAGGCTGCGGTTTCTTTGTAGATTGGGTGCAGGAGATCCAGCATCTGAATCAGACCATACGGGCGTAGGTCGAAGAACTCACGCACCAGCAGGGTCAACTGTTCTGAAGGCACTTTTTCGGTACCGAACGTTTCTACCATGATAGAGGTCGGTTCAGCCACGCCGATTGCGTAGGAAACCTGAATCTCACAACGGTCAGCCAGGCCAGCGGCAACGATGTTTTTCGCGACGTAGCGGGCCGCATAGGCTGCGGAACGGTCAACTTTAGACGGATCCTTACCAGAGAATGCGCCGCCACCATGACGAGCCATACCGCCGTAGGTATCAACGATAATCTTACGACCGGTCAGACCGCAGTCGCCCATTGGGCCGCCGATAACGAAACGACCGGTTGGGTTGATGAAGAATTTGGTAGAAGCATTCAGCCATTCAGTCGGCAGTACCGGCTTGATGATCTCTTCCATAACGGCTTCTTGCAGCGATTTCTGATCGATATCTTCAGAGTGCTGAGTCGACAGAACGACCGCATCAATACCGACGATTTTGCCGTCGTCATACTGGAAGGTAACCTGGCTTTTTGCATCCGGGCGCAGCCAGGATAAGGTGCCGTTTTTACGCACTTCAGCCTGACGCTGCACCAGACGGTGAGCATAGGTAATCGGGGCTGGCATCAGCACATCGGTTTCGTTGGTGGCGTAGCCAAACATCAGGCCCTGGTCGCCCGCGCCCTGTTCCAGCGGATCGGCACGGTCAACGCCCTGGTTGATGTCCGGAGACTGTTTACCAATTGCGCTCAGTACCGCACAAGAGTTGGCGTCAAAACCCATGTCGGAATGCACATAGCCAATTTCGCGCACCGTGTTACGGGTGATCTCTTCGATATCGACCCATGCGCTGGTGGTGATCTCACCGCCAACTAAAACCATACCGGTTTTGACGTAGGTTTCGCAGGCAACGCGTGCTTTCGGATCCTGTTCCAGGATTGCATCCAGCACGGCATCAGAGATTTGGTCAGCGATTTTGTCAGGATGCCCTTCTGATACGGACTCGGACGTAAAAAGGTGTTTTGCCATATTTAATTTCACCTAAGGAGAATTTGGTTAGCTCAAACTGTCGAGTGGGATAGCCATGTGTAGAAGATTCTACCATGAGTCTGCAGATGACGGACACTGGCAGTCTGAGTGTTAATCGGTATAGATGGATTAACATCTGGACGGCTATTTTAGGACAGTTCTTCGCCTGATTTCCAGCTTTTTTTGATTGAGGTCGCATTGTACTGAAAATGTAACTGGAAATTTTTCCTGACGGTGCTGGCAATGTGTGCATTTATCTTTTGCTTTTTACTCCCCATATCGGTATAAAACGCGGCGCGCGGCTCATACAAAAAGCACACGACATTTTCATCGTGTTGCCACTTCCAGCCGGGTTAAAACTTTAGCTTTGGCTTGTGGGTTCTCCGTAAGGAGCAACCGTGGAGGTGATACGAGATAATGAACCGTTGTATTCTGCTGAATCTGTCGCACCGTTCTGGTGTACATATGTCCCCCGCAATCTGCATCTCTGTTTTGCATACCTGTCGATGTTATATACACAAAATCATTTATGCTGCGTCGAGGCGGCAAATGAATGAGTCTCCTGAACGTACGAGTAGTACGTGACTGGGGCGAATGCGCGTAGCCAACAAAGAGGCTGCATGCATGAAGGATGAAGTGTATACCCATCTCGGCGTATCTCAGGACTCAAGAGCCGGTAACGGTCACTAAGAACTGAACAAGGGCGCTCTTGGTAAACAAGAGTTTTCTCGTGGTTTCGCCGAACTGTCAGCAGTACGTTCGGTTACGTGTTTACAATGATATGAAAAAGAAACCGGTCGCACAGTCGGAGCGTCAGCACTATCTGCTGGAAATTCTGCCTGTATTTGGGTTGTTATCGCGTCTTTGGATTGCGATAGTAGTCAACTGTTTTACACTTGTTAATAAAATTTGAGGTTCGCTATGTCTGACGACATTTCTTTGGGTTCGCCTTCGTCAGCAGGCGAACACGGTGTACTACGCTCCATGCAGGAGGTTGCAATGAGTTCCGAGGAAGCCAGCAAGATGCTGCGTACTTACAATATTGCCTGGTGGGGTAATAACTACTATGACGTCAATGAACTGGGTCACATCAGCGTGTGCCCGGATCCGGACGTACCAGAAGCGCGTGTTGACCTTGCTGAGTTGGTGAAAGCCCGTGAAGCGCAGGGCCAGCGTCTGCCTGCTTTGTTCTGCTTCCCGCAGATCCTGCAACACCGACTGCGTTCGATTAACGCCGCGTTCAAACGCGCCCGTGAATCCTACGGCTACAACGGTGACTATTTCCTCGTTTACCCGATCAAGGTCAACCAACACCGTCGCGTGATTGAATCACTGATCCACTCCGGCGAACCGTTGGGACTGGAAGCGGGTTCCAAGGCTGAACTGATGGCCGTTCTGGCTCATGCCGGAATGACCCGTAGCGTGATCGTCTGTAACGGCTATAAAGACCGTGAATACATCCGTCTGGCGCTGATTGGCGAGAAGATGGGCCATAAGGTCTATCTGGTTATCGAGAAGATGTCTGAAATCGCCATCGTGCTGGATGAAGCTGAACGCCTGAATGTCGTTCCGCGTCTGGGCGTGCGTGCGCGTCTGGCGTCGCAGGGTTCCGGCAAGTGGCAGTCCTCCGGTGGTGAAAAATCCAAATTCGGCCTGGCGGCAAACCAGGTACTGCAACTGGTAGAAATTCTGCGTGAGCGCGGCCGTCTGGACAGCATTCAACTGCTGCACTTCCACCTCGGCTCGCAGATGGCGAACATTCGTGATATCGCCACCGGCGTGCGTGAGTCGGCCCGTTTCTACGTCGAGCTGCACAAGCTGGGCGTGAATATTCAGTGCTTCGACGTGGGCGGCGGCCTGGGCGTGGACTATGAAGGTACCCGCTCGCAGTCCGACTGCTCCGTAAACTACGGCCTGAACGAATACGCCAACAACATTATCTGGGCGATTGGCGATGCCTGTGAAGAGCATGGTCTGCCGCACCCGACAGTGATCACTGAATCGGGTCGTGCCGTTACCGCGCACCATACCGTGCTGGTCTCCAACATCATTGGCGTTGAGCGTAGCGAAATTACCGAAGCGACGCCGCCGGCAGACAACGCGCCGCGCTCCCTGCAAAGCATGTGGGAAACCTGGCAAGAGATGCACGAGCCGGGCACGCGTCGTTCGCTGCGTGAATGGCTGCACGACAGCCAGATGGACCTGCACGATATTCACGTTGGCTACTCTTCTGGCACCTTTAGCCTGCAGGAACGTGCGTGGGCAGAGCAGCTCTATCTGAACATGTGCCATAATGTGCAAAAACAACTCGATCCGAGCAATCGCGCGCACCGCCCGATTATCGATGAGCTGCAGGAGCGGATGGCGGATAAGATTTACGTCAACTTCTCACTGTTCCAGTCAATGCCGGATGCGTGGGGGATCGACCAACTGTTCCCGGTGCTGCCGCTGGAAGGGCTGAACCAGGCGCCTGAGCGCCGCGCGGTGCTGCTGGATATTACCTGTGACTCTGATGGCGCTATCGACCATTACGTTGACGGGGATGGTATTGCCACCACCATGCCGATGCCGGAATACGACCCGGAGAACCCGCCGATGCTGGGCTTCTTTATGGTCGGCGCGTATCAGGAGATCCTTGGTAACATGCACAACCTGTTCGGCGATACCGAAGCCGTTGACGTGTTTGTCTTCCCTGACGGCAGCGTGGAAGTTGAGCTGTCTGATGAAGGCGATACCGTGGCGGATATGCTGCAGTACGTGCAGTTGGATCCGAAAACGCTGCTGACGCAGTTCCGTGATCAGGTGAAAAACACCGATCTGGACGCCGAGTTGCAACAACAGTTCCTCGAAGAATTTGAAGCAGGGCTGTACGGATACACCTATCTGGAAGATGAATAACGGTAAATTCCCGGTGGCGCTGCGTTTGCGGCGCTCACTTGAATCCGTACAAATTAACGGCGATAATTCGCCGATACAAGTAGTCACGTAAATCAATCCCTTCCTCGTCGGGCTTAACGACGCGGAGGGGATTTTTTTTCACCGATTTTACAAGAGGTCAGCACATGAGCACCTTAGGTCATCAATACGACAACTCCCTGGTTTCTAACGCCTTTGGTTTTTTGCGTCTGCCGATGAATTTCATGCCTTACGATAGCGATGCCGACTGGGTGATCACCGGCGTACCGTTTGATATGGCAACGTCTGGCCGCGCGGGCGGTCGCCATGGCCCGGCAGCAATCCGTCAGGTTTCTACCAACCTGGCGTGGGAGCACAACCGCTTCCCATGGAACTTCGATATGCGCGAGCGCCTGAACGTGGTGGACTGCGGCGATCTGGTGTATGCGTTTGGCGATGCCCGTGAAATGAGTGAGAAACTGCAGGCGCACGCAGAGAAACTGCTTTCTGCAGGTAAGCGCATGCTTTCCTTCGGTGGCGACCACTTCGTCACGCTGCCGCTGCTGCGCGCGCACGCAAAGCACTTTGGTAAGATGGCGCTGGTGCATTTTGATGCCCACACCGACACCTACGCTAACGGCTGTGAATTCGACCACGGTACCATGTTCTATACTGCGCCAAATGAAGGGTTGATCGATCCGAACCACTCTGTACAGATTGGTATTCGCACTGAGTTCGACAAAGATAATGGCTTTACCGTACTGGATGCCTGCCAGGTGAACGATCGCGGCGTAGACGACGTCATTGCCCAGGTGAAACAGATCGTTGGCGATATGCCAGTGTATCTGACCTTTGATATCGACTGTCTGGATCCGGCGTTTGCGCCGGGTACCGGTACGCCGGTAATCGGCGGTCTGACGTCCGATCGTGCGATAAAGCTGGTACGTGGTCTGAAGGATCTGAATATCGTGGGGATGGACGTGGTGGAAGTGGCACCGGCTTACGATCAGTCTGAGATCACCGCGCTGGCGGCGGCGACGTTAGCACTGGAAATGCTGTATATTCAGGCGGCGAAGAAAGGCGAATAATAGTCGGACTATTTTACTCGTCATTTTGGGTCCGGGCAGTGCTCACCATCCTCACGTACTACGTGTACGCTCCGGTGGCTGTGCGCTGGCCGGGCCCAAACTGACTTCGCCAATTACGTCCGATAATGGGATGAAATCTGTAGGCCGGATAAGGCTTCACGCCGCCATCCGGCACTGCTTGAAGATCACTTAATTCCGTCCGCGCTCATGCGATCGCGAATATGCTGCGCACGTTCGGCGGATGCCGGGTGATCGTCAAACATGGAGCTTTGACGTCCGGCTTCCAGTTTTGCCAGTTTCTCAAAGCTGGTGGCTAAGCCTGCCGGATTGATCCCGCGTTTGCGCAACAAATCATACGAGTAATCATCCGCTTCGGATTCCTGACGCTGGGAGAACTGTGAGTTCACCAGTTTCTCGCCAAGATCGCCCAATTGCGACTGCGACAGGCTGCCGACAATGCCGCCAGCGGAGGCCGCCGCTGCACGCACCGCGTTCGTGCCCAACGCAACCTGCATGCCTTTTTTCACGTGACCCAACGCGACGTGGCCCATTTCGTGGCCGATCACCGCTTCGACTTCGTTATCCGTCATCATATCCATCAGGCCGCTGTATACGCGGATACAGCCGTTCGCCATGGCAAAAGCATTTACATCTTTCGCCATATAGACTTTGTAATTCACCGGCTGGCCGTTAATGTTATCGCCAAGCGCGGAGGCGATTTTGCCAAGACGCGTTGCATACTCGCTGCCAGCCGGGGCGATGGTAGCTTTGCTGTCCATATCATTACAGGCCTGATCGCTCAGCGCTTTTACCTGAGCATCGCTCAGGCTGTAGGCCTGAAAAGCCTCTGCGCCTGAGGAAAGCAGTCCGTTTGAGTCCATGTTCTGGCAGCCGGTCAATGCCGCCGCCATGCTCGTAGCAAGCAGTAAAGCGCGAATTTTCATTTTTTCTCTTCCGCACAAAGTCAGGATTATTCTAAAAAATGCGTCGTTTGCAGGTTAACCGACGCTCAGCATAAGTATAAAGAAAAGAACAATAAGCGGGCGAGAAGATTGCGCAACATGCGTGCATGATCCAGAGATTTCTGAAGCGTAAAAGGATGCTCCATGTACATGACACGCGGCTTGGGTTACATTGTTGGCACTTTTTTCCGGCGTAGCCCAAAACGCGCTGTCGTCAAGTCGTTTAGGGCGTGGCCTTCATTATCCGATCTGGAGTCAAAATGTCCTCACGTAAAGAGCTTGCCAATGCTATTCGTGCGCTGAGCATGGACGCAGTACAGAAAGCCAAATCCGGTCACCCGGGTGCCCCGATGGGTATGGCTGACATTGCCGAAGTCCTGTGGCGTGATTTCCTGAACCACAACCCGACTAACCCGTCCTGGGCTGACCGTGACCGCTTCGTACTGTCTAACGGCCACGGCTCCATGCTGATTTATAGCCTGCTGCACCTCACCGGTTATGACCTGCCGATGTCTGAGCTGCAGAATTTCCGTCAGTTGCATTCCAAAACGCCGGGCCACCCGGAAGTGGGTTACACCGCAGGTGTTGAAACCACGACGGGTCCTCTGGGCCAGGGTATTGCGAACGCAGTCGGTATGGCTATCGCTGAAAAAACGCTGGCGGCGCAGTTTAACCGCCCAGGTCATGACATCGTTGACCACTTCACCTACGCTTTCATGGGCGACGGCTGCATGATGGAAGGTATCTCTCACGAGGTATGTTCTCTGGCCGGTACGCTGAAGCTGGGCAAACTGGTTGCGTTCTACGATGACAACGGCATCTCTATCGATGGTCACGTTGAAGGCTGGTTCACCGATGACACCGCTAAGCGTTTCGAAGCTTATGGCTGGCATGTGGTTCGTGGCGTTGATGGTCACGATGCTGATGCGATTAAACGCGCAGTCGAAGAAGCGCGCGCAGTGACCGACAAACCGTCTCTGCTGATGTGCAAAACCATTATCGGTTTCGGTTCTCCGAACAAAGCGGGTACTCACGACTCTCACGGTGCGCCGTTGGGCGATGCTGAAATCGCACTGACCCGCGAACAGCTGGGCTGGAAATACGCGCCGTTCGAAATCCCGTCTGAAATTTATGCCCAGTGGGATGCGAAAGAAGCAGGCCAGGCAAAAGAAGCTGCGTGGAACGAGAAGTTCGCCGCATATGCGAAAGCCTTCCCGCAGGAAGCGGCTGAATTCACCCGTCGTATGAAAGGTGACATGCCGGCTGATTTCGACGCGAAAGCGAACGAGTTCATTGCGAAGCTGCAGGCTAACCCGGCGAAAATCGCCAGCCGTAAAGCGTCTCAGAACGCGATTGAAGCATTCGGTCCTCTGCTGCCGGAATTCCTTGGCGGCTCTGCTGACCTGGCACCTTCTAACCTGACTCTGTGGTCTGGTTCTAAAGCGATCAACGAAGATACCGCCGGTAACTACATCCATTACGGTGTGCGTGAATTCGGTATGACCGCTATCGCTAACGGTATCTCCCTGCACGGTGGTTTCCTGCCGTATACCTCTACCTTCCTGATGTTTGTAGAATATGCCCGTAACGCGGTGCGTATGGCTGCGCTGATGAAACAGCGTCAGGTGATGGTCTACACCCACGACTCCATCGGTCTGGGCGAAGATGGCCCGACTCACCAGCCGGTAGAGCAGGTTGCGTCTCTGCGTGTGACGCCAAACATGAGCACATGGCGTCCGTGTGACCAGGTCGAATCCGCCGTGGCGTGGAAATACGGTGTTGAGCGTCAGGACGGCCCGACCGCGCTGATCCTCTCCCGTCAGAACCTGGCACAGCAGGAACGTACCGAAGAGCAACTGGCGAACATCGCTCGCGGCGGCTACGTGCTGAAAGATTGCGCTGGTCAGCCGGAACTGATCTTCATTGCGACCGGTTCTGAAGTTGAGCTGGCTGTGGCTGCGTGGGACAAACTGACAGCTGAAGGCGTGAAGGCGCGCGTGGTTTCCATGCCGTCCACCGACGCGTTCGACAAACAGGATGCCGCTTACCGTGAATCCGTACTGCCGAAAGCCGTTTCTGCACGCGTGGCAATCGAAGCGGGGATTGCTGACTACTGGTTCAAATACGTGGGCCTGAACGGCGCTATCGTCGGCATGACCACTTTTGGCGAGTCTGCTCCGGCTGAGCTGCTGTTTGAAGAGTTCGGTTTCACCGTAGACAACGTTGTCGCGAAAGCAAAAGAACTGCTGTAATTACGGTTACAGATAAAAACGGGTCGCTTAGGCGGCCCGTTTTTTTTTGGACACTGATTGCGGCAGAAAAGTGTGTTAAGCATTTTATCTTTCATCTATTTTTCATTTAATATAAGTGTCCGGCTGAATCTATTATATTTTATCGATAAAAACTGACGTGAATGCACTGGTTTTTTGTGCGTTTTCATAAATTTGAAATACATTTCAAATTAAATGCATTCATTGCATTTATTATTTGAGTAGGTCTGTATTGAATTTTAATTATTCCGTCTTTTAAGTTCATTTTTATCAATGTCTTTATATTAAGGGAGTATGATGAATATTAAACACGTTAGCGCCGCTTTTCTCCTGTTCTGCGCTGCAGCCGTGGAGGCTGCCCCTCAAGTAATTGCACATCGAGGAGGGACCGGGGATGCGCCAGAAAATACCTTACCCGCTATTGAAAAAGCGTTGAATAACCATGCTGATGCCATCTGGATAACCGTCCAGCTAAGTAAGGATGGTGTGCCTGTGTTGTATCGTCCTTCCGATCTTAGCAGCCTGACAAATTTAAAAGGCAAGGTCTCTGAATTTACCGCCGAGCAGCTAGCGAAAGCCGATGCGGCCATTAATTTTGGTACCCCTGACTCCCCTTATCGTAATAAAAATATCGGTATTCCCACGTTGAAACAGGCGCTAACGCGCTGGCCAGATACGTTCTTCTATCTGGATATAAAATCCCCGGATGCAGTACCGGCCGATAATGCCAATGCAATCCACCGCGTTTTGAGCAGCAGCAAGGCGCTACAACGTACGCGTATCTATTCGACGGATTCACGCTTTTTAGCGGCGCTGCCTCCGGATGTGGCCCGTTTCGAAAGCCGGGATATAACGCGTACGTTACTGGCCAATGTTACCATGGGTCACCAGTGCGGAATTACTGCCGAAGATTCTCGGGAGCGCTGGTATGGCCTGGAGCTTCAGAGCCAGGTTGAGGTGGTTGAAAAATTCACGCTGGGAGAGGGGCGCTCTAAAGCAACAATGCGCTGGGATGACGAAGCGATGTCCTGCTTCCGTTCACAGCCGGGCGCACATATCATTCTACTTGGCATCAACGATGCCGAGAGCTACCAGCAGGCTGTGAAACTTGGAGCTGACGGCGTTCTCGTCAATTCTCCATTGATGATTGCCGGGTTGAAATAGCGGTTGTAGGCAATAAGCCATCCGGGGGGAACATTATTCCATCGGATGGCGAGCGTTATTATGACGCTGAGGCAGTTTTAATGGGTGTGTTGCGGTAAAAATGTGACATAAGTCAGATAACTGCGTTCTGTCGCTGGACAATCATTCCTTTTATTCCGCGTTTCGCTTATTCTAGCTGAAGCGTTTCAGTCGATTAAATGTTCGACAATTAACCAATTAGTCGCAGTTTGCGACAGGTAAGGTTTCCCTGAGCGATTTGCTGCATTACTCTGTCTGCCACATCGTTTCTGAGAAATCCTTGCAGGAGACCTATGACCGTACGCGTAGCGATTAATGGTTTCGGTCGCATCGGACGCAACGTGGTTCGTGCTTTGTATGAATCCGGGCGTCGGGCGGAAATCACCGTGGTGGCAATCAACGAACTGGCGGATGCTGCAGGCATGGCGCATTTGTTGAAATATGACACCAGCCATGGGCGTTTTGCCTGGGATGTTCGTCAGGAACGTGACCAGCTCATCGTTGGTGATGACGCGATCCGCATTTTGCATGAGCGAACGCTTGACGCGTTGCCATGGCGTGAACTGGGTGTTGACGTTGTGCTGGATTGTACGGGCGTCTTCGGTAACCGCGAACACGGCGAGGCGCATATTGCCGCCGGTGCAAAAAAAGTGCTCTTTTCACATCCTGGCAGTCCCGACATCGACGCAACGGTTGTATTTGGCGTTAATCAGGATCAGCTGCGCGCTGAGCACCGAATTGTATCCAACGCCTCCTGCACCACGAATTGTATAATTCCCGTCATTAAATTGCTGGATGATGCTTACGGCATTGAGTCTGGTACCGTTACAACGATCCACTCTGCGATGCACGATCAGCAGGTGATTGATGCCTATCATCCTGACCTGCGTCGTACGCGAGCGGCCAGCCAGTCAATTATTCCGGTTGATACCAAACTGGCGGCGGGTATTACGCGAATTTTTCCGCAATTTAACGATCGTTTTGAAGCGATCGCGGTGCGTGTACCGACCATAAATGTGACGGCGATCGACTTAAGCGTGACGGTGAAAAAACCGGTAAAAGCCAGCGAAGTCAACCAGTTGCTGCAAAAAGCAGCACAAGGTGCATTTCATGGTATAGTTGACTATACGGAATTACCGTTGGTCTCTGTAGATTTTAACCATGACCCGCACAGCGCCATCGTTGATGGTACGCAAACGCGCGTGAGTGGTGCTCACCTGATCAAGACTCTGGTCTGGTGTGATAATGAATGGGGCTTTGCTAACCGTATGCTCGACACAACGTTAGCGATGGCTGCTATTGGTTTCAGGCTCGACGCTTGAGCGTCGACAAAACTTTAAGTATCAACGAGAGGATTCACCATGTCTGTAATTAAGATGACCGATCTGGATCTGGCTGGTAAACGCGTTTTTATCCGTGCCGACCTGAACGTACCAGTTAAAGAAGGGAAAGTAACCAGCGACGCGCGTATCCGTGCTTCCCTGCCGACCATCGAACTGGCCCTGAAGCAGGGTGCTAAAGTGATGGTAACTTCCCACCTGGGTCGTCCTACCGAAGGCGAGTACAACGAAGAATTCTCTCTGCTGCCGGTTGTTAACTACCTGAAAGACAAACTGTCTGCTCCGGTTCGCCTGGTAAAAGATTATCTGGACGGCGTTGAAGTCGCTGCCGGTGAGCTGGTGGTCCTGGAAAACGTTCGCTTCAACAAAGGCGAGAAGAAAGACGACGAAGCTCTGTCCAAAAAATATGCGGCGCTGTGCGACGTATTCGTCATGGATGCTTTCGGTACGGCTCACCGTGCGCAGGCTTCTACCCACGGTATCGGCAAATTCGCTGATGTAGCTTGCGCGGGTCCGCTGCTGGCTGCTGAGCTGGACGCGCTGGGCAAAGCGCTGAAAGAACCGGCTCGTCCGATGGTTGCTATCGTTGGTGGTTCTAAAGTTTCTACCAAACTGACCGTTCTGGACTCCCTGTCTAAAATCGCTGACCAGTTGATCGTTGGCGGCGGTATCGCGAACACCTTCGTTGCCGCTCAAGGCCACAACGTCGGTAAATCCCTGTACGAAGCCGACCTGGTTGACGAAGCTAAGCGTCTGCTGACCACTTGCGATATCCCGGTTCCGACCGACGTTCGCGTAGCGACTGAGTTCTCCGAAACTGCGCCGGCGACGCTGAAATCCGTTAGCGACGTGAAAGAAGACGAGCAGATCCTGGATATCGGCGACGCTTCTGCACAGCAGCTGGCTGAAATCCTGAAGAATGCGAAAACCATTCTGTGGAACGGCCCGGTTGGCGTGTTCGAATTCCCGAACTTCCGTAAAGGTACTGAAATCGTTGCTAACGCTATCGCAGACAGCGAAGCGTTCTCCATCGCGGGCGGCGGCGATACCCTGGCAGCAATCGACCTGTTCGGCATTGCTGACAAAATCTCCTACATCTCCACTGGCGGCGGCGCATTCCTCGAATTCGTGGAAGGTAAAGTATTGCCAGCAGTAGCGATGCTCGAAGAGCGCGCTAAAAAGTAAGCATTTAATGGGCAGGGTAACCTGCCCAATTATTAGCGCGCTTTAGAGCGCGCGCCCTTTCCAAGGCCGAAGATACAGGACTCGCAACATGTCTAAAATTTTTGATTTCGTAAAACCAGGCGTAATCACTGGTGATGACGTACAGAAAGTTTTCCAGGTAGCTAAAGAAAACAACTTTGCTCTGCCAGCTGTTAACTGCGTTGGTACCGACTCCATCAACGCCGTACTGGAAACCGCTGCAAAAGTTAAAGCGCCGGTAATCGTACAGTTCTCCAACGGTGGTGCTTCTTTCATCGCGGGTAAAGGCGTGAAGTCCGACGTGCCTCAGGGCGCTGCAATCCTGGGTGCTATCTCTGGCGCGCATCACGTTCACCAGATGGCTGAACACTACGGTGTTCCGGTTATTCTGCACACTGACCACTGCGCGAAGAAACTGCTGCCGTGGATCGACGGTCTGCTGGACGCGGGTGAAAAACACTTCGCAGCAACCGGCAAACCGCTGTTCTCTTCTCACATGATCGACCTGTCTGAAGAGTCTCTGGAAGAGAACATCGAAATCTGCTCCAAATACCTGGCGCGCATGTCCAAAATGGGCATGACCCTGGAAATCGAACTGGGTTGCACCGGTGGCGAAGAAGACGGCGTGGACAACAGCCACATGGACGCTTCCGCACTGTACACCCAGCCGGAAGACGTTGATTATGCGTACACCGAGCTGAGCAAAATCAGCCCGCGTTTCACCATCGCCGCTTCCTTCGGTAACGTACACGGCGTTTACAAGCCGGGTAACGTGGTTCTGACCCCGACCATCCTGCGCGACTCTCAGGACTATGTTTCTAAGAAACATAACCTGCCGCACAACAGCCTGAACTTCGTCTTCCACGGCGGTTCCGGTTCTACTGCTCAGGAAATCAAAGACTCCGTAAGCTACGGCGTAGTGAAAATGAACATCGATACCGATACCCAATGGGCGACCTGGGAAGGTGTTCTGAACTACTACAAAGCAAACGAAGCTTACCTGCAGGGCCAACTGGGTAACCCGAAAGGCGAAGATCAGCCGAACAAGAAATACTACGATCCGCGCGTTTGGCTGCGTGCTGGTCAGACAAGCATGATCACCCGTCTGGAACAGGCTTTCAAAGAACTGAACGCGGTTGACGTTCTGTAATTTACGCCGTTCTACGTGACATGAGGCCCGCCAATGCGGGCCTTTTTTATTGCCATTTCAACAGGCTGCCGGCAGAGATTTCTGTGATCTGTTTGGCAAAAATCAGGTTTATTGTTTACTCTTGTCAGATTGCCAGTCCCGGCGGGGCGGCTTTATTTTTTCCCATTTGGGTAAGCAAAAAAGGAATAGTGAATGGAAGATTTGAATGTTGTCGACAGCATAAACGGGGCGGGCACCTGGCTGGTCCGCAATCAGGAACTGCTGTTGAGCTATGCCGTCAACATCGTTGCGGCCATCGCCATTGTTATCATCGGTATGATTGTGGCGCGTATCGTATCAAACACCGTTAACCGTCTGATGGTGTCGCGGAAAATTGATGCAACGGTTGCCGATTTTCTCTCCGCACTGGTGCGCTACGGTATTATCGCTTTCACGCTGATTGCCGCGCTGGGCCGCGTTGGGGTGCAAACCGCCTCCGTGATCGCCGTTCTCGGTGCCGCAGGTTTAGCCGTGGGTCTGGCGCTGCAAGGTTCGCTGTCCAACCTTGCCGCAGGCGTGCTGTTGGTGATGTTCCGTCCGTTCCGCGCGGGTGAGTATGTAGACCTCGGCGGCGTAGCGGGAACCGTACTTAACGTGCAGATTTTCTCTACCACCATGCGTACCGTAGACGGTAAGATTGTGGTGATCCCGAACGGTAAAATCATTGCCGGGAACATCATTAACTTCTCTCGCGAACCGGTTCGTCGTAACGAATTCATTATCGGCGTGGCCTACGATTCCGATATCGATCAGGTGAAGAAAATCCTCACCGATATCATCCAATCCGACGAGCGCATCCTTAAAGATCGTGAAATGACGGTGCGCCTGAATGAACTGGGCGCTTCTTCGATTAATTTCGTTGTACGCGTCTGGAGCAACAGCAGCGATCTGCAAAGCGTCTATTGGGACGTACTGGAGCGTATTAAGCGCGAGTTTGACGCCAACGGCATCAGCTTCCCGTATCCGCAGATGGATGTGAACTTCAAGCGTGTCAAAGAGAACGCGGCAGAGTAATCTTTTTCTGCACCACGGTGCCGGATGGCGCTTCGCTTATCCGGCCTGGTCAGATTTCTATACTGTAGGCCGGAGAAGGCGTTAGCTGCTATCCGGCAAAATATCCTCTCATTAATTTCTCTAATCTACGATTAATATTATCAATTTCCGCTAATGATTCTCCCGCGCTATAGTCTGCTCCTAAGAGAAATAGTTCGGGATGAGTAACGTGTTATCTTATTATTTTCAAGGACTTGCGCTTGGCGCGGCCATGATACTACCGCTTGGTCCGCAAAACGCCTTTGTAATGAACCAGGGCATTCGTCGCCAGTATCACATCATGATTGCATTACTCTGTGCCATCAGCGATCTGGTGCTGATTTGCGCGGGGATTTTTGGCGGTAGCGCCTTGCTGATGCAGTCACCGTGGCTGATGGCGCTGGTCACCTGGGGGGGAGTGGCGTTTCTACTCTGGTACGGTTTCGGTGCGTTAAAAACGGCGATGAGCAGTAATCTGGAACTGGCCAGCGCTGAAGTAATGAAGCAGGGGCGCTGGAAAATCATCGCCACTATGCTGGCGGTGACCTGGCTTAACCCACACGTTTATCTGGATACCTTTGTGGTGTTGGGGAGTCTCGGAGGCCAACTGGACGTTGAACCTAAGCGCTGGTTTGCGCTGGGTACCGTCAGCGCCTCGTTCCTGTGGTTCTTTGGTCTGGCATTGCTGGCGGCCTGGCTGGCGCCGCGTCTGCGCACTGCTAAAGCACAGCGCGTCATCAATATCTTAGTAGGATTAGTGATGTGGTTTATCGCTTTTCAGCTGGCAAAAGAAGGTGTTACGCATGTTCATGCGCTGTTCAACTAAGTGTTGTCTGATGGACAACGCAGCGAGATCGGCTAAGCTTGCCTGCATGTGCCCTGAGTTTCGGGGTAATTAATGAAACATGGAGGAACGACCGTGAAGTTCAAAATAATGGCCCTGGCGGCATTAATCGGATTCAGCGCACTATCGGTACAGGCAAATGAGTTGCCAAACGGACCGCACATCGTGACTTCCGGAACGGCAAGCGTGGATGCAACGCCTGATATCGCCACCCTGGCGATTGAAGTCAATGTTGCTGCGAAGGATGCGGCTTCAGCGAAGAAGCAAGCCGATGAGCGCGTGGCGCAATATCTGTCCTTCCTTGAGCAGAATCAGATAGCGAAGAAAGACATTAGCGCTGCCAACCTGCGCACGCAGCCGGACTACGATTACCAGAACGGCAAAAGCATCCTCAAAGGTTATCGTGCGGTGCGTACCGTTGAAGTGACGCTGCGTCAGTTGGACAAACTCAACGCTCTGCTTGATGGCGCGCTAAAGGCTGGTCTGAATGAGATCCGTTCGGTATCGCTTGGCGTCGCCCAACCGGATGCCTACAAAGATAAGGCGCGTAAAGCGGCAATTGATGATGCAATTCATCAGGCTGAACAGCTGGCGGCGGGCTTTAACAGCAAACTGGGACCCGTTTATAGTGTGCGCTACCACGTGTCCAATTATCAGCCGAGCCCGATGGTACGGATGATGAAAGCAGATGCAGCGCCTGCGGCATCCGCTCAGGAAACCTACGAACAGCCGGTTATTCAGTTTGACGATCAGGTTGATGTGGTCTTCCAGATTGAACCGACGGCGGGGCAGCCGGCAGCAACACCTGCCAAAACCCAGTAATCTTTTCAAACCCGGCCTTCCAGCCGGGTTTTTTCTGTGAGCAACTGTAAAAATGAGATCTCACATCCAGTCTTTTTTTTCGCCGTAATGAGGATAGGCCATAGCGATTTTTAAGGGGACGCTATGGATATTTTTATCTCGAAAAAGATGCGTAATTTCATTCTGCTGGCGCAAACCAATAACATCGCCAGAGCGGCAGAAAAAATCCATATGACCGCATCGCCTTTCGGTAAAAGCATTGCCGCACTGGAAGATCAAATCGGCTATACGCTGTTTACCCGCAAAGATAACAACATCAGCTTGAATAAAGCCGGGCAGGAGCTCTATCAGAAACTGTTCCCTGTTTATCAGCGTCTCTCTGCTATTGATAACGAAATCCATAACGCCTCTCGCCGCTCGCGAGAAATCGTCATCGGCATCGACAATACCTATCCAACGATTATTTTCGACCAGTTGATTAGCCTTGGCGACAAGTACGATGGCGTGACGGCTCAGGCCATTGAATTCAGCGAGAATGGGGTGATCGATAACCTGTTCGATCGGAAACTGGATTTTATTATCTCACCGCAGCACGTTTCCCCTCGCGTGCAGGAACTGGAAAATCTGGCGATTAGCGAGTTGTCTCCGCTGCGTCTGGGGTTTCTCGTTTCCCGGCGCTACGAAGAAAAACAGCCGCATGAGCTGCTACGTGAGCTGCCCTGGCTGCAAATGCGCTTCCAGAATCGCGCCAACTTTGAGGCGATGCTCGATGCTTACATGCGGCCCTGCGGAATTCATCCGACGATTATCTACCGCCCGTACAGCTTTATGGCCAAGATTAGCGCGGTGGAGCGTGGGCAGTTTTTGACGGTGATCCCCCATTTTGCCTGGCGGCTGGTTAACCCCTCGACGTTGAAATATTTTGATGCGCCCGGCAGCCCTATGTATATGCAGGAATTTCTCTATTCGCTGAAAAACCATCGTTATACCGCCACGATGCTTCAGCATATTGCTGAAGATCGTGAGGGTACGGCAAGTTAAACGAGCATCGATCCGGTTTCGATCAGGTTACGATGCAGATCGAACGCATGGCTGAGATCGTGATGGATATGCCCGCCGGGCGCTCGTTCCAGATAACGGTGCAGGTAGTCCCGATACAGAGGATGCGCACAGTTATCGATAATCGTGTGCGCCCGCTGCATCGGAGATAACCCACGCAGATCGGCAATTCCCTGTTCGGTAACGATCACTTTGACGCTATGTTCGCTGTGATCGACATGGCTGCACATCGGTACGATGGTGGAGATTTTCCCGCCTTTGGCAATCGACGGCGCCATAAAGATCGACAGGTAGGCGTTGCGCTCGAAATCGCCGCTGCCGCCAATGCCATTCATCAGGTTCACACCTGCTACGTGTGTGGAATTGGCATGACCGTAGATGTCAAACTCCAGACCGACATTGAGCGCAATGACGCCCAGCCGACGAATGATTTCCGGGTTATTGGAAATCTCCTGCGGGCGCAGCACAATCCGGCTGGCGAAGAAGTCTATGTTGTCATAAATCTTCTGCAGCGATGGGGCTGAAATGGTCAAACTGGAGGCGCTGGCGCCGGTTATCTTGCCCGTTTCCAGCAGATGCACCACAGATTCTTGCAACACCTCGGAATACATCATAAAGGGTGGAATATCCGGGTTCTCGCCCAGTCGCGCCATTACCGCGTTGTTGATATTGCCCACGCCGCTTTGTAAGGGCAGGAATTCCGCTGGGATGCGTTTGTGCGCCATTTCCGCCAGCAGAAATGTCACCACGTTATCGGCAATTTGCTGGCTGACCGGGTTGCTTTTATCTGCGGCATTTCCGGCATCGGGTAGTTCGGTATCCACGACCGCGATAATTTTTTTCGGGTCTATCTGCACACACTGGCTGCCCACGCGATCCATGGTGTGAAAAATCGGCACGCTGTTTCGCCGCGGCGGTGCGCCGGGTATCACAATGTCGGCAAACTCCGCCACGCGCGGGTTATGGTAATGATTCAGTTCGATAATCACCTTTTTCGCCCGCAGCAGCCAGGTCGGCGCGTTGCCGATGCCGCTGGAAAGCCAAATCCGACCATCTGGCGCAATGGCGGAGGCTTCAATGACGGCAACATCGATCTCGCCAAAAAAGCCATAATTGACCATTTGCGCCACTTCGCTCAAATGGAGATCGACAAACCTCACCTGACCCTGATTAATTTTCTCGCGCAGGCCCGATGATGTTTGATAGGGAGCCCGCCAGGAAACGGCATCCGCCGCGGATAACGCATCATCAGCGGCAGCGCCAATTGAGGCTCCTGTCAGCAGGCGGATTTGAAAAGGTTGCCCGACCTGATGCCGTTCGCAGGCGAGTTGAGCAATTGCGTTAGGTAATGCTTTTGGCGAACCCGCAGGGGTAAAGCCGCTGAATGCCACCATATCGTCGTGCTGGATAATTTCTGCCGCTTCTTCGGCACTCATCCGTTTCATGGCCGTCTCCTTCCTCGGGCGTGATTAATGGCCGACAAAATTGGGTTTACGTTTTTCCATAAACGCGTTCATCCCTTCCTGATAATCCTCGCTGTCGTACACCGCGCGGCGCATGCCCTGAATACGCTCAAATTCGTCTGAGTTCATGGTGTGCGCTTCGCCCAGCACGCGCAATTCTTCTTTAATGACGGCGATGGCCAGCGGCGCTTTCTCCGAGATGTGGTGCGCCATTTGCAGAGTGAAATCCTCCAGTTCGTCGACAGGAACCACATGGTTGAGGATCCCGACGGCCATCGCACGCTGAGCGGTAATCGGCGAGGCGGTAAAGATCAGCTCTTTCACGATGTGGAATCCAGCATCGCGGGTCAGGTTGTGGATGCCGACCAGGTTATACGGTACCCCGAGGTTGACCGGTGTCATCGAGAAGGTAGAGGTTTCAGCGGCGATGATGAGATCGGAACTCATGATCATCTCAAACGCGCCGCCCCAGACGCTGCCTTCGACCATGGAGATCACCGGTTTTGGATATTTTTGGATCATGCGGGTTATCTGGCGCAGCGGATCGTCATAAGAGAGCGGATCGCGACGTCCTGAGGGGAGTTCATGAATATCATGCCCGGCAGAGAACACTTTGGCCCCGCTCGGGGCGCGCAAAATGATGCAGCGAATTTCCGGACGATTAAGATCGCTCAGCGCCTGCATCAGATCGTCGATAAACACTTTGCTCAGCGCATTGAGCTTGCGGGCGTAATTGAACTCAATGACCGCGACTTTCTGGATGATGACTACGTTGACGTATTGATAAGACATAATGTTCTCTTTATTCAAAGTAATGATGCTGGATAAATTCACTGATGTGACGCAGACCGGTACGCGGCGAAAGGTCGTTATTTTTGACGGCCTGCAGCGTCTGCTGGAAATAACGGTCGAAATCAGTCCGGGTAAACAGCAGATGCAAAGCTTCTTCTTCAGCCTGCTTGTGTAACCAGTCCACCGCTTGCTGCTGGCGGACTTTTTCCAGTCGACCGCTGACGGTAAGGCACGTTTTAAAGTCAGTTATCGCCTGCCAAATCTCCTCGATGCCACGTTTTTCCAGAGCGCTACAGGCCAGAACCTGCGGCTGCCACTCGTCATACTTGCGGCGCAGAATATGCAGGGCGGATTCGTACATATGGCGGGCGATGGCAACCTGGTTACGGTTATCACCGTCGTCCTTGTTGATGACGACCAGATCCGCCATCTCCATCAGGCCCTTTTTGATGCCCTGCAAATCGTCGCCACCGCCGGCAATTTGCAGTGAGATAAAGCAATCCACCATGCCGGCGACTTCAGTTTCTGACTGCCCGACGCCGACGGTTTCCACAATCACCACCTCAAAGCCCGCCGCCTCGCACAACAGCATTAATTCACGGGCACGCTGGCTGGCGCCGCCTAAATGACCGCTGGAAGGAACCGGGCGAATAAATGCCGATTCTGCGCGGGACAGTTCCGTCATCCGGGTTTTATCGCCAAGAATGCTGCCGCCGCTAACGGGACTACTGGGATCGACCGCAATCACTGCCACCCGTAATCCCCGACGGATCAACAGCATACCGAACGCCTCCAGAAAGGTGCTCTTTCCCGCGCCCGGCGTGCCAGTGATGCCCAGACGCAGCGCGTTACCGGTGAACGGCATTATCGCGTCCAGCAATTGCGTACTCAGTGGCTGGTGGCGCGGGTGGCTGCTTTCAACCAGCGTCATCGCCTGGGCAAGCGTGGCCCGTTCACCGCGCCGCAAGCGTCGGACGGCATCGTCAAGCGTGGCGGCGTTAATCATGATGCTGACTGATCCGGGTCAATACATCGCGGACGCTGTCGAGCATTGGCGTGCCGGGGCCATAAATGGCTGCCACGCCATGCTCGTACAGGAAGGCGTAGTCCTGTGGTGGTATCACACCGCCTGCCACCACGCAGATATCTGCGCGTCCCCAGCCTTTGAGCGCCGTGACCAGTTCAGGGATCAGCGTCTTATGCCCTGCAGCCAGTGACGATGCGCCTATGACATGTACATCGTTTTCTACCGCCAGACGGGCGATCTCTTCTGGCGTGGAGAACATCGGACTGAGATCGACGTCGAAGCCGAGATCGGAGTAGGCGCTGGCGATCACTTTCGCGCCGCGATCGTGACCATCCTGGCCCATCTTGGCGATCAGGATCCGAGGTCGGCGACCATTTTCCGCGAGGAACTGTTCGGTTTGCGCAACAATGGCGTCGAACTCATTGGCTGATTTGTCGGACTGGTGATAGCTTTGCGCAATCACGCCGGTGACGCACTGGCTGGGCACCAGATAGCGGTCAAAAGCGGCTTCCAGCGCGTCGGAGATCTCACCGAGCGTGGCGCGAACGCGGGCGGCGTTAACGGCGGCGGCCAGCAGATTTTCATTATGCTGCGCGGCGTGGGTCAGCGCCGTCAGCGCGGCGTTGACGGCATCATTGTCGCGAGTGGCGCGGATATGCTGCAACGAAGCAATCTGTTCGTTGCGCACCTTCACGTTGTCGATTTCCAGTACCGACGTTTCGTCTTCTTTATCCAACTTGTACTTGTTCACGCCAACGATGACGCGTTTGCCCTGGTCGATCAGCGACTGCTCGCGCGCCGAAGCTTCTTCGATCATCCGTTTGGGGAGTCCAGCTTCAATCGCCTTCGCCATGCCGCCCGCTTCATCAATTTGTTTAATGATCGTGCGCGCCTGCTTCACGATTTGATCGGTCAATGATTCGACGTAGTACGATCCGGCCAGCGGATCGACGGTGCGGCAGATCTCTGACTCTTCCTGGATGATGATCTGCGTATTACGCGCGATGCGGGCGGAGAAATCGGTGGGTAGCCCGAGCGCTTCATCAAAGGCGTTGGTGTGCAGCGACTGGGTGCCGCCAAGCGTGGCGCCGAGTGCTTCAATGGTTGTGCGGATCACGTTGTTGTAGGGATCCTGTTCGGTCAGACTCCAGCCGGAGGTCTGGCAGTGGGTACGCAGAGCGAGAGATTTCGGGTTGGTTGCGCCAAAACCGCTGACGGCTTCACTCCACAAATAGCGAGCCGCGCGCAGCATGGCGACGTTCATAAACAGATCCATGCCGATACCGAAGAAGAATGACAGACGCGGGGCGAAGTCATCAATTTTCAGCCCGGCAGACAGTGCGGCTTTGATGTACTCAATGCCATCAGCCAGCGTAAACGCCACCTGCTGGACGCAGTTCGCTCCGGCTTCTCCCATGTGATAACCGCTGATACTGATGGTGTTATAGCGCGGCATATTGGCGGAGCACCAGGCGATGATGTCGGCGATGATGCGCATTGAAGGTTTTGGTGGATAGATGTAGGTGTTGCGGCACAGATACTCTTTCAGAATATCGTTCTGAATGGTCCCGGTGAGCTGTTCCGGCGTTACGCCTTGCTCCTCAGCCGCGACGATATAAAACGCCAGGACCGGCAGCACCGCGCCGTTCATCGTCATCGACACCGACATCTTATCCAGCGGGATCTGATCAAACAGCACCTTCATATCTTCGACGGTATCGATCGCCACGCCCGCTTTGCCGACATCGCCCGCCACGCGCGGGTTGTCAGAGTCATAGCCGCGGTGGGTGGCAAGGTCAAAGGCAACGGAAAGCCCTTTTTGTCCGGCGGCGAGGTTGCGGCGGTAAAAGGCGTTGGATTCTTTGGCGGTAGAGAAACCGGCATACTGGCGGATGGTCCACGGCTGCGCGGTATACATGGTGGCGCGTGGGCCGCGCACGTAAGGCGGCAGGCCGGGCAGGGTGCCCGTGACTTCCAGATTATCGAGGTCAGCCTCGGTGTACAGCGGCTTGATGACAATCCCTTCCGCCGTCTGTCTTTCCAGCGACTCAACGGTTTTTTCCCGTCGACTGAGTTCTTTATTGGCAAGTGTTTGCCACTCTTGCACGTTAGCCATTTTTTGCTCCGTATTACGCAATAAGTTGAATCTTTACGAGATACGGTGAGCTTTTTCATTTGGCTTGTCGCCAGCAAAAAATAGCCAACAGGGCGTCGTTTTTTGCCGCGTGGTATGTTTTATTTTGTGATGTATTTCAAAGACGTGGCGGGAATAACATGAAAAAGCGGTAAGAGGGAGTAGGCCGGATAAGGCGTTACGCCGCCATCCGGCACTCAGAGGCTACAAACAGTTTAATCCTGACGCAGTACGTTGTGACCGTAAGCCAGCAGCGCGTCGGTAACGTTGCGCATCATGCGGCTTTCCGGCGCAAAACGGTGCCAGTACAACATCCGACGCTGGAACAGGCCCGGCGTCAAGTCGATGAGCTCACCGCTTTCCAGCTCTTTTTCTATCTGTAAGTGCGGGATCATGCAGCAGGTCGTGCCCTGACGGGCCAACTGGACGAAGGCTTCTGATGAGTTAACGATATGGCACGGCACGCTGCCTGGCGGCAGATCGAAGTTTTGTTGCAGGAACGCCTGATGCATATCATCAAGATGGTCAAACGCGACCGCCGGGGCTTTCAGCAGGGCAGAGCGAGTGACGCCGTTCGGGAAATAGCGCTCGGCGAACGCTTTTGAACCCACAAACAGGTAATCCAGCGCGCCAAGTTTATCCACCAGACAGCTTGGCAGCGCCTGATGTTGAATACTCACCGCACCGACCACTTCACCACGGCGCAGACGTTCCTGCGTTCGCGTTTCATCCTCAACCTGCAGGTTCAGGCGAATTGGCGAATTAGCCAGTACCGGGGCCAGCGCCGGAAGCAACCAGGTCGCCAGACTGTCGGCGTTTACCGCCAGCGAAAGCAGCAGCGGCGTGGAGCCAGTTTGCTCATCACCCAGCCACTCATCTTCCAGCAGTTCAACCTGGCGTAAGAGCGCCAGGAGTTTCTGCCCTTGTTCAGTAGGGCGAGGCGGTACGGTACGCACCAGCAGCGGCTGTCCGAACATATTCTCAAGCTGTTTTATGCGCTGTGAAACGGCGGATTGCGTGATGCACAGCTTTTGCGCCGCGCGCTCAAATCCTCGTTCACGAATAACCGCATCCAGTGCTTGTAGTGTTCTGTAGTCCGGACGTTTCATTGCTTTGGCGCACTCCTGAAATTTTTGCTTGTTCTGCACTATGACACAAATTTGGGTTGGGTAAAGACGAAATCAGCCACCCGGGAGCGGGTGTGGGGACATTTTTCTGCACAATGTTCTATAATGCGCGTGAATTTTCCCACCATATTCACACCACAGGCGAAACGATCATGACGCAGGATGAACTGAAAAAAGCAGTAGGATGGGCGGCACTTCAGTATGTACAGCCCGGTACCATTGTGGGCGTAGGTACAGGTTCAACAGCCGCACACTTTATTGATGCGCTGGGCACAATGAAAGGTCAGATTGAAGGCGCGGTGTCCAGTTCTGACGCCTCGACCGAAAAACTCAAAAGCCTTGGCATCCACGTGTTCGATCTTAACGAAGTGGACAGCCTCGGCGTCTACGTTGACGGCGCGGATGAAATCAACGGCCATATGCAGATGATTAAAGGCGGTGGCGCAGCGTTGACCCGTGAAAAAATCATTGCTTCTGTGGCGAAGAAATTTATCTGCATCGCTGACGCGTCCAAAGAAGTCGATATTCTCGGTAACTTCCCGTTGCCGGTAGAAGTTATCCCAATGGCGCGTAGCGCAGTGGCTCGCCAGTTGGTGAAGCTGGGCGGTCGCCCTGAATACCGTCAGGGCGTGGTAACTGACAATGGTAACGTGATCCTTGACGTGCATGGTCTGGAAATCCTCGACGCTATCGCACTGGAAAACGCCATTAATGCGATTCCGGGCGTGGTAACCGTAGGTTTGTTCGCTAACCGTGGTGCGGATGTCGCGCTGATCGGTACCCCAGACGGCGTGAAAACTATCGTAAAATGATCTGATGGGAGCGTCTTCTCCCGTTAAAAAAATTTTGGCAGGGCAAATTTGGTGACTTGTCTCACGTTTACAATATTGCCCTGCCGATCTCTCCAAAGAAAAAGTTATCGCCAGTATTTTCCTCTGACATTTCCCGCTGAATGACATTTCCTCAGCATGACGACGCAAACGTTCATATTGCTGCAATATTATTTTTTGATATGTTGAAGAGGCGGATGAAAATCCCACACACAACACATCAGATTGGACAAAAAAGACAGGGTCGGGGAAATGGCAAAGGTATCACTGGAGAAAGATAAGATTAAATTTCTGCTGGTAGAAGGCGTGCACCAAAAAGCACTCGAGAGCCTTCGTGCAGCAGGTTATACCAACATCGAGTTTCACAAAGGCGCTCTGGACACCGAACAACTGAAAGAGTCCATCCGTGATGCTCACTTCATTGGCCTGCGATCCCGTACCCATCTGACTGAAGATGTAATTGCCGCCGCAGAAAAACTGGTCGCGATTGGTTGCTTCTGCATCGGCACCAACCAGGTTGATCTTAGCGCTGCGGCAAAGCGCGGGATCCCGGTGTTTAACGCGCCATTCTCTAACACACGTTCCGTTGCTGAACTGGTGATTGGCGAACTGCTGCTACTGCTACGCGGTGTACCAGAAGCGAACGCCAAAGCGCACCGCGGCGTGTGGAATAAACTGGCTACTGGCTCTTTTGAAGCGCGCGGCAAAAAACTGGGGATCATCGGCTACGGGCACATTGGTACTCAGTTAGGCATTCTGGCGGAATCGCTGGGGATGCATGTCTATTTCTATGATATTGAAAATAAACTTCCGCTGGGTAACGCCACGCAGGTTCAGCATCTTTCCGATCTGCTCAATATGAGCGACGTGGTGAGCCTGCACGTGCCGGAAAATGCCTCTACCAAAAACCTGATGGGCGCGCGTGAGATTTCGCTGATGAAACCGGGCGCACTGCTGATTAACGCCGCACGCGGTACGGTAGTTGATATTCCTGCGTTGTGCGACGCGTTAGCGACCAAACATCTTGCAGGGGCGGCAATTGACGTGTTCCCAACCGAACCGGCAACGAACAGCGATCCGTTCACTTCGCCGCTGTGTGATTTCGACAACGTGATCCTGACGCCGCATATTGGTGGTTCCACGCTGGAAGCGCAGGAAAATATCGGTCTGGAAGTGGCGGGGAAACTGATCAAGTATTCCGATAACGGCTCCACGCTGTCTGCGGTTAACTTCCCGGAAGTTTCGCTGCCGCTGCACGGTGGTCGTCGTCTGATGCACATTCACGAAAACCGTCCTGGCGTTCTGACCGCGCTGAACCAGATTTTTGCCGAGCAGGGCGTCAACATTGCCGCGCAGTATCTGCAGACTTCCGCGCAGGTAGGTTATGTGGTCATCGATATTGAAGCGGATGAAGATGTGGCGGAAAAAGCGCTGCTGGCGATGAAAGCCCTTCCGGGAACCATTCGCGCCCGTCTGCTGTACTAATTTCCTCTAAATGGGCAGGCGATGACCTGCCCATCTTTCCTCTGATTTCCCTGCCTCAAAATTTCTTTCTGTAACGCATACATTCTGTTTTCGAGCCTTGCCGCAATTGGCAACTAAAGGCAGTGCTGCGTGTTGTACAGCACTAAAAGAAATTTACGATAGGGGCTCAGCATCGCGCTGAAACGGGAAAGCCCCTACCGAAGCAGGGGCTCTAAAAAGGAAAGGGACGATGATGAGATACGTCATCATGCTGCTGATCCTGTTAATCATCGCTTGCCCAGCATATTAACAGAGAGTACGCAGGAGGGAGGTTCGCCTCCCTCACCCTTCACCGAGGAATTTAGGTCAAAAAAACGGCGCTGTCAATCGGCAAAAAACGGCTACCACTGCCAAATTTTGGATGGTGTCACCACCGCAGGCAGTGGGATATCCCACTCTTCGACAGGCAGCTTTTCCACTAACTGGCAATCATGCGCGTAGCCCACGGGCTGGATCTTATGCTGCTGCCAGTTTTGCAACGTACGGTCATAAAATCCGCCGCCCATGCCCAGGCGCTGCCCGTCTTCATCAAACGCGACTAACGGCGTAACCAGTACATCCAGCTTTGCCAGTGGCAATACGTCGCGGACATCAAGTCGCGGCTCCTGGATCTTTAAGCGGTTGGTCACCAGCGCACTCTGCGGATGATAGTGCAGGAACAGCAGGTTGCCAGGGCTGAAGGGATGAAGAACCGGAAGGTAGACGCGCTTACCCGCTCGCCACAGCTGTTCGATCAGCGGTTGGGTGTCGAGTTCGCCATCGAAAGAGAGAAACACCGCTACGGTATGGGCAAGAACAACAGGGGGAAAACTGAGCATTCTGGTCGCGGCTTGCTGACCAAATTGTTGTTGCTGATCGCTGGTAAGCGCACGGCGACGCTGACGAATCAGTGTGCGTATTTCTTGTCGAGATAAAGGGAGTTCAGAAAGTAGTGTCATGGCTGTTGCCAGGTAGAAGGGAATCTCCGAGATGCCGCCGCAGGCTGTAACCCTTGAACCCTTGGTTCAAGGTGAATGTGTCGTCACAGTTTTAAGGCTTCTCGGACGGGCCGAGCATGCTCACCAACCGTGGAGCGCCACATTCTTGTGGTATGAAATATCGGCTCAGGGGACTGGCCCGCTTGCAAACATCTCAGAGAAATTTTGTCTTCACGGTCACTCTACCACAGTAAACCGAAAAGTGTTATTCAAAGTTTTGGCCCGTTTTTTCGGTTATGCGACCCTGATCAAGCAACGCTTGTTCGATGGTCTGTTGCAGCATCCGAATACGTTGTTCCATGCTCGCCGCGTACTCACGCGTCTTCGCTTTTTCCTGAGTTAATTCATAGCTGATGTTCAACGCGGCGATGAAAACCAACTGCTCAGTATTTGTGACTCTAGTGCGAACTTTCAGATCTTGCAATCGCTGATTGAGATCGTCCGCAGCCTGATTCAACGCATCCCTTTGTTCAGGCGGGCAATTCACTCGCAGTGAACGGCCAAATATTTGGATATCGACGGGTTGTGCAGACATGCCACCTTCCTGCTGATTGACTGCGCTGCCTTCGTCTCCAGACCTTGGGTCCGCGAAGGGGCGACACTATAGCTACCCTGGTATCAAGATACAAGCCCTTTTCTGGTCCACCAGGGTCCAAAGTGGTAGCATATCATGAATATTCCTCCCTTTGATGACGAATGCTTATGTCTATACAGAACGAAATGCCTGGCTACAGCGAAGTTAGCCAGTTTTTGAACCAACAAGGGGCTGGATTAACCCCGGCCGAAATGCACGGCTTAATCAGCGGGATAATTTGTGGCGGTAACAACGACAGCTCATGGCAGCCGCTGTTGCACGACCTGACGAACGAAGGTCTGGCCTTTGGTCACGAGCTGGCTCAGGCGCTGCTGAAAATGCACTCTGCTACCAGCGATGCCCTTGAGGACGACGGCTTCCTTTTTCAGCTTTTTCTGCCTGAAGGTGATGACGTCAGCGTATTCGATCGCGCCGATGCGCTGGCTGGCTGGGTAAACCACTTCCTGCTGGGCCTCGGCGTCACGCAGCCTAAGCTCGACAAAGTGACCGGCGAAACCGGTGAAGCGATTGACGACCTGCGCAATATCGCCCAGTTGGGCTATGACGAAGACGAAGATCAGGAAGAGCTGGAAATGTCGCTCGAAGAGATCATCGAATACGTGCGTGTAGCCGCCTTGCTGTGCCATGACACGTTTACGCGTCAGCAGCCGACTGCGCCGGAAGTCCGTAAACCGACTCTGCACTAAATACAACAACGCCAAGGAGAGTGTTATGAGTGAGATATCTCAGCAAGAATTCCAGCGTCGTCGTCAGGCTTTGCTGGCACAAATGCAGCCCGGCAGCGCCGCGCTGATTTTTGCCGCGCCGGAAGCGACGCGCAGCGCGGACAGTGAATACCCGTACCGCCAGAACAGTGATTTCTGGTATTTCACCGGCTTTAACGAGCCTGAAGCCGTGCTGGTGCTGATTAAAAGTGATGATACTCATAACCACAGCGTTTTGTTCAACCGGGTTCGCGATCTGACGGCGGAGATCTGGTTTGGCCGCCGTCTGGGCCAGGATGCCGCGCCGGCAAAACTCGGCGTTGACCGGGCGCTGGCCTTCAGTGAAATCAACCAACAGTTGCACTTGCTGCTCAATGGCCTGGACGCGGTGTATCACGCACAGGGCGAGTACGCTTGGGCTGACGAAATTGTCTGCACGGCGCTGGATAAACTACGCAAAGGTTCCAGACAAAATCTGCACGCGCCTGGCGCGATCATCGACTGGCGTCCGATGGTGCATGAAATGCGCCTGTTCAAATCACCAGAAGAGATTGCGATCATGCGCCGTGCCGGAGAGATCAGCGCCCTGGCGCATACCCGCGCGATGGAAAAATGCCGTCCGGGGATGTTTGAATACCAACTGGAAGGGGAGATTCACCACGAATTTACCCGCCACGGCGCGCGTTATCCGTCCTATAACACCATTGTCGGAAGCGGTGAAAACGGCTGTATCCTGCATTACACCGAAAATGAAAGTGAAATGCGCGATGGCGACCTGGTGCTGATTGACGCTGGCTGTGAATACAAAGGCTATGCGGGCGACATTACGCGTACTTTTCCGGTTAATGGCAAATTTACCCCCGCGCAGCGCGAAATCTACGATATCGTGCTGGAATCCTTAGAGACCAGCCTACGTCTGTATCGCCCCGGAACTTCCATTCAGGACGTCACCGGTGAAGTTGTGCGCATCATGATTACCGGTCTGGTGAAGCTTGGCATATTGCGCGGTGACGTCGACCAGTTAATTACCGAGAATGCGCACCGGCCATACTTTATGCATGGCCTTAGCCACTGGCTGGGGCTGGATGTGCACGATGTTGGCGTTTATGGTCAGGATCGTTCGCGTATCCTTGAGCCAGGAATGGTGCTGACCGTCGAGCCAGGGTTATATATCGCGCCGGATGCCGATGTACCGGCTGCTTATCGGGGCATTGGCATTCGTATAGAAGATGACATCCTTATCACCGAAGACGGTAATGAAAATCTGACCGCCAGCGTGGTGAAGAAAGCGGATGATATTGAAGCCTTAATGGCTGCGGCGCGACTGCAATGAGCGTAATTATCGTTGGTGGTGGCATGGTCGGCGCGACGCTGGCGCTGGCCATTTCCCAGCTCAGTCATGGGACGCTGCCAGTTCATCTGATAGAAGCGAGCGAACCTGAAACTGACCGTCATCCTGGGTTTGACGCCCGGGCGATTGCGCTGGCGGCAGGAACCTGTCAGCAGCTGGCGCGAATTGGCGTATGGCAGGCGATTGCCGATTGCGCAACGGCAATCAAAACGGTCCACGTCAGCGATCGCGGTCATGCCGGATTTGTTACGCTGGATGCGCAGGAATATCGTCTCCCGGCGCTGGGGCAGGTGGTGGAACTCCACGATGTTGGGCTGCGTCTGTTTGCGCTACTGCGTAACGCGCCGGGCGTCACGCTGCATTGTCCCGATCGCGTAGCCAGCGTGTCGCGTACGCAGGGCCATGTTGAGGTCACACTGGAAAATGGCGAGTCCATTACCGGTCGCGTGGTGGTCGCCGCTGACGGTACACGTTCCGCGCTGGCTACCGCCTGCGGCGTGGACTGGCTGCAGCAGCCTTATGAACAACTGGCGGTAATCGCCAATGTCTCGACCTCCGTTCCCCACGATGGGCGCGCGTTTGAACGTTTCACGCAGTATGGCCCGCTGGCAATGCTCCCGATGTCTGATGGTCGCTGCTCGCTGGTGTGGTGCCATCCGCTGGATCAGCGCGATGAGATCATGGCCTGGTCCGACGAACGGTTTTGCCGTGAATTGCAAACCGTGTTTGGCTGGCGGCTGGGACGTATTACCCAGGCCGGTAAACGCAGCGCTTATCCGCTGTCATTAACCACTGCGCTGAAGGCGATTACCCATCGTACCGTGCTGGTGGGGAACGCCGCTCAGACGCTACATCCCATTGCCGGACAAGGTTTCAACCTTGGTCTGCGCGACGTAATGAGCCTTGCTGAGACGTTAACTCAGGCGCAAAACTGCGCGGAAGATATTGGTGATTACGCAGTGCTGGCACGCTATCAGCAACGTCGTGAGCGCGATCGCGAAACGACAATTGGCGTAACCAACAATCTGGTGTATCTGTTTGCCAACCGCTGGGCCCCGCTGGTTGTTGGGCGAAATGCCGGGCTGATGGCGATGGAGTTATTCACACCCGCGCGCGATGCGCTGGCGGAGCGGACCCTGGGTTGGGTTGCGCGATAAATATGGCCTGTAAGCCGGATGGCGGCGTAAATGCCTTATCCGGCCTACGGTTTTGATTGTTCCGGTTTCCAGGAGTAAACAGTGCAAAGTGTTGATGTAGCAATTGTCGGTGGCGGCATGGTGGGACTGGCGGTTGCCTGCGGCTTGCAGGGCTGCGGGTTACGCGTTGCGGTGTTAGAACAACATGTTCCGCAGCCGTTGGCGGTGGATGCACCTCCTCAGCTTCGCGTGTCGGCAATCAATGCCGCCAGTGAAAAACTGCTTACTCGTTTGGGCGTCTGGTCAGATATCGTTGCCCGTCGCGCGTGCTGCTATCACGGTATGGAAGTCTGGGACAAAGACAGCTTCGGGCGCATTGAATTTGACGACCAGAGCATGGGCTACAGCCATTTGGGCCACATCGTCGAAAACGCAGAGATCCATTACGCGTTATGGCAAAAGGCGCAGCGTTCGCCGGATATTACGCTGCTGGCGCCCGCTGAAATACAGCAGGTAGCCTGGGGTGAGAACGAGGCATTTCTGACTCTGAAAGAGGGCACAATGCTGACGGCTCGCCTGGTGATCGGCGCGGATGGCGCTAACTCCTGGCTGCGTAATAAAGCAGACATTCCGCTCACCTTCTGGGATTACCGTCATCATGCGCTGGTGGCGACGATCCGTACGCAGGAAGCTCACGGCGCGGTTGCGCGCCAGGCGTTTCACGGCGAGGGTATCCTGGCATTCCTGCCGCTCAGTGACCCGCATCTGTGCTCTATCGTCTGGTCACTTTCTCCGCAGGAAGCCGAACGCATGCAGCAGGCAAGCGTTGATGAGTTTAATCAGGCGCTGAATATCGCTTTTGATAACCGTCTGGGCCTGTGCAACGTTGAAAGCGAACGGCAGACGTTTCCGCTAACGGGACGCTATGCTCGTCAGTTCGCCGCCCATCGTCTGGCGCTGGTGGGGGATGCGGCGCATACCATCCATCCGTTGGCGGGCCAGGGGGTTAACCTCGGCTTTATGGATGCGGCAGAGCTTATCGATGAGCTTAAGCGGCTACAACGTCAGGGCAAAGATATTGGCCAGTATCTCTATTTGCGTCGTTATGAGCGCAGCCGTAAGCACAGCGCAGCAATGATGCTGGCCGGTATGCAGGGCTTCCGTGAACTGTTTGCCGGCGAGAATCCGGCGAAAAAACTGCTGCGTGATATTGGTCTGAAACTGGCCGATACCCTTCCGGGTGTAAAACCGCAGCTCATCCGTCAGGCGATGGGGCTGAACGATCTTCCCGAGTGGCTACGCTAGCGTCCGTAAGGACAATCTTAAGAGTTTGAGACCCGTCACATTTTCCTCTCCCGGCCCTCGCGCCGGGATGCTTCTCTCATTTGAAATAATCTAATTCCACACCTTTTTTCGCATTAGTTTTTTTAATATCACGTTTTTTTCATAACGCCATTTTTGACATTTTTTCCATATTTAATGTGGTTTGATGCTGATTTTTTCTTCTCTATGCTGTTTGTTGTTCTGATTTATTTGCGTACTTGTGGATTTTTATTCTGTCGTCGATCTGGCCATTTTTTGCCATAAGCTAATGTGATGGCTAATTTTGCCTTATGGTTTAGCGTCTGTTTCGGTGGTAAGTTCAGGACAAAGAGAACGTTTGCGTCGTAGCCCCTGGAGCGGCTGCGGTGCTGGGTTTCGTGGCGAAAATTTCACCGCGAAAGAGTTGGTAGCCCCGCTTATTCAACGAGGAAAAGATGGCTCAACAGACTCCTTTGTACGAACAACACACGCTATGTGGCGCGCGCATGGTAGATTTCCATGGCTGGATGATGCCACTGCATTACGGTTCTCAGCTCGATGAACACCATGCTGTTCGCACCGATGCCGGTATGTTTGATGTGTCGCATATGACCATCGTCGACCTGCGCGGCAGCCGCACCCGGGAGTTCTTGCGTTATCTGCTGGCAAACGACGTTGCGAAGCTAACGAAGACGGGTAAAGCCCTCTACTCCGGTATGCTTAACGCATCGGGCGGTGTGATAGATGACCTGATTGTCTATTACTTCACTGAAGATTTCTTCCGCCTCGTTGTAAACTCCGCCACCCGCGAAAAAGACCTCTCCTGGATTACCCAACATGCTGAACCCTACGCCATCGACATCACCGTTCGTGACGACCTGTCGCTGATTGCGGTGCAGGGGCCAAACGCGCAGGAAAAAGCAGCCACGTTGTTTACTGACGAACAGCGCCATGCGGTAGAAGGTATGAAGCCGTTCTTTGGCGTTCAGGCGGGTGATTTGTTTATCGCAACCACCGGTTATACCGGCGAAGCAGGCTATGAAATCGCCATGCCGAATGAAAAAGCGGCTGATTTCTGGCGTGCGCTGGTACAAGCAGGCGTCAAACCTTGCGGTCTGGGCGCGCGTGACACGCTGCGTCTGGAAGCGGGTATGAACCTGTATGGTCAGGAGATGGACGAAGGGATTTCTCCGCTGGAAGCCAACATGGGTTGGACCATTGCGTGGGAACCTGCCGACCGCGACTTTATTGGTCGTGAAGCACTGGAAATGCAGCGCGACAAAGGCCATGAACAGCTGGTCGGACTGGTGATGACCGAGAAGGGCGTGCTGCGTAATGAACTGCCAGTCCGTTTCACTGACGCTTCCGGTAACCAACATGAAGGCATTATCACCAGCGGAACATTCTCCCCAACCCTGGGCTACAGCATCGCGCTGGCGCGTGTCCCTGCGGGTATCGGTGAGACAGCGATCGTGCAGATCCGTAACCGCGAAATGCCAGTAAAAGTCACTAAACCTGTTTTTGTGCGTAACGGCAAAGCCGTCGCGTGATTCATCCTTTTTGGAGATTGATTGATGAGCAACGTACCTGCAGAACTGAAATACAGCAAAGAACACGAATGGCTGCGCAAAGAAGCTGACGGCTCTTACACCGTTGGTATCACCGAACATGCTCAGGAGCTGTTGGGTGACATGGTTTTCGTCGACCTGCCAGAAGTTGGTGCCACCGTCAGCGCGGGCGATGACTGCGCCGTTGCGGAATCCGTAAAAGCGGCTTCTGATATTTATGCGCCGGTAAGCGGTGAGATTGTTGCGGTTAACGACGCGCTCAGCGACTCCCCGGAACTGGTTAACAGCGAACCGTATGCCGGTGGCTGGATCTTCAAAATCAAAGCCAGCGATGAAAGCGAAATCGAATCGCTGCTGGATGCCACTGCGTACGAAGCATTGTTAGAAGACGAATAATGTTGTGCCGGATGGCGCTAATGCTTATCCGGCCTACTCACTGCAACGCGAATTATTTTGCGTATTCGTTTTCGCACGCGTAGGCCCGGTAAGCGTCAGCGCCACCGGGCAATTGAGTTAGAGACAATCACGATTCACTGCACGTTTCAGGAACCATCGCCCATGACACAGACGTTAAGCCAGCTTGAAAACAGCGGCGCTTTCATTGAACGCCACATCGGACCGGACGCCGCGCAGCAGCAAGAGATGCTGAATGCGGTTGGCGCCGAGTCGTTAAACGCGCTGATCGGCCAGATTGTGCCGAAAGACATTCAGCTCGCAACCCCGCCGCAGGTAGGCGAGGCGGCGACAGAATACGCTGCGCTGGCCGAATTAAAAGCCATCGCCGGGCGTAACAAGCGCTTCACGTCCTACATCGGCATGGGCTATACCGCCGTGCAGTTGCCACCGGTTATCCTGCGTAACATGCTGGAAAATCCGGGTTGGTACACCGCGTATACGCCGTATCAGCCGGAAGTCTCTCAGGGCCGTCTGGAAGCGCTGCTTAACTTCCAACAGGTCACGCTGGACCTGACGGGACTGGACATGGCCTCCGCCTCTCTGCTGGATGAAGCCACCGCAGCGGCCGAAGCCATGGCGATGGCCAAACGCGTCAGCAAACTGAAAAACGCCAACCGTTTCTTTGTGGCGGCTGATGTTCATCCGCAAACGCTGGATGTGGTTCGCACTCGTGCAGAAACCTTTGGTTTTGACGTCATTGTGGATGACGCTGAGAAAGCACTGGATCACCAGGATGTGTTCGGCGTGCTGTTGCAGCAGGTTGGTACCACTGGTGAAGTGCACGACTACAGCAAACTGATTGCTGAGCTGAAATCCCGTAAAGTTGTGGTCAGCGTCGCTGCCGATTTTATGGCGCTGGTTCTGCTGACCGCACCGGGCAAACAGGGCGCGGATATCGTTTTCGGCTCTGCGCAACGCTTCGGCGTACCGATGGGTTACGGTGGCCCACACGCGGCATTCTTTGCCGCCAAAGACGAATTCAAACGCTCCATGCCAGGCCGTATTATCGGCGTATCAAAAGATGCGGCGGGCAATACTGCATTGCGCATGGCGATGCAGACTCGCGAGCAGCATATCCGTCGTGAGAAAGCGAACTCCAACATTTGTACCTCACAGGTACTGCTGGCTAACATCGCCAGCCTGTATGCCGTTTATCATGGTCCGGTCGGTCTGAAGCGCATCGCTAATCGTATCCACCGCCTGACCGATATTCTAGCGGCTGGTCTGCAACAGAAAGGCTTAAAGCTGCGTCATGCGCACTACTTCGACACGCTGTGTGTTGAAGTGGCCGATAAAGCTGCGGTACTGGCGCGTGCGGAAGCGGCAGAGATCAACCTGCGCAGCGATATTCATAACGCGGTAGGTATTACGCTCGACGAAACCACCACCCGTGAAAACGTGGTGCAGTTGTTCAATGTTCTGCTGGGCGACAGCCACGGCCTGAGCATCGACACGCTGGATAAAGACGTGGCGCTCGACAGTCGTTCCATTCAGAGCAGCATGCTGCGTGACGACGCGATCCTCAGCCATCCGGTGTTTAACCGCTACCACAGCGAAACCGAGATGATGCGCTACATGCACTCGCTGGAGCGTAAAGATCTGGCGCTGAATCAGGCGATGATCCCGCTGGGTTCCTGCACCATGAAGCTGAACGCCGCCGCCGAGATGATTCCTATCACCTGGCCGGAATTCGCTGAACTGCATCCGTTCTGCCCGCCAGAGCAGGCGGAAGGGTATCACCAGATGATCGGTCAGCTTTCCGAGTGGCTGGTAAAACTGACCGGCTATGACGCAGTCTGCATGCAGCCGAACTCCGGCGCACAAGGCGAATACGCTGGCCTGCTGGCGATTCGTCATTATCACGAAAGCCGTAACGAAGGCCATCGCGATATCTGCCTGATCCCGGCCTCTGCTCACGGTACTAACCCGGCTTCCGCACAAATGGCGGGGATGCAGGTGGTGGTAGTCGCCTGTGATAAGAACGGCAACATCGACCTCGACGATCTGCGGGCAAAAGCAGAACAACATGCTGCGAACCTTTCTTGCATCATGGTGACCTATCCGTCCACCCACGGCGTATATGAAGAAACGATCCGCGAAGTGTGTGAAGTTGTGCACCAGTTCGGCGGCCAGGTGTACCTCGACGGCGCGAACATGAACGCCCAGGTTGGAATCACCACGCCGGGCTTTATCGGCGCGGACGTTTCGCACCTCAACCTGCATAAAACCTTCTGCATTCCGCACGGCGGCGGCGGCCCGGGCATGGGACCGATCGGCGTTAAATCGCATCTGGCACCGTTTGTGCCTGGCCACAGCGTGGTACAGATTGAAGGGATGCTTACCCGTCAGGGCGCGGTGTCTGCCGCACCGTTCGGTAGCGCATCCATTCTGCCAATCAGCTGGATGTACATCCGTATGATGGGCGCAGAAGGTCTGAAGCAGGCAAGCCAGGTCGCTATTCTTAACGCTAACTACATTGCCAGCCGTCTGAAAGATGCCTATCCGGTGCTGTATACCGGTCGCGATGGCCGTGTAGCGCATGAATGTATTCTCGACATTCGCCCACTGAAAGAAGAGACCGGCATCAGCGAACTGGATATTGCCAAACGTCTGATCGACTATGGTTTCCATGCGCCAACCATGTCGTTCCCGGTAGCGGGTACGCTGATGGTGGAACCGACCGAATCTGAAAGCAAAGTGGAACTGGATCGCTTTATTAACGCGATGCTGGCAATCCGCGCTGAGATCGAGCGCGTGAAAGCCGGTGAGTGGTCGCTGGAAGATAACCCGTTGGTTAACTCGCCGCACACCCAGAATGAGCTGGTGAGCGAGTGGAACCACGGTTATAGCCGCGAAATCGCAGTCTTCCCGGCAGGCGTGGCGAACAAATACTGGCCTACCGTGAAGCGTCTTGATGACGTTTACGGCGACCGTAACCTGTTCTGTTCCTGCGTGCCGATGAGCGAATATCAGTAACTTTTCCGCGTAGTTAAACAATTTCCAGGCCGGGTAAGGCGAAGCCGCCTCCCGGCTTTTTCATATCTGGAGGTCTCTATGGGAATCGCACTTGTTACTGGCGGCAGTCGCGGTATTGGGCGAGCAACCGCGCTGCAACTGGCACTGGAGGGTTACACGGTCGCCGTTAATTTTCATCACAATATTCGTGCGGCAACCGAGGTGGTGAACAACATCGTCGCGGCAGGTGGTAAGGCATTTGCGCTGCGTGCGGATATCAGTGATGAAAGTCAGGTGCTGGCGATGTTTGAATCGATCGACCGTGAAGGGGAACCGCTGACTGCGCTGGTCAATAATGCCGGGATTTTATTTGAACAGACCACGGTGGAAAACTTAACTGCAGAGCGAATTAACCGCGTACTGGCGACCAATGTTACCGGCTATTTTCTGTGCTGTCGGGAAGCGGTAAAGCGCATGTCGTTTAAGCGCGGCGGTCAGGGTGGGGCGATTGTGAATGTCTCTTCGGCGGCATCACGGCTCGGCGCGCCATTCGAATATGTTGATTATGCCGCTTCAAAAGGTGCGGTGGACACGCTCACCACCGGCCTGGCACTGGAGGTGGCGGCGCAGGGGATCCGCGTAAACTGCGTACGTCCAGGCCTGATCTACACTGAAATGCATGCGTCGGGTGGAGAGCCGGGAAGGGTTGATCGCGTGAAATCCATGTTGCCTATGCAGCGTGGTGGGCAGCCGGAAGAAGTCGCGCAGGCGATTTGCTGGCTACTGAGCGAGAAGGCATCTTACGTCACGGGCAGTTTTCTGGAGCTGGCCGGCGGGAAGTAGAGATTTAATGGCCGGATAGCGCTGCGCTTATCCAGCCTACGGGATCATACCTGTAGGCTGGATAAGGCGTTTACGCCGCCATCCGGCGAAAAATCACAGATTCTCGCCGTTGCTGGCGATCACCGCTTTATACCACTCAAAACTCTTCTTGCGTGAACGCGACATATCCCCAGTGCCGTCATCGTGCTTATTCACGTAGATGAAGCCGTAGCGCTTGCTGTACTGACCGGTGGTGAACGAAACGCAGTCGATGCAGCCCCACGGCGTGTAGCCCATCAGATCTACGCCATCATAGGTGACCGCCTTCATCATCTCTTCGATGTGGGCGCGCAGATAATCGATGCGGTAGTCATCATTGATGCTGCCATCTGTTTCCACTTTATCGTAGGCGCCAAACCCGTTTTCAACGATAAACAGCGGCTTCTGATAGCGCTCGTACAGCTCACATAAAGCATAGCGCAGGCCAACCGGGTCAATCTGCCAGCCCCAGTCGGAGGCTTTGACGTGCGGGTTCGGCACGCTACCTTCAAAACCGGAAATGGCATCACCGCTACCGCCTTCCGCTTTCACCGCGTTGGTCATGTAGTAGCTAAATCCGAGATAGTCGCAGGTGCCTTCACGCAGGATTTGCTCGTCGCCGTCTTCCATCCTGATGTTAAATTCGCGACGTTCCCACTCGTTCAACACATAGCTTGGGTAGTAGCCGCGCAGCTGGACGTCAGTAAAGACGTAGCGTTCACGCATTGACTCCTGGGCGAACATGACATCTTCGGGCTTACAGGAGAATGGATAGAGCGGCACCATAGCCAGCATGCAGCCCACTTTCATTTCCGGGTTGATGCGGCGTGCGGCTTTCACTGCGAGCGCGCTGGCCACGAACTGGTGATGCAGCACCTGGTACATGGTCTCTTCCGGGTTTTCATGCTCGGTATACACCACACCGGAGCAGCAATAGCCAAACAACGGTGCGCGCCAGTTACGTTGGTTATTGATCTCGTTGAAGGTCATCCAGTATTTGACTTTGTGTTTGTAACGCTCAAAGACGACTTCAGCAAATCGAACAAAGAAATCAACAACTTTGCGATTGGTCCAACTCCCATACTGTTGAACCAAATGTAGCGGCATTTCGAAGTGGGAAAGGGTGATGACCGGTTCGATGTTGTATTTCAGTAATTCATCGAACATGTCGTCATAGAACTTCAGACCTTCTTCGTTCGGCTGGGTTTCGTCCCCATTGGGGAAGATACGGGTCCATGCGATGGAGGTACGGAAACATTTGAAGCCCATTTCGGCAAACAGCTTAATGTCTTCTTTGTAATGACCGTAAAAATCGACGGCTTCGTGGTTGGGGTAGTATTTACCGGGCACGACTTCCTGAGTGATTTCTCGTGGAACGCCGTGTGCCCCACCGGTCAGTACGTCGCAAATGCTGGGGCCTTTGCCACCTTTGTTCCAGCCACCTTCGACCTGGTGCGCCGCAACCGCGCCGCCCCATAAAAAATCTTTTGCTAAGGTAAGTTTTTTCATCTGCGCTCAGTCTCAAATTAATACAATCTGATTTTGAGTCTAACAAAGGAAACCTAAATGTCACGATATAACAAAATAGCATTAATGTGATTTGTTACATCAAAAAAACAGATTGTTTTTTTACGCTATTCTTTTCGCCAGTTTGCGGCCAAGCGATTCCAGAATATAAATAACGGGGATTTGCGTGGTTATATCGTATACCCCGGCAATGCGTGTTTGTGGAACGTGCCAGGAGAGATTAAAGTCGGCGAGTTTCGCCAGACGTGACTGTTCATGACTGGTTACAGACAACACTTTACAGTGGTGCAAGCTGAACTGGCTGGCAAAACGCAGGATCTCTTCTGTTTCGCCGGAGACGGAAAGCACGATTGCCAGCGCGTTTCTGGCCATATCATTGGTTACCGGAAAATAAGGGTCGTCAATATGATTACTGAATTTTCCAACGTTGGAGAAAAAACGCGCGCCGTATTTCGCAAGCGCTCCTGACGTTCCTGCGCCAACAAATATAATACGTTCGGAAGATAATATAATATCAACAGCCTGATCGAGCAGTTTATCGAATTCGTCGTTATTGACGCTTTTAAAAAAGCTGATAATTTCGCTGGCGCCGAAATTAGCCTGTTGCGGTTCATTCTGCTCTAAATATAATTTGAAGCGTACGCGAAATTCTGAGTAACCTTCACACTTAAGCTTGCGGCAAAAGCGCAGTACGGTGGTAGTGGAAACGCCCACGGCATCGGCCAGTTCGCGAATGGTCATGTACATGACTTTGTCACGATTTTTGATGACATAGTTGTAGACCAGCATCTCAAGATTGTTGAGACTGGCGATGGCAGCGTGGGAGAACATACTCACAATAGCAAAACTCACTCATCAGACTTCATCTACAGGGAATAATAACATGCAGCCAAATGACATCACTTTTTTTCAGCGTTTCCAGGATGACATACTGGCCGGACGCAAAACCATCACTATTCGTGACGAGTCCGAATCACACTTCAAAACCGGTGACATTCTACGGGTTGGACGCTTTGAAGATGAGGGATACTTCTGCACGATTGAAGTTGTTGGCACCTCAACCGTCACGCTGGATACGCTGACTGAAAAACATGCTCAGCAGGAAAACATGTCGCTTGAAGAACTGAAACGTGTGATTGCCGAAATTTACCCGGATCAAACGCAATTTTATGTGATTGATTTTAAATGTGTTTGATTTAATGCGTACACTTGTTAGCTGAAAGATTAAAATTAATTATATGATTTTTATGAACTATTTATTTTAAGATAAATATTACGGCTAACAGGTGTTCACTGGAACCATTCTCAGTTACGCTAGAGGGGCAATAACGAAAGTGTTCGTTTCTCGGGAGTAAGCTATGGTTCAGAAACCATTAATCGCGCAGGGATATTCGCTGGCAGAGGAAATAGCCAACAGCATCAGTCACGGTATCGGGCTGGTGTTTGGGATTGTCGGGCTGGTGTTGTTACTGGTTCAGGCAGTGGATACCAACGCCAGCGCTATGGCGATTACCAGTTATAGCCTGTACGGCGGTAGCATGATCCTGCTGTTCCTCGCCTCAACTTTGTATCACGCGATCCCCCATCAGCGAGCGAAAGTCTGGCTGAAAAAATTCGACCACTGCGCGATTTATCTGCTGATTGCCGGGACCTATACGCCATTTCTGCTGGTGGGGCTTGATTCGCCGCTGGCACGTGGACTGATGATTGTTATCTGGAGCCTGGCGCTGCTCGGTATTTTATTCAAACTGACCATTGCACACCGCTTTAAGGTTCTGTCGCTGGTGACTTACCTGACAATGGGCTGGCTATCGCTGATTGTGGTGTATCAATTGGCGGTTAAACTGGCGGCGGGAGGCGTGACGTTGCTGGCCGTTGGTGGTGTGGTGTATTCGCTGGGCGTTATTTTCTATGTCTGTAAGCGCATTCCATATAACCACGCGATCTGGCACGGCTTTGTACTGGGCGGCAGCGTTTGCCACTTCCTGGCGATTTATTTGTATGTTGGACAGGCGTAACCCTTGATTTCGGATGGCGGCTAACGCCTTATCCGGCCTACAAAATGTGCCTGTAGGCCGGATAAGCGTAGCGCCATCCGGCGTTAAGCTTTTACTCTTCCAGCGAATACGGCAGCGGCACAATATGCAGCGTTTTTGCGTCATCGCGAACGCGGAACACGCTGTCGGCTTCCATGTCGTTATTCATCACGACCTGCACCAGTATCTGGCCATCAGCGAGCTGTACTGCGGCGAGTACGGTACCAGTACGACGCCAGTTCTCACCCATTTTCAGTTCCAGATCTTCGCCAGCTTCCGGCACCCGGCTGGCCGTACCTGCCAGAGTCCACATGGCGCGTTTGTTGGCGCCGCGGAATTTGGCGCGCGCCACCATTTCCTGGCCGGTATAGCAGCCTTTTTTGAAGCTGATCCCGCCCAGAGCCTGCATATTGGTCGCCTGGGGAATAAACTGTCCGCTGTTGGCAGTATCAATGACCGGAATACCCGCTTCGATATCCAGCGCCAGCCACTGTTGACTGTTATTTAACTCCGCTTCGCCGCGCAGTTTCTCAACCAGGCTTTCCGCCGTTGCAACATCAACAATCAGCAGGAAACGCTCGGCAGGGTGTTCGAACCACAGTATTGTGGAAGTATCTTCGGTAATAACCTGTTTTTCGCTGTTCGGTAATTCGCTAAAGAGATTGGCCAGCGCCGCTCGTGCCTGGAATCCCGCTACGCCCAACAGAACACGCTCGTCGTCCGGCGCAATCACTACCTTTGAGAAGACCGCATATTTTTTCAGTTCTGTAAGCTGTGCATCGCGCAAGCTGCGGCGTTCAAGCCATGCAAAACCGTCACTGTTACGGAACAGGCGCAGATTGCTCCACATTTTACCTTTGGCATCACAATGGGCTGCCAGCACGTGCTGATGCTCGGTCATCTGGCTGACATCAGCCGTGACCTGACCCTGAATATACTTCTCACTGTCGACACCGGTAATGGTGGCGAGCGCCCAGTCATCGAGCGTCATTAGCGTCAGAGGTAAACGCGTTGACGCAAAAGGCTGGCGAGGAGGAAAAGATGTAAAAGCCATAATAATGTCCTGATTTGCTTAACGCAGTGATAATGACTAATGGTAAAAGAGCTATGGCCCATTGCAAGCGGTTTAAACAGGCTATTTGTGCCATATAGTAAGCTTTGCGAGGAGACATCCAAAAATGATGAATCCTTTGACTTAATGCGGTTTTATTTAGCGAACGTGCTTCCATTAGCTGATATTCCCGCAAAAGCGCGTGAAAAACACGTTACAATAGCCGGATACTTCGTTTTCGCGAGACAGGAAGAAGAACATGGATATTAACAATAAAGCACGTATTCATTGGGCATGCCGCCGCGGTATGCGCGAGCTGGACATCTCTATCATGCCGTTTTTCGAACATGAATATGACAGCTTAAGTGACGAAGAAAAACGTATCTTTATCCGTCTGCTAGAATGTGACGATCCAGATTTATTTAACTGGTTGATGAATCATGGGAAACCAGCTGATGCTCAGTTGGAGCAGATGGTGCGACTTATCCAGACACGGAATCGGGAACGTGGTCCAGTGGCAATCTGATTTACGCGTTTCATGGCGCGCGCAGTGGCTTTCGTTGCTCGTTCATGGGCTGGTCGCGGTATTTATTTTATTGATGCCCTGGCCTTTGAGCTACACCCCATTATGGATGGTTCTGCTCTCTCTGGTGGTGTTCGACAGCGTACGCAGCCAACGTAGAATTAATGCCTGTCAGGGCGAGATTAGGCTGTTGATGGACGGCCGTCTGCGCTGGCAAGGGCAGGAGTGGACTATCGTTAGCGCGCCCTGGATGGTCAAAACAGGCATGATGCTGCGTTTGCGTTCAGATACCGGGAAACGTCAGCATTTGTGGCTGGCGGCAGACAGTATGGATGAGGCTGAGTGGCGAGATTTACGGCGGTTAATGCTGCAACAGGCGAAGCAGGGATAATGCCAACAAATATCTGATGGCGTGCCGCTTTAGGGCCTTAGGTTTGATGCGTGAGGTAAACCGGATAAGGCGTTCACGGCGTCATCCGGCAACACGCTTATCAGGACCAGTGTTCGGCCATTTCCCCAAGAATTTGCTCGCACCAGTTCTGGATGCGTTCATCGCTGAGATCGTACTGGTTTGTTTCATCCAGCGCCAAACCAACAAACAGCTGTCCATCAGCAATGACGGGTTTATCGCTGGTAAATTCATAGCCTTCGGTTGGCCAGTAACCGACAAACTTGACGCCTTTGGTGACCAGTTTATCGTGCAGCATCCCCAGCGCATCCAGGAACCATTCGCCATATCCTAGCTGATCGCCCATCCCGTAAAGCGCGACAATTTTGCCTTCCAGGTTGAGGTCGTCCAGTTGCTCCCAGACCGCTTCCCAATCCTCCTGAATTTCACCAAAATCCCAGGTCGGGATGCCCAAAATGAGCACATCATACTGCTCCATTAAGGTCGGGGAATCATCTTTGAGGTTGTGCAGTGTCACCAGTTCGGGACCCAGGATATCGCGGATTTTTTCTGCTGCCATTTCGGTGTAGCAGGTACTGGAACCGTAAAAAAGACCCATGTTCATGACGTAAACATCTCAATTCTGCTGTAGCGTTGCGGGTAGTGTAACAGAATCGCCGCAATCCCGGCACAATGAGGCATAATGCATCAAAAATGAGAGTGGAATAAGGGGCGCGAGTGGAACAGGATCTGGCGCGCATCGAGCAGTTTCTTGATGCCCTGTGGCTGGAACGAAATCTGGCGGAAAACACGTTAAGTGCGTATCGTCGCGATCTGACCATGCTTGTCGAATGGTTACATCACCGTGGCGTCTCGCTGGCGACGGCGCAGAGCGATGATCTGCAGGCATTACTGGCCGAGCGGATGGATGGGGGATATAAAGCCACCAGTTCCGCTCGCTTGCTCAGTGCTACGCGGCGCTTTTTTCAGCATCTTTACCGCGAAAAATTTCGCGAAGACGATCCCAGCGCCTCGCTTGCATCACCGAAGCTTCCGCAGCGCCTGCCCAAAGATCTCAGTGAGGCACAGGTGGAGCGACTGTTGCAGGCGCCGCTGATTGAGCAACCGCTGGAGCTACGCGACAAAGCCATGCTGGAAGTATTGTATGCAACGGGCTTGCGCGTATCTGAGCTGGTGGGACTGACGATGAGTGACGTCAGCCTGCGTCAGGGTGTGGTTCGGGTGATCGGTAAAGGCAACAAAGAACGCCTGGTGCCGTTGGGTGAAGAGGCGGTTTACTGGCTGGAAACGTATCTGGAACATGGGCGTCCATGGTTGCTCAATGGCGTATCGATTGATGTGCTGTTTCCCAGCCAGCGGGCGCAACAGATGACCCGTCAGACCTTCTGGCATCGTATTAAACACTATGCTGTGTTGGCGGGAATCGACAGCGAGAAGCTGTCACCGCACGTCCTGCGGCATGCTTTTGCCACGCATTTGCTCAATCATGGCGCTGACCTGCGCGTGGTGCAGATGCTACTGGGGCATAGCGACCTCTCGACAACACAAATTTATACTCATGTCGCAACGGAGCGCTTGCGTCAACTACATCAACAGCATCACCCGCGAGCGTGATTGCTGACAGGAAAGGATAGGTTATGAAAAAACGTTTTATGATGTTCACCCTGCTGGCAACGGCGTTTTCCGGCATGGTACATGCAGACGATGCGGCGATTCGCCAGTCATTGGCAAAGCTGGGGGTACAGAGCACCGAGATTCAGTCTGCTCCGGTGGCGGGTATGAAAACCGTACTGACCAATAGCGGCGTGCTGTACGTAACTGAAGACGGTAAACATATTATTCAGGGACCGATGTATGACGTGAGCGGGGCAAGCCCGGTGAATGTTACTAACCAGTTGCTGATGAAGCATTTGAACGCGCTGGAAAAAGAGATGATCGTCTACAAAGCGCCGCAGGAAAAACACGTCATTACCGTTTTCACCGACATCACCTGTGGTTACTGCCACAAGCTGCATGAAGAGATGAAAGACTATAATGCGTTGGGGATCACCGTTCGTTATCTGGCCTTCCCGCGTCAGGGTCTGGAAAGCCAGGCCGAGCAGGACATGAAGTCGATCTGGTGCGCGAAGGATAAAAACAAAGCCTTTGATGACGCGATGGCAGGCAAGGACGTGAAACCAGCAACCTGTGATGTGGATATCGCGAACCACTACGCGCTGGGCGTGCAGTTTGGCGTTAGCGGCACGCCGGCGATTGTGCTGAGCAACGGCTATGTCGTGCCTGGCTATCAGGGCCCGAAAGAGATGAAAGAATTCCTCGACGCACATGCAAAACAAACCAGCGGTAAATAATTCGCGTGAAACAAAAGATACAACTTCGTCGGCGTGAAGCCGACGAGACAACCGAGCTACCTGATGACCTGCCGCCATTGCTGCGTCGTTTATACGCCAGCCGCGGCGTGCGCAGCGCCCAGGAACTTGAACGTAGCGTAAAAGGAATGCTGCCGTGGCAGCATTTGAACGGCGTCGAAAAAGCAGTTGAGATCCTCTATAACGCCTTTCGCGCGGGAACCCGCATTATTGTGGTCGGCGATTTTGACGCCGATGGCGCGACCAGTACGGCGCTCAGCATTCTGGCGATGCGTGCGTTGGGTTGCGGTAACGTTGACTACCTGGTGCCTAATCGTTTTGAAGACGGCTATGGCTTAAGCCCGGAAGTGGTGGAGCAGGCGCATGCGCGTGGCGCTCAGCTGATTGTCACCGTAGACAATGGCATCTCGTCTCACGCCGGTGTGGAACATGCCAGAGCGCTGGGGATCCCGGTGGTGGTGACCGATCACCATCTGCCAGGGGATACGCTGCCTAATGCAGAGGCGATCATCAACCCCAATCTGCACGACTGTGAATTCCCGTCTAAATCATTGGCAGGGGTTGGCGTGGCCTTCTATCTGATGCTGGCGCTGCGCACCTTCCTGCGTGACAAAGGCTGGTTTGATGAACGAGGCATTGCGCCGCCGAACCTGGCGGACTTGCTCGATCTGGTCGCGCTCGGCACGGTGGCCGACGTGGTCCCGCTGGATGCTAATAACCGCATTCTGACGTGGCAAGGATTAAGCCGTATTCGTGCCGGAAAGTGCCGTCCCGGCATTAAGGCGCTGCTGGAAATTTCCAACCGCGACCCACTTAAGCTGGCTGCCAGCGATTTAGGTTTTGCGCTGGGGCCACGGCTGAATGCCGCTGGCCGTCTGGATGATATGTCCGTCGGCGTGGCGCTGTTGCTGTGCGACAACATTGGCGAGGCACGCATGCTGGCCAATGAACTGGACGCGCTCAATCAGACACGCAAAGAAATTGAGCAGGGCATGCAGGCGGAAGCGCTGACCCTGTGTGAAAAGCTGGAGCGCAGTAGCGAGACGCTACCGGGCGGCCTTGCGATGTACCATCCTGAGTGGCATCAGGGAGTAGTCGGCATTCTGGCATCGCGCATTAAAGAGCGTTTTCATCGTCCGGTGATTGCGTTTGCTCCTGCCGGCGACGGTACGCTCAAAGGCTCCGGGCGTTCGATTCAGGGGCTGCACATGCGTGATGCGCTGGAGCGCCTGGACACCCTTCATCCTGGCATGATCCTCAAGTTTGGCGGTCACGCCATGGCGGCGGGCTTGTCGCTGGAAGAGGCGCAGTTTGAGCGTTTCCAGCAGCGTTTCGGCGAACTGGTAACCGAGTGGCTGGATCCCGCCTTGCTGCAGGGCGAAGTGGTGTCAGATGGCCCGCTAAGCGCCGCGGAGATGACCATGGAGGTCGCGCAAATGCTGCGTGATGCCGGGCCGTGGGGGCAAATGTTCCCGGAACCGCTGTTTGATGGACATTTCCGTCTGCTTCAGCAGCGTTTGGTGGGTGAGCGTCATCTGAAGGTGATGGTGGAGCCGGTTGGCGGCGGACCTCTGCTGGACGGAATTGCGTTCAACGTTGATACCAGTTGCTGGCCGGACAACGGCGTGCGCGATGTTCAGTTGGCCTACAAACTGGATATTAATGAGTTTCGCGGCAACCGTAGTTTGCAGCTAATCATCGATAATATCTGGCCACTTTAGCGTCACTAATCGCTATAAAAAAGGGCGTGGATTAGTTACAATCCCGCTCTTATAACCGCATTTTGACTAGTCCAATAAAAGAAATCAGACAATGTTTGAAATTAATCCGGTAAATAACCGCATTCAGGACCTCACGGAGCGCTCTGACGTTCTTAGGGGGTATCTTTGACTATGATGCCAAGAAAGAGCGTCTGGAAGAAGTAAACGCCGAGCTGGAACAGCCGGACGTATGGAACGAACCCGAACGCGCGCAGGCGCTGGGTAAAGAGCGTTCCTCCCTTGAGGCCATCGTAGATACACTCGACCAAATGAGCCAGGGCCTGGAAGATGTCTCCGGCCTGTTGGAGTTGGCTGTAGAAGCCGACGACGAAGAAACCTTTAACGAAGCCGTAGCAGAACTCGATACCCTGGAAGATAAGCTGGCGCAGCTGGAATTCCGTCGTATGTTCTCCGGCGAATATGACAGCGCAGATTGTTATCTCGATATTCAGGCTGGCTCCGGCGGTACGGAAGCGCAGGACTGGGCGAGCATGCTGATGCGTATGTATCTGCGTTGGGCCGAAGCTCGCGGCTTTAAGACTGAAATTATTGAAGAATCTGAAGGCGAAGTGGCGGGTATTAAATCCGTGACCATCAGAATTGCTGGCGAATATGCGTACGGTTGGCTGCGGACTGAAACCGGCGTACACCGTCTGGTACGTAAGAGCCCGTTCGACTCCGGCGGTCGCCGCCATACGTCGTTCAGCTCGGCGTTTGTCTATCCGGAAGTTGACGATGATATCGATATCGACATCAACCCGGCGGATCTGCGCATTGACGTTTATCGCGCCTCTGGCGCGGGCGGTCAGCACGTTAACCGTACAGAATCGGCGGTGCGTATCACCCACATTCCGACCGGGATTGTGACGCAGTGTCAGAACGACCGTTCCCAGCACAAGAACAAAGACCAGGCCATGAAGCAGATGAAAGCGAAGCTTTATGAACTGGAAATGCAGAAGAAGAATGCCGAGAAACAGGCGATGGAAGACAATAAGTCAGATATCGGCTGGGGTAGCCAGATTCGTTCTTATGTCCTTGATGACTCCCGCATTAAAGATCTGCGTACCGGGGTTGAAACCCGTAACACGCAGGCGGTGCTGGATGGCAGCCTGGATCAATTTATCGAAGCAAGTTTGAAAGCAGGGTTATGAGGAACCAACATGTCTGAACAACACGTACAGGGCGCTGACGCGGTAGCCGACCTTAACAATGAACTGAAAACGCGCCGTGAGAAGCTGGCGAGCCTGCGTGAGCAGGGGATCCCGTTCCCGAACGATTTCCGTCGCGATCACACCTCAGACCAACTGCATGCTGACTTCGACGCGAAAGAAAACGAAGAGCTGGAAGCGCTGAACATTGAGGTATCCGTTGCTGGTCGTATGATGACCCGCCGTATTATGGGTAAAGCCTCATTCGTTACGCTGCAAGATGTTGGCGGCCGTATTCAGCTGTACGTTGCTCGTGACGATCTGCCGGAAGGCGTTTACAACGAGCAGTTCAAAAAATGGGATCTGGGCGATATCCTCGGCGCGAAAGGTAAGTTGTTCAAGACCAAGACCGGTGAGCTGTCCATTCATTGCACCGAGCTGCGTCTGCTGACGAAAGCGCTGCGCCCGCTGCCGGATAAATTCCACGGTCTGCAGGACCAGGAAGCGCGTTATCGTCAGCGCTATCTGGATCTCATCTCTAACGATGAATCCCGCAATACCTTTAAAGTTCGTTCACAGATTATGGCTGGCATCCGCCAGTTCATGGTGGGTCGCGGCTTTATGGAAGTAGAAACCCCGATGATGCAGGTGATCCCTGGCGGCGCGGCGGCGCGTCCGTTCATCACCCATCATAACGCGCTGGATCTGGATATGTACCTGCGTATCGCGCCGGAACTGTACCTCAAGCGTCTGGTGGTTGGCGGCTTCGAACGCGTATTCGAAATTAACCGTAACTTCCGTAACGAAGGCATCTCTGTTCGTCATAACCCAGAGTTCACCATGATGGAACTCTACATGGCGTATGCGGACTACAAAGATCTGATCGAACTGACCGAATCACTGTTCCGCACGCTGGCGCAGAACGTTCTGGGAACCACCGAAGTGCCTTACGGCGAAGAAGTCTTCGACTTCGGTAAGCCGTTCGAAAAACTGACCATGCGCGAAGCGATTCAGAAATACCGTCCGGAAACCAACATGGCCGATCTGGATAACTTCGACTCTGCTAAAGCGATCGCTGAATCTATCGGCATCAAAGTTGAGAAGAGCTGGGGTCTGGGCCGTATCGTGACTGAGATCTTCGAAGAAGTCGCGGAAGCGCACCTGATTCAACCGACCTTCATTACCGAGTACCCGGCAGAAGTTTCTCCGCTGGCGCGTCGTAATGACGTAAACCCGGAAATCACCGATCGCTTCGAATTCTTCATCGGCGGACGTGAGATCGGTAACGGTTTCAGCGAGCTGAATGATGCAGAAGATCAGGCGCAGCGTTTCCAGGATCAGGTTAACGCCAAAGATGCGGGTGATGACGAGGCGATGTTCTACGACGAAGACTACGTTACCGCTCTGGAACACGGTCTGCCGCCGACTGCGGGTCTGGGTATTGGTATCGACCGTATGGTTATGCTGTTCACCAACAGCCACACCATCCGCGACGTGATCCTGTTCCCGGCGATGCGCCCGGTTAAGTAAGATGTGACATGCCCGATGGCGGCTGATGCCTTATCCGGCCTACAATTCGCTATGTAGGCCAGGTAAGCATAGCGCCATCAGGCAATTAATTCCCGTTGGCAAACTTGCGCAGTAATTCTCGCGCCTTATCGTTTGAAGCCTGCATCACCATCCACGGGCTAAACGCCCACGGCGTTGCATCAATCCCGCTTAACACATCCTCAAGATTGCTCCACTGGTAATCCATCACTTCATCCGCATTTGGCTGTAGTTGGCTGGTAAGCTGCGCGGCATAGACCGGACAAACTTCGTTCTCCATAATTCCATTGGGATCCGTAGCGCAATAACGGAAATCCGCATATACAGAGGCGAGCGCGGTAATGTCTGCGCTCAGTTCAAAACGGGCGCGGCGGATAACGGCATCTTCGGTTGTCTCCCCCGACTGCGGATGGCCACAGACAGAGTTTGTCCAGACGCCAGGCCAGGCTTTTTTGTGCAGTGAACGGCGCGTCACCAGCAGTTGTCCCTGGTCGTTAAATATCCAGCAGGAAAACGCGAGATGCAAAGGGGTGTTGAAGGTATGGGCGGCATACTTTTCCAGCATGCCTGACGGTTTATTTTGCTCGTCCAGCAAAATGACATGTTCCCCGGCCATGACAACTCCTGAAAATAAAAAATGACCCGACACAAACCCGCCGGGTCATGCACTCAGGCCACTAGGGTAGCCCATAAATGGGACAAAGGCATTACCAAAACAAGCCCTGGCAACATGTTGGCGACCGGGAAAAGTTTAATGTTACAGATACGCAAACCGGTGGCCACCATCAGCAGTCCGCCAGCACAAGAGAAATCCGCCATCATGTCAGGAGTGATCATCGGCAGGATAATCACTGCCAGCATCGCCAGCGCCACCTGAATAATGATTTGTGGGATGGCGATGGTCATAACCGCGTAGCCGAGAAGTGTGGCAAAAATCCCTGCGGTAAACAGATCGAGGATCGTTTTGATGTACAGAATTGATGGGTCGCCGCTCATCCCTTCGGTCATCGCCCCGAAAATCCCGGTGCCACTGGCGCAAAACAGTACCAGGATGGCGACAAATTTCTCTGTGAACTCTTCGTGACCCAGGCCATTAACTGGCGGCAGAACTTTGTTGATTAAACCGCGCGTGGAGCCGGCGGCTTTACCTATTCCTTTTTCCAGATGCAGCAATTCACCGAGAATGGCGCCGATCACCATTGCCAGCACCACTGCTGGCATATATTTCACTTTTAGTACCAGCGTGATACCCAGACCAACGGAGCAAAGCCCGAAAGTCATCGGCAGCGCCGTTTTCACACGCTCAGGGAGCTTGCCGCCCGCCATTGCGCCAACTAGCCCGCCAAGAATGACGGCGGAACCATTTACATATGGGCCGATTAACATTGAGAAATGTCCTGTTAAGTAAAATTTAGCTCGCCTTCACCCCAGCGGGGGATATTGTTGACTTCAAGGTCGAACAGATCGAGCGCACGATTAACGCTATGGGTGATGATGTCGTCCGCCGTTTGCGGACGCTGATACAGCGCCGGAACCGGCGGAAAGATGATCCCGCCCATTTCAGTTACTGCGGCCATATTGCGAATATGGCCGAGGTTCAGCGGCGTTTCTCTGGCCAGCAGCACCAGACGACGACGCTCTTTCAGCACCACGTCCGCCGCACGGGTCAGCAGGTTGTCCGTCAGGCAGTGGGCGATTGCGCCCAAAGAGCGCATGGAACATGGTGCGATCAGCATCCCCAGTGTTTTAAATGAACCGCTGGAGATAGCCGCCCCCAGATCCGCGATGGGATGTACCACGTCAGCCATCGCTGTCACATCGTCCAGGCGGTAATCTGTCTCCAGTTCGCAGGTTTTTTCTGCTCCTTTTGAGACCACCAGATGGACTTCAACGGGGTGTTGGCGAAGCAACTCCAGCGCCTTAACGCCGTACTGAAACCCGGAGGCCCCACTGATCCCAATGATGATGCGTGCTGTCATGGTGGTCTCCTTTACTCGAAATCCGGCAGGAAGCGCTTCACGTCCACATCTTTAAATTTGGAACGCTGGAAGTTGTGCTTCAGGTGGAATGGCACCGTACAGTCGAAAATGGTTTTGCAGGACATTCCCTGTTGCAGGATGCTCGGGCTGTATTCCGGCACCTGTGACGGATCGAGCGGGTGGCAACGAACGCCAGGGATCGTAATGGTGTCGACATCCCCCTGGTAGCGGGTTTGCATGGCCCAGAGAACATCGTCGCTATCGAAAATATCTACATCCTCATCCACCAGGATGACGTGCTTGAGTTCCGGGAATGCAGAGAAAGCCAGTAGAGCAGCCTGGCGCTGCCGGCCTTCATCTGTCAGAGAAGATTTTTTAAACTGCAGAATCGCCAGAAGTTTGCCACCGCCCGCCGAGTGGGCGAAAACATTGAGTAGTTTGCCCGGCATGGCGCGTTCTACCATATCCAGAATGCTGGCTTCAGTCGGAATACCGGCCATATTGACATGTTCTTCGCCAGGTCCGACGGTGGTGCGCCAGATGGGGTTAATGCGGTGAGTAACGGCTTTCACTTTGATCACCGGAATAGCCTCTTTCGCTTCGCCGGTATAACCCGGAAACTCAGGCATTGCGCGCCCGGTATGGGTGTTCTGATCTTCGCGTACGCGTGCGTTTGGCAGCAGTTCGCCTTCAATGACGATCTCCGCATGAGCGATAGCTTTTTCGTTGATGGTTTTACACTGCACCATCTCAACGGCTTTGCCGCGCAGCGCGCCCGCAATGCTCAATTCGTTGAAGCCCAGTGGGGTGGTTGGCGGCTCAAAACAGGCGGCAATTTCAATCGCCGGATCCACGCCGATGCTGATTGAAATCGGTAGCGGCTGACCTGCGGCTTCTGCTTTCATGCGGAAAGCATCAATATGGCGACCAGGGGTCAGCCACATGGACAGTTCGTCGCGGCTCTGTACACACAAGCGGTGAATGGTGATATCGGATTCGTGAGTTTCCGGGTCTGAGGCGTAGCACAGGCCCATGGTAATATAGGGACCAGCGTCTTCTTCTGTATTGGTCGGAGCGGGTAATAGTTTACGCAGATCGAAATCGGCATCGCTCGCCAGATGCACCACTTCCTGACATTCCGCCGCGCCCTGAGTCATGACTGGCGCTATGGCGTTTTCCACAGAATCTTTCAGCAGATGCCCTAGTTTTGCTGGTTCGCACTGCAGAAAATGGCTGACGCGCTGGCGCGAACCGTTCAGCCCAATTGCCACGCTGATATCGTGAAATCCTTTGATTTTATTAAATATCATCACCGGCCCGTTCTTGCGGGTCGGGCGCTGGCAGGTTCCGCCCGCGCCCACATAACGATACACCCCAGAGAGTTCCGCGTGCGGGTCGACTTCGGTATCGGTTTCAACGTATTCACCGGGCAGTGTTTTCAGTAGTTGGAGCGCAGAGCGTAAATCATGCACCGTTGAGGGAGATTTGTTATCAGTATTTGCCATGGGATGGTTCCTTCGGAAAAGATGTTTCGTTGTCTGCACAATATTTTCCGTGGCGCTTTTACACAAATACCGTTTACCGGATAGTTAGTAGATCAAAAAAGTTTATTTTAATGACCTGTTAAATAATGATTAATTAACATGAGATGTAGCGGGCTGGCTTTTTATTTTTTTGAGTAAGTGTGATACTGGCGATACGTTAAACCACGGGTGATGATGATGGATTTAAAGCGCTTACGGTATTTTTGTCGGGTGGTGGAACAAGGGTCGGTCAGCCAGGCGGCGAAATCGTTGAACATGGCGCAACCCCCCCTCAGCAAGCGGATTCAGGAGCTGGAAGAAGAACTTCAGGTCTCGCTCTTTGTTCGCCGTGGAAATCGTATTGAACCCACGGAGGCCGGTTTTTTTCTTTATCGCAAAGGATGTGAAATATTACGTCAGGTGGAGGATACCGCCAGGGAAACGACAGATATTGCACAAAAAAACAGAGCCGAATTAAGAATAGGTTTAACTCATCTCTACCAGAACTATTTTAAAGCACTGTTGATGGAAGTTTACCGACGTAATCCGGATACGGCGATCAATATTTCTGTTACCGACTCCAGCCATCTTGAGACATTATTAACGGAAGGGGGAATCGATATTGCTTTAATACAGCGTCCCTATCGCAGTGAAGGCTTTGATTATGTGTCGTTTGATCCGATTAAGCTGGTGGCGGTAATTAATAAAAAATGCCTGCCGGGCCCTCCTGCAAATCCCTATAACTACACTGCGCTGGCGGAGATGCCGTTGGTGCTGCTGCATCGGGCAAAGGATTCAGGGACTTACGAGATGCTGATGGATCTGTTTCGTAAATCCGGAGTAAGCGCAAAAGTGATCATGCATATTACGCAACCGGGGGTCATTCTCGACTGGCTGGAGTCCGGCCTTGAGGCTGCGACGTTATTACCGTCTTCGGAAGTCGATGCTGATAAACTTAGCCAATGTTACGTGGTAGACGTTTTTCCTTCGCCACAAATATTTTATCCTGCGCTGGTGAAATTACCCTCTATGCCTTATCTACCCGTGTTAATGGATATTATCGCACAGGGATATCCGTTTAACCCTACCGATTGAAGCGTAGCGATTGGGGATCGTCCGGCTGGCTGGTATGATAATGACCTCTGATTTCGAGGTAAACGTTGTGTTGAGTGCAGAATGGCTGATGAATAAACGTTTTTATATCACGATAATGTTGGTGAGCAGCCTGATCCTGGCAGGGTGTTCCAGTTCATCTGATTCCGGTTCCACGTATACTGTGAAGCGCGGTGATACGCTGTACGCCATTTCACGCTCTACTGGCACCAGCGTTCGGGATCTCGCCCGTCTGAACAACATTTCCCCCCCTTATACCATTGAGGTGGGGCAAAAGCTGAAGCTTAACGGTGATGCGAAAACCAGTACAACAGCGCGTAAAGCAACCGCGAAATCCTCGAGCAAATCTTCTACCAAAACGGCTGCCGTCAGACCGTCTTCTTCTGTACCTCAGTCGTCCTGGCCGCCGGTAGGACAACGCTGCTGGCAGTGGCCCGCCAGCGGTAAGGTGATTCTGCCTTATTCCACGGCGGACGGCGGTAATAAGGGCATTGATATTTCTGCTGCGCGCGGTACGCCGATTTATGCGGCCGGAGCCGGGAAAGTGGTCTATGTCGGCAATCAACTGCGGGGCTATGGCAACCTTATCATGATTAAGCACAGTGAGGATTACATCACTGCCTATGCGCATAATGACACCATGCTGGTGAACAACGGTCAAAACGTGAAGGCCGGGCAGAAGATCGCCACGATGGGCAGCACGGATGCGACGACGGTGCGTCTGCATTTCCAGATCCGTTATCGCGCAACGGCTATCGATCCGCTGCGTTATTTACCGCCGCAGGGCAGTAAGCCAAAATGCTGACGGTGAATTAATCGCCAGTCAGTCGGTTCGTCCCTTGCCAAGAAGAGCGTAAGGTTTATAATCCCTTACGCACTTCAATGCGGGCGTAGTTCAATGGTAGAACGAGAGCTTCCCAAGCTCTATACGAGGGTTCGATTCCCTTCGCCCGCTCCAAAGTTACTTCCCTTGATGTTTCCCTCTGGTCTGCCTGATTTCCACCTGCGACAATTCATTTTATTACCGAAAATCAATGCGGTGACTTCCTCTGCTGATGCTGTGGGAGAGTTCTCATCGGTCATACACTCGTTGCCCAACGGTGGGTTACAGTTGAGTAAATTTGTTGATCCAGGGGCTGCTATTTTCGCCTGACCACAGATGTAATATCAGTTGGCGGAATTTTTCCGCCGCAGGACTAAGGGTGGTTTCACTGCGTTTTACCAGGCCAAGCGTACGGCGTATGACGGGTTCTATCAGTGGACGACTAACAAGGACGTGATGTTCATCGGCCGGCATCGCCAGACTGGGAACGACAGACACACCGAGACCCGCTTCCACCATCCCGAGTGACGTCGAAAGATGACGCACTTCATAAAACCAGTTAGGTTTCCAGGCCATTTTCTCGAAAGCCTGATCGATCAGCGATCGGTTTCCGCTGGAGCGTCTTACCCCAATCAGCTTCATACCGGCCAGATCGTCCCATGTTACCAGCGATTTATTTGCCAGCTCATTGTCGCGTCGGCATGCCAGAACGAAGGGTTCGTTCACCAGCGGCGCAAAATCGATATTTGGATGTGTGACGTTTATCATATTTATACCGAAATCTGCGTCGCCATTTAATACTGCTTCCAGGCAATCGCTGGCGCTGTGCTCCAGTATGCGGATTCGGATGTTTGGGTAGTCATTGTTGTAATCTCGTATCACTGAAGGCAGAAAATAGAACGCGGCAGTAGGGATACAGGAAACCGTAATAACACCTGCCTGATGTGTCGCCATCTCTTTAATACTGAGGATGGAACTTTCATAAAAATCTATTAAATTCTTAGCCTTAGGTAAAAATTCTCTTCCTACTGTCGTGAGCTTAACGCTGCGCGTAGAGCGTTCAAACAGCGTGGTTCCCAGGCTATCTTCCAGTTTCTGAATTCTGCGTGTTAAAGCAGGTTGTGAAATGTGAAAAAATTGGGATGCTTTTGTAAAGCATCCGATTTCTGCAATTTTTACAAACGCTTGTATCCCCTGTAGTTCATGCGGCATAGCTGTATCCCATTCTCGCTTTTATATAACCACCATAACGCACGGGCTATTAATGTGCAAAACGTATTAATCATGCTTTTTTTGGCATTAGAGTTATCAACCGGAGTGTGAAAACCTTATAGCGTTCCTGACAAAAGCGAAGTGAGATAAACATATGTTAAAGATCCCTTGCGTATTAATGCGTGGCGGTACGTCAAAAGGGCCGGTGATTCTGGCCAGCGACCTGCCTGCGGAAACAGAAGCGCGTGACGCAGTTTTACTCAGTTTGATGGGGGCAGGCCATGAACTCGAAATTGACGGTATTGGCGGTGGAAGTCCGCAAACCAGTAAGGTAGCGATAGTTAGCACTTCAGAAAGTCCTGACGCGGATGTGGATTACCTGTTTGCACAGGTGATGGTGAATGAACGTCGTGTCGATACCACGCCTAACTGCGGCAATATGCTCTGTGCGGTCGGTCCCTTTGCTATTGAAAAGGGGCTGGTGAAGGCGCAAAGCCCGGTAACGACGGTGCGGATCCGCAATCTCAATACCGGAACGCTGGTCGATGCAGAAGTGCAAACGCCTGATTATCGGGTGGTGTACGAAGGCGATACCCAGATTGATGGAGTCCCGGGGACCGCCGCGCCCATAGGCTTAACTTTCCTGAACTCTGCGGGTTCTAAAACGGGGAAATTGTTGCCGACGGACAGTGCGACAAACGTCTTCGACGGTATTGAAGTCACCTGTATAGATATGGCGATGCCGATGGTATTGATTGACGCTTCAGCTTTGGGGAAAACAGGAGGGGAATCTCCTGCAGAATTAGATGGCGATAAGGCATTTAAAGAAAAGCTGGAAAGTCTGCGTCGTCAGGCTGGCGCAGCTATGGGCTTAGGGGATGTGACAAACAAGGTGATCCCTAAACCGGTTCTTCTCAGCCCGGCGCGTAACGGCGGAACGATTCAGGTACGGTATTTCATGCCGCACACATGCCATAAATCACTGGCGATTACCGGATCGATTGGTATTTCGACCGCAACGCTGATTGAAGGCTCCGTCGCGGCAAAAATTGTCGCCGATCGTCCAAAGGGGCTCTTCACTAATATCATCGATATTGAACACCCAAGTGGAAAAATATCCGTGTCCTTATTGAAGGAAGGTAACAATATCGAAAAAACCCGTGCCGCAGTGATACGTACTTCACGCAAGTTGTTTGAGGGTGCCGTATGTGTACCGGAAAAAATGCTCACTGAAGTTGCGTAAATAAAATTTAAATAAAAAACATCTGCCTTAAAAAATTACAATCTGTACCTTAACAATAATACCGAGGTTATTATGGCGTTAACTCATGCTAACAATACCCTGAAAGCTTCAGATTCTGTAAAAGCCGGAGCGCATATTCGCGTGATTCTGGCCCTGGCATTATCCGGGCTTGCAGAGCTTGCTTCTCTGTTTTTTATTCAGCCACTGCTTCCGACGCTTGCTGTGGAATATAATGTTCCTGTCAGCCAGGTGAGTATTATCTTATCAGCAGAAACGGCGTTGCTGGCTATTGGATTGCTGTTTACCGGGACATTATCCGATCATTATGGCAGAAAACGGTTAATTGTTGTCTCCCTCCTGTTAGGCGGTATTCTTACGCTGCTCTGTCCGCTGATGGAATCCTGGGCGATGCTGGTGGCGCTACGTGCGGTAATTGGTCTGGCGCTGAGTGGTATCGCTGCGGCGGCCACTGCCTACATCAGTGAAGAAGTCGCCCCGGTGGCGGCAGGTATCGTAACGGGATATTTTGTCTTCGGTAACTCCATGGGCGGCATGTCCGGTCGTATTGTTGCCAGCCAACTTATTGATCACGTTTCAATAAATGCCATCTTTTACGGTTTTGCGGCCAGCTTGATTGTGGTTGCCATTCTGGTTAAGTTTTTACTGCCTGAATCTAAAAACTTCACCCCAACGCAAAACCTTAACATTACGCGTATGGTGAAAGGGGCTGCATCGCATTTCAAAAACAAAAATCTGGCGCTGGCTTTTGTTATCAGCTTCATTATTTTCGGCGCATTTACCTCGCTTTATAACTATCTGGCCTTCTTCCTGAAAGGCGAGCCGTTCCATATTTCACCGGCAAACGCAGGTCTGCTCTCCTTTAGCTTCGCCCTGAGTTTCTTTACGGCTCCGCAGGCTGGTCGTTTAAGTGCGAAATATGGCGCGATGAAAGTATTGCGTGTGCTTTTTCTGATCATGGCCTTAGGCATGCTGCTGACGCTGACGTCGAATGTCATCACCTTTATTGTTGGCGCGGTGATTTTTACCGGCTGTTTCTTCGGCTGTCACTCTATTGGTTTGAGCTGGGTAAGTAAAAATGCAACGCATGCAAGAGGCCAGGCCGTTGCACTCTATTTATTCTTTTACTACATGGGCGGTTCGGTGATTGGTTTTATCAACGGTTTTGTTTTCCATTCACTGGGCTGGATGGGGATGACCGGGTTGATTCTGGTATTGCTTGCCATTGGCGTTGTCGTGGCAACGTACCTGGCATCCGGTCCAAAACCGGTACTGGTGCCCGCCCAGTCCGCAGAATAAAAAGTTTGGCAATTTGTTCACGCCTCAGGGCGTAAACAAAAAACAGGTATGTATATCAATCGGGTGTCATCATGAAATTAGCAAGTTATATTCATCAGGGCCGTAAAAGCTACGGGATTTATACAGAATTCGGCGTTATCGATTTGGGTAATAAAATCGGCCATCAATATGCGACGTTGAAAGACCTTCTTCAATGGGATGCTGTTGACGTCGCAAGGCAATACAACGATTGCCCTGTGGATATTACGCTTGAAGATATTACCTTTTTGCCCGTTATCGAAGAGCCAGGAAAAATTTTCTGCGTTGGGATGAATTACGCTGAAAAAAGAAAAGAGTTTGCCGAGACGAATAATGCCCCGACGCTGTTTATCCGTTTTCCTGATTCACAAACCGGTCATGCCCAACCTGTGCTTAAACCTGAGTTGTCGAGAGAATTCGATTATGAGGGCGAGCTGGCCGTCATCATTGGTAAACCGGGCACCCGAATTGATGTAAATAATGCGCTCAATCATGTCGCAGGATACAGCTGCTATATGGATGGCTCCGTTCGTGACTGGCAGCACGCGTGGTTTACCGCCGGTAAAAACTGGAAGCAAACCGGCGCTTTCGGCCCGTATATGACGACAGCGGATGAGATACCCGATCCTCATGCGTTGACCATCCATACCTGGCTGAATGGCATGCTGGTTCAGAACGACTCCACTGGTAGCATGATCCACAAAGTGGCAGATCTTATCGCCTATATCAGCACATTCACCTCCCTCAGCGCCGGTGACGTCATTATTACGGGTTCGCCTGGCGGCGTCGGTAAAAAACGCAATCCTCCGTTATTTATGCACGATGGCGATCGGGTTGAAGTTGAAATCGAAAATATTGGTCGTCTGATTAATACCATTGTGGAAGCCCAACCGCAGCAAGAAGCGTTGCTTGTTTAGACGGTCAGGAGAGAGACGATGTACACCGCCAGAACGCCAGAATTTGAGGTTATAAAAGCCGGTAATGCTCAGGCCAGAGAGGAGGTTGCCCGCTTCCTGGCACGCAACGGTTTAGGCATTGATGACGATATCTCGCAATTTATTGTTGCACTCTACCAGCGTCAGATTATTGCCTGCACCGGTATTGCGGGTAACACCTTAAAATGCATCGCAGTGGATTCCGGGTGGCGTGGCTCGTCGTTAATCCTGACGTTAATTCATGAGGCCGAACTTCTGGCGGCACAAAACGGCGAACATCAGCTCTTTCTTTTTACCTGTCCGGATAATGTGAAGTCGTTTCGCGGATGCGGATTCTATCCGCTTGTCACCGTCAATAACTGTGCGGCATTAATGGAGAATACGCCGGTTGGTATTCATCGTTACTGCAGCCAGTTGCGTAACCACCATTTCGTGCCGGGGAAAAATATTGGCGCGATCGTGATGAACGCGAATCCATTCACGCTGGGCCATCAATATCTTATTGAGCATGCGGCAAGCCAGTGCGACTGGCTCCATGTTTTCGTGGTTCAGGAAGATGTCTCCGCTTTTTCGTTTAAAGAACGGTTTGCGATGGTCAGGGACGGGTCGCGGCATCTGAAAAATGTCACTGTTCATCCGGGGTCTGCCTATATTATTTCGCGCGGGACTTTCCCAGGCTATTTCCTGAAAGATAAGCAGGTGATAGATAAAGTCTACGCGGCAATTGATCTTATGCTGTTCAGAAATTACATCGCACCTGCGCTGAATATCACTCATCGTTTTGTGGGGACGGAGCCATTCTGTCAGTTAACCGCAGAATATAACCGGGCGATGCATCACTGGCTGGAAAATGCAACGAGCACAGCGGCCTGTATTCACGTACACGAAATAGAACGAAGAACGGATGGTAATGATGTGCCGGTCTCTGCTTCAGCCGTTCGTCGTTTATTAAAAGAAAACCAAATTGCTGCCGCCAGTCGTATGGTGCCTGCCACCACGCGCGCGTTTCTGAATAACGGGGGACAGCATCAGCCTCGTTTATCCGAATCGTTGTCGGCAGCGGTTTAACCGCATTATCACAGGAAAACTGATATGAAAATTGTACAAGCCGCGATGGCGGGAACGCTGGAGTCCAGTGACCTTATGGTGAAGGTCAGTCCCGTCGAGAGCGGGCTGGATGTGGTCATTCACAGCGAAGTGTATAAGCAGTTCGGCGACCGAATTACCGAAGTTGTGAATGAAACCCTGGCTGCGTTCAACATCGAGCAAGGGCAGATCATTATTGATGATAAAGGCGCACTGGATTGCGTGATCCGTGCCCGTATACAGGCTGCTCTGCTCAGAGGTTCGGCTCGGGAAGATATTTCATGGGAAAAGTTATAATGAAAAAGTTACGTCGCAGTATGTTATTTATTCCGGGTTCAAGTGCCGCCATGCTTTCTACGGCATATATTTATAAACCGGACTCCATTATGTTTGATCTGGAAGATGCTGTAGCGCTAAAAGAAAAAGACAGCGCCCGCCTTCTGGTATTTCATGCCCTGCAAAACCCGATGTACAAAGATATTGAAACCGTTGTCAGAATTAATCCGCTGAATACACCTTTTGGATTAAAAGATCTGGAAGCCGCCGTCAGGGCGGGCGTTGATGTTATTCGTTTACCGAAAACCGACTCTCCGGAAGATATCCACCAGCTTGAACGCGAAATTGTTCGCATTGAAGAAAATTGCGGGCGCCCTGTCGGCTCAACGAAATTAATGGCAGCGATCGAATCTGCCGTTGGCGTTATTAATGCAGTCGCCATTGCGAAATCGTCTGACCGTTTAATGGGGATTGCGCTGGCCGCCTTTGACTATGTGATGGATATGCAAACTGAGCGAGGCGACGGGACAGAGCTGTTTTACGCCCGCTGTGCCGTATTACATGCCGCGCGCGGGGCGGGTATTGACGCTTTCGATGTGGTGTACGCCGATGTGAATGATGAAGCCGGTTTCCTGAAGGAAGTGGATCTGATTCGACGGATGGGTTTCAACGGAAAATCGCTGATTAATCCGCGACAAATTGAAATTCTGCATAACGCCTACGCGCCAACCCAGGAAGAGGTGGATTACGCGCAGCGCGTGATTGCAGCTGCAGAGGAAGGGGAGCGCAACGGACTCGGGGTGATTTCGCTGAACGGCAAAATGATTGATGCGCCAATTATCAACCATGCCCGCGTGGTTATCGAACGCAAAAATGCTTCCGGCATTCGTCAGTAATCCCCCATTACAAGCGACAGGATGAATAATGAAAAACCTAACTGAAACTCTGCACCACATTCCAGACTCCCGTCGTGAGTACGTCGCATTCAGCGGCGCGAACGCGACGACGCCTTATCTTGCTGATCATCAGCAAAAGTACCAGCGCAAACTTTTTGCCAGTGTGGACGATGTTCTGGCCCGCTGCGATCTGCATGACGGTATGACCGTCTCCTTTCATCACGCCTTCCGCGAAGGGGATAAGGTCATCAATTACGTGATGGATAAGCTGGCTCAGCGCGGCCTGAAAGGGATCACGCTCGCGTCCAGCTCGTTAATGTCATGCAATACCCCGCTTATTGAACACATTCGTAATGGCGTGATCGGCAAAATCTATACCTCCGGGATGCGTGGTGATCTGGCGGATGCAATTTCGCACGGTCTGATGGACGAGCCGGTACAAATCCATTCCCACGGTGGGCGGGTGAATTTGATTCAGAAGGGCGAAATTGCCATTGACGTTGCGTTTCTGGCGGTTTCCTGCTGCGATGAATATGGCAATGCCAGCGGCAACGGCGGCAAATCGCAGTGCGGCTCCCTCGGTTACGCCATGGTCGATGCAAAATATGCCAAAAAAGTGGTGTTGCTCACCGAAACCCTGAAGCCTTTCCCCAACTTGCCAGCCAGTATCGTTCAGGATCAGGTTGACTATATTGTGCAGATTGAGAGCGTCGGCGACCCGGCAAAAATCAGCGTAGGCGCCGCCAGGGTCACCAGTAATCCACGTGAGCTGATGATCGCCCGTTCTGCCGCCGACGTGATCGAACACTCAGGTTATTTCCGCAACGGATTTTCCATTCAGACCGGCTCAGGTGCGGCGTCAACGGCGTGTACGCGTTTTATGGAAACCCGGATGCGCAAGCACAATATTGTTGCCCGGTTCGCACTGGGCGGAATCACCGGCAGCATTGTCGATCTGCATCAGAAAGGGTTAATTGAAAAGATCCTCGATACGCAAAGCTTTGACGGTGCGGCGGCAGCCTCCATGGCGGTCAATCCCGACCATGTGGAAATCTCCACTAACGTCTATGCGAACCCGGCCGCAAAAGCCGCCTGCTGCGACAGAGTGGATGTGGTCATCCTCAGCGCACTGGAAGTAGACACCCAGTTTAACGTCAATGTCCTGACCGGCTCCGACGGCGTAATGCGCGGCGCGTCGGGTGGACACTGTGACGTCGCGGCTGCGGCAAATCTCACTATTGTCGTTGCCCCACTGATCCGTAGCCGCATTCCTACCGTCGTCAGGCAGGTCACTACGCTGGTAACGCCGGGTGAAAGTATTGACGTTCTGGTTACCGACCACGGTATTGCCGTTAATCCGGCGCGCCCGGAAATCCGCGAACGTCTGATCAACGCCGGACTGTCCGTCGTCGACATCGAAGCCTTGTATCAACAGGCACTGCTGATCTCGGGCAAGCCTAAGGCGGTTGAATTTACTGACCGCATTGTCGGTGTGGTGCGCTACCGCGACGGCAGTGTGATTGATGTGGTTCGCCAGGTGAAGGAGTAAGTCCCATGACGGATAAAGCCTCGAATGCAAATGTCTCTCTGGAACAGGTTCTGGCTTCCCGGGAGCAACGAGCCCGTCGGCAGCAGGCGTGGCTGTTTCAGTCGGATCATACCGTGGTTTCCGTCACGCTGGTCTGGCCGGGCGAGGTGAAGGACACCGCGCTGGCCAGACGCGTGATGGCCGTTGCGAATCAGGCTCTCGGAGAGCTGTTCCACACGCATCAGTGGAAGGTTTGTCGGCATCAGGCGTTGCACCCGGTCACCGGGCCGGAAGCGCTCTGGTCGGTCGCGGCTCCCGGGTGGATGATTAAACACGTCACGGCGCATCTGGAAGATAACCATCCTTTGGGACGTCTGTGGGATATCGACGTGTTTTGTCCGAAAAAGGGGCTGCTGAAAAGAAATGCCATCCAGCAGCCGATGCGTAGATGCTTTATCTGTCATGAACCTGCTCATGTTTGTTCCCGTTCGCGACGTCATTCGCAGGCCGAGCTAACGCGCGTGATCGAGGAGTTAACCGATGACTACTTCGCTTGCCAGATTTAACGAACCAGACGTGCAGCGCTCCTTTGCTGAGCTGGCTGTCGAGGCCCTGTACCGGGAAATTAATTTAACCCCGAAACCGGGTCTGGTGGATCGCGTAAACAGCGGGGCGCATAGCGATATGAATTTCGCACTGTTCATAACCAGTATCGCGGCGATTGCCCCCTGGCTGTCACTCTTTTTCAACACAGGCAGAGAGACTGCTTATCTTGCTGGTCCGCAAACGCTGCGGGCGCTAAGGCCGACTGGCCTGGCCTGTGAGCAGGCGATGTTTACCGCCACCGGCGGGGTGAACACTCATAAAGGGGGGATCTTCTCGCTGGGGCTGCTGTGTGCTGCGGCGGGGCGTCTTACCCAAAGGCATGACGCGCTCACGCAACGCAGCCTGTGCCATGAGACCAGCCTTATCTGTACCGGCATTGTCGAGCAGGAATTGAAAAATAGCGGTATCGCAAAAACGAAAGGAGAGCAGCAGTTTCAGGCATACGGGTTAACCGGGGCAAGAGGGGAAGCCGCCAGTGGTTTCATCACTGTACGCCAGTCAGGTCTTCCGCATCTGCAGACCGCGTTACGTCAGGGAGAATCCGAAGAGGTGGCGTTACTGAGGATGTTGCTGGGCCTGATGGCGGCAAATCCGGATACCAATCTGGTTTCTCGGGGAGGAACCGCAGGGCTGAATTACGCCAGACGTTACGCCAGACGATTATTAAAAATACAGCGTCTCACGGCGGATAAATTAGTCAAGGCGTTATTCAGAATGGACGCGGAATTTATCAAACGGAATTTAAGCCCTGGCGGTAGCGCAGATCTTATCGCCGTTGGATGGTTATTGTCGCAATTTCCAGCCGAATAATCGCGAATAGCGTAACAGGAAAACGTCATGATTGAACAACGCCTGCAGCAGCTCAGAAACGTTTATACCCTTATTCTGGTGCCGGGTCTGAGAGACAGCGATGAATATCACTGGCAAAGCTGCTGGGGGCGACGTTTTCCTTTCTGGAGGCGGATTCAGCAAAAAAACTGGCTAGAACCTGATATTGAAAACTGGGTTTCCGCCATTACCCGCGAGCTGGCGCTTTCTCCGCTGCCCGCCATTCTCGTCGGCCATAGTTTTGGCGCGCTGGCGTCGTGCAGGTTACTGCAAACGCGCCGGGTAAACGTCGCCGGGGTCGTTATGGTCGCACCGGCAGAACCCGCGTTTTTCGGCCTTGAAGAGGCCATTCAACCCGCGTCTTTACCCGTTCCCTGCCTGATGTTTGCCAGCAGAAATGATCCCCTGATGCCTTTTTCGCGCGCGCAATTCTGGGCGGCTTGCTGGGAGGGGCATTTAATCGATATCGGGGAGGCGGGACATATTAATGCCGAGTCTGGCTTTGGCGAATGGCCGTACGGACTCGAACGCTTAACAGAATTTTGTGAACAACTTTAGCTTTAACAGGAGAACCTATGTTAGATGATTATAATCAGCACCAGCATGCGCGTGCTGAATCGGGTATTCCGGCGAAACCCTTAACAGCGCAACAAACTGATGCACTGATTCAGCGTTTAATCAATGATGCACCCGCACATCATCCGGAATTAATTCATTTATTGACCCATAGCGTACCACCGGGTGTCGATCCTGCGGCAAAGTTAAAAGCCGAGTTTTTATTTAAGGTGGCGTTGCAGGAATACCGTGTTGACGGGCTTACTCCCGAAGCAGCAACGGCGCTGCTGGGCTCCATGCAGGGCGGCTATAACGTCCAGCCATTGATCGAGCTTCTTGAGCATCCCGATCTGGCACCGCTGGCCGCGCAGCAGCTTTCTTCTACGATCCTGATCTTCGAAAAATTCAGCCTGGTTGAGGCCAAAGCACTGAGCGGTAACGTCCAGGCACAAGAGGTGCTTCAGTCCTGGGCAAATGCCGAATGGTTTACCCGCCGTCCGGCCATGGCTGAAAAAATCACCCTGAAGGTGTTTAAGGTTCCCGGTGAGACCAATACCGACGATTTGTCTCCTGCGCCGGTGGCGTGGTCACGCCCGGATATTCCGCTGCACGCGCTCTCCATGCTCAGTAACGTCAGGGAAGGGGTTGTACCTGATGAACCCGGCGTACGTGGTCCTGTCCGTCAGTTGGCAGCGCTAAAAGAGGGCGGCTTGCCGCTGGTGTACGTGGGTGACGTCGTGGGGACCGGATCATCACGTAAATCCGCTACCAACTCCATCCTGTGGCACATCGGGAACGATATTCCGTATGTGCCGAATAAACGTAACGGCGGGTTTGTATTTGGCGGCAAGATTGCCCCTATTTTCTTCAACACCCTGGAAGATTCCGGTGCCTTGCCGGTAGAGATGGATGTCTCTGCGCTGACGACCGGGATGCTGATCGATCTTTACCCCTACAAGGGCGAAATTCGTGAAACAGAAAGCCAGCGGCTGGTGACAACCTTTACCCTGAAAACCGAGGTGCTACTGGACGAAGTGCGCGCCGGCGGGCGTATCCCGCTGATTATCGGACGCAGCCTGACGGCGAAAGCGCGTGAATCGCTGAAGCTGGCGCCTTCCGAGGTATTCCGCAAGCCCGCGTTAGTTGCGCCTTCCGCGAAAGGTTTTACGCTTGCACAAAAAATGGTGGGTAAAGCCTGCGGCGTCGCGGGGATCCGACCTGGACAGTATTGCGAGCCGAAGATAGCGACCGTGGGTTCTCAGGACACCACCGGCGGGATGACGCGTGACGAGCTAACCGACCTCGCATGTCTCACGTTTTCAGCCGATCTGGTGATGCAGTCTTTCTGCCACACCTCTGCATATCCTAAGCCAGTAGATGTTCAACTCCATGAAACCCTGCCGCAGTTTATCACCAGCCGTAACGGGGTTGCGCTGAAACCGGGCGACGGCATTATCCACTCATGGCTTAACCGCATGCTGCTGCCGGACACGGTTGGTACAGGCGCTGACTCCCATACTCGCTTCCCGCTGGGGATTTCCTTCCCTGGTGGTTCCGGGCTGGTGGCGTTCGCTGCCGCGACGGGCATTATGCCGCTGGATATGCCTGAATCAGTACTGGTGCGTTTTAAGGGCGAGATGCAGAAAGGGATCACCCTGCGCGATCTGGTGCATGCCATTCCGCTGTATGCCAAAAAGCAGGGGCTGTTAACGGTCGAGAAAAAGAATAAGCGCAATATTTTCTCGGGCCGGATCCTCGAAATTGAAGGGTTGGAAATGTTGAGTGCAGAGCAGGCGTTTGAACTGGCTGATGCCTCTGCCGAGCGCTCCGCTGCGGCCTGCGTTATGCGTCTGGCGGAAGACAATGTCGCGCAATATTTGCGCTCCAATGCGGCCCTGCTGCGCTGGATGGTTAAGCAGGGTTATGAGAACGCCGCCACGCTTGAACGCCGTATTGCTGAGATGGAGGCATGGCTGGCTAGCCCGTCGCTGCTGTCTGCCGATCCTGACGCGGAATATGCTGCTGTCATTGATATTGATCTTAATGAAATCACCGAACCGGTAGTCTGTGCCCCGAACGATCCGGACGATGCCCGGTTACTTACTGAGGTTGCCAGCACGCCCATTGAAGAGGTCTTCATTGGTTCCTGCATGACAAACATTGGTCATTTCCGCGCTGCGGGTAAAATCATGGCCGATGGCAGCGAAAACCAGGCGCGCTTGTGGCTGGCGCCGCCGACTAAAATGGATGCCCAACAACTCTCCCGTGAAGGCTATTTTAGTCAGTTTATTAAATCAGGGGCGAGAATCGAGCCTGCGGGCTGTTCCCTGTGCATGGGAAACCAGGCGAGGGTTCGCGAAGGCAGTAACGTGGTATCGACCTCGACGCGAAATTTCCCGAATCGTCTGGGAACGAATGCTAAAGTATTTCTTGCCTCCGCAGAATTAAGCACCGTCGCGGCCATGTTGGGTAAAATGCCCACCGTTGAAGAATATTTTAGCTATACCGATAAGCTTTATGACGCACATGAGGATATCTATCGCTATCTCAGTTTTGATACCTTAAGTGAATATCAAATCACGGAAGGCGATAATATCAAGGTTGTGAATCTGTAATATTTATCATTTGTTTAATAAATGTATTTAGTGTGTGGAGGCTCCTCTGCGGAGCGGCCTCTGCTATTCAGGGACCCTTTTCTCATGGGTGAGATATGCTTAAATCGAATATTTTAAAAACAATCTTGCTTGCCGTGATAATATTATTATCAATATTTATTCCTCCGCCTGATGGATTAACCAAAGAGGCGTGGATACTGGCAGGAATATATTTATCCGCTATCGTTGGGCTGGTTATTAAACCCTATCCTGAACCCGTCATTATGCTGGTTGCGGTTGCGTTAACCTGTTTTACCGTGACAAAATTTCCGGATTCACCCGTCAAATCACTGGATGTGCTGAGCGGGTACGCGTCAGGCACCACCTGGCTGGTGTTTAGCGCCTTTACGCTGAGTGCGGCATTTGTCACTACCGGCCTCGGGAAACGGCTTGCATACTGGTTTATCCTTAAATTTGGCAGTACGACGCTGAGACTGGGGTATGTTACCGCCTTGCTGGATTTGGTGTTGGCGCCTGCGACGCCCTCAAATACCGCGCGGGCAGGTGGGGTGGTTTTCCCTATTATTAACAGCATCGCGACCGTATTGGGCTCAACGCCAAAAGAGTCACCCAGCAAAGCTGGCCGTTATTTAATGGTCAACGTCTATATGGTCACGAAAACGACCAGCTATATGTTTTTAACGGGCTTTGCCGGTAACGCGTTAGCGCTACAGCTCATTTCAGATATCTTCCATATTCATATTAGCTGGATCGGCTGGATGCTGGCGGCAGCACCGTTGGGGTTATTGATGCTGTGTATCATTCCCTATATCTGCTACCGGGTTGCTTCCCCGGAAATTAAAAAAATTGATAATGTCGCTATTGCGACCAACGGACTTCAAAGTCTTGGGGCAATGAGCCTCAAAGAGAAAGGGCTGGTGGTCATTTTTGTCGCTGCATTATTGGGCTGGATCTTCTCACGTAAACTTGGACTCAATGAATCTGCGGTCGCCATTATCGCAATGGGAGCGGCACTGCTGTTTAATATTATTGGCTGGAGTGATGTCCAGAAAAATAAAGGTGGCTGGAATACCCTGATGTGGTACGGGGGCATCATTGGTCTGAGCGCAACCCTGAGCAAGGAGGGATTTTTCCGCTGGCTGGCCGATTTCATGTCAGCACATCTGGATTTTCTCAGTGCCGGGAATATGACTATTGTGATTATTGTGTTTCTCAGCGTGCTGGTGCGCTATTTCTTTGCTTCCGGCGGGGCATACGTCGCAGCAATGGTACCGGTCTTTGCCACTGTAGGTCTGGTCACCGGAACGGCACCTGTTTTGCTGGCACTTGCCATCCTATTTTCCAACTCCTACGGCGGTTGCATCACTCACTATGGTGGCGCGGCGGGGCCGATTATCTTTGCCGCAGGGTATAATGACATTAAGTCGTGGTGGACAATCGGTACTATCGTGGCATTGTGCACGTTTGTGCTTCACATGCTCGTCGGTATTCCCTGGTGGGGGTTCCTGATACAGCACGGTATGCTGCAGTCTTAATCGCCCGGTGGCGGCTACGCCTTATTTTGCCTGGAAAGGCTAAAACTGTAGGTCGGGTCAAGCGTAGCCGCCACCCGACCACATCACTATTGTGACGTATTCGTAAACAATAAATTACGTGGCTTGCTCTCAGCCCTTCGCCCGCTCCAGATTTCCTTTTCCTGAAGTCATCCCTTAGAAAAGTTAAATAGCCGCATCGACATCCGCTGGTAGTGTACTGTTCCCTTCCCCCAGAGCGCGTTGCAGCAAAACAGTATCCAGCCAGCGACCATGCTTGAAGCCAACGTCTTTCAGCGTGCCTATTTCTGTAAATCCGACCTGCTGATGAACTTTTAACGATCCCTGATTATTGCTGTCACCGACCATGGCAATTAATTGTCGATAGCCGTGCGTTTCGGCCCAGTCAATAACATGGCGCAGTAACGCACTTCCCGCCCCTTGACGCTGTGCCGCCGGGTCAATGTAAATCGAATCTTCGAGGGTATAGCGGTAAGCGTAGCGTTCACGATAACGAGTGAGATAACAATATCCGATGACCTTGTCTTCCTGCAGGGCGACAACCCACGGCAGCCCCAGACTATGAATTTTTTCCAGACGAGCCAGCATTTCTTGGGTATCCGGTGGGGCAGTTTCAAAGCTGCCAGTACCGTGAATCACGTGGTGTGCATAGATATCGCGTATGGCGGGGATGTGTTTTTCTTCTGCATTAACGATTTTCATTAGACCAGCTCCCATTGGCGTCTTTTTTCAGATTACCTGAAAGTCTGAAGGGAAGGTAAGCGCAAAAAGTTATGCTTCAATCACCAGTTCATAATGAAATTAGGCTTGTTAATTGTAAGGGTAAAGAATTGATTGTGGCTGATGCTGACGATAGCAAGTCAGGGTGATAAATAAAATGTTAAATAGGAAAACTGATAATTTCCCACACCGACATTGGTGGATGGGAAAATACTAACGTTCAATCATAAATTAATAAAGTACTTTAATATCATAATATTATCACTGTACCTAATTATTATTGCGGCTGTACCCTTAATTTTATTCCATCAACACTGCCAGTAACCTAAAAATACGTTATAGTGCTTATCTTGTTATCTGAGCACCTGTTATCAGAACTTTCTCTATCCATACCAAATAGTTACCATGCAAACAGTTACAGAGGGTAGTTATGTCATCCGGCAATAGTTAACATCGTCACATGACTTCTCCACGGGAAATTAATCTAAATCCAGAATTCAATCCCAAGAGTATTAGAATAACTTAGTCTAAAATCCTTTTTTTGCCTAAGCATTATCTTATTACATAGCCACGAACTACGCTGAGTGATAAAATTCTCGAGTTTATGCCTTCTTTCCAACGATTAGAGGACGAGGCACAGGTAGTCAATAAGACGAAAGAATTAATTGCTTCATAACCCTATTACGAAATAAGCGGCAGTGCGTCTTACATGGTCGGCAACCGTCAGGGATTGACTGTAACTTATTGAAAACGCTTATTTTCACTATGATGTAAGATATAAGGGCAGATATGTTAAGTATGCGTCGACATGCCAACTTCATTAAACGTTTTAAGTCTGTAAGCTGTTTATTTACGGCAAGCATTCTTTTCCCGATGCCAATCTTTGCAGCGGTATCAGATTATGACGCTTTGGTTATTGAAGCGCGGGGAGGTAATAGCGCACCGCTATTACGTTTCCTTGAGGATCAGGGAAAGAAAAGCGCGCTAACGCCAAATCAGGTTGCCGACTGGCTGCAAGTTTCCAGTTGGGTCGATAACAACGATAAAACCACAATTGAAATCTGGCAGCAGTATCGTGGACAGATGAATGTACCTGCCCGGGGCAAAGTCGCCGCTGCACGAGCATATCGCAACCAGAAGAACTGGAATGATTCTTTAGCCATCTGGGAAAGCGTTTTACAGGAAGAGCCTGATAACGTAGATGTACGTACCGGCTGGATAATGACGTTGGCGGATGCTCGCTACAATCAGCAAGCCCTTACTGAAGCGAATAAATGGGCGCAGGCGCATCCCGGGGCTGATTCTGATGCGCTACTTGCCTATGTCTACCATTCGCAGGGAAAAAACTGGGATGCGTTGTTAGTTGCCAGCCAGGCGGATGACGTCGATCCAGGCAACAAAAATGCAAAATCCACATTACTGTCTGCGCTGTCAGCAAACCGCGTTTCCGGGCCCGCCTTAAATATGGCAGAGGTGGTACCAACTGCCGATCCGGTGAAACGTCGCCTTGAGCTTGATGCGGCGGCTGAAATGGTACGTTCCTCTTATACCTCTGCGCGTAATGAAGAAGAGCGTTTTATCGTGGCTGATAAAGCGCTGGCCCGTTATGACCAGTTGCTGACTGCCTGGAAAGATGAGCCTTCTGCGCAGAATGATGTCCGCCGGGCCAGAATTGACCGCATGGGCGCCTTGCTGGTCCGTAAACGCACTTCTGAAGTGATTAGTGAATACGAATCGCTGTCTGCGAGCGGCGAGGTGCCAAACTACGCAAAACGCTGGGTAGCATCGGCATGGTTAAGCGAACGGCAGCCGGAAAAAACCGAAGCGATGCTGATGAGCATCTACTATCCGAACGGACCGATTCCGGTTACGCCGCTCGGTCCTGAGGATCAACAGGATCTGTTCTACGCGCACATCGATAATGAAAACTTTGATGCAGCTAAAAAACAGGTCGATGCGTTAATTAAAGACAGCCCATATCTGCGACGCATCTATGGTTCGCCAACGCCGCAGCCAAACGATAACTGGCTGCTGGGACAGTCGCTGCTGACGCAATATCATATCGCTGCCAATGAACTGCCGGAGGCAGAAAAACTCGCAGAGCATCTGGCGCGAACAGGCTCGGGTAACCAAGGGCTGCGCATATCCTATGCTTCTGTTCTTGAAGCCCGTGGACTGCCGCATGCGGCGGAGAAAGAGCTTAAACTGGCGGAAGTGATTGAGCCCAGTAACCTGGAACTGGAGCGTCAGCAGGCCTATGTGGCGCTGGATCTCCAGGAGTGGAAGCAGGCCGATGAACTGACGGATGACGTTATTGCTCGCAGTCCGGATGATGAAGCGACGCTGCGCCTCGCACGCATGCGTGATGTGCATAAAATGTCGGAAGTACGTATTAGCGGCACGCAGGGGATCTCGTCCGATAGCCCGGTCAGCGGTAAGAATGATTTCAACATCAACACGGCCATTTACAGCCCGCCCATTAATGACAACTGGCGACTGTTTACCGGATTCAACTTCGCGACCGGCGAGTTTGAGGAAGGGAAAGGGATTAGCCGCGATCTGGCGGCAGGTGCGGAATGGACTTCCCGTGATTACTGGGCCGAAATGGAAGTGTCTGGCCGAAACTATGGCGATGGGCAGAAAATAGGCGGTCGTCTTTCCGCCTGGCATGATTTCAACGATAACTGGCGCGTGGGCGGTTCGGCCGAGCGTCTTTCGCGCAACACGCCACTGCGCGCGCTGCGTAGCGGCGTATATGCCAACAGCGGCGATTTGTTTGTTCGCTGGTATCAAAACGAACGACGTGAATACCAATTGTCGTTTGCCGCATCACATTTCTCGGATGGTAACGATCGCATCGAATATGGGCTGAGCGGAAAAGAGCGCATGTGGACCACGCCGCGCTTTACGCTGGACTTTACTCCGGGTATCGGTGGGAGCACCAACACTAAAGAGAATGTGCCGTATTACAACCCTAAGAGTGATTTTTCCGTTGTGCCAGGCCTGAGCGCGGAACAGGTTCTTTACCGCCATTATGACACCGTGTGGACCCAGCAAGGCATAGCCGGAGTGGGTGGCTACTGGCAGCAAGGTGAAGACGTTGGCGCTATCGTTCAGGTGGGATATGGACAACGGCTCAAATGGAACAACGTCGTAGATGGCGGGGTGATGCTGGTTTGGGATAAACGCCCCTATGACGGTAAACGTGAGCGGAATATCTCCCTCGCTTTCGATTTAAATGTCAGGTTTTAAGGATTGTTCATGCTGAAAAGATGCCTGTGGCTTAGCGCATTAATCGCTGGCTGGTTGATGATTACCGCGTGCAGTAGCGCGCACAATACAACGCCTCGCTATGTTCCTCCCGCAGAGAGAACGCCATTGACGGCAGATCATCCATGGCCGAAAAACAGCTTCCTGGTGCTCGGCTATCATGATGTTGAGGATGGCGCCGCCGACCAGCGCTACCTCTCCGTGCGCACCAGCGCGTTGAGCGATCAAATGGCCTGGTTGCGTGATAATGGCTATAACCCGATTAGCGTGCAGCAAATTCTGGACGCTCATGACGGTAAAATTGTGTTGCCAGAAAAAGCGGTCTTACTCACCTTTGACGACGGATACAGCAGTTTTTATACCCGCGTCTGGCCGCTGCTGAAAGCCTACAACTGGCCTGCGCTCTGGGCTCCAGTGGGCAGTTGGGTTGATTCTCCAGCCAATAAAAAAGTCGATTTTGGCGGCTTAATGACGGCGCGAGATAAATTTGCCACCTGGAAGATGGTCGAGGAAATGGGCAAATCGCCGTTGGTGGAAGTGGGGGCGCACACCTGGAACTCGCATTTCGGCGCTGAGGCGAACCCGCAAGGAAGCAAAGAACCTGCGGTGGCGAATCGCCTTTTCGATAAGAAAACCGGGACTTACGAAACCGACGAACAGTACAATCGTCGCATTAATACTGATATCTCGCTGATCACCAATAAGATTAAATCGGTAACCGGGAAATCGCCGCGCGCGTGGGTGTGGCCTTATGGTGCGGCTAACGGCACCACCTTAAACCTGGCCAAAGAACATGGCTATAAGATGGCCTTTACGCTCAATGAAGGGCTGGCGAACGCTGCGTTTCTTGATGATATCCCGCGCGTACTGATCTCTGATAACCCGTCTCTCAAGCGCTTTGCCAGTCAGGTCGCTCAGGTACGTGAACCACAAACGATGCGTGTGATGCACGTCGATCTGGATTACGTGTATGACAAAGATCCTGCCCAGCAGAAGCGAAACATCGATAAGTTGATCCAGCGTGTTTATGACATGCGCATTTCTCATGTCTTCCTGCAGGCGTACGCCGATCCTAAAGGCGACGGGAATATTCGCGAACTCTATTTCCCTAACCGCTGGCTGCCGATGCGTGCCGATCTCTTTAACTATATCTCCTGGCAGTTACAAACGCGGGCCGGGGTGACGGTATATGCCTGGATGCCGGTACTGGCTTTCGACCTCGATGCTTCCATTCCACGCGTGACGGCATGGGATCCGAAAACAGGACGCACCGCGATCAATCACGAGAACTATGTGCGTCTGTCTCCCTGGGACAGCGAAGCGCGTAAACGTATCACTGAAATCTATGAAGACCTGGCGAAGCATGCCAGCTTCAAAGGGATTTTGTTCCACGACGATGCTTTCCTGACGGACTTTGAAGATGCGTCACCGGAGGCGTTAGCCGCCTACCGCGCCGCAGGGCTTCCGGGAAGTATTGAGCAAATCCGTAGCAACCCTCAAACCTTCGAACGCTGGACGCGTCTGAAAAGTAAGATGCTGATCGACTTCACCAAACAGTTGACCCGCTCAGTGCGCAATATTCGCGGTCCGCAGGTGCAAACTGCCCGCAATATATATGCCATGCCGGTACTGGAGCCTGAAAGCGAAGCCTGGTTTGCGCAAAACCTGAATGATTTCCTCAATACCTATGACTGGACGGCACCCATGGCGATGCCATTCATGGAGCAGATCCCGGCTAATGATGCCAATGCCTGGCTCGACAGATTAGTCAATGCCGTTGCACAAACGCCCGGCGCGCTGGACAAAACCGTGTTTGAACTGCAGGCACGAGACTGGCGTAAATCCGGGGACGAGGCAGAAATCAGTGGAAAACAAATAGCCGAATGGATGCGCCAACTGAAACTAAGTGGTGCAGGTAACTACGGCTATTATCCGGATGATTTCATCAGCGACAAACCTGAGATGTCAGAGATTCGCTCGACGTTCTCCTCATACTGGTACCCGCAAAAATGACCGATCGCATTATTGCTTTCCTGATACTTTGCCTGATGTTCAGCCTGCCGTTTGGCGTGGCTGTCATCTTTACAGGTGAAGTCATGTTGAACTTCGTCTTCTTCTGGCCTTTATTCATGTCTGCATTATGGATAAGCGGCGGGGTCTATTTCTGGTTTTATCGTGAGCGTCACTGGAAATGGGGAGACGATACACCGCCACCGACGCTGGAGGGAAATCCGCTGGTTTCCATTTTGATCCCCTGCTTTAACGAAGGGATCAACGCGCGGGAAACCATCGGCGCTGCGATGGCACAGCGCTACAAGAATATCGAAGTGATTGCCATTAACGACGGTTCAACGGACGATACGCACGATGTTCTGGAACAGTTGGCGATTGAGTACCCCAGCCTGCGCGTCATTCATCTGGCTGAAAACCAGGGCAAAGCGCTGGCGCTCAAAACGGGCGCGGCCGCTGCGCGCAGCGATTACCTGGTGTGTATTGATGGCGATGCGTTACTGGATCGCGATGCCGTGGCGTATCTGGTCGCTCCGCTGATCCAGTTCCCACGCGTTGGGGCGGTAACCGGCAACCCGCGTATTCGCACCCGTTCCACGCTAATCGGTCGTGTGCAGGTCGGTGAGTTCTCTTCCATTATCGGCTTAATTAAGCGTACTCAACGAGTCTATGGTCAGATCTTTAGCGTCTCTGGCGTAGTTGCGGCGTTTCGTCGTCGCGCGCTGGCCGAGGTGGGGTACTGGAGCCCGGACATGATCACCGAAGACATCGATATCAGTTGGAAACTGCAATTGCGCCATTGGTCGATATTCTTTGAGCCGCGCGCGCTGTGCTGGATCCTGATGCCTGAAACGTTAAGAGGGCTGTGGAAGCAGCGCCTGCGCTGGGCGCAAGGCGGGGCGGAGGTGTTTATTGTTAACATGCGCCGTCTGTGGTCGTGGGAGTTCCGTCGCATGTGGCCGCTATTTTTCGAGTTCTGCTTTTCTACCACTTGGGCATTTGCCTATGCGATCAGTATCGTGCTGTTCCTGCTGGGACTGATGATCCCGATGCCGGACTCGCTGTATGTTCAACATCTGTTCCCGCCAGCCTTTACCGGACTTATTCTCGGCGTGGTCTGCTTAATACAGTTTGCGATAAGCCTGATGATTGAACGACGCTATGAAAAAGGCATTGGCGCCTCATTGTTCTGGATAATCTGGTTCCCGGTGGTGTACTGGCTGTTGAGCCTGTTTACCACGTTGGTGTCATTCCCGAAAGTGATGCTCAAACGCAAACGCGGCAGGGCGCGCTGGGTGAGTCCTGACCGTGGAATAGGGAGGATCGAATCATGAGTCAGCCGCTGATCTTTACGGAGCGGCGTCTGTTGCCGCGCATCATTGACGTTCTGTTAACGATTTTTGCCTGGGTTGGATTTTTATACTTAATCTACAAAGGGCTGATTACGGCCCTGGCGCATTCACCGTATATGGGCGTGCGTCCCTTTTTCACCACACTGGATACGGTCACGTTTTACATCCTTGTCGCGCTGGTCAACGGACTGGTGCTGATAGGCTGGGCGAAATACAACCAGTTTCGTTTTCGGGTGGAGCGTCGCAGTCGCAGACCAGGACTGGAAGACCATGAGCTGGCGGAAAGTTTACGTATTACCCGTGAACTGGTTACAGAGTTGAACAAAGCGAGGGTGCTGACGGTCCATCACCATGAGAATGGCGAAATCAGTCATATCGATGTGGACAAGCACATCGCCGATAACCGCCTGCCGCCGCCGACGCCTGCAATGCTGGAATATTTGCCGCCGGAGCGGGAGCCATCGTTACAGAAAAGGCCCGAGTGATATTTCTGCTACCCGACACTTCCTTCAGCCTCGCATCGGTCTATGATTAGACTCAGACAATAAAAATGCGAGGTAATGTCGTGGAAAAGGAACTACTGGAGGCAGGTTACCGGGCCTATACCGGCGAGAAGATTGACGTCTACTTCAACACGGCGATATGTCAGCATTCAGGAAACTGCGTGCGGGGAAGCGCGAAGCTTTTCAATCTGAAACGCAAACCCTGGATAATCCCCGATGAAGTGGATGTCGCGACGGTTATTAAGGTCATCGATACCTGTCCAAGCGGTGCGCTGAAATATCGCCAGAAATAAGTGAGGGAACCATGGAAATTCTTGCAGGCCACAACAAATTTTATGTCAACGATGCTGAAGGCAATCAGGTTGCCGAGATTGTCTTTGTGCCGACGGGCGAGCACCTGAGCATCATTGAACATACCGATGTTGACCCCAGTCTGAAAGGTCAGGGCGTCGGCAAACAGCTGGTGGCGAAGGTGGTGGAGAAAATGCGCGCTGAAAATCGCAAAGTGATTCCGCTGTGTCCGTTTGCCAAACATGAATTTGATAAAACCCGCGAGTACGACGATATTCGCGCCTGAAGTCTGATTCCCGCCGGATAGCCTTATCCGGCATATCACTCCCGATGCAACAAATCCTGATAAATGCCCGTCAGTACCCCTTGCGGGCCAAACTCTTTTTTAATCCACTGAGTGACTCGACCGGTTGCCGAATGCTGGGTTGCCAGCAGCATCCGTGAATCCTGACGCGGATTGTGGATCTGTCGCGTGACCAGCAGCGACTTTTCCATCGCTTCGCGCACCATATAATCCGGTAAAAAACCGATGCCTTCGCCCAGAATTTGGCACTGACATTTGGTATTAAAATCTGGAACCAGAATCGACTCCTGGCCGTGTAACAGCCACCCGACCTTTTTGTTAATGGTGTGGGCGGTGTCTTCCACCATAATGTTCGGATACAAACGCAACTGGCTCTCAGAAATCGGTTCAGGCATAAAAGCCAACGGATGATCCGGGGCAATGGCAAACGACCAGCGAATAGCGCCGATCTCGGTATAATCAATCCCGCCGCCGTCCAGTAACGTATCGGGCGCGCCAATGGCGATATTGGCAAGGTTGTTGATGATCGAATCCCAGACGCCGTTATACACCTCGGTGGTGACGGTTATCTGGCAGGTAGGGAACTGTTTCTTGAGTACCTGCAGTAGCCGCGCCGTATGCTGTGGGGTGTACAACAACTGGTTAATACAGATGCGCACCCGGGCTTCAATACCCTGAGCGATGGTATCAATGCTGCGCTTAATCGCGTGGAAGTCGTTGAGCAGGTCGGAGGCCTTGCGAAACAGATAGCGACCAGACTCGGTCAACTCAATGCTTCGGGTGCTACGCGTAAACAGCACCACATCGAGCCCCATCTCCATGCGTTTAATGGTGTAGCTAATAGCCGATGTGGTTAAGCCCAGCTCCTCCGCAGCCTTGCTGAAGCTGCTGTAGCGGGCAGCCATGGTAAATGCCAGCAGATTTTCCTCGGTAAAAATGGAATTCATCTTTTCTCCCCTCAGGCTACCAACACGCCCCGCCGCATAATGATTGTTGAATGTATTTGTAATCCTTATACAGAGCAATCAGTTTTGAACAGAATTTAACACTAGTTTTACATTTGATTTGAAGGCAATCACACTTCTGCATATTAATTGCAGGCCGCTATCCGCGCAGCATACCGCTTGTTTTACCCGACTATTAATGAGTGGCAAAAAACGCCCCAGCCATAAGGGAAAGATTGCACTACAGCACGCTTTGCTCTCATTGTTAAATTTTATTCAATAATTGACGCGCTTACGATGAATGAAATTTAAGCGGATGTTATTCTCTACACTCTGTTGCTATTCTCAGCTTATCGGATATTTAGAAAGTCTAAAAAACTGCAGGAGAGCAATTATGTCAGAGAAAGAACTCATTACTGAATTTCTGCTGGCGGCAGAACAAGGTAATACCGATGGATTAAAATCCTGTCTGGCAAAAAATGTGGATATTAATGCCACGAACCGCCAGGGACGTACCGCCATTATTATTGCCAGCCTGAATAAGCATTATGACTGTGTTTCTTTATTGATTGCCGCCGGTGCCGATATTAATAAACAGGACCAAACCTGTTTTAATCCTTTCCTGATTAGCTGCCTGACGAACGATTTAACGCTGCTGCGTACCGTATTACCTGCTAACCCCGACCTTAACTGCCTGAGTCGTTTTGGCGGCGTAGGCATTACGCCAGCCAGTGAAAAAGGTCATGTGGAGATCGTGCGCGAGCTGCTGCTGCGTACCGATATCAATGTCAACCATACCAACTTCGTGGGCTGGACGCCGCTTCTGGAAGCCATTGTGCTTAATGATGGCGGCGCGAAGCAGCAGGAGATCGTCAAGCTGCTACTTGACCATGGCGCAAACCCACATATGACGGATAAATACGGTAAAACCCCGCTGGAACTGGCGCGGGAGAAAGGTTATCACGAAATTGCCGAGCTGCTGATTGCCGCCGGAGCCTGACAGAGGAGCGCCGCTATCGCTACGCCATCACGGCGATGCGTACAGGCGCTAACCGCAGATAGCGCGTTTCTCGCTTTCCGGGGGACGGGGCAAGTTGAACAGGTTTTTTCCCGCGCGGTGAACCTGTTGATACCTGACCAGCAGCGACTGTTGACGTTGCTGAGTGAAGGTTGTGATAACGCGCCTAATAGCTGTCGGCTGGCGCTGACGCATTGCGCGAACCTGTTTCTCCCCGGTGAGCAGGTCAGATTTACCGAGTCGGGGATAGCCGTTGGCAAAGATAAATGGATAGAGACCTCTGGTTGCCTGCCGTGGCGCATACCACAGTGGACGGCAGATACAGTAACCCTCGCCGCAGTCCGCTGGCAGCGCTGGGAAGAGGTAATCCGCCAACAGTTAAGCAGCGACGACACATTATTTTTGTATCAGGGGGACAACCCGTTTTATCAGGAAATCACCCGTCAATTACTCAACCGCCGACAGACACTAATAGCGGCGCTATATACGGGAGTAAATATTTCAACAGCGGCCAGCCATTTAATTGGTCTGGGAATTGGCCTGACGCCATCATCCGATGATTATTTAGTGGGCTTAAGTGCCATTTTATTAATCCCAGGACATCCGCTGGAGAAATATCGTGGAGATTTTTTAGCAGCATTACAATGCGCCGGAAATAATACGACGCTACTTAGCAAAATAACGCTCGAAGAAGCTTTGCATCAACGTTATCGGGAAAGCGTCGTGCGGCTGCTGCAGCATATTATTACTGAGCAACAACCCGTTTCTACGCAATATATTACTGACATTAAAAATATCGGCTCAAGTTCTGGCTGCGACATGCTGTATGGCATGGCGGACGCCTGCGCCCTGAGCCACAGGTCCGGAGGGAATTATGTCGATCAGGATAGTTGTTAAAAAGAACACGTATTTTGATTCCGTTTCACTGATGTCTATCTCCACACGCGCCAATAAGCTCGATGGCGTTGAGCAGGCATTCGTGGCGATGGCTACGGAAATGAACAAGGGCGTTCTGAAGAATCTCGGCCTGCTGACGCCTGAACTGGAAGAGGCGAAAAGTGGCGACCTGATGATTGTCATTAAAGGCGCCAGCGAGGCGGCGAACGACCAGACATTGGTCGCAATTGAAGATCTGTTTACGCATAAAGAGCAGGGCGGCCAGCATGAAGCGCGCTATGCCACGCTCGCCAGCGCGAAAAAGCATGTTCCTGACAGCAATCTGGCGGTGATCTCAGTCAACGGTTTGTTTGCGGCGCGTGAAGCGCGTCAGGCGCTGCAAAATAACCTCAATGTGATGCTGTTCTCTGACAACGTTTCTCTTGAGGATGAACTGGCGCTAAAACAGCTGGCGCACGAAAAGGGTCTGTTGATGATGGGGCCAGACTGCGGAACCGCCATTATTAACGGCGCGGCGCTGTGCTTTGGCAACGCGGTACGTCGCGGCAACATTGGGATTGTGGGCGCATCCGGCACCGGCAGCCAGGAACTGAGCGTGCGCATTCATGAATTTGGCGGCGGGATTTCCCAACTGATTGGCACCGGTGGTCGCGATCTGAGTGAGAAGATTGGCGGCCTGATGATGCTTGATGCGATTGGCATGCTGGAAGCCGATCCGCAAACCGAAATCATTGCGCTTATCTCTAAACCTCCTGCCCCAGCGGTGGCGCGCAAGGTGCTGGAGCGTGCGCGCGCCTGCCAAAAGCCAGTCGTGGTGTGCTTCCTCGGACGCGAAGCCGCGCCTGCGGATGAACAAGGTCTGCAGTTTGCACGCGGTACCAAAGAAGCGGCGCTGAAAGCGGTGCTGCTGACCGGCGTGAAAAAAGAGAGCCTGGACCTGCATCCGCTCAACTGGCCGCTGATTGAAGAGGTCCGCGCCCGCCTGACCCCGCAGCAAAAGTACATCCGTGGCTTATTCTGCGGCGGCACGTTGTGTGATGAGGCGATGTTTGCCGCCATGGAAAAACACGCGCAGGTTTACAGCAACATTCACCCCGATCCGGCGTTCCGCCTGAAAGATCTCAACCGCAGCGTGGCGCATACCTTCCTTGATTTCGGTGATGACGATTTTACCAACGGTAAACCACACCCGATGATCGATCCCACCAACCGTATCAGTCGTCTGTTGCAGGAGGCGCGCGATCCTGAAGTGGGCGTGATCGTGATGGATTTCGTGCTTGGATTTGGATCGCATGAAGATCCGGTCGGGGTGATGCTGGACGCGATCGTTGAAGCCAAAGCGATCGCCGCCGCAGAGGGTCGTCCTCTGGAAATCCTCGGCTATGTGCTGGGAACCGATCTCGATACGCCCTCGCTGGAAAAACAGTGCCAGATGCTGACCGATGCCGGGGTTATCTGGGCGAGCAGTAGTACCAACACCGGATTGCTGGCGCGTGAATTTATCTGTAAAGGGGAGGAAGCCTGATGAGCCAGACACTGTTTAACCAGCCTCTGAACGTGATTAACGTCGGCATCGCGATGTTCAGCGATGACCTGAAAAAACAGAACGTACCGGTAACCCAGCTTGACTGGACGCCGCCGGGCCAAGGCAACATGCAGGTGGTCGCGGCGCTGGACGACATTGCTGATTCGCCGCTGGCGGACAAAATCGCGGCCGCTAACCAGCAGGCGCTGGAGCGCATCATCCAGTCACATCCGGTGCTGATTGGTTATGACCAGGCCATCAACGTGGTGCCGGGCATGACCCGCAACACCATTTTGCACGCCGGCCCGCCGATCCGCTGGGAAAAAATGTGCGGCGCGATGAAGGGCGCGGTAACCGGGGCGCTGGTGTTTGAAGGGCTGGCGAAAGATCTGGATGAAGCCGCCGAACTGGCCGCCTCGGGGGAGATCATCTTCTCTCCGTGCCACGAGCATGACTGTGTTGGCTCGATGGCGGGTGTGACGTCGGCGTCGATGTTTATGCACATCGTGGAGAACAAAACCTACGGCAACCGCGCATATACCAATATGAGCGAGCAGATGGCGAAGATCCTGCGCATGGGGGCGAACGATCAGAGCGTTATCGATCGCCTGAACTGGATGCGCGATGTGATGGGACCGATGCTGCGTGATGCCATGAAACTGGCGGGCGAAATCGATCTGCGTCTGATGCTGGCGCAGGCGTTGCACATGGGCGATGAATGCCATAACCGTAACAACGCCGGGACGGCGCTACTGATTCAGGCGCTAACGCCGTGGATCATCCAGACCGGTTATCCGGTTGAGCAGCAGCGCGAGGTATTCGAGTTCGTCCTCAGCAGTGATTACTTCTCCGGGCCGACCTGGATGGCGATGTGTAAAGCCGCGATGGACGCTGCACACGGCATTGAATACAGCACCGTGGTCACGACGATGGCGCGTAACGGCGTCGAGTTCGGTCTGCGCGTCAGCGGGTTGCCGGGGCAATGGTTTACCGGTCCGGCGCAGCAGGTGATTGGCCCAATGTTCGCGGGCTATAAGCCGGAAGATTCCGGGCGCGATATTGGCGATAGCGCGATTACCGAAACCTATGGCATTGGCGGTTTTGCCATGGCGACGGCGCCTGCCATTGTGGCGCTGGTCGGCGGTACGGTCGAGGAGGCAGTCGATTTCTCTCGCCAGATGCGCGAAATCACCCTCGGTGAAAACCCCAACGTTACCATTCCGCTGCTCGGTTTTATGGGCGTACCGACTGCTATCGACATTACGCGCGTGGGCAACACCGGCATTTTGCCAGTGATCAACACCGCCATTGCGCACAAAGATGCGGGGATCGGCATGATCGGCGCCGGAATCGTTCACCCGCCGTTCGCCTGTTTTGAAAAGGCGATCCTCAACTGGCGTGACCGCTACTGCAAATAACAACAACCGGGGCTAACGGTGTTAGCCCCACAGTAGCAAAGCGCAAAACGTTGCTTACCTGCAGGGCTGGGCGATCTCCGCGATCGCAAACGATGCTTAACCTGTTAAGGATATTCCATGAACAGCATAAAACTAGAATGGAAACGTGGTGACTGGGCGGCTTACTTTGGGCTGATGACCAACAACCTGACGAACCTGCTGACAATGATGGGGCTGCTCATTTTTGTCGTCGGGATCCCAACCGAAATAGTCTATGGCCGCATTGCGCCTGCCTTTGGCCTGGCGGTGCTGGTGGCCAGCGTCTGCTACGCCTGGTTTGGCCTGCAAATGGCAAAACATACCGGACGTAATGACGTAACGGCGCTGCCGTCCGGGCCGAGCGCACCGTCGATCTTTACCGTGACCTTCCTGGTGCTGATGCCGGTTTATCAGCAAACCAAAGATGCCAACTTCGCCATCCAGATTGCGCTGGTATGGTGCTTTGTGGAAGCGTTAATCCTGGTGGGCGGCTCCTTCCTGGGCGAGACCATCCGCAAGATGATCCCACGAACGGTACTGCTCTCTTGTTTATCCGGCCTGGGCCTGCTGCTGTTGGCGATGAACCCAATGCTGCAGGCATTTGAAGCGCCAACCGTTTCTTTCATCGTCCTGCTGCTGATCTTTATTAACTGGTTCGGTAAGAAGCCGATTTTTGCCCGCATTCCTACCGGTTTGCTGCTGCTGATTGCCGGGACGGCCCTGGCGTGGATCTCGGGTTTGCAAAGCCCGGAAGCGATTAAAGCGTCGATGTCTTCTTTTGGCTTTAACCCGCCGGAAATTCATGTCGACAGCTTCCTGCAAGGGCTGCCGCACGCGCTGCCGTATCTGGCGTCTGCGGTGCCTCTGGGTCTGGCGAACTACATTTTTGACCTCGAAAACATAGAAAGCGCGCACGCCGCAGGCGATGAGTACAACACCCGTAAGGTCATGATGGCGAACGGTTTTGCCTCCATGCTTGGTTGCATGCTGGGCAACCCGTTCCCGGTGACCGTGTATGTCGGCCATGCAGGCTGGAAGGCGATGGGCGCCAGCATTGGTTACACCCTCGCTTCAGGCATCACCATGTTCCTGGTACCGCTGTTTGGTCTGGGGGCGTTTATGCTCGCCATTATTCCGATGACCGCGATAGTGCCGATTTTGGTGTTTATCGGCGTGGTGACCGCCAACCAGGTGGTGCGAGAAACGCCCAAAGTCGAGGTTCCCGTTATCTTCATCTGTCTGTTCCCGTGGATCGCTAACTGGGCGCTAACCATCGTTAATAGCGTGATGGGCGCGGCTGGTACGTCAGCCGGTAAGCTCGGTAGCGACCTGCTGCACAGCAAAGGCGTCTATTACGACGGGCTGGTGCATCTGGGAAGCGGCGCGCCGCTGGCCAGCATGCTGTGGGGCTGTGTCGCCATCTTCGCCATTATGAATAAGCCACTGCGTGGGGCGATTGCCGCCGCCTTTGGCGCACTGCTGTCGCTGTTTGGCGTGATCCACTCCCCGGCGGTCGGCTTTGCAGAGGGCAGCTCAATGATGTTTGTGCTGGCCTACCTGATGATGAGCGGCATGTTTGTCCTCAAGCACGTGCTCGACAGCCGTGAAGCGGTGACTGCACCTGAGCAGCAACCGACAAAATCCACCTGAATCGCCTGCAAGCGGAAGATGACACTATGAAAGAACTTGTGGTCGTTGCCATTGGCGGCAACAGCATTATCAAAGATAACGCCAGCCAGTCGATTGCGCACCAGGCTGAAGCGGTGAAAGCGGTGGCGGATACGGTGCTGGAGATGCTGGCATCGGACTACAACATTGTGCTGACGCACGGTAACGGACCGCAGGTGGGGCTGGATCTGCGACGGGCGGAAATCGCGCATGAGCGTGAAGGTTTGCCGTTGACCCCATTGGCAAACTGTGTCGCCGATACCCAGGGCGGCATCGGTTATCTGATCCAACAAGCGCTGAACAATCGTCTGGCGCGGCGCGGCGAGCAGAAAGCGGTCACCGTGGTGACCCAGGTGGAGGTCGATAAAAACGATCCGGGCTTCGCGAATCCAACCAAACCTATCGGTGCGTTCTTTAGCGCAGCCCAGCGCGATGAACTACTGCGGGTCAATCCCGGCTGGCGCTTTGTGGAGGATTCCGGGCGCGGCTACCGTCGGGTGGTCGCTTCGCCAGAGCCGAAGCGCATCGTCGAAGCGGAGGCGATTAAGGCGCTAACCCGGCAAGGCTTTGTGGTGATTGGCGCGGGCGGCGGTGGGATCCCGGTGGTGCGTGGTGAGCAAGGTGATTACCAGAGCGTGGACGCGGTGATTGACAAAGATCTTTCCACAGCGCTGCTGGCTCAGGAGATTCACGCCGACATTCTGGTGATCACCACCGGCGTTGAGAAAGTGTGTATTCACTTTGGCAAACCTGAGCAGCAGGCGCTGGATAAGGTGGATGTCGCCACGATGACCCGCTATATGCAGGAAGGACATTTCCCGCCGGGCAGCATGCTACCCAAAATCGTTGCCAGCCTGACATTCCTGGCACGCGGAGGTAAGCGGGTAATCATCACCACGCCGGAATGTCTGCCCGCCGCACTCCGCGGCGAAACGGGTACCCACATTGTCCATTCCTGAGAGGAGATGCGAATGAAAGAAAGTAACAGCCGCCGCGAATTTTTAAGCCAGAGCGGAAAAATGGTGACCGCTGCCGCGCTGTTTGGCGCGGTGGCCCCAGTCGCGTATGCTGCTAATCCTGTCGGGAACACCTGCGGGTCGAAGAGCACAATGACGATTAACGATAAACACTATTACCTGGACAACGTTCTGCTGGAAGCAGGGTTTGATTACGAAAACGCGGTGGCAGTCCATACCCGTACCACGCTGCAAACCATCGAAATCCAGGACGGAAAAATCGTTGCGTTGCGCGAGAATAAGCAGCATCCGGATGCGACGCTACCGCACTACGATGCGGGCGGCAAGCTGATGCTGCCCGCTATGCGCGACATGCACATCCACCTGGATAAAACCTTTTATGGCGGTCCGTGGCGCTCACTGAACCGTCCGGCTGGCACCACTATTCAGGATATGATCCGCCTGGAGCAAAAGCTGCTGCCTGAACTCCAGCCTTACACCCAGGAGCGCGCGGAAAAGCTTATCGATTTGCTGCAATCCAAAGGTACCTCGATCGCCCGCAGCCATTGCAACATCGAACCGGTTTCCGGGCTGAAAAACCTGGAAAACTTGCAGGCGGTGTTGGCGCGTCGTCAGCCGGGTTTTGCCTGTGAAATCGTGGCATTTCCGCAGCATGGCCTGCTGTTATCAAAATCTGAACCGCTGATGCGTGAAGCGATGCAAGCGGGGGCGCATTACGTTGGCGGTCTGGACCCAACCAGCGTGGACGGGGCGATGGAAAAATCCCTCGACACTATGTTCCAGATTGCGCTGGATTACGATAAAGGCGTGGATATTCATCTGCACGAAACCAGCCCGGCGGGCGTGGCGGCGGTGAATTACATGGTGGAAACGGTAGAGAAAACGCCGCAGTTGAAGGGCAAACTGACCATCAGCCACGCTTTCGCGCTGGCAACGCTGAACGAACAGCAGGTTGACGCGCTGGCGACTCGTATGGCGGCTCAGCAGATTACCATTGCCTCGACGGTGCCGATTGGCACGCTGCATATGCCGCTCAAACAACTGCGTGACAAAGGCGTGGAGGTGATTACCGGGACCGACAGCGTGATTGACCACTGGTCGCCGTACGGGCTGGGAGACATGCTGGAGAAGGCGAATCTGTACGCGCAGCTCTATATTCGCCCCAACGAGCTTAACCTGTCGCGCGCGCTGTTTCTTGCCACCGGCGATGTGCTGCCGCTAAACGATAAAGGTGAACGCGTGTGGCCGAAAGCGCAGGATGAAGCCAGCTTTGTGCTGGTGGATGCCTCCTGTTCGGCAGAAGCGGTTGCCCGCATCTCCCCCCGCACCGCGACCTTCCATAAAGGACAACTGGTGTGGGGGAATGTCGCAAGCTAGTCTGGATTTACGCGCAGCGGCAACTGCTGCTGCGCACTCTGCTCGTTAACCAACGATCCCCATATAGCCGTGGATCCCCATATATAAGCCGACCATCGCAATGAGCGCACTGGAAAAATAAGGCGCTTTGCGTGCCAGCGTATTAAATCCACTCCAGCGTTTGGCCGCCTGCTGTACGCTGATTGCTGCGCCCACACCCACCGTCACCAGCGTCAACGCCAGTCCTAGGCTGAAGCACAGCACCATAGTCGCGCCCAGCGTGAAGGCTTTGAGCTGGATGCATATCAGCAGCACCGTAATAGCGGCTGGGCACGGGATAAGCCCGCCGGTCAGGCCGAACAGTAATATTTGGCCGTTGGTGACCTCTTTGCCCGCAAAGCGGCGCTGAATATCAGTGGCATGCGCCCGTTCGTGGGCATCCTGATACTCTTTTGAACCCTCGCTCAGCCCTGCCAGCGCGGCATGGTCATGATCGTGTTCGTGGTGATGATGGTGATGATCATCATCGTGGTCATGATGGTGGTGGCGATGATGATGATCGTCATGATCATGGTGATGCTCGTGATGCGTCCGGGCCAGCCAGTTCTGCTCTCCCTGCCAGGTGCGCCAGAACATCCAGAATGCAGTGCCGAGAATAATAATCGCCGAGACAAACTGCAGCCAGGGCTCAACGGCCTGGGCGGTAAACGCTTTGCTGATATACATCCCGCCCAGTGCTATCAACCACACCACGGCGGTATGCGAGAGTGTAGCCGCCAGCCCCAGCATCACCGCCTGTTTGATGGTGCCTTTAATGGCAATAATAAAGGCCGCCATCATCGTTTTCGAATGTCCCGGTTCCAGACCGTGTAACACACCCAATAAAATCGCGCTGGGAATGAAAAACCAGGCATTGCCTTGCTGAAGAAGTGTAGAAAACTCACCCATGAGAATGATTCTTAGTTGTTTAATTTTTCCCGATTCTACTCCCCCCCAGTATGAAATACTACCCCCCAGTAGAATGTCGATGGTATTGTCGCTAAGGCAAGACGTTAAAAAGGTAAAGCTATGTCACATACGATCCGCGACAAACAAAAGCTGAAAGCCCGAACCAGCAAGATTCAGGGGCAGGTAGCGGCGTTGAAAACCATGCTGGATGAACCGCATGAATGCGCGGCAGTATTGCAGCAAATCGCGGCGATCCGCGGTGCGGTAAACGGGTTAATGCGTGAGGTGATTAAGGGGCATCTGACCGAGCACATCGTGCATCAGGGCGATGAAATAAAGCGCGAAGAAGATTTGGATGTGGTCCTGAAAGTACTGGATTCGTATATCAAATAAGTCAGTTGAACGGCTCATCCACGTTCAATACCGTCAAGTTAAGCATGTAGGGTGAATATGTGATTCTTGCTCAGGGTTCCGTTCACCTCAGCAGTGTCATTTATCTGAAGCATCGATACCCGTGAACGTGTAAAGGGCGTTCTTCGCCACGCCCTTTACAATCCCGCCGGGAGCCTGGGTTGCAAGGGAGGCGGCGGTGAGCCTCCCTTGCACGTTCACAGGAATCGGTATTTCAGAGAAACAATGAACATGAGGTGAACGGAACCCTTTCTCTGAGATAGCATGTTCATTACTTCCGCTAACACAGGTTGATACTTTCTGAAACTGAGTCGTTAAATGAGCGGCATCGCACCCAATTTCAGGAGAATGAGCCGTTAACTAACGTTCTAGCCAAAAAACATCACAGATACACACAGCAACCCGACAATCAGAGTGATCAGATTACCCACTGAACGGTACGGCTTTAACGCCGGAATCAGATAAGTGGAGAGAGTCGGCATGATAAACAAAATCATGGCGATGAGTGGCCCGCTAATGGCGTAAATCATTGAAATCGCATTAGGATTAATACAGCAGACGATAAACGTAATGGCCGACACTAACATAATGGACAGGGCGCGGTTAAAAGCCCGGCTTTTCTTCACGCCCACCTGATGCAGCGACGTTTTTACCACTTCTGTTGCCCCTTCAATCACGCCAAAGTAGGTGCCAAGGAATGATTTTGACATCGCCACAACGGCGACAATAATCCCGGAAATCGACAGCCATGCCGGTGCGTTTGGCATCATCGATAACGCTGACAGAATGGTCACGCCTTCATTTTTCGCGTCTTCGATATAGTTTGTCGGAATCGAAAGCAAACAGCTGAAGACGAAAAACAGTACGCTCAGGCAGATGATGACGTAGGCGACCTTCATGATTTTTTTGCATTTACCCATGGCCTGCTCGCCGTATTTCTCACGTCGGTCAATGGCGAACGTTGAGATAATTGGCGTATGGCTAAAAGCGAAAACCATCACGGGAATAGAGATCCAAACCTGATGAAGCGTGTGCTGATCGAAAGACATCTGGCCGGTGAGTAGCGTTGGCTGCCAGCTTCCGGTCAGGTAGAGCGAAAGGAACAAAAAGTACGCGATGAGCGGGAATACCAGAAAGCCCATAACCCGAATGGTGGCTTGTCGGCCCATCAGAAAAATCAGGTTCAGTACCAGCACCACGCCGAGACTCACCAGCACGCGAACACGCAAATCGATGGCGATATGTTTTGCCAGCTGTTCGGTGAGTGAATTGGTTATCGCCACGGCGTAGATCAGCACGACGACAAAGAAGGCAATAAAATAGAGAGTGGTGATCAGGTTACCGATCTTCTTGCCGTAGTAATGGGTGACTGCACCGGTGATGCCTTCGCCTGCTGACGTTTTTGACGACAGGATAAACTGGCACAGCGCCTTGTGTGGCCAGTAGGTTAAAGGCCAGGCCACGAGGGCGGTGATAAACAGCACCACCGCGCCTGCAGAACCCAGCTGTATGGGGAGGAAGAGGGTTCCTGCGCCGACGGCAGTCCCATATAGTGCGAAGCTCCAGAGAGTCTCTTCTTTTGACCAAATTTTCGACATTATTTGAACGTATCAACTATAAAATAAACAAAAAGAAGCGCAATTTACCACAAATGAGAGGAGCTGGGGGAAGTGTGAACAAGCGGGTTGGTGAATGGATGAATAGCCGGAATCAAGATAATTCCGACTATTTATTGAATTATCAGGCAGTAACGTGCTGCTGGCGGCGCTTCATCATGCGCTCGCGTAATGTGTCATACGCCCAGTTATAGAACATGGTGTACGGCAGGAAGAACAGGAAGAAACCTATTTCCAACGTGAATGCCTGAAGCAGACTGACGTTCAGCACGAACGCCACGATACTCACCCCGATCACAATAAACCCGCTCTCGAAGCCTAAGGCGTGAAAGGCGCGAACTTTAGCCGTACGTTTTACCCGATGCGACGGCCATAAGCGGTCAAACAGGGCGTTATAAATGATATTCCAGATCATCGCCGTGGTAGCCAGAATAATGGTCAGTCCGCCCATTTCCAGCACCGAACGCTGCATCAGCCACGCGGTAGTCGGCGCAAGGATCGCGGTGGCAATACCTTCAAAACAAACGGCATGAAAAATTCGCTCTACTAACGAGCGGCGCTGGACTGTATCGTGTTGCATAACCTAAAACCTTCTTTGATGCCCGGATAACGGAATGGTGGCAATTTTATCGTTTTATGTGATATCTAAAAGATAGTATCCATCGATAAAGGAGATAGTTCATGCGTTACTCTCCTGAAGCGTTAACGGCATTTGTAGAGACCGTTTCCTGCGGCTCATTTTCTGCGGCGGCCCGACGGCTGCGTAAAAGCCAGTCCACTATCAGTACGGCAATTGCGCATCTGGAAGCCGATCTCGGTTTTGCGTTGTTTGACCGATCCTCCCGTCACCCTACGCTGACCGAAGAAGGTAAACGGGTGCTGGGCTATGTGCAGGCAATTTTGACGGCCAGCGAACGTCTCGATGAGGCGGCAATCTCGCTGTCGGGTGAGACGGAAGCGCGCCTGACCTTCGTGCTTTCGGACACGCTGCACCCGGATGTGCTGGAAGAACTGATGGTGCAGTTTGACCGCAAGTTTCCGCATACCGAGTTTGAATGTCTGATTGGCGAAGATGAAGACGTGATCGATCTGCTGCAAAAAGGGCGCGCGCAGGTCGGATTGATTGAGGCAAGAGAGGATTACCCGACCGACATGGGCGTGACGCGGCTGCCGATGCAATCCTGGATGGGGTTGTACGTTGCGGACTCGCATCCGCTGGCGAGTCAGGAAAAACTACAATGGGAACAACTCCACACCTGGCGCGAACTGCGCCTGAATACCTACCTGGAAAGCGGTACAAACGTGGCGCGCGGACCGGTCTGGTCAGCGCCTAACTATTTGTTGTTGCTGAGTATGGCGGTTCAGGGATTCGGTTGGTGCGCGCTCCCTTGTGCGCTGGTGGAGGAGTTTGCCGCGGAAAAACCGCTGGTTCAGCTACAGGTGCCCGGTTGGCCAAAGGCTATCTCTATCGATTTGTTGTGGAATAAGAAATCACCGCCTGGCGTGGCGGGAAGTTGGCTGCGCGACCATTTACAGCAGAGTGGTGTTCAGATGACCAATAAATGATACGAAATTCCTTTGTGATAAAAATCACCATTTTTAAACAACTTTGATAACTACTTTTAACAATCATCTACTATTGCGGTGTTATTTTGCGCTGAGGTAGTGATGAAAGAGGTTGTGATCGTCGGGGCGTTAAGGACACCGATTGGCTGCTTCCAGGGAACGCTGGCGCGCCACTCTGCCGTTGAGTTAGGCAGCATGGTGGTCAGAGCGTTGCTGGAACGCACGGGCGTGGATGTTCACGCCGTGGATGAAGTGATCCTCGGGCAGGTGCTTACCGCAGGTGCCGGGCAGAACCCGGCCCGTCAGTCCGCCATCAATGGTGGGCTACCTAATACCGTTTCCGCCATCACCATCAACGATGTTTGCGGTTCGGGGCTGAAAGCGCTGCATCTGGCGACCCAGGCTATCCAGTGCGGTGAAGCTGACATTGTGATTGCCGGCGGGCAGGAGAATATGAGCCGTGCGCCGCATGTCCTTACCGATAGCCGCACTGGCGCACAACTGGGGAACAGTCAACTGGTCGACAGCCTGGTGCATGACGGTCTGTGGGATGCTTTCAACGATTATCATATGGGCGTCACTGCGGAAAACCTGGCGCGGGAATATGGCATTAGCCGTGAATTACAGGATGCCTACGCGCTGCACTCGCAACACAAGGCTCGGATGGCCATCGACGCCGGACGCTTTAAAGATGAAATCGTGCCGGTGGTGACCCAGCGTAATGGCCAATCATTCGTAGTGGATACCGATGAGCAACCGCGTACCGATGCCAGTGCGGAAGGGTTGGCGCGTCTGGATCCTACCTTCGACCGGCTCGGTTCGGTCACCGCAGGGAACGCCTCATCCATCAACGATGGCGCCGCCGCGGTGATGATGATGAGCGAGGCCAAGGCGCAGGAGCTGAATTTGCCGGTGCTGGCCCGCATTCGCGCGTTCGCCAGCGTCGGGGTCGATCCCGCACTGATGGGGATTGCGCCAGTTTATGCTACGCGCCGCTGCCTTGAGCGTGTGGGCTGGCAACTGGCTGATGTTGATCTGATCGAAGCCAACGAAGCGTTCGCCGCGCAGGCATTGTCCGTTGGGAAAATGCTGGAGTGGGATGAGCGGCGGGTAAATGTGAACGGCGGTGCTATTGCGCTTGGCCATCCGATTGGCGCATCGGGTTGTCGTATTCTGGTTTCGCTGGTGCATGAAATGGTGAAACGTCGGGCGCACAAGGGCCTGGCAACACTGTGTATTGGTGGTGGTCAGGGCGTGGCGCTCGCTATCGAACGAGACTAACGATCTTAGATTTCCCTTCTTAAACGCCTTTTTTGTGTTACCCCGGCATCCATAAAAAAGCCCTCCAACAGGAGGGCAAGGCCAGTTACAGAAACATACACTCTAAACGCCGTCAATATATCAAAACATTGTTTCATTTCATGTGATTGGCTGCGCACTTTGTCAGCAAAGGTGTGCGAACATCGTATGTGCCCGGCTGTATTTTCAATGTCTTATCCCTGCCACTCATGATTATCTCCTTTGTATTTTATCTATCTGATTGTTTTAAATGATTTTATTTGAATTTCTCCCGCGATTTATTTGCCGAGCGTGATCGCAATTACACTTTTGATAATAAGATGCGGAAAAAGTGAAACAACGTTTCATTTGTAATTGAAAACCCTATCCGGGAGGGCTATCATGAGCGCATTAGATAAAACGGAACAGCGTTTTGCTATTCGTTAAAGTATTCACGGTCAATTTATCACTGGAGGTAAATGTGGACGTAAGACAAAGCATCCATAGTGCGCATGCAAAAACCCTCGACACTCAGGGGCTGCGTAATGAGTTTTTGGTCGAAGAAGTATTTGTCGCAGATGAATACACCATGGTTTACAGCCACATCGACCGTATTATTGTCGGCGGTATTATGCCTGTGGCCAAAACCGTCTCTGTGGGTGGCGAAGTCGGTAAACAACTGGGCGTAACCTATTTTCTCGAACGCCGTGAGCTGGGTGTGATTAACATCGGTGGTCCGGGCACGATTACCGTTGACGGTCAGTGCTATGAAATTGGTCATCGTGATGCGCTGTACGTCGGCAAAGGGGCAAAAGAAGTCGTGTTTGCCAGCGTTGATACGGCGAAACCGGCGAAGTTTTACTACAACTGCGCGCCGGCCCACACGACTTATCCAACCAAAAAAGTCACGCCTGCTGACGTTGCGCCAGTGACGCTGGGCGACAACCTCACCAGTAATCGTCGCACCATCAATAAATATTTTGTGCCGGATGTGCTGGAAACCTGCCAGTTGAGCATGGGCCTGACTGAACTGGCGCCGGGCAACCTGTGGAACACCATGCCGTGCCATACCCATGAACGCCGTATGGAAGTCTACTTCTACTTCAACATGGAAGAAGATACCTGCGTCTTCCACATGATGGGACAGCCCCAGGAAACGCGTCATATTGTGATGCACAACGAGCAGGCGGTGATTTCGCCGAGCTGGTCTATTCACTCAGGCGTTGGCACAAAAGCTTATACGTTCATTTGGGGCATGGTGGGTGAAAACCAGGTCTTTGATGATATGGACCATGTCGCCGTCAAAGATCTGCGCTAGTTGCGGGCGACAGCCGTGCCTGCCTGCGGCGGGCATTATAAAAAATTAAGGATTTACAATGATTTTGAATGCATTCTCTCTTGAAGGTAAAGTCGCCGTTGTGACCGGTTGCGACACCGGCCTGGGTCAGGGTATGGCGCTGGGGCTGGCGGAAGCGGGTTGCGATATTGTCGGTATCAACATTGTTGAACCGACGGAAACCATCGAACGTGTGACCGCACTGGGCCGCCGTTTCTTGAGTCTGACCGCCGACCTGCGCCAAATTGATGGTATTCCAGCGCTGCTGGAGCGCGCAGTGGCAGAATTCGGCCATATCGATATTCTCGTCAACAATGCGGGCCTTATCCGTCGTGACGATGCGATCGACTTCAGCGAAAAAGACTGGGATGACGTGATGAACCTGAACATCAAGAGCGTATTCTTTATGTCTCAGGCCGCGGCGAAGCACTTTATCGCTCAGGGTAACGGCGGCAAAATTATCAATATCGCCTCTATGCTCTCTTTCCAGGGCGGTATCCGCGTTCCGTCTTACACTGCGTCTAAAAGCGGCGTAATGGGCGTCACCCGTCTGATGGCGAACGAGTGGGCAAAACATAACATCAACGTCAACGCGATTGCGCCGGGTTATATGGCGACCAACAACACTCAGCAACTGCGTGCTGATGAGCAGCGTAGCGCAGAAATCCTCGATCGTATTCCGGCAGGACGTTGGGGACTGCCGAGCGACCTGATGGGGCCTGTTGTGTTCCTGGCGTCCAGCGCGTCTGACTATATTAACGGCTATACCGTTGCGGTAGACGGCGGCTGGCTGGCACGTTAATACATTCTCTGAACAACAAACCCTGTCATCTGGCAGGGTTTTTTTTGGTTTTAAGTTATTTTAATCCATATTCTGTCTATAAATTAATCCATACATAATTATATATGTATGAATTTGTAATGTTTAATCCTCTTTAATATCAATAAATTAAATTTAATTGAGTGGTTGCTGATAAATTTTAAAATTGGAATATCCATCACATAACGAGGTGGTGTAGCTATTTCATCCATGTTTTTGCCGTTTCCCGCCTGACGCTCCATGTAAGGAATCCCTTACTTTCAGGGACATGGTTTACTCTGTATCTGGCAGGAAAAAATGGTCTCAATAAATAATGATGCTGCTTTAGCGCCGCGCCCTGTGCGCGATACGCGACGTATGAATATGTTTGTCTCTATCTCTGCGGCTGTCGCAGGATTGTTATTCGGCCTGGATATTGGCGTGATAGCGGGCGCGTTGCCTTTCATCACCGATCATTTTGTCCTGACCAGCCGTCTGCAGGAGTGGGTGGTGAGCAGCATGATGCTGGGTGCGGCAATTGGCGCACTATTTAATGGTTGGCTGTCATTCCGCCTGGGACGTAAATACAGCCTGATGGCGGGCGCGATCCTTTTTGTCGTCGGATCTCTGGGATCGGCGTTTGCGTCCAGCGTTGAAATGCTTATTTTTGCCCGCGTGGTGCTGGGCGTTGCGGTGGGTATCGCGTCTTACACCGCGCCGCTCTATCTTTCCGAAATGGCCAGTGAGAATGTGCGCGGTAAGATGATCAGTATGTACCAGTTGATGGTTACGCTGGGTATTGTGCTGGCCTTTTTATCTGATACGGCATTTAGCTACAGCGGTAACTGGCGCGCCATGTTGGGGGTGCTGGCGCTCCCGGCAGTGTTACTGATTATCCTGGTGGTTTTCCTGCCGAACAGTCCGCGCTGGCTGGCGGAAAAAGGTCGCCACATCGAAGCCGAAGAAGTATTGCGAATGCTGCGCGATACGTCAGAAAAAGCCCGCGATGAGCTGAACGAAATCCGTGAAAGCCTGAAGCTGAAGCAGGGCGGATGGGCGCTATTTAAAATTAACCGTAACGTGCGTCGCGCGGTTTTCCTCGGAATGTTGTTGCAGGCGATGCAGCAGTTTACCGGGATGAACATCATTATGTATTACGCGCCGCGCATTTTTAAAATGGCGGGCTTTACCACCACCGAACAACAGATGATTGCCACGCTGGTGGTCGGCTTAACGTTCATGTTCGCGACATTTATTGCCGTCTTTACGGTAGATAAAGCCGGACGCAAACCGGCGCTTAAAATTGGTTTCAGCGTGATGGCCATTGGGACGCTGGTACTCGGCTATTGCCTGATGCAGTTTGATAACGGCACGGCTTCCAGTGGTCTGTCCTGGCTGTCAGTCGGTATGACCATGATGTGCATTGCAGGTTACGCGATGAGCGCCGCGCCGGTGGTGTGGATCCTGTGTTCGGAAATTCAGCCGCTGAAATGCCGCGATTTTGGTATTACCTGCTCGACCACCACCAATTGGGTGTCGAACATGATCATTGGCGCCACGTTCCTGACGCTGCTCGACAGCATCGGCGCGGCGGGTACATTCTGGCTGTATACCGCGTTGAACGTCGCTTTTATCGGTATTACATTCTGGCTTATCCCGGAAACCAAAAACGTCACGCTGGAACACATCGAGCGCAAGCTGATGTCGGGTGAGAAGCTAAGAAATATTGGGGTGTAAGTGAGCAGAGAGCCCGATAGATCAACTCATTATCGGGCTCCCATTGCTACCTGTTTCAATGTGGAGAGGCCTGCCTGGCGAGGATGTCCTTAGCAGACAGCCCGGTTATCTTTAGTATAATTTCATGACTAATACCATTCGCTAACATCATCTGGGCAATGCGTAACGCCTCTTGTTGTTTGGCTTCCTGTTGCAATACTTCCGCGATAGTCATCAGACGTTCCTTTTGCTGTGGTACCCGATAGGCAACCTCACGGATAAATTTATCAACGTGAGGCGTATTTCCAAACTGCATCATGTAATTAAATAGCGTTTTGAGCTGGCTGTCATTAGCGTATCCCGTAGCCAGCAACGAGACCAGTTGTTCCACTAATCCCATTAAATCACGCTTGCGGATATGTTTTTGCATCAATTCCAGCAGTGCTATACGGCGATGTTGCATAATTTCGTCATCGGGTATTACGGTGATATCTACCAGCGGAAATGTTGCTGAGTATAACTGTCGTGCCAATGCGGGATCGTCAAACTCATCCAGCCAGCAGAGTGAAAAGGGGTAGGGGCTGAGAGCGCCATGATAAAACAGCATCGGTATCACCAAAGGTAATGTTTTATGGCCAGCATCCAGATGGCGTTGCATTGCAGCCATGGCGTAGCGCATTAGCCGAAATGCCATGTGAGCGTCTGGCGAACTCTGATGCTCAATAACAACATAGATATATCCAACGCCTTCGTTTGTTTTTAATGACCACAGCACGTCGGAGTAGCTGGCTCGCAGGCTATCCTCAATAAAACTGCCTGATTCCAGTTTTAGTGTTTGCAGATCACATAGCTCCCGCAAGGTTGATGGAAGATAGATATCCAGAAAATCTCTTGCGGTATCGGGATGGTACAAGAACTGTTTGAAGACCGCGTCATGTGGAGTGGCCGTTGTCATTTTTGTCATGGCGATCCGTCACCGTTAATTAAGTTAACGTGACTGTAATCGCCCACATGGCGGGGCGCATCCCGGAATTAACGCTTATGCGAGCTGGTATCGAAGGAAAATACCCCACCTTGTATCGTATGCATTTTTAGGGAACTGAGTACGCATTTTAGCGTGTTCTCAGACCGGTCAGTAGCATGGTTTGAGAACAGCGAAATTACCCGTGCAGAAAATCGTCGCGCACCGGAGTGAACGTATCGAGTAATGTTCCTGCTTTTAAGCAGACGCAGCCATGCATAATGTTGGGCTGTTTATACAGGGTGTCACCTGCGGAAACGACATGCTTTTCTTCCCCAATAGTAAATTCAAACTCACCGGATAAAACGTAAGTCAGCTGTTCATGCGGGTGGTTGTGCAACTGACCAATCGCGCCCTGCTCGAAGTTCACCTCAACCGCCATCATTTTACCGTCGTGAGCAAGAATGCGACGGGTAACGCCATTGCCCAGATCTTCAAGCGTGGTCTCTTTATGAAAAATAAACATCCGACATTCCTGTAAGTTAGTGAAACGGTGTTTTATTAAATTTATATCAGCAAAGTATAAAAAGAAATGCACACCAACAGATGTGGAAAGTTGATCACATCTTTGGTTCACTGAAGAGATAACAACAAATGAGGGGAAGCGATGAAAACGATCGGTCTGTTAGGCGGTATGAGCTGGGAATCCACCATTCCTTATTATCGACTCATTAATGAAGGGGTAAAACAGCGTCTGGGTGGCCTGCATTCGGCACAGATTCTGTTGCACAGCGTAGATTTTCATGAGATTGAAGCCTGTCAGTCCAGCGGCGACTGGCAGCGGGCCGGGCAGATCCTCGCGCAGGCCGCCAGAGGGCTACAGGAGGCGGGAGCTGAGGGCATCGTGTTGTGTACCAACACGATGCACAAGGTTGCTGAGGCGATCGCAACCGCCTGTGATGTACCGTTCCTGCATATTGCTGATGCCACTGGTCGCGCCATACAAAAGCAGCAGATGAGTAACGTGGCGCTGCTGGGTACGCGCTACACCATGGAGCAGGATTTTTACCGTGGGCGCTTACAGGCTGAATTTGGCATTAGTACGCTTATCCCTGACGCTAACGACCGGCAAAAAATAAACCAGATTATTTTCGATGAGCTGTGCCTCGGCGAATTCAATGAAACGTCCCGCGATTATTACCTCAGTGTGATTGCTCAGCTGGCTAAGCAGGGCGCGCAAGGGGTAATTTTTGGCTGTACCGAGATTGGTCTGCTGGTGCCAGCAGAGCTAAGCCCACTACCGGTTTTCGACACTGCGGCTATCCATGCGCAAGATGCGGTGGAGTTTATGCTTTCGTCTGTCGATGCAAAATAGCGTTCAGCGGATCGATTAGCTTCGGCAGATGGGCTTGCAGATGTGCGGTGAAAGCATCTACCAGCGCCGAGGCGGGGCGATGAAGCGGGTGAATCAGGCTGACCGTAAACGGTACCGAAATACTGAAGCGGCGGATAACGATCCCGCTGCTGGCGTAATCCAGCGCCGTTAATGGATTGACCACCGAGATCCCCACACCCGCCCGCACCATTGCACAAATTGAAGCAGCGCTATGGGTTTCTATTACCATGCGGCGTTTCACCTGATGCTCATTAAACAAGGTATCCAGAAGCTGACGGTAGCTGTCGGTCCGCGACAGGCTGATGTAGTTTTCGCCCTGAAAATCCTGCGGCGTGAGCACGGATTTCTCGGCCAGCGGATGTTCCTGTGGCAGCACGCATACTTCATCCAGCGCCAGCAATTCTGTACGTTTAGTGCCGGCGGGAGTATGCAGAGTTTCTGTGATGCCCAGATCGTGGCGTTGCGCCGACAGCCACTCTTCCAGCAACGGTGACTCCTGCGGCACTATCTGAATATTGACCTGCGGGTAGCGTGTGAGGAATGGCTCCAGCAGCGGCGGTAAAAAAGATTGTGAGAATACCGGCAGGCAGACAATCGATAATTCGCCCTGACGAAATTCGCGCAGGCTTTCAGCGGCGCTCACAATCCTGTCCAGACCATACCAGGAACGTTGCACCTCTTCAAACAGACGTAACCCTTGCACGGTCGGATGCAGCCTGCCACGCGAACGTTCGAACAGCGTTAATCCCAGCACTTTCTCGAATCGGGCCAGTTCCCGACTGACGGTCGGCTGCGAGGTATGTAGCATCCGCGCGGCTTCCGTCAGATTGCCTGCGGTCATGATGGCGTGAAAAATTTCAATATGGCGCAGGTTAACGGCGGGCATGGCGAATCCTCGAATGATGTAATCCATATCATTTTTGCATAGACTCACGATAAAACGATATTTTTTATTCTCTTCGGGCTGTGGCGTAATCATAAAAAAGCCAATACCGGAGCACACCATGCCACGCCCACTCAACAGCACTGATACCGATCTCACCGCCGACAACCTGCTACGCCTGCCCGCTGAATTTGGCTGCCCGGTGTGGGTGTATGATGAACAGATTATCCGCGCGCAGATTGCCAAACTGAGCCAGTTTGACGTGGTGCGTTTTGCCCAGAAGGCATGCTCAAATATTCATATTCTGCGCCTGATGCGCGAGCAGGGCGTGAAGGTCGATTCCGTCTCGCTGGGCGAAATTGAACGCGCGCTGGCGGCGGGTTTTGAGCCGGGAAAAGATGAGATTGTCTTTACCGCCGATATGATCGATGGCGCGACGCTCGCCCGGGTGCATGAATTGAGCATTCCGGTTAATGCCGGTTCAGTGGATATGCTGGAGCAACTGGGTCAGCTTTCGCCGGGCCATCGCGTGTGGCTACGCGTGAACCCTGGCTTTGGTCATGGACATAGTCAGAAAACCAACACCGGCGGCGAGAACAGCAAACACGGTATCTGGTACAGCGATCTACCGGCGGCGCTGGAAGTGATCCAGCGCTATCAGTTGAAGCTGGTGGGCATTCATATGCATATCGGATCCGGCGTGGACTACGGTCATCTGGAACAGGTATGCGGCGCGATGGTGCGTCAGGTTGTCGAGTTTGGTCAGGATCTGGAGGCGATCTCCGCGGGCGGCGGGCTGTCGATCCCATATCGTGAGGGCGAAGAGGCGATCAACACCGATCATTATTTTGGGTTATGGAACGCCGCGCGCGATCAAATTGCGCGTCATCTGGGGCACGCTGTTAAATTGGAGATCGAACCGGGCCGTTTTCTGGTGGCGGAATCCGGCGTGCTGGTGGCGCAGGTGCGCAGCGTAAAAGCGATGGGCAGCCGTCACTTTGTGCTGATTGACGCAGGCTTCAACGATTTGATGCGCCCGGCGATGTACGGTAGCTATCACCATATCTCTGCACTGGCGGGGGATGGCCGTTCTCTGGAGCAAGCCGCGCAAATAGAAACCGTAGTAGCCGGGCCGCTGTGTGAGTCCGGCGACGTCTTTACCCAGCAGGAAGGCGGAAATGTGGAAACCCGTCTACTGCCAGCGGTGGTGCCGGGGGATTATCTGGTGCTGCATGATACCGGGGCGTACGGCGCGTCAATGTCGTCAAACTACAATAGTCGCCCGCTGCTGCCGGAGGTGTTGTTTGATCACGGCGTGGCGCGACTGATCCGTCGTCGTCAGACTATTGATGAGCTACTGGCGCTGGAATTAATCTGAATACAGCGTTGTGAAAAGCCGGATAAGTGTAGCGCCATCCGGCATCTGATTACTTAAAGTACGGCCCCGTTGTCACCGATTCCCGCAACACCAGTTTGCCGGTAAACGGTGGGATCGGCTCTACGCTCTCACCGTTGGCCAGACGGATAGCCTGGTCAATTGCCGTTGTTATCATGGCGTCAATCGGCAGATAGACGGTAGAGAGTCCCGGCTCCAGCCATTTAGCGCTGGGCGCATCGTCAAAACCAAACAGCGAGACGTCCGTCGGGATCTTCAGGCCAGCCTGATGCAACGCTTTTGATGCACCTAATGCCATGTCATCGTTACAGGCGAACAGGGCGCTGAATGTCACCCCTTCCTCCAGCAGCTCACGACAGGCTTCATAGCCACGCGTCATCGTTGAATCGCCGTATTTAACCTTGCCGGGGTCCCAGGGAATACCGTTTTTTTCCAGCGCTTTACGATATCCCATCAAACGTGATTTACCGGTAGGGGTATGGCCCGGCACGGTGATGCAGGCAATATCGCTATGCCCCTGGGAGATCAGATAATTGACCGCCTGGAACGCGGCTTCTTCCTGTTCAAAGAAAATCGCGCGATCGCGGGCCTGACTGACATCACGGTTAATGACCAGCAACGGCATAGCAATGCTGTTCATCAGTGACATAATCGCCTGCTCACTCATATAACGGGTATAGAGAATAATGGCATCACACTGCCTGTCGGCCAGCATTTGCACGGCTTCCTGTTCACGCTCCGGCGTGTCGTGACCGTCGGTGACGATCAACTGCTTACCGTGAGATTCCGTCTGGCGCGAAGCCTGTTGCAGCAGGCGGCCAAAGTAGAATCCATCAAACGTGGAAACCACCAGGCCAATGCTATTGCTGGTTCGGTTCGCTAAAGAACGCGCTAAAAAATTGGGTCGATAATCAAGTGCCTGCATGGCCTTAAACACTTTCTGGCGCGTGCTCTCTTTTACCTGACCCGTACCATTCAGCACGCGCGAAACGGTCGCTTTTGAGACGCCAGCGTGTCGTGAAACGTCCAACATCGTGGTCATGACGCTATCCTGGTTAATCGTTTGACGAAGAATTGCCCGGCTCTGTCAGCGTCGAAACGGAGTGGCGGCGCACCAGAGTTGGGTTAAATACGTGGGTGATTTCAGGCGCGGGTCGCTTCTCCGCCAGCGCAAGCGCCAGTTCAGCGGCCTGGGTCGCCATCGTCACTATCGGATAGCGTACCGTGGTCAAACGTGGACGCACATAGCGGGAAACCAGCACATCATCGAAGCCGATCAGGGAAATTTCTCCCGGTACATCAATGCCGTTATCATTTAACACGCCCATCGCGCCAGCCGCCATTGAGTCGTTATAGCAGGCTACAGCCGTGAAGTTTTTACCACGGCCAAGCAACTCGGTCATGGCCTGCTCACCGCCGCTCTCATCCGGCTCGCCAAAGGTCACCAGCCGATCGTTAATTGGTATATTGCTCTCCGTCAGCGCATCGTAATAGCCTTGCAGGCGATCCTCCGCATCTGAAATGGTGTGATTGGAGCACAGATAACCGATACGCGTATGGCCCTGCTGAATAAGGTGTCGGGTAGCCAACCACGCGCCGAAGCGGTCATCGAGGGCAACGCAGCGTTGTTCGAATCCTGGCAGAATTCGGTTGATTAATACCATGCCGGGGATTTGCTTCATTAATGAAGCCAGATCTGCATCCGGGATGATTTTGGCGTGGACAACAAGCGCAGCGCAGCGGTGGCGAATAAGCTGTTCAATCGCCTGACGTTCCTTCTGTTCATTATGGTAGCCGTTGCCGATCAGTAAAAAATTACCGGTGTTATAGGCCACCTGCTCGACAGCTTTAACCATTGCCCCAAAAAATGGATCTGACACATCACCAACCACCAGTCCGACGGTTTCGGTAGATTGTTGCGCCAGCGCACGCGCGTTGGCGTTGGGGTGGTAGCTGAGTGATTCCATTGCACTCGTTACGGCCAGACGCGATGCTTCGCTGGCTTTGGGGGAATCATTAATCACTCGAGAAACGGTGGCGACTGATACACCAGCTAGTCGGGCTACATCCTTTATGGTCGCCATGATAGTACCTGTTGTGGGTAAACGCTTACATTGTGTCAGTGTTACGGAAAACGGCTGGCTGTTCAAGCAGATTGCCTGTCAGGACGTCGCAAATGTGAGCGCGCACGAGCGAAGTAAGACAGAAAATAGAAAACGCTAATTTTTACTTACACTTTGCGATGTGCTGTTGCGATTGTTTGCTGGTGAGGGCACTGAGCAGATTGCTAAAGTTGGGATCCCAGAGGTATTGATAGGTGAAATCAACTTTCGGGTTGATCACTAGATTTACACCAGCCTGCGCAGATGCGCAGGTTTTTTTTTGTCTTCGGCCTATCTGTAACAGTAACCGATAATTTACACAACTCGTTGCATTTGGGTTCATTCCTTTGCGTTTTCGCACTGGCGTATCTGGCTGCTGACGACCACAATCAAGATCCCAGAGGTATTGATTGGTGAGATTATTCGGTACGCACTTCGTACCTGTCTCTTGCACCGACCTGCGCGGATGCGCAGGTTTTTTTTCGGATTGAATTCACCAGTTACCTGTCGCGCCCATTCCCCAACTCGTATACTCTCCCATCATTAATGTTTATGTAATTAATGGCACAGGGAGTTGAGATGCTATTTGGCTTTTTTCGTAATCTGTTTCGCGTGCTTTTCCGCGTTCGCGTCACGGGCGATATCAGCGCGCTACAGGGAGAACGCGTTCTAATTACTCCCAACCATGTCTCATTTATCGACGGCATCCTGCTGGCGCTTTTTTTACCGATCCGCCCCGTTTTTGCTGTTTACACCTCTATTAGTCAGCAATGGTACATGCGCTGGCTGACCCCGCTGATTGATTTCGTGCCGTTAGACCCGACCAAACCGATGTCGATTAAACATCTGGTTCGCCTGGTCGAGCAGGGGCGTCCGGTGGTTATTTTCCCGGAAGGGCGTATTTCGACTACCGGTTCATTGATGAAAATCTATGACGGCGCCGGGTTTGTCGCGGCAAAGTCAGGGGCCACGGTGGTTCCTGTGCGCATCGAAGGCGCGGAGCTGTCACGCTTTAGTCGCCTGAAAGGTCTGGTTAAACAGCGATTCTTCCCGCGTATTCGCTTGCACATCCTGCCGCCGACCCATATGCCGATGCCGGAAGCGCCGCGTGCTCGCGATCGCCGCAAAATCGCGGGCGAAATGCTGCATCAAATTATGATGGAAGCGCGCATGGCGGTACGTCCGCGTGAAACGCTTTATGAGTCTCTGCTGGCGGCGAAATATCGCTATGGCGCAGGCAAAAACTGCATTGAAGATGTTAACTTTACGCCGGACAGCTACCGTAAACTGTTGACTAAGACGCTGTTTGTGGCCCGTATTCTGGAAAAATATACCTCTGAGGGTGAAAAAATTGGCCTGATGCTGCCAAACGCGGGGATCAGCGCGGCGGTCATTTTTGGCGCTATTGCGCGTCGACGTATTCCGGCGATGATGAACTATACAGCAGGTGTAAAAGGGCTAACCAGCGCCATTACTGCATCAGAAATCAAAACTATCTTCACTTCCCGACAGTTTCTCGATAAAGGCAAACTTTGGCATTTACCGGAGCAGCTCACCCAGGTGCGCTGGGTTTACCTGGAAGACCTGAAAGCCGATGTGACGTTTAGCGATAAGCTGTGGATTTTCTCACACCTGCTGGCGCCGCATCTGGCGCAGGTGAAACAGCAGCCGGAAGAGGCCGCGGTAATCCTCTTTACCTCTGGCTCGGAAGGTCATCCGAAAGGTGTGGTACACAGCCACAAGAGCATTCTGGCGAACGTCGAGCAGATTAAAACCATCGCCGATTTCACCGCCGACGACCGCTTTATGTCTGCGTTGCCGCTATTCCACTCCTTTGGTCTGACGGTGGGATTATTCACGCCGTTGCTGACCGGCGCAGAAGTGTTTCTTTATCCCAGCCCGCTGCATTACCGCATTGTGCCGGAGCTGGTCTACGACCGGAACTGCACCGTACTGTTTGGTACGTCAACGTTCCTTGGCAACTACGCGCGTTTCGCGCATCCCTATGATTTTCACCGTCTGCGCTATGTGGTGGCGGGAGCGGAAAAACTGCAAGACACCACAAAACAGCTGTGGCAGGAGAAATTTGGTCTGCGCGTCCTTGAAGGCTATGGCGTGACGGAATGTGCGCCAGTGGTGTCGATCAACGTGCCGATGGCGGCGAAATCAGGAACGGTAGGGCGCATCTTGCCCGGTATGGATGCCCGACTGTTAGCTGTTCCAGGCATTGAGGACGGAGGGCGTTTACAGCTAAAAGGCCCTAATATTATGAGCGGCTATTTGCGCGTCGAAAAACCCGGCGTGCTGGAAGTGCCGACGGCAGAAAATGCGCAGGGTGAGATTGAGCACGGCTGGTATGACACCGGAGACATCGTGCGCTTTGATGAAAACGGCTTTGTGCAGATCCAGGGACGCGCCAAGCGTTTTGCTAAAATTGCCGGAGAGATGGTCTCGCTGGAAATGGTTGAGCAACTGGCGCTGGCGGTATCTGCGGATAAAATGCACGCCACGGCGATCAAAAGCGATGCCAGCAAAGGCGAGGCGCTGGTGCTGTTCACCACCGACAGTGAACTGACGCGCGAAAAACTGCAGCAGTATGCGCGAGCGCACGGCGTGCCTGAACTTGCCGTGCCGCGTGATATTCGCCACCTGAAACAACTCCCATTACTCGGCAGCGGTAAGCCGGATTTTGTCACGCTGAAAAGCTGGGTCGATGAGCCGGAAAAACAACATGAGTGAGTCAGTGCACACTAACACTTCTATCTGGTCCAAAGGGATGATGTCCGTTATCGCCGCGCAGTTCCTGTCGGCGTTTGGCGATAACGCCTTACTGTTCGCCACGCTGGCTTTGCTTAAGGAACAATTTTATCCGGACTGGAGTCAGCCGATCCTGCAAATGGTGTTTGTGGGCGCTTACATCCTGTTTGCGCCCTTTGTCGGGCAGGTGGCGGACAGCTTTGCCAAAGGCAGGGTGATGATGTTCGCTAACGGCATGAAGCTGCTGGGCGCGGCGAGTATTTGCTTCGGCGTTAATCCGTTTCTCGGCTATACGCTGGTGGGGATCGGCGCGGCGGCGTATTCACCAGCCAAGTATGGCATTCTCGGTGAACTGACCACTGGCGACAAACTGGTGAAAGCTAACGGCCTGATGGAAGCCTCCACCATTGCCGCGATTTTACTTGGTTCTGTGGCGGGGGGCGTGCTGGCCGACTGGCACGTGATTGCTGCGCTTTCTGCCTGTGCGCTGGCCTATGCGGGTGCCGTGGTGGCTAACCTGTTTATCCCGAAGCTGGCCGCGGCTCGCCCTGGCCAGTCCTGGCATTTGGGGAAAATGACCCGCAGTTTTTTCTGTGCGGCCACTTCGCTGTGGCGTAACGGTGAGACGCGTTTCTCATTGGTGGGAACCAGCCTCTTTTGGGGCGCTGGCGTCACGCTGCGTTTTCTGTTGGTGCTGTGGGTGCCGGTGGCGCTGGGCATCACCGATAACGCCACACCTACTTACCTGAATGCCATGGTGGCGATTGGGATTGTGGTCGGCGCGGGTGCGGCGGCGAAGCTGGTGACGCTGGAAACCGTGTCGCGCTGTATGCCTGCGGGGATCCTGATTGGCGTCGTGGTGCTGATCTTCTCGCTGCAACATGCGCTGCTTCCGGCCTACGCGTTGCTGATGCTTATCGGCGTGTCAGGCGGGTTCTTTGTGGTGCCGCTGAATGCGTTGTTACAGGAGCGGGGCAAGAAAAGCGTCGGTGCGGGTAATGCGATTGCGGTGCAAAACCTGGGTGAAAACAGCGCGATGCTGCTGATGCTGGGTATTTACTCGCTGGCGGTGCTGGTGGGGATCCCGGCGGTAGCGATTGGTATAGGGTTTGGCGCGCTGTTTGCGCTGGCGATTGCGGCGCTATGGATTTGGCAGCGCCGCCATTAGTCTGTGACGTGTAGTTGCCTTATCGGGCCTACAGGGAATGCTTTCTGTAGGCCTGATAAGCGTAGCGCCATCAGGCACTAACCGTCATGGTGCAGGATAGGTATACACCTGATGCACCGCTTCAATCTCGGCCAGAACTTCTTCGCTCAACGCCAGATGCAGGCTTTCAACGTTGGTTTTTAACTGCTCCATCGTCGTTGCTCCCAGCAGGGTGCTGGCGACAAACGGCTGACGACGCACGAATGCCAGCGCCATTTGCGCAGGATCCAGATTATGGCGTTTCGCGATATCCACATAGGCTGCAACGGCCTTTTGCGTTTGCTCACCGCTGTAGCGTGTGAAACGGCTAAACAACGTATTACGTGCGCCGGCAGGCTTCGCGCCGTTCAGATACTTACCGGTTAGCGTACCAAAGCCCAGGCAAGAATAGGCCAGTAGTTCAACCCCTTCGTACTGGCTGACTTCTGCCAGTCCAACTTCATAGCTACGGTTCAGCAGGCTGTAGGGATTCTGGATAGTGGCGATGCGCGGCAGATCGTGTTTGTCCGCCAGATGCAGATAACGCATCACGCCAAACGCGGTTTCATTGGAAACGCCGATGTAGCGAATTTTTCCCGCGCGCTGAAACTCAGCCAGCGCGTCCAGCGTATCCAGCAGGGAGACGGCCGGCGCGGAGTCCGTCCAGCTGTAGCCTAACTTACCAAAGCAGTTGGTGGGGCGCTGCGGCCAGTGAACCTGATACAGATCCAGGTAATCGGTTTGCAGTCTTTTCAGGCTGTCGTGCAGCGCTTCACGGATATTTTTACGGTCCAGCGCCTGATTTGGTCGAATGCCGCTGTCGTTGTTACGTGATGGCCCACTGACCTTCGACGCCACGATTAGCTTTTCGCGGCTACCGTGTTTGGCTAGCCAGTTGCCCACGTAAGTTTCGGTGAGCCCCTGGGTTTCAGGACGCGGCGGTACCGGATACATCTCGGCAACGTCGATCAAATTTATGCCTTGTGCCACGGCATAATCGAGCTGTGCATGGGCGTCGGCTTCGCTGTTTTGTTCACCAAACGTCATTGTGCCCAGCCCCAGTGTACTGACTTCCAGCGAGCTGTGGGGTATACGGTGATATTGCATAGCCGTTTCCTTTTTATAATCACAACATAAGGATTATAAAAATGGCTGAGGGAAGAGAAAAAGGGAAGTAAAATTGTTAAGGCCAGCGCGCTGCTGACCTCAACCATCAGCGTTCAATGATTTGAGATACATCGTCGCGGTTGATCTGCATCGCATTGCCTTGCTGATCGTGGTAGCTCACCAGACCGGTATCGTCGTCAATCTCTGGTTTTCCGTCGGTCAGGATCATTCGGCCATCTTTTGTCGCCATTACATAATCGCTGCTGCACCCAGAAACTACAAAAGCCAGTCCTACGGCGGAAATCAAAACTGCCCATTTTTTCATCTGCTTATCCTCTCATGGCCTGCGTCTGACAATAGTTTAGTAATAACGCGAAGTTATGCATGACGAAAGCAGTAAAATCTTAAACTGTGAGAAGAGGTAGGTCCGGCGCGGTATTCGCTCCCCTTGCGGGGAGCGACAGATTTCATCAGAGCGGATTTTTTTTATTACGCCACAGGTTCAGTGTCTCTACCGCGATAGAGAAGAACATGGCGAAATAGATGTATCCTTTCGGAACGTGGACGTCGAAACTTTCCAGAATTAGCGTAAAACCGACCAGAATCAGGAAAGAGAGCGCCAGCATTTTCACTGAAGGGTGACGATCGACAAACTCACCAATTGGGCGAGCAGCAAACATCATCACGCCCACGGCAATCACCACCGCCGCCATCATGATAAACAGATGGTCAGACAAGCCTACCGCTGTAATTACGGAATCCAGACTGAAGATAATGTCTAACAACATGATCTGCACAATCGCGCCCAGGAATGAAGAGACGCGGGTTTTCAGTCCCTCTTCCTCACCTTCAATGGATTCGTGGATCTCTTTACTGGCTTTCCAGATCAGGAACAACCCGCCGAGCAGAAGGATCAGATCGCGCGCCGAAATCGCCTCGCCAAATACCTCGAACAACGGGTTTGTCAGCCGTGTTACCCAGGCGATAGAGGCCAGCAGCGCCAGACGCATAATCATTGCTGCCGCCAGCCCAATACGTCGGGCATGATTGCGTTGCGCTGTCGGAAGTTTGGCTACAACCAGAGAGAGGAAAATAATATTGTCGATCCCAAGAACGATCTCCAGCAGCGTCAGCGTACCGAGCGCAAGCCAGGCGTTAGGATCGGTTATCCATGCAAATAACATCGAGCAAAGTCCTGCCAAAAAAAAGAAGCGGTAATTATAGGCCCGTAACGCGGCAGGTGAAAGGCCGGGCAGTGCCTATTGCGGCTGGAATAAGAAATGCCGCTCAAGCAATGCGCGCGTGAAGTTCTTTTTCAGATAAAACCCGCGCGGCAGGGTCAGGATGGGTTCGCCATGGGCGCCAATTGCTTCGGTAAGCGCTCGGGCATTGGCGGCTTTGGGACGCAGTTGTAACACTTCCCCATGGCGAGCGGTGATGCGTTCGACGTGGCCTAGCACAATCATGTCCATTAGTTCTTCCCAGTCCAACCGTAATTGCTGGTCTTCTTCGTCGTTCGGGCTCCAGAGCAAGGGCGAGCCGACGCGACGTTCAGCCAGTGGAATACTGCGTTCACCCTCTACCGGGATCCACAGTACGCGTTTAAGTTTGTGCCGCACATGGCTGGTTTCCCAGGTGACGCCTGTATTGCCAGTTAACGGCGCTACGCATACGAAGGTGGTTTCCAGCGGTCTGCCAAGACTGTCCACAGGGATCGTTTTCAGCTCCACGCCCAGCGCCGCAAAATCCTGCTCCGGCTTGCTGCCTGCGCTGGCACCCAGCCAAATCTCCAGTAGGACGCCAATCCAGCCTTTATCACGCTTGAGATCCCTGGGGGCGACGAGTCCCGCCATGGTCGCCAATTCTCCCAACGAGTAGCCCGCAAGCTGCCGCGCCTGAGTCAGCAATTGGGCTTCAGAGTCAGGTGGAGAAAGTAGCGGATGGAGTTCTGGCATCGGATTAACCCTTAGGCGAAAAAATGAGCAATGATTTTATACCGTGTGGACAGAGTTTATCTTTTTCCACATGCTTTATTCAATTATATGATTTATATTGGTTTTTATATTCACACGCGCGCAGTTGCGCAACAGCAATGCGGGTTTTCCAATTCTGGTCACTGACAATGAACAGGATCTTACACCATGTTATCCACAGAAAGATGGGATAACTGTGAAAAACCCCCACTACTGTTTCAATTTACAGCCTTGACGTGCGACGAAAATCGAATTTTTACACAAATTGTGCCTAACTTATTGGCATAATCTGTGGATAAAACCAACGCTGGTCGATCTTTCATCAGCGTGAAGATCGTGTGCGTGACACACATCACATTTATGTGTGTGCGTTGGTACCGATCGTTTTTAACTTAATGAATAAATAAGACTATTTTTTATATGTGACGAATGTCTTATTCGGACTGTTCTGGGTTTTCCCATAGTAATTCCGTACTTCTTCACAACTATATCCACAGAAAAGGTGAATAAAATCGCCCTGAATGCCCTTCTTCTGTTTATAACTCTGGGCTTCGCTGTGAGTTATTCAATTGTTATTAGAATATCGCACCCTTAACAGAGTGGTTTACCGCCTCTCAGGAGTGTGAAACAATCGTTTGTATATAAGGTTTATGTTGAGGTAGTCCGGTGATTGATGACGATGGCTACCGCCCGAATGTAGGGATAGTAATTTGTAACCGCCAGGGGCAGGTCATGTGGGCCCGGCGATTTGGTCAGCACTCCTGGCAATTCCCACAAGGTGGGATAAACGCAGGAGAGACAGCAGAGCAGGCGATGTACCGGGAACTCTTTGAAGAAGTGGGTCTCAGCCGTAAAGATGTACGGATCCTTGCTTCTACTCGTAACTGGTTGCGTTACAAGTTACCGAAACGTTTGGTGCGTTGGGACACAAAGCCGGTTTGTATCGGCCAGAAACAAAAATGGTTTCTTCTGCAATTGGTCAGCAGCGATGCTGAAATTAATATGCAAACCAGCAGTACACCTGAGTTCGACGGCTGGCGCTGGGTGAGTTACTGGTATCCGGTTCGACAGGTGGTGTCATTTAAACGCGATGTCTATCGCAGGGTGATGAAAGAATTCGCAAGTGTTGTCATGGCGCTTCAGGAGAGCACTCCTAAACCGCAAAGCGCACCTGCGTACAGACGTAAAAGAGGTTAAGCTACGCAAATTATGCTCACCCGCCTGCGCGAAATAGTCGAAAAGGTGGCCAGTGCTCCGCGTCTTAATGAGGCGCTCAATATACTGGTTACCGACATCTGTCTTGCGATGGATACAGAGGTCTGCTCGGTCTATCTGGCCGATCACGACCGACGTTGTTATTACCTCATGGCGACACGAGGTCTGAAAAAACCACGTGGTCGCACCGTCGCACTCGCGTTTGATGAAGGTATCGTTGGCCTGGTTGGCAGGCTGGCGGAACCTATCAACCTCGCCGATGCGCAAAAACATCCCAGCTTTAAATACATCCCTTCGGTAAAAGAAGAGCGCTTTCGTGCGTTCTTAGGCGTACCGATTATTCAGCGTCGTCAGCTGTTAGGTGTGCTGGTGGTGCAGCAGCGTGAATTACGTCAGTACGACGAAAGCGAAGAGTCTTTCCTGGTGACGCTCGCCACGCAAATGGCGGCCATACTTTCCCAGTCGCAACTGAACGCACTGTTCGGCCAATACCGGCAAACGCGTATCCGTGCATTGCCTGCCGCTCCCGGCGTAGCCATTGCCGAAGGCTGGCAGGATGCAACGCTACCGCTGATGGAGCAGGTCTATCAGGCTTCAACGCTGGACCCGGTGCTTGAGCGCGAGCGGCTGACCGGTGCGCTGGAAGAGGCGGCGAACGAATTCCGCCGTTACAGCAAACGCTTTACCGCCGGGGCACAGAAAGAAACGGCGGCGATCTTTGATCTCTACTCGCACCTGCTTTCTGATACCCGCCTGCGCCGCGAACTGTTTGCGGAAGTGGATAACGGCTCGGTGGCTGAGTGGGCCGTTAAAACGATCATCGAAAAATTTGCCGAACAGTTTGCCGCGCTGAGCGATAACTATCTCAAAGAGCGGGCCGGAGATTTACGCGCGCTGGGCCAGCGTCTGCTGTTCCATCTTGACGACTCGATCCAGGGACCGAATGCCTGGCCGGAACGTTTTGTGCTGGTGGCGGATGAGCTTTCCGCTACGACGCTGGCGGAACTTCCCCAGGACCGGTTAGTCGGCGTGGTTGTCCGGGACGGCGCAGCCAACTCTCATGCGGCGATTATGGTGCGTGCGCTGGGTATTCCTACCGTCATGGGGGCTGATATCCAGCCGTCAGTACTACACCGTCGAACGTTGGTGGTGGATGGTTATCGTGGCGAAGTGCTGGTCGATCCGGAACCGGTATTGGTCCAGGAATACCAGCGCCTTATCAGCGAAGAGATCGAGCTGAGCCGCCTGGCGGAAGATGACGTTAACCAACCGGCGCAGTTAAAAAGCGGCGAGCGCGTGAAGGTGATGCTCAATGCGGGTCTCAGCCCGGAACATGAAGAGAAGCTGGGCAGTCGGATCGATGGCATTGGTCTGTATCGCACAGAAATTCCTTTCATGCTGCAAAGCGGCTTTCCTTCGGAAGAAGAACAGGTTGCGCAGTATCAAGGGATGCTGCAAATGTTTAACGACAAGCCGGTGACTCTGCGGACGCTGGATGTCGGGGCCGATAAACAGCTGCCCTACATGCCGATCAGTGAAGAGAACCCATGCCTTGGCTGGCGTGGGATCCGCATTACGCTCGATCAACCGGAGATCTTTTTGATCCAGGTCCGGGCCATGCTGCGTGCAAACGCGGCAACCGGTAACCTGAGCATTTTACTGCCGATGGTGACCAGTATTGATGAAGTGGACGAAGCGCGACGCCTGATTGAACGCGCCGGACGCGAAGTGGAAGAGATGATCGGTTACGCAATCCCGAAACCGCGCATCGGCATCATGCTGGAAGTTCCGTCGATGGTGTTTATGTTGCCGCATCTGGCTAACCGGATAGACTTTATCTCGGTCGGAACCAACGATCTCACCCAATACATTCTGGCCGTTGATCGTAACAATACGCGGGTGGCCAGCATTTATGACAGCCTGCATCCGGGAATGTTACGTGCGCTGGCGATGATTGCGCAAGAAGCCGAAAGAAGCGGTATCGATTTGCGCTTATGCGGTGAAATGGCGGGCGATCCGATGTGTGTGGCCATTCTGATCGGCCTGGGTTTCCGTCATTTATCAATGAACGGTCGATCCGTGGCTCGCGTTAAATATCTGCTGCGCCATATCGATTTTGGCGAGGCGCAAACGCTGGCTCAGCGCAGCCTGGAAGCGCAGATGGCGGCAGAAGTACGCCATCAGGTGGCGGCCTTTATGGAGCGCCGCGGTATGGGGGGGCTGATTCGCGGGGGACTGTAGGCCTGATAAGCGTAACGCTGTCAGGCATTACGGGGGAAAGATTACCTATACAGATCTTTTACATCTTCCCGGCATCCGCTGCGATCCCCTTGTGCTATCATTCGCACCTTTGGAGCGCCTGCTTTATGCAGGCGCGCTTATCAATTGCTGTCTGACTTCAGCGAAATAACAAGAACTTGTGGTGACAGATGACCAGTAGCTATCTGCATTTTCCGGATTTCGATCCGGTCATTTTCTCAATCGGACCCGTCGCGCTTCACTGGTACGGCTTGATGTATTTGGTGGGTTTTATTTTCGCGATGTGGCTGGCGACGCGCCGTGCTAATCGTCCGGGCAGTGGCTGGACTAAAAATGAAGTAGAAAACTTACTGTATGCAGGCTTCCTCGGGGTTTTCCTCGGCGGACGTATTGGTTACGTACTGTTCTATAACTTCCCATTGTTCCTCGATAATCCGCTGTATCTGTTCCGCGTCTGGGATGGCGGCATGTCCTTCCACGGCGGGCTTATCGGTGTGATTCTGGTGATGATTATCTTCGCCAGACGCACCAAGCGTTCGTTCTTCCAGGTTTCTGATTTCATCGCTCCGCTGATCCCGTTTGGTCTGGGCGCAGGGCGTCTGGGTAATTTTATCAACGGTGAACTGTGGGGACGCGTCGACCCGAACTTCAAGTATGCCATGCTGTTCCCGGGCTCCCGTACCGAAGATATTTTACTGCTGCAAACCAACCCGCAGTGGCAGTCCATTTTTGATACCTACGGCTCGCTGCCGCGTCACGCCTCGCAGCTTTATGAGATGGCGCTGGAAGGGGTTGTACTGTTTATCATTCTGAACCTGTACATTCGCAAGCCGCGTCCTATGGGTGCGGTGTCCGGTCTGTTCCTGATTGGTTATGGCGCGTTTCGTATTATCGTTGAATTCTTCCGCCAGCCGGACGCACAGTTTACCGGCACTTGGGTGCAGTACATCAGCATGGGACAGATCCTCTCTATCCCGATGATTGTCGCAGGCATTATTATGATGGTTTGGGCGTACCGCCGTAGCCCACAGCAACACGTTTCCTGAGGAACCATGAAACAGTATTTAGAACTGATGCAAAAAGTGCTGGATGAAGGCACAAAGAAAAACGACCGTACCGGAACCGGAACGCTTTCCATTTTTGGTCATCAGATGCGTTTTAATCTGCAGGAAGGGTTCCCGCTGGTTACGACTAAACGCTGCCATTTACGCTCGATCATTCATGAGCTGCTGTGGTTTTTGCAGGGTGACACTAACGTTGCCTACCTGCATGAAAACAATGTCTCAATCTGGGATGAATGGGCGGATGAAAACGGTAATTTAGGCCCGGTTTATGGCAAACAGTGGCGCGCGTGGCCAACGCCGGACGGTCGCCATATTGACCAGATCACCACGGTGCTAAACCAGCTGAAAAATGACCCGGACTCTCGACGCATCATCGTTTCCGCATGGAACGTCGGTGAGCTGGATAAGATGGCGCTGGCGCCGTGCCATGCTTTCTTCCAGTTCTATGTGGCGGATGGCAAGCTCTCTTGCCAGCTGTATCAACGTTCGTGCGATGTGTTCCTCGGTCTGCCATTCAACATTGCCAGCTACGCCTTACTGGTACACATGATGGCGCAGCAGTGCGACCTTGAAGTGGGTGATTTTGTCTGGACCGGCGGCGACACGCACCTGTACAGCAACCATATGGATCAAACGCATTTGCAGCTTAGCCGCGAACCGCGCGCGCTGCCGAAGCTGATCATCAAACGTAAGCCTGAATCTATCTTTGATTATCGCTTCGAAGATTTCGAAATCGAAGGCTACGATCCACATCCCGGTATTAAAGCGCCAGTAGCTATCTAACCGAGCTTGATGCTGTCACAACCGACGCCTTCGCGCGTCGGTTTTTTTTGTCTGTCATTTCATTCTTCGGCGCGGGTTCCTGAAATATTGCAACGCTCTGCAACGCGTCAAATATTCCCCGTTGCTCGTCGTAGAAACCGAATTTCCCGCTCGTTATTCATTTTCCTCACGCCATACTGGCGGCATGAAAAAACAACAAGGCTACACGTTTCTCGAAACCCTGATTGCGATGCTGATTGTCGCGGCGCTTGGCGCGTCCGGGTTGTATGGCTGGCAGTACTGGCAACAACAACAGCGCCTGTGGCAGACCGCCTGTCAGGTGCGGGACTACCTGCTGCAACTACGTGAAGATGCTAACTGGCGTAACCGCGATCACGTGGTAAGCGTGATGGAGGATGGGCCATCGTGGTGTCTGGTCAGTTCTGCGGCTTTACAAGACGGGTGTAAACCGACTTCACCCCTGGTGTTTGCACCGCGCTGGGACGATGTCGAAATGGCAGAGATAACGCCTTCACTGGCCTTTTTTGGGCTGCGCAATACGGCATGGGCTGGACATATTCGTCTGAAAAATGCGGCAGGCGAATGGCGCGTGGTGGTGTCAGGCTGGGGGCGGATCAGGCTTTGCGAGCGCGATGAGGCCAGGTCATGTCAGTAAACGAGCGGGGTTTTTCACTGCTGGAGGTGCTCATTGCTATGGTCATTAGCAGTATTTTACTGCTCAGCGCAGCGCGATTTTTACCCGCTCTGCAGCGAGAGATCCTGCGCAATACGCGCCAGCTAGCGCTGGAGGATGAAATATGGCAGCGGGTCTATACCGTGGCAAAACATCTTCAGCGGGCAGGGTATTGCCGGGGAACCTGTGTCGGAGAGGAACTGGTGATATCGGCTAAGGGTGACTGTGTCATTGCCCGTTGGGATGCCAACAGTAACGGCATTTGGGAGAGCGTTCCCGCGAAAGAGTCCGATACCATCGGATTTCGTTTACAGGACAAAGTCCTGGAGACCCAGCGAGGAGCAACGAGTTGTAATGGCAAAGGGTGGGAGAAAATGACCGATCCAGCCACGATAGAGATTCAGGCGTTTAAGGTTGAGCGCCTGAATATTCGCGGATTTCAACCACTCCTTACGTTGCGTTTGCGTGGAGTGAGCAACGTCGAACCGCAAAAAGTCATTGAAGCCTTTTACAGTGTGACAGGTTTCAACCTGTGAATAGTGAGCGAGGTGTTTCGTCCCTGGCGATGGTCCTGCTACTGCTGGTGCTCGGCAGCCTGTTATTGCAGGGTGTTAGCCGACAAGAAACGAGTTTTGCATCGCGTGTTACAACGGAAAGTCGGTCTTTGCAACGGCAGGCGGTAGTGCAATCCGCCATCGAATGGGGACGCATGCAGTCCTGGGGCTTACAACCGGCTTTACAGTGTCGGCGTTATACCGGGCAGGATGTCGCGGTTTGCCTGCGACGACTTACTGAGACTTCCGTGCTGCTTATTGCGCATTATGAAGGCGTATCGCTATGGCGTCGGGGAGCGATTATCGATGGCAATATCGAATTTTCGGCGCATGGCTGGAGCGATTTTTGTCCGTTAAAGGCGGTAGCGTTATGTCAGACTCCCTGAACAGACAACGTGGTTTTAGCCTGCCGGAAGTGATGCTGGCAATGGTGCTGATGATCATGGTTGTGACTGCGCTATCGGGATACCAGCGGGCGTTGATGAACAGTTTTATCGTCAGAAACCAGTATCAGCAACTCTGGCGTCACGCCTGGCAGCAAACCCAGCTGTATCCGTTTTCACCACCTGTGAACTGGCAGGTTAACCGAATGCAGACAACGGAAGCAGGATGTGTCAGCATCAGCGTTAAAATTTCTTCACCTCTGGGCAGGCAAGGTCAAATGACACGTCTGCATTGCCCGAACCGTCAGTAGTCAGGAGCCGCTATGTTAAGGGTCTACCACTCCAATCGTCTGGATGTGCTGGAAGCGTTAATGGAGTTTATCGTTGAGCGCGAGCGGTTGGACGATCCCTTTGAGCCGGAAATGATCCTGGTGCAAAGCACCGGTATGGCGCAGTGGCTACAAATGACCCTTGCACAGAAATTTGGTATCGCCGCCAACATCGATTTCCCGCTACCCGCGAGTTTTATCTGGGATATGTTTGTGCGCGTGCTGCCGGATATCCCGAAAGAGAGCGCGTTCAGCAAACAGAGCATGAGCTGGAAGTTAATGACTCTGCTGCCGCAATTGCTGGATAACGATGACTTCGCACTGCTGCGACACTATCTGACGGACGACACCGATAAACGTAAGCTGTTTCAGCTTTCCTCTCGCGCGGCGGACCTTTTCGATCAGTATTTAGTTTATCGCCCTGACTGGTTAACGCAGTGGGAAGCGGGGCGCCAGATTGAAGGACTCGGCGAGGCTCAGGCATGGCAGGCGCCGTTGTGGAAAGCGCTGGTGGAATACACCGCTGAACTGGGTCAACCGCGCTGGCATCGCGCCAATTTATATCAGCGATTTATTCACACCCTGGAAAATGCGTCTGAATGTCCGCAGGGGCTGCCTTCTCGCGTCTTTATTTGCGGAATTTCGGCGCTACCGCCGGTTTACCTGCAGGCGTTGCAGGCGTTGGGTAAGCACATTGATATTCATCTGCTGTTTACCAACCCTTGTCGCTACTATTGGGGCGACATTAAAGATCCCGCCTGGCTGGCAAAGCTGTTGGCGCGTCAGCGTCGGCACAGTTTTGAAGAACGTCACCTGCCGCTGTTTCGTGATACTCAGAATGCGGCAGGATTGTTTAACAGTGATGGTGAGCAGGATGTAGGCAACCCGATGCTGGCCTCGTGGGGTAAGTTGGGACGTGATTATATTTATCTGCTTTCAGAACTGGAAAACAGCCAGGAGCTGGATGCGTTTGTCGATATAACCCCAGACAATCTTTTGCATAACATTCAGTCGGATATTCTCGAGTTACAAAGCCGGGCCGTGGCGGGCGTTACGCTGGACGAGTATTCCCGAAGCGACAACAAACGACTGCTTGATGTGAACGACACCAGCGTGACTTTCCATGTCTGCCATAGCCCTCAGCGTGAAGTGGAAATTCTTCATGACCGACTGCTGGCAATGCTGGAAGCAGATCCCACGCTGACGCCGCGCGACATTATCGTGATGGTGGCGGATATCGACAGCTATAGCCCGTTCATTCAGGCGGTTTTTGGCAGCGCGCCAGCCGACCGTTACTTACCCTATGCGATTTCCGACCGTCGGGCGCGTCAGTCTCATCCCGTCTTGCAGGCCTTTATCAGTCTGCTGTCGCTGCCGGATAGCCGTTTTGTCTCTGAGGATGTGCTGGCATTACTGGATGTCCCCGTGCTGGCGGCACGTTTCAATATTGATGAAGATGGTCTGCGCTATCTTCGTTTGTGGGTTAATGAATCAGGTATTCGCTGGGGAATTGACGACGATAACGTGCGTGAGCTGGAGCTTCCGCCAACGGGTCAGCATACCTGGCAATTTGGTTTAACACGCATGCTGCTCGGCTATGCGATGGAAAGCGCCCAGGGCGAGTGGCAATCGGTATTGCCCTATGATGAGTCGAGCGGTTTGATTGCCGAACTGGTAGGGCATCTGGCCTCGTTGCTGATGCAGCTTAATCTCTGGCGTCGAGGATTGGCGCAGGAGCGCCCGCTGGAAGAGTGGCTGCCTGTTTGTCGGGATATGCTTAATGATTTCTTCCTGCCGGATGCGGATACCGAAGCGGCGATGACGCTGATTGAACAGCAGTGGCAGGCCATTATTACTGAAGGACTGGGGGCTGAGTATGGCGATGCCGTACCGCTTTCCTTGCTACGTGATGAACTGGCGCAACGTCTCGACCAGGAACGCATTAGCCAGCGCTTCCTGGCAGGGCCCGTTAACATTTGTACGCTGATGCCGATGCGCTCTATTCCTTTTAAGGTTGTATGTCTGCTGGGCATGAACGATGGCGTTTATCCGCGTCAGCTTGCGCCGCTGGGCTTTGATCTGATGAGTCAAAAACCGATGCGGGGCGATCGCAGCCGTCGCGATGATGACCGTTATCTGTTCCTCGAAGCATTAATTTCGGCGCAGCAAACGCTCTACATCAGCTACATTGGCCGCTCAATTCAGGATAACAGCGAACGCTTCCCGTCGGTATTGGTGCAGGAACTGATGGATTACATCGGGCAAAGCCACTATTTGCCGGGCGACGAATCGTTGACCTGCGATCAAAGCGAGGCCCGGGTAAAAGCGCACATTACCCGTCTGCATACCCGCATGCCTTTTGACGCACAAAACTATCAGCCCGGCGAACAGCAAAGCTACGCCCGGGAGTGGCTGCCTGCGGCGAGCCTGTCAGGAAAAGCGCACACGGATTTTGTGCAGCCTCTCCCCTTTGAAATGCCAGCCACGTTAACGCTGGAAACGTTACAGCGATTTTGGGCTCATCCGGTACGGGCCTTTTTTCAGATGCGTTTGCAGGTCAACTTTCGTTCTGAAGAAAGTGAGATCCCGGAAACTGAACCTTTTGTTCTGGAAGGATTAACTCGCTATCAGCTTAATCAGCAATTGCTTAACACGCTGGTTGAAGAGAACGATGCTGAACGATTGTTTCGCCGTTTTCGTGCGGCAGGCGTGCTGCCCTATGGGTCATTTGGCGAAATTCTGTGGGATACGCAGCGTCAGGAGATGCAGTCGCTGGCTGAACGCATTATCGCCTGTCGTCAGCCTTGCCAGAGCATGGAGATTGATCTCATCTGTAACGGTGTGCAAATCACCGGTTGGTTGCCGCAGGTGCAAGAGGACGGTTTGTTGCGCTGGCGCCCATCTTTGATAAGCATTGCCCAGGGGGTGCAACTTTGGCTGGAACATCTTGTCTATTGTGCCAGTGGCGGTACGGGAGAGAGTCGGTTATTCCTGCGCAAAGACGGGGAATGGCGTTTCCCTCCACTGGCGGCAGAACAGGCGCTGCTGTATTTGTCGCAGCTCATTGAGGGATATCGGGAAGGCATGTCGTCGCCATTGCTGGTATTACCGGAAAGCGGCGGCGCATGGATAAAAACCTGTTATGACGCTGCAAATGATGCCATGTTAGAGGACGACGATACGTTGCAAAAAGCGCGCAGTAAGTTTTTGCAGGCTTATGAAGGCAACATGATGGTTCGTGGCGAAGGCGATGATATCTGGTATCAACGCCTGTGGCGTCAACTGGATGCCGAGACGCTGGAACGCATTGTTTTACAGTCACAGCGCTATCTGTTACCGATTTTTCGCTTTAACCAGTCCTGATGGTTGTATAAAAATTGCGCAATTTGATGGCTTCCACTATGATGCGCATTCTGTCACGGACTGATTCTTAAAAAGAGAAGATGCTGACTTGTTCAGCACGAAGTCTTGCCCTGTTCATGCCACGTATTGATACGTGGTTTGCAGTGAACAGGTGAATACGTTAATGATGAGGTTTGTGAATGCCCCGCAGCACCTGGTTCAGCGCATTACTGTTGTTCGTCGCCCTTTGGGTTCCCGTAAGTCAGGCAGATACCGGTTGGCAGCCTTTAGCTGAAACCATCCGTAAAAGCGATAAAGATACCCGCCAGTATCAGGCCGTGCGCCTTGATAACGGCATGGTCGTGTTGCTGGTATCCGATCCGCAGGCCGTGAAATCCCTTTCTGCACTGGTGGTGCCTGTTGGCTCGCTGGAAGATCCGGACGATCATCAGGGGCTGGCGCATTATCTCGAACACATGTGTCTGATGGGCTCGAAAAAATACCCGCAGCCCGACAGCCTGGCTGAATTCCTGAAAATGCATGGCGGCAGCCACAATGCCAGCACAGCGCCTTACCGTACGGCTTTTTATCTTGAAGTCGAAAACGACGCGCTGGTGGGGGCAGTGGATAGACTGGCGGACGCGATCGCCGATCCGTTGCTGGATAAAAAATATGCCGATCGCGAGCGTAATGCGGTGAACTCTGAGCTGACGTTGGCGCGTACCCGGGATGGGATGCGTATGGCGCAGGTCAGCGCTGAGACGATCAACCCGGCGCACCCTGGCTCGCGTTTCTCCGGCGGAAATCTGGAGACATTAAGCGATAAACCGGGTAACCCGGTGGTGCTGGCATTACAAAAATTTCATGAAAAGTACTACTCCGCGAACCTGATGAAGGCGGTGATTTATAGTAATAAACCACTGCCAGAGTTGGCGCGGATAGCCGCTGATACTTTCGGCCGCGTACCGAACAGAAATATCGAAAAACCGGAAATCACCGTACCGGTTGTCACCGACGCACAGAAAGGCATCATCATCCACTATGTGCCGGCAATGCCGCGCAAAGTCCTGCGCGTCGAGTTTCGTATCGATAACAACAGCGTAAAGTTCCGCAGTAAAACTGATGAACTGATAACCTACCTGATTGGCAATCGTAGTCCTGGTACGCTGTCCGACTGGCTGCAAAAACAGGGGCTGGTGGAGGGCATTCGCGCCGATTCCGATCCGGTGGTTAATGGCAACAGCGGGGTATTAGCCATTTCTGCGACGTTAACCGACAAAGGGTTGGCGAACCGCGATGAAGTTGTTGCGGCCATCTTTAGCTATCTCAATCTGTTACGTGAGAAAGGCGTCGATAAACGCTACTTTAACGAACTGGCGCACGTGCTGGATCTCGATTTCCGTTATCCTTCAATCACTCGTGATATGGACTACGTGGAATGGCTGGCTGATACCATGATCCGCGTTCCCGTCGAGCATACGTTGGATGCGGTGAATATTGCCGACCAATATGATGCGCAAGCCATTGCGCAACGTCTGGCAATGATGACGCCGCAGAATGCGCGTATCTGGTATATCAGCGCGAAAGAACCGCATAATAAAACCGCTTATTTTGTCGATGCGCCTTATCAGGTGGACAAAATCAGCGACAAAACCTTTGCTGACTGGCAGCAAAAAGCACAGGGCATTGCGCTGTCTTTGCCAGAGCTGAACCCCTACATTCCGGATGATTTCACGCTGATCAAAGCGGATAAAAAATACGCTCACCCGGAACTGATCGTCGATGAGCCGGATTTGCGCGTGGTGTATGCGCCGAGCCTGTATTTTGCCAGCGAGCCGAAGGCTGATGTCAGCGTGATCCTGCGTAACCCGAAAGCGATGGACAGCGCGCGCAACCAGGTATTATTCGCCCTGAACGATTACCTGGCGGGAATCGCGCTCGATCAGTTAAGCAACCAGGCATCGGTGGGTGGAATAGGTTTTTCGACCAACGCTAACAATGGCCTGATGCTTAACGCTAACGGTTACACTCAACGTCTGCCGCAGCTTTTTCAGGCGTTATTAAGCGGTTATTTCAGCTACACCTCAACGGATGAACAACTGGCACAGGCGAAATCCTGGTACGCCCAGATGATGGACTCTGCGGAAAAAGGTAAAGCCTACGATCAGGCGATTATGCCGGTGCAAATGCTGTCTCAGGTGCCCTATTTCTCACGCGATGAACGTCGCGCGCTATTGCCATCCATTACGTTGCAAGAGGTGATGTCCTACCGCGATGCGTTAAAAGCGGGGGCGCGGCCTGAGTTCCTGGTGGTGGGTAATATGAGCAAAGCTCAGGCTACAACCATGGCGCAGGATATTCAGAAACAGCTTGGCGCGAATGGCTCGCAGTGGTGCCGGAACAAAGAAGTGGTCGTGGACAAGAAGCAGTCCGTCATCTTTGAGAAAGCGGGTAGTAGCACGGATTCTGCGCTGGCGGCGGTATTTGTGCCAACTGGCTATGACGAATACAGCAGTTCAGCCTACAGCGCCATGTTAGGGCAAATTGTTCAGCCGTGGTTTTACAATCAATTGCGTACTGAAGAGCAGTTAGGCTATGCCGTATTTGCTTTCCCGATGAGCGTTGGGCGTCAGTGGGGGATGGGGTTCCTGTTACAAAGCAGTGATAAGCAACCGTCTTACCTCTGGGAGCGTTATAAAGCATTTTTCCCGACGGCGGAAGCGAAGCTGCGGGCAATGAAACCAGAAGAGTTTGCACAAATTCAGCAGGCGATCATTGCGCAAATGCTACAGGCGCCGCAAACGCTGGGGGAAGAAGCCTCACAGTTAAGCAAAGATTTTGATCGCGGCAATATGCGCTTCGATTCACGTGATAAAATAGTGGCTCAGATTAAACTGCTGACGCCGCAAAAACTTGCCGACTTCTTCCATCAGGCGGTGGTTGAGCCGCAAGGCATGGCGATACTGTCACAGGTTTCCGGCAGTCAGAACGGGAAAGCAGAATACGTGCGCCCGGAAGGCTGGAAAGTGTGGCAGACCGTCAGCGCGTTGCAGCAAACCTTACCCCTGATGAGTGACAAGAATGAATGATGCCGCTGAGTCCCTTGATCCACTGCGCTTGCCCCTGACGGGCGAGCGCCTGATTGAAGCCTCTGCGGGCACCGGTAAAACTTTTACCATCGCCGCCCTGTATTTACGTTTACTGCTTGGACTGGGCGGCTCTGCCGCCTTTCCACGTCCTCTGACCGTTGAAGAACTATTAGTGGTCACCTTTACCGAGGCGGCCACAGAGGAACTGCGTGGCCGAATTCGTAGCAACATTCATGAGCTGCGCATTGCCTGCCTGCGTGAAACCACCGACAACCCGCTATATGCCCGTTTGTTAGACGAAATAGCCGATAAAAAACAGGCCGCCCAGTGGCTGCTATTGGCTGAAAGACAGATGGATGAAGCGGCGGTGTTTACCATTCATGGTTTTTGTCAGCGCATGCTGAGCCTCAACGCCTTTGAGTCAGGCATGCTGTTTGAACAGCAACTGATTGAAGACGAATCACTGCTGCGTTATCAGGCGTGCGCGGACTTCTGGCGGCGGCATTGCTATCCGTTGTCCCGCGACATTGCGCAGGTCATTTTTGAAACGTGGAAAGGTCCTCAGGCGCTATTGAGGGATATCGATCGCTATCTTCAGGGCGAAGCGCCGGTGATCAAGGCTCCCCCGTCCGATGACGAAACGCTGGCCTCCCGACACGAACAAATTCTCGCCCGCATTAACCGGATTAAGCAGCAATGGCGCGGCTCTGTTGATGAGCTGGACGGGCTGCTGGAAGCCTCAGGGATCGACCGACGTAAATTCAATCGCGGTAACCAGAGCAAGTGGATCGAAAAGATCAGCGCATGGGCACAGGAAGAAACCCAGAGTTACCAGCTTCCTGACGCGCTGGAGAAATTCTCACAGCGTTTTCTGCAAGAGCGCACCAAAGCGGGGGGCGTAACGCCTCAGCACCCGCTTTTCGTCGCCATTGATGAACTACTTAGCGAACCGTTAACTCTCCGCGATCTGGTGATCACCCGGGCGCTGGCGGAGATCCGTTCCGCTGTTGCTGAGGAGAAGCGTCGACGCGGCGAGCTTGGCTTTGACGATATGCTCAGCCGTCTGGATGCGGCGTTGCGCAGTGACAGCGGCGATGCGCTGGCGGCGGCTATCCGTACCCGTTTCCCGGTCGCGATGATCGATGAATTTCAGGATACCGATCCGCAGCAGTACCGCATATTCCGCCGGATCTGGCAGCATCAGCCAGAGACCGCGCTGCTGTTGATTGGCGATCCCAAACAGGCTATTTATGCGTTTCGCGGCGCGGATATTTTCACCTATATGAAGGCGCGCAGCGAAGTCAGCGCACACTATACGCTCGATACCAACTGGCGTTCTGCCCCCGGCATGGTTAATAGCGTGAATACGCTTTTCAGCCAGATGGACGACGCCTTTATGTTCCGCGAAATCCCCTTTAGCCCGGTAAAATTTGCAGAGAAAAACCAGTCGCTGCGGTTTGTTTTACATGGTGAAACGCAGCCCGCAATGAGTATGTGGCTGATGGAAGGGGAAAGTTGTGGCGTAGGCGACTACCAGAACTACATGGCGCAGGTGTGCGCGACGCAAATTCGCGACTGGCTGAAGGCCGGACACTCTGGTGATGCGCAACTGGTCAGCGGTAAAGCATCCAGGCCGGTACGCGCCTCAGACATCAGCGTACTGGTTCGTAGCCGCCAGGAGGCGGCGCTGGTCCGCGATGCCCTGACGCAACTGGCGATTCCCTCCGTCTACCTTTCCAACCGTGACAGCGTATTTGAAACGCTGGAAGCGCAGGAATTGCTGTGGATGCTGCAAGCGGTGATGACGCCGGAACGGGAAAACACACTGCGTAGCGCGCTGGCGACCTCAATGATGGGGCTGAATGCGCAGGATATTGAAGCATTAAATAATGATGAGAATGCCTGGGATGCGGTAGTTGAAGAATTCGACGGCTATCGTCAAATCTGGCATAAACGCGGCGTCATGCCGATGCTGCGTGCGCTGATGACAAATCGCCAGATTGCGGAAAACCTGCTGGCGACGGCAGGGGGCGAACGCCGTCTAACCGATATTTTACATATCAGCGAACTGCTCCAGGAAGCGGGATCGCAACTGGAAAGCGAGCATGCGCTGGTGCGCTGGTTGTCCCAGCATATTCTTGAACCGGACAGCAATGCGTCCAGCCAGCAGCTCAGACTGGAAAGCGACAAGCATCTGGTACAAATCGTGACCATTCATAAATCGAAAGGGCTGGAATACCCGCTGGTCTGGCTGCCGTTTATCACGAATTTCCGCGTCCAGGATCAGGCGTTCTACCACGATCGCAGCTCCTTTGAAGCGGTACTGGACCTCAGTGACGCCAGGGAGAGCGTTGAGCTGGCAGAGGCTGAACGCCTGGCGGAAGACCTGCGCTTGCTCTACGTTGCGCTAACCCGTTCGGTATGGCACTGCAGCCTCGGCGTTGCGCCGTTGGTACGTCGTCGGGGCGATAAAAAGGGGGATACCGATGTGCATCAGAGCGCCCTTGGTCGTCTGTTGCAAAAAGGTGAGCCAATGGATGCCGTGGGACTGCGTGGCGCGATTGACGCGCTGGGTTGCGACGATATTGCCTGCCTGACGCCAGGTCAACCTGACGGTGAGCGCTGGCAGGTTGCGCAGCCGGTCAGCGCCACATTGAGTGCGAGAACACTGCAACGCACCCCCGGCGATGGCTGGCGCGTGACCAGTTATTCCGGCCTGCAACAGCGCGGACATGGAATCGCGCAGGATCTGATCCCGCGCCTGGATGTTGATGCCGCAGGCGTTGGCGAGGTCATTGCGGAGTCAGGACTCACCCCGCATCAATTTCCGCGCGGCGCCTCGCCGGGCACGTTTTTGCATAGCCTGTTTGAGGACCTTGATTTTACCCAACCGGTAGATCCGCATTGGGTCGAGGAAAAACTGGCCTTGGGCGGTTATGACGCGCATTGGACGCCGGTTTTGACCGCATGGCTGGACGTCATTTTGCAGGCGCCTCTTAACGAGACGGGCGTCAGTTTGAGCCAACTTTCCGCCCGTGAAAAACAGGTGGAGATGGAGTTTTATCTGCCGATTTCACAGCCGCTGATGGCCAGCCGACTTGATGCGTTGATCCGTAAATACGATCCGCTCTCAGCGGGCTGCTCTGCGTTGGATTTTATGCAGGTACGCGGCATGCTAAAAGGGTTTATTGACCTGGTGTTTCGTCATCAGGGGCGTTATTACCTGCTTGATTACAAATCTAACTGGCTGGGTGAAGACAGCGCAGCCTACACGCAGCAGGCGATGGCCTCAGCCATGCAGGCGCATCGCTACGACCTGCAATATCAACTTTATACCCTGGCGCTGCATCGCTACTTACGCCATCGCATTGCTGATTATGACTATGAACGCCATTTTGGCGGCGTTATCTATCTTTTCCTGCGCGGCGTTGATGGCGAGGATCCGCAGCAGGGAATTTACGCCACCCGACCAGACGGAGAATTGATCGCTTTGATGGATGAGATGTTTGCCGGTGCGGAGCTGGAGGAGATGTCATGACAATCCAGAAACGATTACTGGAAGCCGTTGAACAAAAACAGCTCCGGCCTCTGGATGCCCAGTTTGCGCTGGCAGTGGCCGGAAATGGTAATCCTGCGGTTGCGCTGGCTGCGGCATTGCTCAGCCGCGAAGCGGGAGAAGGGCACGTCTGCTTACCACTTTCGCGATTATCCTTACGCGAAGATGCTCATCCTTTGTTAAGCGCCTGGCTTGCTGAGATGGGCGAGCCTGAAGACTGGGCGGAATGTTTGCTGGCCTCCGGGGCAGTAAGCCATGGCGAGCAACCGACCCCGCTGGTGCTGTACGGCGATCGCCTGTATCTGAACCGCATGTGGCATAACGAACGCGCGGTGGCGCGTTTTTTCAGTGAAGTTAACCACGCCATTGAGGTGGATGAACAACGGCTGACTGACACGCTGGAGGCGCTGTTTCCATCATCGGAAGGCGTTAACTGGCAAAAGGTGGCCGCTGCTGTGGCGCTGACCCGCCGTATATCAGTGATCTCCGGCGGGCCGGGCACCGGAAAAACGACAACGGTCGCGAGACTTCTGGCGGCGTTGATCCAGATGGCGGACGGTGAACGCTGCCGTATTCGTCTGGCGGCGCCAACGGGAAAAGCGGCTGCGCGTCTGACCGCCTCGCTGGGAGCGGCGTTGCGAGAACTGCCGCTTACCGATGAGCAAAAGAAACGCATTCCCGATGATGCCAGTACGCTGCATCGGTTATTAGGCGCTCAGCCCGGCAGCCAGCGCTTGCGTCATCACGCGGGGAATCCGCTGCATGTGGATGTGCTGGTGGTGGATGAAGCCTCGATGATTGATTTGCCGATGATGTCGCGCCTTATCGATGCCCTACCGCCGCACGGGCGGGTGATTTTTCTCGGCGATCGTGACCAGCTCGCCTCCGTCGAGGCGGGGGCGGTGCTCGGGGATATTTGTGCTTTTGTCAGCGAAGGATTTACCCCGGAACGCGCCCGGCAGCTTAGTCGCCTGACCGGTAGCGCTATTCCGGCGGGAACGGGTACTCAGGCGGCGGCGTTACGTGACAGCTTGTGTCTGCTGCAAAAAAGCTACCGTTTCGGCAGTGATTCTGGGATCGGTCAATTGGCTGCTGCGATTAATTGCGGTGACAAAGCTGCGGTAAAAACGGTTTTCCAGCAGGGATTCAGCGATATCGAAAAACGCACGTTACGCAGCAGTGAAGATTACGCCGCGATGCTGGATGAGGCGCTGGCAGGTTATGGGCACTACCTGGATTTACTGCATGAGGGCGCCGCGCCGGATGCCATCATTCAGGCCTTCAATGAGTATCAGCTGCTATGCGCTTTGCGGGAAGGGCCGTTTGGCGTAGGCGGTTTGAATGAGCGCATTGAGCAGGTGATGGCGCAAAAACGTAAAATTCACCGTTCGACGCACAGTCGTTGGTATGAGGGAAGACCGGTGATGATTTCGCGCAATGACAGTTCGCTGGGGTTATTTAACGGTGATATTGGCATTGCCCTCGATCGCGGACAAGGGCTGAGGGTGTGGTTTGCGCTGCCGGACGGTTCGATTAAGTCGGTGCAACCCAGCCGCTTGCCTGAGCATGAAACCACCTGGGCGATGACGGTACATAAATCGCAGGGCTCTGAGTTTGACCATGCGGCGCTGATTTTACCCAGCCAGCATTCCCCCGTGGTTACCCGCGAGCTGGTCTATACCGCCGTAACCCGCGCGCGCCGCCGTCTGTCGCTGTATGCCGATGAACGAATATTGGGCGGGGCAATTGTCATGCGTACCGAACGCCGCAGCGGGCTATCAGCATTATTTAATGACGGCATGATGTAGCTGTAGGCCGGATGAGGCTGTTATGCCGCATCCGGCAGCCACGCCTAGGCCAAATCAGCCATCAGCACTTTTGATCGCCGCTGATAGTTGTACATCTCTTTCTTGCTTTCCGGCAGCAGGTCGATATCCACCGGCGTGAAGCCGCGCTCCTGGAACCAGTGGATGCTGCGGGTGGTCAGTACGAACAGCTTACTCAGCCCCATTTGCCGGGCCTGCGCGGCGATCCGCTCCAGCAATACTTCCCCACGTGACGAACTACGGTAATCCGGGTGTACCGCCACGCAGGCCATTTCGCCAATCCTCTCTTCCGGGAAAGGATACAGTGCGGCGCAGGCGATGGTCAGGTTATCGCGCTGAATAATGGTGAATTTGTCGATCTCCATTTCCAGTTGCTCGCGGGAGCGGCGGACCAGAATGCCTTGTTGTTCCAGCGGACGGATCAGCTCCAGAATGCCACCGATATCGTTAATGGTGGCGCGGCGAATTTGCTCCGCGCTTTCCATCACGATTTGCGTACCGATGCCATCGCGGGAGAACAGTTCCTGCAGCAACGCGCCATCTTCCTGATAGCTGATCAGGTGGCAGCGGCGTACGCCACTGCGACAAGCTTTCACCGCACCACGCAGGAAGCGCACCGTACCTGAGCTGTAGTCACCTTTCTCTTCCTGTGACTCGACGCGCGCCTGGGCTTCGTTAGGGAACAATTCGGAAATAATATCGCCATCATCGTTGGTGACCCCTTGGGACGAGCAAAAGCCAATCATTTTCTCCGCCTTCAGTTTGATAGCCAACTGCGTGGCGACCTCTTCTGACGTCAGATTAAAGCTCTCACCGGTAACGGAAACGGCGACTGGCCCCATCAGGACTATCGCGCCACTGTCCAGTTGACGGTGAATGGCCTCTTCATCAATACGACGAATACGCCCGCTATGGCAGTAGTCCACGCCGTCATCAACGCCCAGCGGTTGGGAGATAATAAAATTACCGCTGACCACATTGATATGCGCACCCTGCAATGGCGTATTATTCAGGCTCATCGACAGGCGGGCGGTAATATCAAGCTGGAGCAATCCCGCAGCCTGTTTGACCAGCTCCAGGGTTTTAGCGTCGGTGACGCGCGTATTTTTGTGGTACACCGGCTCATAATGATGCGCCGCAAGATTGGCATCAATCTGCGGTCGTGCGCCATAGACTACGACAAGGCGGATGCCGAGGCTATGAAGAAGCCCAATGTCATTGACGATACTGGAAAAGTTTTCATGCTCGATGGCTTCGCCGCCCAGCATAATGACAAACGTTTTTCCCCGATGGGTATTGATATAGGGAACAGAATGGCGGAATCCCTGTACCAGTTCGGTTCTACGCTCCTTCACCACGGCACACCCTCATTGCATGATTATTCGTAATTTATGTATTTTTATTCTGTTTTGGTGCTGTGCGCAAGCGTAATTTTTACTCATGCCGAAGATTTTTTTCAGTAATGTCGTGAATATAAAAAGAATGTTTACCCTTTTATAGATGACAGATTATGCGTCATTCGTTAAAGTTTCCGGTCAATTCGGACGTTTTACGTATTACTTCAATAAAGATTTCTTTTGCTCGGGAGAAGCATGTCGGGATCCAATTCAGCAATCAGTCGCCGTCGTTTACTGCAAGGTGCGGGTGCTATGTGGCTTTTGAGCGTCAGTCAGGTTGGTCTGGCTGCCGTGAGTCAGGTCGTTGCCGTTCGTATCTGGCCTGCGTCCAGTTATACCCGCGTCACGGTGGAATCCAACCGTTTGCTGAAATACAAACAGTTTGCCCTGAGTAATCCTGAGCGTGTGGTTGTCGATATTGAAGGCGTTAATTTGAACTCGGTGCTTAAGGGCATCGGCGCGCAGATTCGTCCTGACGATCCCTATATTAAGTCGGCGAGAGTCGGGCAATTTGACCCGCAGACCGTGCGGATGGTGTTCGAGCTGAAACAGAATGTGAAGCCGCAACTCTTTGCCCTGGCCCCCGTCGCCGGTTTTAAAGAGCGTCTGGTCATGGATCTTTATCCTGCTAATGCGCAGGATGTTCAGGATCCGCTGCTGGCGTTGCTTGAAGATTACAACAAGGGCGATCTGGATAAACAGGTGCCGCCTGCGCAAAGTGGTCCGCAGCCGGGTAAAGCGGGGCGCGATCGTCCGATTGTCATTATGCTGGACCCCGGGCACGGTGGAGAAGACTCCGGTGCGGTGGGGAAATACAAGACGCGTGAAAAAGATGTGGTACTGCAAATTGCCCGTCGCCTGCGAGCCCTTATTGAAAAAGAGGGCAACATGAAGGTCTTTATGACGCGTAATGAAGATATATTCATTCCGCTAAAAGTGCGTGTGGCGAAAGCGCAGAAACAGCGTGCAGACCTGTTTGTCTCTATTCACGCCGATGCCTTTACCAGCCGGCAACCCAGCGGCTCATCGGTGTTTGCGCTCTCGACTAAAGGGGCGACCAGTACCGCGGCAAAATATCTGGCCCAAACCCAGAACGCCTCGGATCTCATCGGTGGCGTTAGCAAAAGCGGTGACCGTTATGTCGACCACACCATGTTCGATATGGTGCAATCGCTGACCATCGCCGACAGCCTGAAGTTTGGCAAAGCGGTGCTGAATAAGCTTGGTAAAATCAACAACCTGCATAAGAATCAGGTTGAGCAAGCCGGGTTCGCGGTGCTGAAAGCGCCGGATATTCCCTCCATCCTCGTGGAAACGGCATTTATCAGTAACGTCGAAGAAGAGCGTAAGCTGAAGACGGCGACCTTCCAGCAGGAAGTGGCGGAGTCGATTCTGGCAGGGATTAAAGCCTACTTTGCCGATGGTGCGACGCTGGCGAGAAGGGGATAACAAAAAAGCGCTGAAAAGCGCTTTTTTTACGAACGACAGATACAAAAAAACACCCGTTAAGGTGCTTAATGTGTTGGTTGCGGGGGCCGGATTTGAACCGACGACCTTCGGGTTATGAGCCCGACGAGCTACCAGGCTGCTCCACCCCGCGTCCGTCTTTTTGCTTCGTATTTCAAACCACATCTGCGTTGGCTTTCCTCGTTCACCTCAGTCACTTACTGGAGTAAGCCCCTAAGGATTCACTGCGTCGCCGCCTTGCTGTGATTCGAACTACTTTGCAAAAATATTGCAGCAAATATGATTGGTTGCGGGGGCCGGATTTGAACCGACGACCTTCGGGTTATGAGCCCGACGAGCTACCAGGCTGCTCCACCCCGCGTCCGTCATTACTCTTCCATCGAGTAACGTTACTGCTTCTGATTTTAATTGGTTGCGGGGGCCAGATTTGAACTGACGACCTTCGGGTTATGAGCCCGACGAGCTACCAGGCTGCTCCACCCCGCGTCCGTGGATGCGCACTATACTCTGCTCGCATTTTCATGCAACCCTTTTTTCACCTTGATCACGTTTTAAGGGTGAAAATGAACAAAAACAACGTATTCTGGATTATTTTTTGCGCAAAATTTGCGTTCGGGTATGCATTCGCATTTCATTAGGTACGGGGGTTTGTTATCTTCGTCTCGCATTCAGGCAACATAAGACGAGAACAATGAAAGGACGTTGGGCAAAATATCTTCTGGCGGGAGCAGTCGTTGCGATGCTCGCCGCGTGTTCCTCAAAACCCACCGATCGTGGGCAGCAGTATAAAGACGGGAAATTTACCCAGCCTTTCTCACTGGTGAACCAGCCTGATGCGGTTGGCGCGCCAATCAATGCCGGTGATTTCGCCGAGCAGGTTAATCAAATTCGCAGCGCTTCGCCGCGTTTGTACGGTAACCAGAGCAACGTCTACAACGCTATCCAGCAATGGTTACGTGCGGGCGGTGATACGCGCAGCATGCGTCAGTTTGGTATTGACGCGTGGCAAATGGAAGGGGCGGACAACTACGGTAACGTCCAGTTTACGGGTTATTACACGCCGGTTATTCAGGCGCGCCACACGCGTCAGGGCGAGTTCCAGTATCCTATCTATCGCATGCCGCCAAAACGCGGACGTTTACCCTCTCGTGCCGAGATCTACGCAGGCGCGCTAAGCGATAATTATATTCTGGCGTACAGCAACTCCCTGATGGACAACTTTATTATGGATGTTCAGGGCAGTGGCTATATCGATTTTGGCGACGGCAGCCCGCTAAACTTCTTTAGCTATGCCGGGAAAAACGGCCATGCCTATCGCAGTATCGGTAAGGTGTTGATTGATCGTGGCGAAGTGAAAAAAGAAGATATGTCGATGCAGGCCATTCGCCACTGGGGAGAGACGCACAGCGAGGCCGAAGTGCGTGAGCTGCTGGAGCAGAACCCATCGTTTGTCTTCTTTAAGCCGCAATCTTTTGCGCCGGTGAAAGGGGCCAGCGCGGTACCGCTGATTGGCCGCGCATCGGTGGCTTCTGACCGCAGTATCATTCCTGCGGGCACCACGTTACTGGCGGAAGTCCCCTTGCTGGACAATAACGGTAAGTTCACCGGTCAATATGAACTGCGCCTGATGGTGGCGCTGGATGTGGGCGGTGCGATTAAAGGCCAGCACTTTGATATCTATCAGGGTATTGGCGCTGACGCCGGACATCGTGCCGGGTGGTATAATCACTACGGTCGCGTATGGGTGCTGAAAACAGCGGCCAACGCGGGTAACGTATTTAGCGGTTAATTGCCGGATGGCGCTTCGCTTATCCGGCCTACATTACTGAGTAGGCCTGATAAGGCGTAGCCGCCATCAGGCAGTGATGCAGTCATCAAGGGCGGTATTTGTCCGCTCTTTTTGTTTTCTATATTTGAGGTTCTATGTCTGTGGTTATCAGTGACGCCTGGCGTCAGCGTTTTGGCGGCACGGCGCGGCTGTATGGCGAAAATGCGCTGCAGTTATTTGCCGGAGCGCATGTTTGCGTGGTCGGGATTGGCGGTGTGGGATCGTGGGCGGCGGAAGCGCTGGCGCGTACCGGCATTGGCGCGATTACGCTCATCGATATGGATGATGTTTGCGTCACCAATACTAACCGTCAGATCCATGCGCTGCGCGATAACGTTGGTTTAGCAAAAGCTGAGGTGATGGCGGAACGTATCCGCCAGATTAACCCGGAGTGCCTGGTGAACGTGGTCGATGATTTTGTTACGCCAGATAACGTTGCGGAGTATATGAATGCGGGTTATTCGTATGTCATCGATGCGATTGACAGCGTGCGCCCGAAAGCGGCGCTCATTGCGTACTGTCGGCGTAATAAGATTCCGCTGGTAACCACCGGCGGTGCGGGCGGGCAGATCGATCCGACGCAGATTCAGGTGGTTGATCTGGCAAAAACCATTCAGGATCCGCTGGCGGCCAAGCTGCGTGAGCGGCTGAAGAGTGATTTTGGCGCGGTGAAAAACAGTAAAGGCAAGCTGGGCGTGGATTGCGTGTTCTCGACCGAGGCGCTGGTTTACCCGCAGGCAGATGGCTCGGTGTGTGCCATGAAGGCGACGGCGGAAGGGCCAAAACGTATGGATTGTGCCTCAGGGTTTGGCGCCGCCACCATGGTGACGGCTACCTTTGGCTTTGTAGCCGTTTCCCATGCGCTGAAGAAGATGATGGCGAAAGCGGCGCGCCAGAGTTGATTGTGTCGGATGGTGTTATGCTTATCCGACCTACAGTTCGTGCGGTGTTATAGGCCGGATAAGACGCATCAGCCGTCGTCATCCGGCTTGCCGGGCAGCCTCAAGAATCGCCTCGTTCAACGCATGCAGGCCCTGGCTTCGCGAGGCGCTGAGTTGCGCGCTTAACCCTAACTCGTCAAATAGCGCCATGGGTGAATGCGCCCGTAACTCGGCTGCGGTTTTACCTTCAACGGCGGTGAGCAATACCGCCAACAGCCCGCGCACAATGCGGCCTTCGCTGTCGCCGAAGAAATGCAGGGTGCCATTCTCGTGCAGGGTATATCCCAGCCAGACGCGGTTTTCACATCCCGCAATCTCTTTTGCCTGCGCCCTTAGCGCCTCCGGCAGCGCCGGAAGCTGCTTACCCAGCAGAATTAGCTGACGATATTTATCCTCCCACTGGCTGAGCGGGGCAAACGTAGTACGCAACGTCTCTTCCGTTACGGTTGTGCCAAACGGGTGTCCGGCGAATAAAGGGCTTGTCATTAATCCACCAATATTTCCAGCGCGCGGTCAACGGCTGCGACCAACGCATCCACATCACTTTGCGTATTATAGGGCGCAAAAGAGGCGCGTAGGGTCCCGGATACGCCCAGCTCCGCCAGCAGTGGTTGTGCGCAGTGTTGCCCTGCGCGCAGCGCAATGCCATATTCGGCCAGCAGCGTCACCATATCACTGTGATGAACGCCAGCGAAATCAAAGGCTAACAGACTGGAGTCCTGACAACGGAAGGAACGAAAACCGGGACGTTTCGCCAGGGCGTCTTCTGCCAGCGTCGCCAGACCCCGGCTCCAGTTTTCGGCCTGCGCAACATCAATGTCCGCCAGCCACTCGAGCGCCGCGCTTAGCCCGATGACGCCAGCTACGTTAGGCGTACCGGCCTCCAGCTTCCAGGGGGCCGCCTGGGTGGTGAAACCGTCAAAGCTGACTTCGCTAATCATCTTGCCGCCGCCGAGCCACGGTGACATGGCTTCCAGTAATTCTGGCTTACCATACAGTACGCCAATACCGGTTGGGCCATACAACTTGTGGCCCGAGAAGGCATAGAAATCAATATCTAACTGCTGCACGTCAGCGGGAAAATGCACAATTCCCTGCGCGCCATCAACCATTACCACCATGCCAGCCGCATGGGCGAGCGTAATGGCGCGGGCTAAATCCGGGCAACCGCCGGTGACGTTCGACATCTGCCCCAGCGCCAGAATGCGACTGCGCGGAGTGATGAGCTCAACCAGACGCTCGACGTCCGGTAGCAAATGGGCGTTGAGCGGGAGTTTGACTACCTTAGCGCCCGTTTGCTCTGCCACCATCAGCCACGGAACGAGATTGGCATGATGTTCCGCCACGCTGACGATAATCTCATCGCCCGGCCGTAAGCGCGGACGCGCATAGCTTTGGGCAACCATGTTGACAGCTTCCGTTGTGCCACGGGTCCAGACTATCGTTTTGTCATCCGGGGCGTTGATCAGGCGCGCGGCCTTTTCCCGTGCGGCCTCATAGCGCGCGGTCAGGCGTTGCGCTTCGGCAAACTGGCTGCGATGCACGTTCCCGGCGCTCAGGCTATAAAATTGCTGGGTCGCCTCAATCACGGACTGCGGCTTCAGTGCAGTAGCAGCGCTGTCGAGGTAGACGCCGGCATCGTTGAGTGCGGGAAATTGCGCGCGAAACTGCGCGGGATTAAATGCGTTCATGGTCATCCTCAGTTCAATAAACCGATCGTCGCGCAAAACAGGCGCTGACACAAGGGTTGTGCTAACCATCGGAATACTCTGGATATCCTGGCAAAGTCCTCACAGTGTCTTATGCTAAATAGCGTTAGGCGAGCAATTTTGCCTGTTACGGAGTGTGTTTTTAATAGCATAAATCGCTTTAAGGAGAAGAAGATGAAAAAGACTGCCGCAATTATCTCTGCCTGTATGCTGACTTTTGCCCTGAGCGCCTGTTCTGGATCGAATTACGTGATGCACACCAACGATGGTCGATCAATCGTATCTGATGGCAAGCCACAGACCGACAATGAAACGGGAATGATTTCGTATAAAGACGCTAACGGCAACAAACAGCAGATCAACCGTACCGATGTGAAAGAGATGGTAGAACTGGATAACTAACCGGTCGCCATCGACAGAAAGTCGGACAAAAAAAAGCACCGCAATTTGGCGGTGCTACATTAATCACTATGGACAGACAGGGTAAATGTACAGGAAGTGAAAAAGGGTAGCTTTGCTACCATGGTCTGAATCGCAGACCAATTGCAAACACAACAACACAACATCACAACCGTAAGCCAAAAGCCCACCAGAACACGCATTCCGATAAAACTTTTCGTTCCGGCTTCAGGAAGTGCCGCCACTATAGGTATTTGCTGGTAGAACCTCAACGGACAATTTATAATGGCTCAGATAAAAAAAACTAATAGGTTACATCCTGTTAGATAATTGTTAAATTCATTTAACATCAAAGCCTAAAAGTCATGTCAAAACGATTACCACCCCTAAATGCATTGCGTGTTTTTGATGCCGCAGCGCGCCATTTGAGCTTTACCCGCGCAGCGGAAGAGCTTTTTGTGACGCAGGCCGCAGTAAGTCATCAAATCAAGTCACTTGAGGATTTTCTGGGGCTGAAGCTGTTTCGTCGACGCAATCGATCTCTGCTGTTAACAGAAGAGGGTCAAAGCTATTTCCTCGACATCAAAGAGATTTTTTCGCAATTAACTGACGCGACGCGTAAACTTCAGGCACGCAGTGCAAAAGGTGCGCTTACCGTTAGTTTATTGCCCAGTTTCGCGATCCAATGGCTGGTGCCCAGACTCTCTAGCTTTAACTCAGCTTATCCGGGAATCGATGTCAGGATCCAGGCGGTGGACCGTCAGGAAGACAAACTGGCTGACGATGTTGATGTGGCGATTTTCTACGGACGCGGCAACTGGCCGGGTCTGCGCGTTGAAAAATTGTACGCAGAATATTTATTGCCGGTCTGCTCGCCGCTGCTACTTACCGGTGATAAGCCGCTGAAGACGCCGGATGATCTGGCAAAACACACATTGTTGCACGATGCGTCGCGGCGTGACTGGCAAGCCTATACGCGCCAGCTTGGCCTGAATCATATCAACGTACAGCAAGGACCTATCTTCAGCCATAGCGCCATGGTGCTACAGGCTGCTATCCATGGACAGGGGATTGCGCTGGCGAATAACGTTATGGCGCAGTCCGAAATTGAAGCCGGACGTCTGGTCTGTCCGTTTAACGATGTTCTGGTCAGCAAAAACGCGTTTTATCTGGTTTGTCATGACAGTCAGGCAGAACTGGGTAAAATAGCCGCCTTCCGTCAGTGGATACTGGCGAAAGCGGCCTCGGAACAAGAAAAATTCCGCTTTCGTTATGAACAATAAATTACGTAGGGTATTAACATGACCAGCCGTTTTATGCTGATTTTTGCCGCCGTAAGTGGTTTTATCTTTGTGGCGTTGGGCGCCTTTGGGGCACATGTTCTGAGTAAAACCCTGGGTGTCGTAGAAATGGGTTGGATCCAGACTGGCCTTGAGTATCAGGCGTTTCATACGCTGGCTATCTTCGGCCTGGCCGTCGCCATGCAGCGACGCATTAGCATTTGGTTTTACTGGAGTAGCGTGTTTCTGGCCTTAGGAACGGTGCTGTTTAGCGGTAGCCTGTATTGCCTCGCGCTCTCCCATTTACGCCTGTGGGCGTTTGTTACCCCCGTCGGTGGTTTCAGCTTCCTTGTGGGCTGGGCGCTGATGTTAGTGGGCGCTATTCGATTGAAACGTAAGGGCGTTAGCCATGAATAAGGTTGTATTGTTGTGTCGCCCGGGTTTTGAAAAAGAGTGCGCCGCAGAAATTACGGATAAAGCAGGACGTCGGGAAATCTTCGGTTTCGCCCGTGTAAAAGACAATGCGGGCTATGTGATCTTCGAATGCTATCAGCAGGACGATGCCGAAAAGTTAGTGAAAGAGCTGCCGTTTAGCTCGTTGATTTTTGCCCGTCAGATGTTTGTGGTGGGCGAACTGCTGCAATATTTACCGCCGGAAGACCGTATTACGCCAATTGTCGGCATGTTGCAGGGCGTGGTGGAAAAAGGCGGCGATCTGCGGGTCGAAGTCGCCGACACCAATGAAAGCAAAGAGCTGGTTAAGTTCTGCCGTAAATTTACCGTACCGCTGCGCGCGGCGCTGCGCGAAGCGGGCGTACTGGCAAAATATGAAACGCCGAAACGTCCAGTGGTTCATGTTTTCTTTATCGCCCCTGGCTGTTGTTATACCGGTTATTCCTGGCCTGACAATAACTCCCCGTTCTACATGGGTATTCCGCGCCTGAAGTTCCCGGCCGATGCGCCGAGCCGCTCAACGCTGAAGCTGGAAGAGGCGCTGCATGTGTTCATTCCAGAAGATGAGTGGGACGAGCGTCTGGCCAATGGCATGTATGCCGTGGATTTAGGCGCATGTCCGGGCGGTTGGACCTATCAACTGGTTAAACGCAACATGTGGGTTTATTCCGTGGATAATGGTCCGATGGCGCAAAGCCTGATGGATACAGGGCAGGTCACCTGGCTGCGCGAAGACGGATTTAAGTATCGCCCGAATCGTAACAACATCTCGTGGATGGTGTGCGACATGGTGGAGAAACCGGCGAAGGTTGCCGCGCTGATGGCGCAGTGGCTGGTCAACGGCTGGTGTCGCGAGACGATCTTCAACCTCAAGCTGCCGATGAAAAAACGTTATGAAGAGGTATCGCAGAATCTGGCCTATATCCAGGCACAGCTTGATGAGCATGGCGTCAATGCCCAGATGCAGGCGCGTCAGTTGTATCATGATCGGGAAGAAGTGACCGTACACGTGCGTCGTCTGTGGGCGGCCGTCGGCGGTCGCCGGGACGAGCGATAACGCTAAACATAGACCGGATGGCGGCGTAAACGTCTTATCCGGTCTATGTTGTTTCAATCAGTTGCGTATCTGACACGATATGCGTCACATCATCCAGACGCCCAATCCGGACCTCCCCGGAACGATTAAACTTACTTTTATCGATCAGCAATAAAGATTGCGATGCGCGCTTAAGCAGAATGGATTTGAAGTCTGCGTTGGTGGCATTGGAGTCCCAGAGCGTGCCGTCGCTGTCGATCCCTTCGCAGGAAAAAATAAACAGGTCGATATCGAGGGATTTTAGCTGCGAGATGAGCGCGGGATTAACATAACAGCCGTATTTACGTTCAAGGCGGCCGCCAGAGCTGATGAGCTGAATGTGTTCGCGTTTTGCCAATTCCTGGCAAATGGGTTGGCTGTTGGTAAAAACCTGAATGTCGATGTCCGGTAGCTGACGCGCCAGATACCAGCAGGTTGAGCTGGCGTCTAAGGCGATCACCATTCCTTCTTCAATCCATGCCAGCGCTTCCCGCGCAATATCCGCTTTGTGCGCATAGTGGCTTTTGAGTCGAATATGAAACGGGTCGCCACTGTCCTGATTTTTCCGGTGAATGGCCTTGGCCCGTCCGTGATTGCGTAGCACTTTGCCCTGGGTTTGTAATTCACTGAGATCGCGGCGGATGGTCTCTTTGCTGACGTTAAGCTGCAATGACAGGGCTTCGGTTGTCAGGCTTTTGTGGTGGGTAAGCAGATCTACGATGGCCTGCTGGCGCGCCGCTTTCATGTTCTGATCCTTATTTTATGCAGAATGCCCGTACCAGACGGGCATGCTGACCAGAGATTATGGCGTTACCCCTTTTTTTAAAAGAATATTCCCGTACTTTGCCCGTTCTCCTGTGATAACGATCGCAAACGCCTTTTGCGCGCGTTCGTAAAAGGCATAACGGTCAATACGCGTGATGTCTGGGCAGGGGGTCTGTAAGGAAAGCGCCTGGCGATAGCGAGCCTCGACGTCAGGATCGAGAGCGTCGCCTTCTACTGCCGCCATCATCACCAGCGGCGGGGCGTAGCTGTCCAGTTCAAAAAGCGGAATAATCGCCTGCAGCAGATCGCTGACCAGCAGACCGTCGGCGCGAATCACCTGCGGTCCCATGCTGTGAGCCGGAAAATGGGCATCGGAAAAGATAATCTCATCGCCGTGACCCATTTCAGCCAGCACCTTCAGCAGGTCGGGAGAAATTAAGGGTGATATCGTTTTGAGCATGTTACTCGACTCCTGTCAGTTCAGATTCGGTTTGCGGATAGAAGTAACGGTACTGGTAGCTCACCTGGGCACGAGCCTGTTCCGGGGTGGTAAATTCACCCATACCTGACCAGGCAAACATTGCGGCGCCTGCCACGGTGGTTTCGGCGTCATCCAGCACTTTGACAGGGATCCCGAGAACGTTAGCTTTAATCTGGTTCCACAATGCGTTACGGCTGCCCCCGCCAACCAATAACAATTCAGAGGCCTGGAAATGACCGATTTTTTCCAGCGTGTGCAAATTCTGCTGCAACTGTTCTGTCAGTCCTTCCAGCGCGGCGCGATAAAAATGCCCGCGGGTGGTATTGAGCGTAACCCCTTGCCAGCCCGCATCCTGAGAGGCCAGCAGGTTGCAGTGCATCTTGACGCCTTCTGCGCCAGCAGGAATGGACCGGGCTTCGTCAATCAGCGTCTGCCAGGGCGTTTCGGCAGTCCAAAACAGCTTACGCACCCATTCGAGTACGCCGGAGGCCAGCCACTGCATGCCGGGATTGTACAGTCCGGCCTGGCTGTCTAATTCACAAGTGGAACCCGCATAACGGCTGAGCAGAGAGGTGTTCACCTGCGCACTGCGCACCATCAGAATTTCCCATGTACCGGAAGAGAGCACCGGTTCGTCTGGCTGAGCCCCCGCGCCAAACAGCGCAAACTGCGTGTCGTGCCCGGCAGATATCACCGGAATACCCACTGGCAGCCCGAGCAGGCTGGCGGCCTCGTGTTGCAGTGCCCCAATCTGTTCGCCCGCTTCCACCAGACGTGGAAACAGTCGGCGCGGTATGCCGGTTGCCTGCAAAATGTCATCACTGAAATCGCGCTGCTGGATGTTCAGCATCTGGCTGGTGCCCGCCATAGTGATATCTGTGGTGAACTCGCCGGTTAAACGGTGGTTGATAAGCGACGAAATAAACAGCCAGGCGTGTGCCTGTTCGAGCAGTTGTGGATGGTTTTCTTTCAGCCACACCAGTTTATACAGCGTATTGAAGCTGAACGCGCCGACGCCGGAGATTTCCTGCAGTTGCTGCGGCGACATGTAGCGATGGATATTTTCCATCACTGCTGCGGTGCGCGGGCATTTCCAACTGATTACCGGATATAACTGTTTGCCGTGTTGATCGACCAGCGTACCGTCTACGCCGAAGGTGGTGACGGCGATCCCACAGATACGGCAATTGGCCAGTTGCGTAGAGAGCCGCTGACAGCAGTCGGCGAAGCGTTGCAAAATGGCTTCCAGCGACCACTGATGCCAGGCACTATTTTCTGCGGCAATATCACTGGCGTTGGGCGTTGAGGCGCGGGCGATAATTTTTCCCTGTCGGTCAACGGCAATGGCCCGCACGTTGGTCGCGCCGCAGTCGAGTACCAGGATAACGTCTTGTTTCATAACAACTCCTGAAACGCTACCGGATGGCGCTGCGCTTATCCGGCCTAAGGTTCACTCGTCCGTAGGCCCGGTAAGCTTGCGCCACCGGGCAAAGCCACATTAACGTTTATACAGCGGGCCGTAGTTTTGGCAGGCACGATAATCCTGGCCTTCGCTATCCATACCGTGGGCTGCCCAGGCTGAAGGACGATAGATTTTTTCGTCTTCCACGTTGTGCATACAAACCGGAATACGCAGCATGGCGGCAAGGGTAATAAAATCCGCGCCGACGTGGCCTATCGTCAGCACACCGTGGTTTGCGCCCCAGTTAGCCATGACGGAATAGACATCGCTGAATGGACCTTTACCGGTTAAGCGCGGCGCAAACCAGGTGGTCGGCCAGGTCGAGTTGGTACGCGCATCAAGCTGAGCATGCACCTCTTTTGGTAACTCCACGCTCCAGCCTTCGGCGATTTGCAGCACCGGTCCTAACCCTTTGATAATATTGATACGAGTCATGGTGAATGGCACACCGCCCTCGGTCAGGAAGCGAGAGGAGTAACCGCCGCCGCGGAAGTATTCGTGAATAGCCGGACACCATTCGGTCGCCGCCAGACAATCATCGGCCTCTTTCTGCGAAATTTCCCAGTGCGGCTTCATGGTTGGTTTCCCTGCGCCATCTCGCTGTTTGCCAGAGCCGTCCAGGGCTGCCGATCCAGAGTTGATCAGGTGAATAATGCCGTGCTCAGCCAGCCCGGTCAGCGGTTTACCCGTGACACGCTCCACCGCCTCTGGCGACCAGTAGGTGCGCACATCAGCAAAAACCTGTGCTGTACCGGTGAGTTGGTGACCAAACAGCATCGCTACGCCGTTGAGACTGTCGTTTTCAGTCGCGACAACGAACGGCTCACGCACACCATTCCAGTCGAAGGAGCTGTTCAGCAGTGCTTCGGCAGTGTCGCCGTTTGGATATTGATCCGTCCAGTGACGCTGTCCCTGGAAGCCCGCGGCAATCGCGTTGTAACCCAGCGATTCTTCAACACGACCTTTGTCTGCTAACTTCTGATTGCCTTGCATCATGTCGCGGATGCACATCGCCATCAGCAGGCTTTCTTTCAGTACCGCGCGGCTCTGCTCTTCGTTACGCTTATACTGTTGGGCGTTCTGATCTTCGCCGTAGCGGAAATGCTTGTCTGCCCACGCCAGTGCGATATCCAGTTCAGCTTCGTCATAAATTTTCTGATCAATTCGACGGCGAAGTTCAGTCATATCAACAGGTTGAACCTTCATTCCCAGCCAGGATTCAAAGAAGTTATGATCGACAATAGAACCGGCAATGCCCATAGAAACGCCGCCTACGGATAAATAGCTTTTACCTTTCATACTGGCAACGGCTAAGCCCGCCCGGGTGAAACGCAGCAGTTTTTCTTCGACGTCGGCGGGGATGGTGGTGTCGCCGGCATCCTGTACGTCGTGACCGTAAATGGAGAACGCGGGCAGACCTTTTTGATTATGCGCAGCCAGCGCGGCAGCAAGATAAACGGCGCCAGGGCGTTCTGTGCCGTTAAAGCCCCAGATAGCTTTCGGACGCATCGGATCCATGTCGATGGTTTCGCTGCCGTAACACCAGCAAGGGGTAACGGTAATCGTTACGCCAACATTTTGGCTGCTGAACTTTTCTTCACAGGCTGCGGATTCCGCCAGACCGGCAATACAGGTGTCGGCAATTACACATTCAATTTGTGCGCCACAGGCATGGCGAAGTTTTTCCGTAATAAGCGCGGCGGTGGCTTTCGCCATATTCATGGTTTGCTCTTCAAGCGACTCACGTACCCCCATACGACGGCCATCAATAACCGGGCGGATACCAATCTTCGGTAAGCTATTTTTTCTCATTCGAGGTTCCTCATCTCACTTTGTGCCGTGCTGCAAAAGCGGATGTTGGACACCACTGTCGCAGTTGGCTGAATTACCCATTTTTGCTAACTCGAGTTAGCTTAGGTATTGGAGAGTTTTTTACACAACTTTTTTGTTATGGAACTGTGAGAGGCTTCACGAGAAGTGGTTAAAATTCGATCTGCGTCAAATAAACAAATACGCAGATTTTTAATAAAAGCCTTTTAAATCATAAATATATAATAAATTGTCTGTTCAGCATCACAGTTTTAAACCAAATGATTTGGCTAATTTGAGTAGCTAAAATAGCTTTAAAAGGCACTTCGCTAACTCGAGTTAGCATAATTGATAAAACGCATATGAACTTGTAAGTAGTATTCACATTAACGGTGACGATGGCCCTCTGGAATCTTGTTTTCGCCTGATTCACTGACTGCAGTTTCTGTATATTGAGGAAAGCAGCAATGTCTGAAACATTTTTACAGATGAGTCATATTACGAAACGTTTTCCCGGCGTATTAGCGTTGAGTAATGTGGATTTTGCTTTACACAAAGGTGAGGTTCATGCGCTGCTGGGTGAGAATGGCGCAGGAAAATCTACGTTGATGAAGATCTTATCCGGTGTTTATCAGCCTGATGAAGGGGAGATTATTTTTGAGGGGCAGCCAGTTACTTTCGCTAACCCGTTAAGTGCGCAAAGTGCAGGTATCACGATTATTCATCAGGAATTTAACCTCTTCCCTGAACTCACCGTTGAAGAAAATATATTTATTGGCAGGGAGTTTTGCAAAAATAATCGCTGGCGTCTGGACGAAAAACAACAGCGGCAGGCTGCGATCGATATTTTGCAAAAGTTAAACCTGAATATCGCCCCAGACACGCTGGTTGCCGATCTGACCGTTGCTCAACAACAAATGGTTGAGATAGCTAAAGCGATATCGGTCAATGCCAAGATTCTTATTATGGATGAACCTACGGCGGCACTGACGGAAACGGAAATCGACAGCTTGTTTCAGGTAACCCGTTTATTGAAAGAACAGGGGACTGGCATTGTTTACATTTCGCACCGACTGGAGGAGCTGGCGCTGATAGCCGATCGCGCTACGGTAATGCGCGATGGGCAGTTTATTGCCACCGTGGATTATGATGCGGTCAAAATTAGCGACCTGATTGCCATGATGGTCGGGCGTGACCTCGGTAATATTTATCCTCGCCGTGAACCTTTGGCTCAACGTAAGCCCGTGTTGGAAGTGAGTGGGCTGACGCGTAATGGTGTATTGAACAATATTGATTTCACGCTTTACCAAGGAGAAATCCTGGGCTTCGCCGGTCTGATGGGCGCAGGGCGTACTGAGCTGGCGCGGGCGATTTTTGGCGCGGATCCCATTGATGGTGGAACCCTTAAGCTGAACGGTAAAGTTACGGTGATTAAAGATATTCCTGATGCTATCCAACAGGGTATCAGCTATTTAACCGAGGACCGGAAAAAAGAGGGACTGGCATTAGGACTGTCCGTTGAGCGCAATATTATGTTGGGCAATTACCCTGAGTATTCCGATCGTTTTGGCAATGTGGACAGCAAACGTTGCCAGAAAACCAGCGAGGAACAGGTTAAAGCCCTACGTATTAAAACACCACATTTAGAGCAAGCCGCCTTGAATTTAAGTGGTGGTAATCAGCAGAAAATTATTATTGCCCGATGGGTGTGTAAAGACACCGATATTCTCATCTTTGATGAACCCACTCGCGGGATTGATGTGGGGGCCAAGCTTGAAATTTATGAATTAATGAATCGGCTGGTGGCAAAAGGGAAATCAATTATCATGATCTCCTCTGAATTACCGGAAGTGCTGGGTATGTGCGATCGCATTTTAGTGATGCGTAATGGGCGTATTACCGGGGAGCTAGCTTCTGATGACGCCACACAAGAAAAAATCATGCAATATGCGACGTTAGAGGACTAACTTATGACTATCTCTGTAACCTCTTCAGACAGCAATAATAAGAAAATAAAAATTAACAAAGAACTTTTAATGCGCCTTGCGCCACTTTTAAGTCTGATTATTTTGGTAATATTTTTTAGTTTTGGTTCGCCATTTTTCTTTAACACTGAAAACATTATGACAATTGCCCTGCAAACCTCGGTGATTGGCATTATGGCGATTGGCGTTACCTTCGTCATTATCACTTCAGGGATCGACCTTTCTCTCGGTTCAGTCGTGGCATTTTCTGGTGTCGCGGTAGGTATCTGCGCCACGCTGGGATTGCCTCTGCCCGTCTGTATTCTTGCGGGTGTACTGGCTGGAGGATTATGCGGCTATATCAATGGTCTGCTGGTCACCAAAATGACCATCCCGCCTTTTATCGCCACGCTGGGTCTGATGATGTCCGTCAGAGGTATCAATATGGTGATGACCGATGGCCGCGCGATTTACTTCGCTGATTACCCCACCTTCAAAATGCTGGCCCAGGGACGGTTGTTTGATGTGCTGCCCTATCCCGTTTTTTACCTGGTGGTGGTGGCGCTCATCGCCGCGTACATCCTGAAGAAAACGGTGATAGGCCGCTATGTTTACGCGGTGGGCAGTAATGAGGTGGCGGCACATCTTTCCGGGATTAAAGTGCAGCGCGTGAAAATTTTCGTCTACGCCTTTTGTGGTCTGCTGACCGGGATTGCCGGGGTCATTCTGGCCTCACGTTTAAACTCCGGGCAGCCGACGGTCGGTGTGGGTTATGAGCTGGAAGCCATCGCGGCGGTCGTTATTGGCGGTACCAGTCTGATGGGCGGGATTGGCACCATCGGCGGCACTATCATTGGCGCATTCATTATGAGCGTGTTGAAAAATGGTCTGAACCTGATGGGTGTTTCCCAGTTCTGGCAAATGGTGGCCATGGGGATAGTGGTCATTGCTGCGGTTTATCTCGACACATTACGCAAAAAAATTCGTTGATTTACGCTCCCGGAAGTCACGGGACATCATAACCCTGACGTTTAGGGTGACTCACTCAGAACGGAGTAAAACAATGAGAACCAGGAATTTTGTCTATGCGTTATCCCTGCTGGCCTGTATGACATCCAGCGTTTTGGCTAAAGATATGAATCTTCCCGTGGTCAGTAAAGGTTTCCAGCATGAATTCTGGCAAACCGTAAAAATGGGGACGGAAGCGGCAGCAAAAGAGTTGGGTGACAAAACCAGCTATGTGGGCCCGGCGGATGAAACTCAGATTGCCGAGCAGATTCAGTTAGTTGAAAACGCGATGGCGCAAAAACCTAATGGACTATTACTGGCCGCGTTAGATGCCAATGCGCTGGCGCCATTAGTTGAGACCGCAAATTCACGCGGCATTAAAGTTGTGACCTTTGACTCCGGTGTGAATTCTGATATTCCGGTCAGTTTTGTCGCCACGAATAACTGTAAAGCCGGGGCTGAAGCGGCAGACGCGCTGGCAGCTGAAGTGGGCAACAAAGGAAAAGTGGGCATTATTGCGCACGTAGCAGGGACCTCCTCAGCGATTGAGCGTTCAGAAGGGTTTATTGCCCGCATGAAGGAGAAATATCCGGATATCCAGGTGCTACCGGTCCAGTATAGCGATGGCGATCCGCAAAAAGCGATGGATAAAACCATCGATATGATTCAGGCCAACCCGGATATTGCAGGGATTTATGGCACGAATGAAGGCTCAACGCTCGGCGTAGCAAACGCAATTGATAGTCAAAACCTGAAAGGCAAAGTGAAGGTGATTGGTTTTGACAGCACCGAGGCCATTATTGCCTTCCTGAAGTCCGGGGTGATTCAGGGCTTTGTTGTGCAGGACGCCTACCAGATTGGCTATCAGGGTATCAAGACACTGAATGCGGCGGTATCCGGTCAGTCAGTACCAAAAGAGATTGATATTCCGGTGAAATTCGTTAGTGCGAAGAACATTGATACCCCAGAAATTGACAAGCTGTTACACCCATTCGGTAAAAAATAAGAGCGTTGGGGCGAGGTACTCGCCCCACTATTAGATAACGTCAGGGAGTTACTATGAGCAGTGGATATTTCCTCGGTGTGGATGTCGGCTCTGCCAGTGTCAGGGCGGGTGTGTTCGATGCCAGCGGCAAACGTCTGGCCTTTGCGACACGCCCTATCTCGCAGTTTCGACCCGGCCCCGATCGGGTTGAGCAGTCATCTGCAGAAATCTGGCAGCAGGTTTGCGATGCGGTTAAGGGGGCAGTATCGTCATCCGGGATCTGCATTGAGGATATCCGTTCACTGGGATTCGATGCCACTTGTTCATTGGTGGCTCTCGACGAGCAGGGGCAGGGCCTGGCGGTTTCACCAGGCGAACCATCAGACCATAACATCATCATGTGGATGGATCATCGCGCGGTGCAGGAAGCTCAGCATATTAACGCTACGCAGGATCCGGCTCTGCGTTACGTTGGCGGTGAAGTCAGCGTCGAAATGGAGATTCCCAAGGTGCTGTGGCTAAAAAAACACTTCCCTGCAACCTGGCACAGTGCGCATCGTTTTTACGATTTGGCTGACTATCTTGTCTGTAAAGCCACCGGGAGTGACGTTGCCGGTCTGTGTACGCTGACCTGTAAATGGAACTATCTGGCCCATGAACAACGCTTTAGCCACTCTCTGCTCGACGCCGTAGAGTTAACGGATTTAACGGGCAAAATCCCGTCGCATATTCTTCCGCCAGGCGCCGCCGTGGGAACGCTTAGCGCCGATGCGGCCCAGGCGCTGGGGCTGACGACGGCAGTTGTCGTCGCCAGTGGGATGATTGATGCCCATGCAGGCGGTTTGGCGCTTGCTGGCGTTGAGCCTGCGGGAACGTTAGCGTTGATTAGCGGAACGTCAAACTGCCATATGCTGTGCAGCAAACAGGAAATTTATACGCCGGGCGTATGGGGACCGTATTGGTCTGCCATGCTGCCTGGTTACTGGTTGACGGAGGGAGGGCAAAGCGCTGCCGGGGCATTGGTCGACTGGACGCTCCAGGAATCAGGCGCGAGTGCCGAGCTATTTCATAAGGCCGAGGCGCGGGGCTGCCATCCGATCGTTTTAGTCAACGAATGGGTTGCGGAACTTGAGAGGAAGGAGTCTGAACCTGGTCGTTATTTGCATGTGCTGGCCGATCACCATGGCAATCGCTCCCCCCGCGCGCGACCCGATGCACGGGGCAGCGTCTGCGGCTTGACTCTTGAGCGAGGCGAGATGCAGGTGGCTCGCCTGTACCTGGCGACGTTACAGGCGATTGCCTGCGGCACGCGGCACATTATGGAAGTGATGCGTGAAAACGGCCATACCATTTCCCGACTGGCGCTGTGCGGCGGCGCAACGCATAACCCGCTGTGGATGCGGGAATATGCCGATGCTACCGGATGCGATATTCATCTTATGCAGGAGGAAGATGCAGTGACGTTAGGGGCAGCTATCACCGGCGCGGTAGCAAGCGGCGCGTGGGCGAATATTCCATCTGCATGCCAGGCGATGGTTCGCTCCGGCGAGATTATTAAGGCTAATCCGGCACGGCGGGGCTTCTATGACCGCAAATACCAGGCTTATCTGATGATGTGGGATCAGCAGCAGGCGATTAATCAACTTATGCAGTAAGACAAAAGTTTAAAATACTTTTATGATTGGAGATTGACGTTTTTGGATGTGGACTGGGGCATATAAATGGCTAAAACAGTAGAACAGATAGCCAGCGATCTGAATTTATCGGTTACGACCGTACGACTGGTGCTGAACGGGAAAGCAGAGCAATATCGAATCAGTGTCAAAACCCAAACGCGTATTAATGAATATGTTGAGCGCTATGGTTACGTCATAAACCATTCAGCCCGTAGCCTGAAATTGAATAAAACGGATACATTGGGACTGATTGTTCCCAATATTTCCAACGTTTTTTTTGCCACTCTCGCCGAGAAACTTGAGCAACGCTGTCGTCGCTCCGGTTATCAGTTAATGATTAGCTGTACCTATGATGATGTTGATTACGAAAATAAATTAACCAAAGCGTTAATCGCTCGCAATGTTGATGGCCTTTTTATTGTTCCCTCTACATTGGAGAATCAGCAACACCATTTACGCCAGGTCAGAAAACCGATGGTGTTACTGGACCGTGATTTTAAGTATACCGATAACGCATTGGTTGAAAGTCATAATATTTTAGGTGGCGAAAAGTTGACGCAAAGTTTGTTTGATGCCGGAAAGGCTCCAATCTGGTTTTTAGTCGGAGATACCGGATTACCCAGTATTGGCGATCGTCTGCAAGGTTACCTTAATTCTTTGAAGAATAATGGTATTCATCACCGTGATTGGGTGCGTGAAGGTCCTGACAACACTCCTGAAGGTGGCTTTCAACTGATGGATAGATTGATTGGTGAACAGGGGCGGCCACAGGCGTTTATAGCCTCATCATTACCCGTACTGGAAGGTGCTATTAACGCTATTCGCCATCGTTTCGGCACAATTCCACCTGATATTAATATTGGCACATTCGATGAACATCCGATGCTGGGATTCCTCGCCAATAATGTCTGGTCAATGCAGCAGGATGAAAATGTTTGGGCGGAAAAAGCATTCGATATGATGATGAGTGCCATAGACGACCAACCTATTAAAGAAACTGTAAAAGTACCGATGAAACTTATTAAGCGCGTAAGACAACAATAATACGTTGCTATAAATAAATCGGCCAACTGGATCTGAATAAACACATTCAGTGGCTGCCCATATCTGAAACCTGACCCGTCTTACTCTGCGGCTACATTTTTCGCAATTAAAGACGAGGAGAAACTGTACCCGGAGAATCATTATGGAAAGAATGCGTTTGTCACGAGAAATCATTGAAACCTGTCTTGAAATGACCAGCCTTGGATTAAATCAGGGGACGGCGGGAAATGTGAGTGCGCGATATGAGAATGGGATGTTGATCACGCCCAGCGGTATTCCTTATGAAAGACTTACTGAAAACATGATCGTGTATGTAGATAACGACGGAAAATATGATAAAGGTCAGTTACCCTCCAGCGAATGGCGTTTTCACCTGGCGGCTTACCAGACGCGTCCGGACGCCAATGCGGTCGTCCATAACCATGCTGTGCATTGTACGGCCGTTTCGATTCTCAACCGTCCAATTCCGGCAATCCATTACATGATTGCGGCGGCGGGGGGAAACTCTATTCCGTGTGCGCCTTATGCGACGTTTGGTACACGAGAGCTGTCAGAGCATGTGAGCGTCGCCCTGAAAAACCGTAAGGCAACGCTTTTACAGCACCATGGGCTGATTGCTTGTGAAGCGAATCTGGAAAAAGCACTGTGGTTGGCGCATGAAGTGGAAGTTCTGGCGCGCCTTTATCTGAGCACCCTGGCCATTGTCGATCCGGTTCCGGTGTTGGACGATGAGGAGATCGCTGTTGTGCTGGAGAAATTCAAATCTTACGGATTACGAATTGAAGAGTAATTTCGCATAGCGAAAAGGAGAAATACGATGGCGAACAGAATGATTCTGAACGAAACGGCATGGTTTGGCCGGGGAGCTGTTGGTGCATTGACCGATGAAGTCATCCGTCGTGGTTATCGCAAGGCGCTGATTGTGACCGACGAAAACCTGGTGCGGTGCGGTGTTGTCGAGAAGGTGACGTCCCGGATGGATGACGCGGGTCTGGCGTGGGACATCTATTCAGGCGTTATTCCTAACCCAACCATTGCGGTGGTGCAGGAAGGATTGGAGGTCTTTGAGCAAAGTGGCGCAGACTATCTTATAGCCATTGGCGGAGGCTCCCCGCAGGATACCTGTAAAGCGATTGGCATTATCAACAATAACCCTGAGTTTGCGGATGTACGCAGCCTCGAAGGGTTATCCCCGACGCGCTGCCCGAGCGTGCCGGTTATGGCTATCCCAACCACAGCAGGGACGGCGGCGGAAGTGACCATTAACTACGTGATCACGGATGAAGAAAACCGGCGTAAGTTTGTTTGTGTCGATCCACACGATATTCCGCAGGTGGCGTTTATCGATGCTGACATGATGGACGGCATGCCTGCGGCGTTAAAAGCGGCCACGGGTGTGGATGCCCTGACCCATGCCATTGAAGGATACATCACGCGCGCGGCGTGGGCGCTTACCGATGCGCTGCACATTAAAGCGATTGAAATTATTGCCGGGGCTTTACGCGGATCGGTCGCGGGCGACAGTCAGGCGGGGGAAGCGATGGCGCTGGGCCAGTATGTGGCGGGAATGGGTTTTTCCAACGTTGGTCTGGGATTAGTACATGGCATGGCGCACCCGCTGGGCGCGTTTTATAACACCCCGCACGGCGTCGCAAATGCCATTTTGCTGCCGCATGTGATGCACTATAACGCCGAATACACCGGGGAGAAATTCCGCGATATCGCCCGGGTAATGGGGGTGAAGGTTGAAGGACTGACGCTGGCAGAAGCACGGAAAGCGGCAGTGGATGCGGTATTTGCCCTTAACCACGATGTTGGGATCCCGCGGCACCTGCGCGATGTTGGCGTACGCAAAGAGGATATTCCTGCGCTGGCGCAGGCTGCATTTGATGATGTCTGTACCGGGGGAAATCCGCGTGAAGCGAGCCTGGGCGATATCGTTGAGCTGTACCATACCGCCTGGTAATCACCCGGCGTTTATCCGGCCTACAGGGTTGTACGATAAGTAGGCCGGATAAGGTGTTTACACCGTCATCCGGCAATAACATTACCGAGCCAGCCGTAGCTGCTGTAAATTCCCGTCGATATGTAAGTCCGTTTGCAGTCGTGCGATATCGCGACACAGATACGCCATTTCTTTATGCATCTCAAGCTTCTTGCGCCACTTTTCCGGCACCTCATCAAGATGCGCATAAATCCCTTCCAGCGTTGGAAACAGCGTCAGCAATTGTGTGGCGCTTTTGGGGCCAATACCTGCCACGCCAGGAACCTTTGAACTACCGATCCCGGCCAGCCCCCAGTAATCGGGCAGTTGTTGCGGCAGCACGCCAAATTCTTTCTCAATGAACGGTGCGTCCAGCCAGCGCTTCTGAAAATAGTCGCGAATACGCAGCGTCGGGGAGAGCAACTGACAGTAGCCTTTATCGGTGGAGACGATGGTGGCCTGATGTCCCGCCTGGCAAACTTTAACCGCCAGCGTAGCGGCTAAATCGTCGGCTTCATTACCGCTGGAGACCCAGCAGCAGACGCCGCGCTGTTCAAAAGCGGCGCGTAAGGCGGGCATTTCCTGATGCAAGTCATCTGGCATCGGTGGACGACCGGCTTTGTAGTCAGGCAGTCTTTGGTGACGCCAACCGCTATTGCGCGCTTCATCATCAAATACCGCCACGGCGTGCGTGGGCTGACTGTGCACAATTAATTGATCGAGCGCGTGCTGGCACGTCTCCACGCAGGGAGATCCCTGTACGGCGTGAATGCGGCGGATAAGATTCAGTGCATCGACAATAAGTAAGTGGACGGCCACGGTGTTCTCCCTAACAAATCAGGCTGTAGGGTAACATTCACGGCGGGGGGAGGCGAGCATTGCGAAATAGTGCTATCCGTAGGCCTGATAAGCGAAGCGCCATCAGGCAATAAAAGCCGGATGGCGGCGAGCGCCTTATCCGGCCTACAGATCCTAAAATGTGCTGAGAATTAATCGCAGGAGACAATCTTCATCGCCAGACCGCCGCGAGAGGTTTCGCGGTATTTGGCATTCATGTCTTTCCCGGTTTCGTACATGGTCTCGATGACTTTATCGAGGCACACGCGCGGTTCGCTGGTACGGCGCAGCGCCATACGCGCGGCGTTAACCGCTTTGACCGAAGCAATGGCATTACGCTCAATGCACGGTACCTGAACCTGGCCGGCAACCGGATCGCAGGTCAGACCCAGGTTGTGTTCCATACCGATTTCCGCCGCGATGCATACCTGCGTTGGGCTACCGCCCAGCAGTTCAGCCAGACCGGCCGCTGCCATGGAGCAGGCTACGCCAACCTCTCCCTGACAGCCGACTTCGGCGCCAGAGATAGAGGCGTTCATCTTGTACAGTGAACCGATGGCGCTCGCGACCAGCATGTAGCGTGCCAGCGAGTTAGCGTTCACTTCGCGGATAAACTTGTCGTAGTAAGCCAGCACGGCAGGAACAATCCCGCATGCGCCGTTGGTTGGCGCGGTAACCACACGTCCACCGGCAGCGTTTTCTTCATTCACGGCCAGCGCGAACATGTTGATCCAGTCAACAACCGCCATCGGGTCAGTGGTGGTTTTGTCCTGGCTTACCAGCATACGACGTAGCGCCGCCGCACGACGCGGAACGCGCAGTTTACCCGGCAATACGCCTTCGGTGGTGATACCGCGCTCAATCCCGCTACGCATCACTTCCCAGACGTTGGCAAAGTGCTGTTCCAGCTCTTCTTTGCTGTGCAGCGCCAGTTCGTTTTGCATCATCAGGCCGGAAAGCGACAGGCCGGTTTCCTGGCAATGACGTTGCAAATCCGCCGCAGATTTATACGGATACGGTACGTTTACCGGAGCGCTGTTCGGTAAACCAAAGTGTTCTTCATCAACGATGAACCCACCGCCAATGGAATAGTAAGTCTGGCTGTAAACGGCTTTTTCGCCCGCCAGTGCAGTAATACGCATCCCGTTTTCGTGCAGGGACAGATTGTCCGTATGGAAATTCATGCACTTGTCGACCGGGAATTCGACCTCATGTTGACCGTCCGCCAACAGCAAACGCCCATGAGTGTTCACATCCTGGATAAAGGCCGGGATGGCATCAATGTCTACGGTATCCGGCAGATTACCCGCCAGACCCATAATAATTGCGATATCGGTATGGTGACCTTTCCCCGTCAGGGACAAAGAACCATAAACATCAACCACTACGCGGGTTACGTCAGTGAGAATTCCGCGTGCAATCAGGTCATCCGTGAATTGTTTGCCTGCTTTCATCGGGCCAACAGTATGGGAGCTGGAAGGGCCAATGCCGATTTTGAAAATATCGAATACGCTAATCATGAGGCGTCCATTGTGTATCGAGGTGCGCCGCCCCGGGGAGCGGCGCAGGGGAATTAACTGAACAGAGAGTAGGAAATTGCGGAGATAGCGATCAGGCCCATAATTACAACGAAGACGTTGCTGATATGGCCGCTGTATTTACGCATTGCCGGTACTTTCTGAATGGCATACATCGGCATCAGGAACAGAATCATCGCGATGATTGGGCCGCCCAGGGTCTCAATCATACCGAGGATGCTTGGGTTCAGCGTCGCCACAATCCAGGTGGTGACCAGCATGAACAGCGCAGTGATTTTGTTCAGTTTGTTGATTTCGATGGTTTTGCCTTTGCCGCGCAGAGACTTAATCACCATACCGTTGAAACCTTCACGTGCGCCCAGGTAGTGGCCGAGGAAGGATTTGGTGATAGCGATCATCGCGATGATTGGCGCCATCCAGGCGATAATCGGCGCGTTGAAGTGGTTCGCCAGGTAAGACAGGATAGAGATGTTCTGCTCTTTCGCTGCAGCCAGATCCGCCGGGGTCAGGCTCAGTACACAGCTGAAAACGAAGAACATAACGGTCAGTACCATCATGATGTGAGCGAATGCCAGGATTTTGGAGCATTTCTTCTCAGCGTCATCACCGTACTCTTCACGCTTCGCCACGGCGAAGGAGGAGATGATCGGAGAGTGGTTGAAGGAGAACACCATTACCGGAATCGCCAGCCACAGAGTCATCCACAGACCGTTGCCGGTAGAAGCCGCAGAGTCAAAAGAGAGTGTTTCCAGCGCCGCGCCGCTCCACTGAGGGATCAGGTACAGAGCCAGCAGCATCAGGGCAGCAACAAACGGGAATACCAGGATGCTCATCGCCTTCACGATCATCTGCTCACCGAAGCGCACGATGGTCATCATGCCGACAATCAGGATCAGAGACAGGATGGCACGCGGCGGCGGAGTAATCGCCAGCTGGTGGGTCAGGAAGCTTTCAACGGTATTGGTGATTGCTACGCTGTAAACCAACAGAATCGGGTAGATTGCGAAGAAGTAGAGCAGGGTAATCAGTTTACCTGCGCCAACGCCAAAGTGTTCTTCTACAACTTCAGTAATGTCTTCACCCGGGTTTTTACCGGACAACACGAAGCGGGTCAGGCCACGGTGCGCAAAGAAGGTCATTGGGAAGGCAAGGATTGCCATGATGATCAGCGGGATCATACCGCCTACACCTGCGTTAATCGGCAGGAACAATACACCCGCGCCAATCGCCGTGCCGTAAAGGCCCAGCATCCACATGGTATCCGTCTTGCGCCATGCGCTGCGGGTCTGGCCCGTAACGATAGTGCTGGTTTGAGTGTTTTCCATCTATTTCTCCTGGAGGAAGCTTAAAAAGTCGGGTTTGGGGTCAATCCAATGAGAAAGAACCCGACTGTAAATCGAAATTCGTTGAGCGATTTTTTATATAATTTTTCGCCGTAATAATTTGCGGGCGGAAAGATACATTTTAGTAATGAATGTATCAGTGATCGCGATCCCAAATGCAATAATCCACCTTTTATGTGGATAAATTTGGACCATTAATCTGTTAAAAAATAGTCAAAGCGAATTTACGGGCGCAGAGGCTAACATTAACGACATATCTCATGAAAGCGAAGGCGCGAAGATACGAGCGTTGCGCTGTAAAAACTGTTGTTTTTAGAGGATTTTGGCGACTAATAATAATTTCCTAAGATAAATAACGGTTAGTTTTTGGAGGTAATCGTTTGCGTGGCGCGTGATTTTTAACGACATATCATTGGTATTTATATAATCGTCTGAGCTATGTGACTGGTATCACTAAAAAAAGCCGGGAGGCGACTGCGCCAAACCCGGCTTTGATATGGACAAAACTGTCACCACGAGAGCGTCTGCTATCGGGTGTTGAAGGTCAGGCGCAGATCTCGTAGCAAGGGATGTACGCGGAGCCTGGCAACTTCATACGATGCTGCGCAACGAATCCCTGCAGGAGATCGTCCATGCGGCGCATCATTTCGCGGTCACCGTGGATTTTGTACGGGCCAAACTCTTCGATGGCGCGAATGCCGACTTCCTTCACGTTACCGGCCACAATACCCGAGAATGCACGACGCAGGTCGGCCGCCAGAACTTCAACGGGTTGATCCGGATACAGTTTCAGGTTAGCCATGTTTTCATGGGACGGCTCGAACGGCATCTGTAAATCAGGTGCGATACGAATCGACCAGTTAAAGCTGTAGGCGTCTCCGGTGTCGCGACGGTTCTCTTTTACCAACGGCATCGCTTTTTTCATCAAGCGCGCAACTTCAGCCGCATCGTCAATGATAATGCGATAGTGTCGGCGGGCATCTTCCCCCAGCGTGTGCACGATAAACTCGTCCAGCACGCGGAAGTAATCGGCGCTCTCTTTTGGTCCGGTCAAAATCAGCGGTAGCACCTGATCTTTATTAGCCGGGTTCATCAGGATCCCCAGCAGATACAACAGCTCTTCCGCAGTCCCGACGCCACCCGGGAAGATGATAATACCGTGGGCGATGCGCACGAACGCTTCCAGACGTTTTTCAATGTCCGGCATGATGATCAGTTCGTTAACCAGCGGGTTAGGCGGCTCAGCGGCGATGATTGACGGTTCGGTCATACCAATAAAGCGGCTGTCTTTGTAACGCTGCTGGGCGTGACCGACCGCTGCGCCTTTCATTGGCGCTTCCATCGCTCCCGGACCGCAGCCGGTACAGATGTTCAACTCACGCAGGCCTAACTGGGTGCCGACGCGACGCGCATACAGGTATTCATTTTCGTTGATTGAGTGACCGCCCCAGCAGACGACCATGTTCGGCGCTTCACCGACATGTAGCGCCCGGGCGTTACGCAGGATCGAGAACACCAGGTTGGTAATATGCACTGAACTTTCGAGATCCAGATGCTGAAAACGACCCGCGTTATGGATCTGAGCATTGACGAACAGAATGTCGCGCAGCACGGCAAACAGGTTGGCCTGCAGCGCACGAATGATGCGCCCATCAACAAACGCATCTTCAGGCGGGTTAATCAGCTCCAGCTTCACGCCCCGTTCGCGGCGCAGCACGTTAATATCGAAATTTTCAAAGCGGGACAGCAGTTCTTTGCTGTTGTCGGTCAGACTACCGGAGTTCAGAACGGCAAGTGAACAGTTACGAAACAGTTGATACAGGTCGCTGCTGGCCGTGCGTTTAAGTAATTCGACTTCCAACTGCGACAACATGTCCATTGAGCCAAGTGGGCTAATATGTGTAATCAAGTAGACTCCTTATGGGACGCAAAACGTCATTCCCTGGTAGTTACAATAGCCCTGGCTGATGGCCTTTCACAACCTTGCGCGCGGAATCCGACACGCAAAATTGAGAAAAAAGATTACTGACGTACCAGTCGGCCCGTAGCTGGCGTGAAATCGGTATTGGTGCGCCATGGGTTAATGTCCAGACCGCCACGCCGCGTGTAGCGCGCGTAGACGCTCAGTTTCTCCGGCTGGCAGAAGCGCAGAATGTCATTGAAAATACGCTCCACGCACTGCTCGTGAAATTCATTATGGTGGCGGAAGGAGACCAGATAACGCAGCAGCTTCTCCCGGTCGATTTTGCGTCCGCGATACTGAATTTGTATGGAGCCCCAGTCGGGCTGGTGGGTGATCAGACAGTTGGATTTCAGCAGATGGCTGACCAGCGTCTCTTCCACCGCTTTTTCGCCGCTCACGGCATTTTCCAGATATTCAGTGCTGAACTGGTAGTTATCAATGACGATATCCTGATTATCGATACAGGTGCCGTTAAAGTGGGCGATCGGTTGTCCTTCCAGTTCGTCAAGGCGGTATAGCGCCACGCTGACATCGCCCTGAGCGCAGGCGCGCAGATCGTTTTCCAGCGTCTGGCGTACCGCCTCCCAGGAGTCAAAACGCGTCTGGTTAAAACTGTTCAGGTACAGCTTAAAGCTTTTCGATTCAATCAGATTTACGCTGGTGTAATCCAGCTCCACATGACCGACCGCAACCTGCGGTAAGCCGTTAGCATTCAGCCATGACAGTTCATACAGCGTCCAGATGTCGGCACCGTGGAAAGGCAAATTATCGGCCTTTAAATCCAGCGGGTCGCGGTTGAGGCTGCGCGGAACGCCCTGCAACAAACTGGCATCGTAATTGTCCCGGTAATCCGTTGATTTACCGAGAGTCAGGCCGTCAAGCGCCCGATGATTTTCATAAGAAGACATGTTTCACCGTCATAAACCAGATACACTATGCGACAAGTGTATCCTGGCTTTTGTGAAGAGAGAAATCAGTGGACGAATTGACAGCGCAGGCGTTGACAGCCTTTACGACGCGTTATTGCGACGCGTGGCATGACAAAAACAACAGCTGGCCGCTCAGCGAAGAGCTGTATGGCGTACCTTCACCATGCATCATTTCTTCCGCTAACGATGCGGTTTACTGGCAACCTCAGCCTTTTGTCGGTGAAAAAAACGTCAATGCGGTTGAACGTGCCTTTGACATTGTGATACAACCTGCCGTTCATGCTTTTTACACCACCCAGTTTGCCGGGGATATGCACGCGCAGTTTGCGAATGAAAAGCTGACGTTGCTGCAAACCTGGAGTGAGGATGACTTCAGGCGCGTCCAGGAAAACCTGATTGGTCACCTGGTTACGCAAAAGCGACTCAAGCTCTCACCTACGCTTTTTATTGCCACACAGGACAACGAACTTGATGTCATCTCGGTGTGCAATCTGTCCGGTGAAGTGTGCAAAGAAACGCTGGGAACCCGTCAACGAACGGTGCTGGCGGCCTCGCTTGCGGAATTCCTCACTCAACTTAAGCCAGTTCTGTAATCCAGTTTGCCCTCAATCGTGTGAGATATCTCTTACAAACCCTGTAGGACATTGCCAGGTAATAAGTGAAGACTTAATGAATTGAAAAACTAATAATTACTTATAATTCAATTTGTTAATATTTTATTGTCAACTTTCATATGAAAATTATCTTAAGGGTATGTCTGTAGGTATCTTGTAAGACAAAGCGAAACAGGCGATTCTATATCCGTCGACAAGGAGTCGCACAACGAAGTGAACATCAGGATGATGGCTCTTCGGCAGGACACACCAGGATGGTGTTGCAAGGACAGGCTTCAGGATGAAGCAAAGAGGAAAGCGCGGGATGCGTTAAAGGACACCTCCAGGATGGAGAATGAGAGCCGGTCAGGATGTTCGGCGGGTCAGGATGGCCAGGACGCTTCAGGATGAAGTTTTCACATCGGGGTGGTGTGAGCAGGATGCAAAAGTTCAGGATGAACAAGGTCGCAAGACCACAGGAAAAGTTGTCACGGATGAGCAGGGAGCACCAAAAGTAGCTGGAATGCTGCGAAACGAACCGGGAGCACTGTTTTTACAGTGCTCCCTTTTTTTATTTCCTTTTCACTAATGCTATTCTTCGCGCCAGATTTTTCATCATTGAGGTTAATTTCATGACGACTCATGACCGTGTGCGCCAGCAGTTACACGCGCTTGAAGCGCTACTGCGTGAACATCATCACTGGCGGATGGACGAGCCAGCAGAGCATCTGTTTGCCAGCACGCAGCCTTTTTGTATGGATACCATGGAGCCGGTCGAATGGCTGCAGTGGGTGTTGATTCCCCGTATGCATACGCTGCTTGATAATGCGCAGCCGTTGCCGCAGGCTTTTGCCATCGCACCGTATTACGAAATGGCGCTGACGGCCGATCACCCGCAACGCGACATTCTCCTGACGGCATTGCAGGAACTGGATGCGCTATTTACAAGTGATAACGTCTGATGCTGGAGATCCTCTATCAGGACGAATGGCTGGTTGCGGTCAATAAACCTTCTGGTTGGCTGGTTCACCGCAGTTGGCTCGATCGCGATGAGAAAGTGGTGGTGATGCAAACGGTGCGCGACCAGATTGGTCAGCACGTGTTTACCGCCCACCGGCTCGACAGACCGACCTCCGGCGTGCTGCTGATGGGGCTGTCCAGCGAAGCCGGGCGGTTGCTGTCTCAGCAGTTTGAACATCATCAAATGCAGAAACGCTATCATGCGATTGTGCGTGGCTGGCTGATGGACGACGCCGTGCTGGATTACCCGCTGGTGGAAGAGCTGGATAAGATAGCCGATAAATTTGCCCGCGAGGATAAAGAGCCGCAGCCTGCGGTCACCCATTATCGCGGTCTGGCGACGGTAGAAATGCCGGTGGCGACCGGGCGCTATCCCACTACCCGTTACGGGCTGGTGGAACTGGAGCCTCAGACCGGTCGTAAGCACCAGCTCAGACGCCATTTGGCTCACTTGCGCCATCCGATTATTGGCGACAGCAAGCATGGTGATTTACGGCAAAACCGCAGCGCCGCAGAGCATTTCGGCTGTCAGCGCTTGATGCTGCATGCCAGCCAGCTTGAGTTGACTCATCCTTTCACTGGCGAGCCGTTGATTATTCGCGCCGGGCTGGATGAGGTCTGGATGCAGGCGCTGTCACAGTTTGGCTGGCGCGGACTTCTCCCGGAGAATGAAAGGGTTGAGTTCAGCGGGCTGTCAGGTCAGGATGAACAGATAGATTCTTAAGTCCCTGGAGATAAAGGTTATGGCGGAAATTGGAATTTTTGTCGGCACGATGTATGGAAACGCGCTGCTGGTTGCCGAAGAGGCCGAGGCGATTTTAACTGCGCAGGGCCATAAAGCCACGGTATTTGAAGACCCGGAGCTTACCGACTGGCAGGCATATCAGGATAAATATGCATTGGTGGTAACCTCAACGACCGGGCAGGGCGATCTGCCGGATAGCATCGTACCGCTGTTTCAGGGAATCAAAGATAGTCTTGGTTTCCAGCCGAATCTGCGTTATGGCGTCATTGCGCTTGGCGACAGCAGCTACGTTAATTTTTGCAATGGCGGCAAGCAGTTTGATGCGCTGTTACAGGAACAAAGCGCGCAGCGCGTAGGTGAAATGCTGCTGATTGATGCCAGCGAGCATCCTGAACCGGAAAGCGAATCTAATCCCTGGGTAGAAAACTGGGGCACCTTGCTTAAATAATCCCTCGCCCGCACGGGCATACAACCCCCATTAGAAAACCGTAGGCCGGGTCAGGCGAAGCCGACACCCGGCAATAAAACCCCAATTACGTGAACTAACTTCCATTGCTTTGGGCTTATGCCCCAAACAACTTCTCACTGCCTCCCTAATGTTGTGTTCATGCACGGTGAGGGGAAGTGGCACTCCTTCATATACTTTTCCCGTCAGTTCCCGGAATGGCAGCGAGTCAGAATAAAACGGCCCTGAGCTGTACCAAAACTGCCACACACTAACCTCTCATTCTGATCACCCTACAGGTGCTGTACAGAATGAACTGGCGCAAGCCAGGATTCAGGAGTGCAACAATGAGTTCATTAAGTCAGGCGGCGAGCAGCGCGGAAAAACGCACTAACGCTCGCTACTGGATAGTGGTGATGCTGTTTATCGTCACATCCTTCAACTACGGCGATCGCGCCACCTTATCCATTGCCGGTTCGGAGATGGCCAAAGACATTGGCCTGGATGCGGTAGGCATGGGGTATGTATTCTCCGCTTTCTCATGGGCGTATGTCATCGGCCAGATCCCCGGCGGCTGGCTGCTCGATCGCTTCGGCTCCAAACGTGTTTATTTCTGGTCCATTTTTATCTGGTCCATGTTTACCCTGCTGCAGGGCTTCGTCGATATCTTTAGCGGCTTCGGTATTATCGTCGCGCTGTTTACCCTGCGCTTCCTCGTAGGGTTAGCCGAAGCCCCCTCTTTCCCCGGCAACAGTCGTATTGTGGCGGCGTGGTTCCCGGCGCAGGAAAGGGGCACGGCGGTCGCTATCTTTAACTCGGCGCAATACTTTGCCACCGTTATCTTCGCGCCAATCATGGGTTGGCTGACTCATGAAGTGGGTTGGTCACACGTGTTCTTCTTTATGGGCGGTCTCGGAATTGTTATCAGCTTTATCTGGTTGAAGGTGATTCATGAACCGAACCAGCATCCGGGCGTAAACCAAAAAGAGCTGGAGTACATTGCCGAAGGCGGGGCGCTGATCAATATGGATCAGGCGGCAGCCAAAGCTAAAGTACCGTTCAGCGTGAAGTGGGGGCAGATCAAACAACTGCTGGGTTCGCGAATGATGATCGGTATTTATATTGGCCAATACTGCATTAATGCGCTGACCTACTTCTTTATCACCTGGTTCCCGGTTTATCTGGTGCAGGCGCGCGGTATGTCCATTCTGAAAGCCGGCTTTGTTGCCTCGGTCCCGGCCATTTGCGGATTTGCGGGCGGCGTGCTCGGCGGCATTATTTCCGACTGGCTGATGCGCCGTACCGGTTCGCTGAATATCGCGCGTAAAACGCCAATCGTCATGGGGATGCTGTTATCGATGGTGATGGTGTTCTGTAACTACGTCAACGTCGAGTGGATGATCATCGGCTTTATGGCGCTGGCCTTCTTCGGCAAAGGCATCGGCGCGTTGGGATGGGCTGTGATGGCCGATACCGCGCCAAAAGAGATCAGCGGTCTGAGCGGCGGCCTGTTCAATATGTTTGGCAACATTTCCGGCATCGTCACGCCAATTGCCATTGGCTACATTGTGGGCACTACCGGCTCGTTTAACGGCGCGTTGATTTACGTAGGGGTACATGCGCTGATTGCTGTCGTCAGTTATCTGGTGCTGGTGGGGGATATTAAACGTATTGAATTGAAACCTGTCGCAGGACAATGACGATGACAACACAATCGAGTCCCGTTATTACCGATATGAAGGTCATCCCGGTGGCCGGGCATGACAGCATGCTGCTCAATATTGGCGGTGCGCATAACGCATATTTTACCCGCAATATCGTGGTGCTCACCGATAACGCCGGCAATACCGGGGTTGGTGAAGCGCCGGGCGGTGAAGTGATTTATCAGACGCTGGTGGATGCAATCCCACAGGTGTTGGGACAGGAAGTCGCGCGTCTGAATAAAGTGGTTCAGCAGGTGCATAAAGGCAACCAGGCCGCTGACTTTGACACTTTCGGCAAAGGCGCCTGGACCTTTGAACTGCGGGTTAATGCGGTGGCCGCGCTTGAAGCCGCATTGCTCGATCTGCTGGGCAAGGCGCTGAACGTTCCGGTTTGTGAACTGTTAGGGCCAGGCAAGCAGCGCGATGCGGTCACTGTGCTCGGCTATCTGTTCTATGTCGGCGATCGCAGCAAAACCGATCTGCCGTATCTGGAGAGCACGCCGGGCCACCATGAGTGGTATCACCTGCGTCACCAGCAAGCGATGAACAGTGAAGCGGTGGTGCGCCTGGCAGAGGCTTCGCAAGATCGCTACGGCTTTAAAGATTTCAAACTCAAGGGGGGCGTACTGCCCGGCGAGCAAGAAATCGACACCGCTCGTGCGCTGAAAAAACGCTTCCCGGAGGCGCGTATTACGGTTGATCCCAACGGGGCCTGGCTGCTGGATGAAGCCATTTCCCTGTGTAAAGGGCTGAACGATGTTCTGACTTATGCTGAAGATCCGTGCGGTGCCGAACAGGGTTTTTCAGGCCGCGAAGTGATGGCCGAGTTCCGCCGTGCGACCGGTCTGCCGGTGGCGACCAATATGATCGCCACCAACTGGCGTGAAATGGGGCATGCGGTGATGCTGAACTCAGTAGATATTCCGCTGGCCGATCCGCACTTCTGGACCCTTTCCGGCGCGGTGCGCGTGGCACAGTTATGCGATGACTGGGGCCTGACCTGGGGCTGCCATTCCAACAACCATTTTGATATTTCGTTGGCGATGTTTACCCACGTTGGCGCCGCGGCACCGGGCAACCCGACGGCTATCGACACCCACTGGATCTGGCAGGAGGGCGATTGCCGTCTGACCAAAAATCCGCTGGAGATTAAAAACGGAAAAATTGCGGTACCCGATGCGCCCGGTCTGGGCGTGGAGCTGGACTGGGAGCAGATACAGAAAGCCCATGAGGCCTATAAGGCGCTGCCCGGCGGCGCGCGTAATGACGCAGGCCCGATGCAGTACCTGATTCCCGGATGGACTTTTGACCGTAAACGTCCCGTTTTCGGCCGCCACTAATTTTGAATAAGGATTTAAATATGAGCGCACAATTTACTACCCCCGTCGTGACCTCTATGCAGGTGATCCCGGTTGCGGGCCATGACAGCATGCTGATGAACCTGAGCGGTGCTCATGCCCCGTTCTTTACACGTAATATTGTGATTATTAAAGATAACTCTGGCCATACCGGGGTAGGGGAAATTCCTGGCGGCGAAAAAATTCGTCAGACCCTGGAAGATGCCATTCCGCTGGTGGTGGGTAAAACGCTGGGTGAGTACAAAAACGTACTGAACGCGGTACGTAATACGTTTGCCGATCGTGATGCCGGTGGCCGTGGTTTGCAGACTTTCGATTTACGTACCACTATTCATGTGGTTACCGGGATCGAAGCGGCGATGTTGGATTTGTTAGGTCAGCATCTGGGCATCAACGTCGCATCTCTGCTGGGCGATGGTCAGCAGCGTAGCGAAGTCGAAATGCTTGGCTATCTGTTCTTCGTTGGTAACCGTAAAGCGACGCCGCTGCCGTATCAAAGCCAACCGGATGAAAAATGCGACTGGTATCGCCTGCGTCATGAAGAGGCGATGACCCCGGATGCGGTAGTGCGTCTGGCGGAAGCAGCGTATGAGAAATATGGTTTCAACGACTTCAAACTGAAAGGCGGCGTACTGGCCGGGGAAGAAGAAGCGGAATCTATTGTGGCGCTGGCGAAACGCTTTCCACAGGCGCGCGTCACGCTCGATCCCAACGGCGCATGGTCGCTGAATGAAGCGATTAAAATTGGTAAGTACCTGAAAGGATCGCTGGCTTATGCGGAAGATCCGTGCGGCGCAGAGCAGGGCTTCTCCGGTCGTGAAGTGATGGCGGAATTCCGTCGAGCTACCGGGCTGCCGACGGCGACCAATATGATCGCTACCGACTGGCGTCAGATGGGGCATACCCTGTCGTTGCAGTCCGTGGATATCCCGCTGGCGGATCCGCACTTCTGGACGATGCAGGGTTCTGTTCGCGTGGCGCAGATGTGCCATGAGTTCGGGCTGACCTGGGGCTCGCACTCTAACAACCACTTTGATATTTCGCTGGCGATGTTTACTCATGTCGCGGCGGCGGCGCCTGGGAAAATTACCGCTATCGATACCCATTGGATCTGGCAGGAAGGTAACCAGCGGCTGACCAAAGAACCTTTTGCAATCAAGGGCGGTATGGTGCAGGTTCCGGCGAAACCGGGCCTGGGCGTGGAGCTGGATATGGATCAGGTGATGAAAGCGCATGAGCTGTATCAGCAACATGGACTGGGTGCACGTGATGATGCGATGGGAATGCAGTATCTGATCCCGAACTGGACATTTGATAATAAGCGCCCGTGCATGGTACGCTAAGCGAACTGGGACCGCTCCCATGAATGGAGCGGTTTTCCTCCTGGTGTATGCTTAACACAGTCAACATGCGTAAGGATGCTTTATGAAAATAGTGATCGCACCGGATTCCTATAAGGAAAGTTTGAGTGCGCTTGAAGTCGCAACGGCGATTGAACTGGGATTCCGCGAGATCTGGCCTGAGGCGGATTACGTGAAGATCCCGGTCGCAGATGGCGGTGAGGGAACGGTCGAAGCGATGGTTGCCGCTACGCAAGGCCACCTTGTGCATGTTGATGTTACCGGCCCTTTGGGCAATACAATTCAGGCTTTTTATGGTTTATCCGGCGATGAGCGCACGGCGTTTATTGAAATGGCAGCCGCCAGCGGGCTGGAGCAGGTTCCTGCTAATTTACGTGATCCGCTGAAAACCACCTCCTGGGGAACCGGGGAGCTAATTCGGCATGCGCTGGATGCGGGCGTGGAGCATATCATCATCGGGATTGGCGGTAGCGCCACCAATGATGGCGGTGCTGGTATGGTGCAGGTGCTGGGTGCAAGGTTGCTGGATGCGCAAGATGAAGATATTGCTCATGGCGCGATGGGCCTGGAATCGCTCACCCGGATTGATATCTCGCAGTTAGACCCGCGTCTTGCCGGATGTCGTATCGAAGTGGCCTGCGACGTCACTAACCCGTTGACCGGTAAAGAAGGAGCCTCAGTGGTCTTTGGCCCACAAAAGGGGGCGACGACGGAGATGATTCCGCGTCTTGATCGGGCGCTTACGCACTATGCGCAACTGATCGCGCGCGATCTGGACGTCAATGTGCTGGAGCTGGCCGGCGGTGGCGCTGCTGGCGGTATGGGGGCGGCGCTGTATGCGTTTTGCGGCGCACAGCTACGCCGCGGTATTGAGATCGTGACGGATGCGTTACGCCTGGATGCCTGCGTTGCGGATGCAGACTTAGTGGTGACAGGTGAAGGGCGTATCGACAGCCAGACTATTCACGGTAAGGTTCCGGTTGGCGTGGCGAAGATCGCAAAGCGTTACAACAAACCGGTGATCGGCATTGCCGGTAGCCTGACGGCGGATGTCGGTGTTGTGCACCAGCATGGGCTGGATGCGGTTTTCAGCGTCATCTATACCATTTGTTCGCTGGATGAGGCGCTGAAGAATGCGAATGAGAACGTACGCATGACCGCGCGCAACGTGGCTGCGACGCTGAAAGCGGGGCAACAGTTACGCTGAGTTACAGGCCGGATAAGGCGGTCACGCCGCCATCCGGCGAATATCAGCCCAACAACTTCTTCGCTTCGCGGGCAACGTTGTCCATTTCATCCAGCAGCTCTAAAAACTCAGGCTCCAGCTCTTCTTCTTTGGTCCCGCTACGTAATTGTTGCTCAATGAGCTGGCACAGGTTTTTCATGCGCGGGACGCCGCTATAGCCGCAACTACCGTGCAGCTTATGAATCATATCCACCAGCCCTTCAGGGTTTTCGCCTACCAGTTGTTCTTCAATTTTGTTGCGCACCTCGGGTAGAAAATCGAGCAGCATTTGCAGCATATCCCGCGCCAGATCGTTTTTCCCTGCGGCTTGTCTTAATGCCAGTTGCCAGTCGAGCGTGGTATTCGGATTGACGACCGGCTCCGGAGGTTCAACCGCGAGCGCCCTAAGCGATGTGGCCGCGCCGGGTTTGTAGCGTAACAGGAGATTGTGCAGCTTATCTTCTTCGATAGGCTTCGCCAGGTAATCATTCATCCCGGCGCTGAGCAGCTTCTCTTTTTGCCCGGCCATCGCATGCGCAGTGACCGCAATAACTGGCGTCTGTTGTTGATGAGGCAACTGGTGGATCAGTTCGCAGGCGCGAATACCGTCCATGTCGGGCATCTGAATATCCATCAGGATCAGATCAAACGGCATCTGTTTGGCGCGATCCACCGCCTGGTGCCCGCTGTCGCAGAGTACGACGTGCTGTACCTTATCTTCCAGCAGTGCGCCAATCAGCTTGAGGTTCGCCGGGTTGTCGTCAACCGCCATAACGGTCATGGCGATTTTGCTTTCATCTGGCAATGGCTGATCCGCGCTGTAGTTCAACTGGCAATACTCTGTCAGCGCAGGCAGCAGTCGGGTTGAGGTGAGAGGCTTCAGCAGACACGCCGCCGCGCCGCCTTGTTTCAATTTCTCGGCGTTAATCTGTGCGTGACAGGGCAGGGCTAATAACAGGAAATCGGTCATCGCCGCTGCGCTTGCCAGCCGCTCATGTTGCATGGTGAGCGGTTCGCGCAACGTGACCGGAATGCCAATCAGCAGAATATCGTAGTGATCCTTCGGCAGCCCGGAGAATGAAGGGCTGTAAATCACCTCCAGCGGCGTTTCACTTAATATATCTAACGTGCATTGCGCGGCAGTGGCGTTAGGTTCGACATAAGCCAGTCGTTTACCAGCAAGGCACCGGGTTGTCGAGCGATCGATGAGAACGTTAGGGTTGAGATCGAGACTAATATGGAACCAGAAGGTGGATCCGCGGTTCGGCTGGCTATGGAAGGAGATATCCCCGCCCATTTCGTTGACCAGTTTTTGCGTAATGACCAGACCCAGTCCGGTACCGCCGTGGCGGCGGGAAATACTGGCGTCCGCCTGACGGAAGGCCTGGAACAGGCGTGACTGATCGCGCTCAGGGATACCGATGCCGGTATCACGGATTTGCACTTCAATTTGCACTTTCGTGTTACTGAGGGCGCGTTTCTCGACCAGAATGTCGATATTACCGCCTTCGGTAAATTTGATGGCATTGCCGACCAGATTGGTAATGACCTGCTGTAAGCGCAGCGGGTCGCCGATGACGTTGTCCGGCACATCATTCTTAATATTCAGCGTCAGCTCAAGCCCTTTATCATGGGACGAATGCGCTAACAGCGTGACGACGTCATCCAGCGTGCTGCGTAGCGGGAACGGAATGCTTTCCAGAATGAGCTTGCCCGCTTCCAGTTTGGAGAAATCGAGCACATCATTGATGATGGCCAGCAGATTGTTGGCCGATCGCTCAATCGTATTCAGGTGATCGCGTTGCGTGGTGTTAAGCTCGGTTTTCAGCGTCAGGCGCGTAAAGCCAATCACGCCATTCAGCGGGGTGCGTAGCTCGTGCGACATGTTAGCCAGAAACTCAGACTTAATTCGGGCCGCCTCCTGGGCGCGTTTTTTCGCCAGATCCAGTTCGACGTTCTGAATTTCCATCTGCTCCAGGGTTTCACGCAGGTCGGAAGTCGCCTGATCGATATTGTGCTGCATCTCTTCATGGTAGGCTGCAAGAGACATCGCCATCGAGTTGATACCGTTTTTGAGCATATCCAGCTCGCCCAGCATGAAACCTTCCACACGGCTGTCGAGCTGCCCTCTACGTATACGGTCAACGGTATTCACCATGTTGCGAATCGGGCCGGTTACGTCGCGCATCAGACGCCAGCCGAAAATTAACGCAATACCAATACAAAACAGCATCATTACGCTGGAGATAAAGATCTCTTTATATTGCTGCAGTCGAACCGACTTGAGGTCCAGTTCAAGCGCTACATACCCCAGCATATTTTGCGTATTTTTGGCGTCGCTTATGGCAGATTCATCCGGCGAATAGCTTTCCGATATAATTGGCGTTCGCAGGATCATGATATCCCCGAGCCGGGTGACGCTCAGCTTACGGGGAAACGGTGAACCGGTCGCCAGCTGCATTTCAGACGGATCGAGATGAAAATTGGAGGTGACAAACAGCCGGTTGTTCTCGTCATAGACAGAAATTGCCCGCACGATATCGGAATGGCGGCGATGCAGCACGCTGATGAGCTGGCCGATGGATTCCCTGTTTTGCAGGTTCATGCCATATTCGCTGGAGACCGCCAGTGGCTCTATGATACTGGCGCCGGCATCTTCCAGTTGACGCTGCAAGTCGTTATAGCGATGCACAACAAAAAAGATACTGAGCAGCAAACCAATCAGGACGGTCGGGGCCAGGATCAGAATCATCATGCGTGCGCGCAGGCTGTAGTTGGTCATGGAGTTCCGTTATGGGACAATTAGGGTCACACTGTTAAATAGAGAAATATCTCGTCGATGGCGCAATTCTACTCTGCAAAACGACGCGTGACGACGCGTCAGATCATAACCGTTACCGTCAATGACCTCGATCCTTTTGGTCAGGGTGTCGCTCGCCATAACGGAAAGGCGTTGTTTATACCGGAATTGCTACCCCAGGAAAGCGCAGAGGTGGTGATTACCGAAGATAAAAAACAGTTCGCCCGCGCGCAAGTAAAACGACGTTTAAACGACAGTCCACAACGTGAAGTGCCACGTTGCCCGCATTTTGGCGTCTGTGGCGGTTGCCAGCAGCAGCACGCCAGCATCCCGTTGCAGCAGCGTAGCAAAAGCGCGGCGTTAGCGCGTTTAATGAAATGTGAAGTGTCGGATGTTATCGCTGATACCCCGTGGGGCTATCGTCGTCGCGCACGTTTGAGCCTGAACTATCGGCCAAAAGAACGAAAATTGCAGATGGGTTTTCGCAAATCCGGTTCCAGCGACATTATTGATGTCAAACAATGCCCTATTCTGGTGCCCCAACTTGAAGCGCTGTTGCCCCACATCAGGGCGTGTCTGGAGAGTTTGCAAGGGTTACGTCATCTCGGTCATGTTGAGCTGGTGCAGGCAGGGAGCGGCGCGTTGATGATTTTGCGCCATACGGCGCCATTAAGTGCTGCGGATAAAGAAAAACTGGAATGCTTTTCGCATTCTCAGGGGCTGTCTTTGTTTCTGGCCCCGCAAAGCGAGATACTGGAATCAGTATCAGAAGAATCGCCCTGGTATGACTCAAATGGACTACGGTTAAGCTTCAGCCCGCGTGATTTTATTCAGGTCAATGCAGGGGTAAACCAAAAAATGGTCGCCTGTGCGCTGGAATGGCTGGATGTGCGACCTGAAGATCGCGTGCTCGATCTGTTCTGCGGTATGGGGAATTTTACTCTGCCGCTGGCTGTGCGGGCAGCAAGCGTGGTGGGGGTTGAAGGAGTACCGGCGCTGGTCGAAAAAGCCCGGGAAAACGCGCTGAATAACGGATTACACAACGTGACATTCTTTCATGAAAACCTTGAGGAGGATGTTACCCAGCAGCCGTGGGCGAAAAACGGATTCGACAAAGTATTGCTCGATCCTGCGCGTGCGGGGGCTGCCGGTGTGATGCAACATATTATAAAATTAAGCCCTGGTCGCGTTGTTTATGTATCCTGTAACCCAGCAACGCTGGCTCGTGACAGCGACGCTTTGCTCAACGCGGGATATGCCATACGGCGACTGGCAATGCTCGATATGTTCCCGCACACTGGACACCTGGAATCGATGGTCCTGTTTGAGCGTTTGTAATGAAATTTGTACCCATTGGATTTCGGGTTGTAATGCAGCATGAAAGACAATGGGTATGGCTTGTCGACTTCGACAGGCCAGGCCCCTAAAGGAGAGGACAATGGTTGCGGTAAGAAGTGCACATATAAATAAAGCTGGTGAGTTTGATCCCAAGAAATGGATCGCGAGTCTGGGGATCTCCAGCCAGCAGTCGTGTGAACGCTTAGCCGAAACCTGGGCGTACTGCCAGCAGCAAACACAGGGACATCCTGATGCGGATTTGCTGCTATGGCGTGGCGTGGAGATGGTAGAAATACTCTCTATGTTGAGCATGGATATCGACACGCTGCGTGCGGCAATGCTATTTCCTCTGGCGGATGCCAACGTGGTCAGTGAGGACATCCTGCGCGAAAGCGTGGGTAAATCCATTGTGCATCTTATCCATGGCGTGCGCGATATGGCGGCGATACGCCAACTGAAAGCCACGCATACCGATTCAGTCTCTTCCGAGCAGGTCGATAACGTCCGCCGTATGCTGCTGGCAATGGTGGATGATTTCCGCTGCGTGGTCATCAAGCTGGCGGAGAGGATCGCGCATCTGCGTGAAGTGAAAGACGCACCGGAAGATGAACGCGTTCTGGCGGCAAAAGAGTGCACCAATATCTATGCGCCGCTGGCCAACCGTTTGGGCATCGGGCAATTAAAATGGGAGCTGGAAGATTACTGCTTCCGCTACCTGCACCCGGCCGAATACAAACGCATTGCCAAGCTGCTGCACGAGCGTCGCATCGATCGCGAACACTATATTGAAGAGTTCGTTGGTCATCTGCGCTCAGAAATGAAAACGGAAGGCGTCAAAGCCGAAGTGTACGGGCGTCCGAAGCATATCTACAGCATCTGGCGTAAAATGCAGAAAAAGCAGTTAGCCTTCGATGAACTGTTCGATGTGCGCGCGGTGCGCATCGTGGCGGAGCGTCTACAGGACTGCTATGCCGCGCTCGGGATAGTACATACTCACTATCGCCATCTGCCGGATGAGTTCGATGATTACGTCGCTAATCCGAAACCCAACGGCTACCAGTCGATCCATACGGTTGTATTGGGGCCGGGTGGAAAAACCATTGAAATCCAGATCCGCACTAAACAGATGCATGAAGATGCCGAACTGGGCGTGGCGGCGCACTGGAAGTACAAAGAAGGGACTGCGTCAGGCGCGGCGCGTTCTGGGCATGAAGACCGCATTGCGTGGCTGCGTAAGCTGATCGCCTGGCAGGAAGAAATGGCGGATTCCGGCGAAATGCTGGATGAAGTGCGCAGCCAGGTCTTCGATGACCGGGTTTACGTCTTTACGCCAAAAGGTGACGTTGTTGACTTACCTGCAGGCTCCACGCCGCTGGACTTTGCTTACCACATTCACAGTGATGTAGGGCATCGTTGCATTGGCGCGAAAATTGGTGGGCGTATCGTACCGTTTACCTACCAGTTACAGATGGGTGATCAAATTGAAATTATCACCCAGAAACAGCCAAACCCAAGCCGTGACTGGTTGAACCCTAACCTTGGCTATGTGACCACCAGCCGTGGTCGCTCGAAGATCCACGCCTGGTTCCGTAAACAGGATCGAGACAAAAACATCCTTGCGGGCCGCCAGATCCTCGACGATGAGCTTGCGCACCTGGGCATTAGCCTGAAAGAGGCGGAAAAACATCTGCTGCCGCGCTACAGCTTCAATGAACTGGATGAACTGCTGGCGGCGATTGGCGGAGGAGACATCCGTCTCAACCAGATGGTGAACTTCCTGCAGGCGCAGTTTAATAAGCCCAGCGCTGCCGAGCAGGATGCAGCCGCGCTGAAACAGCTTCAGCAGAAAACCCAGGCGCCGCAGAGTCGCCGTAAAGACGATGGTCGCGTCGTGGTGGAAGGGGTCGGTAACCTGATGCACCACATCGCGCGCTGCTGCCAGCCGATTCCTGGCGATGAAATCGTTGGGTTTATCACCCAGGGGCGCGGTATTTCCGTGCACCGGGCCGATTGCGAACAGTTGGCAGAGCTGCGTTCACACGCGCCGGAGCGGATTGTTGATGCGGTTTGGGGCGAAAGCTACTCGGCGGGATATTCGCTGGTGGTTCGCGTACAGGCCAACGATCGCAGCGGTTTATTGCGTGATATCACCACCATTCTTGCCAACGAGAAAGTGAACGTGCTGGGGGTTGCCAGCCGGAGCGATACCAAACAACAGTTGGCCACCATCGATATGACCATCGAAATCTATAACCTGCAGGTGCTCGGACGCGTGCTTGGCAAGCTGAACCAGGTGCCGGATGTGATCGACGCGCGGCGGTTGCACGGTAATTAATTATTTTGTAGGCCGGATAATCTTGTAGGCCTGATAAAACGCGTTAGCGTTGCCATCAGGCATTGCCATGTTGCCGGATGTCGGCTATCGCCTTATCCGGCCTACCGTATTGAAATTTCAGGATTTTCACATGAACCAAATCGATCGACTGCTCGGTATTATGCAGCGCTTGCGCGACCCGGAAAACGGCTGTCCGTGGGATAAAGAGCAGACATTCGCCACTATTGCCCCTTACACTCTCGAAGAAACCTATGAAGTACTGGATGCGATTGCGCGTGAAGACTTCGACGATCTGCGCGGAGAGCTCGGCGACCTGCTGTTCCAGGTGGTGTTTTATGCCCAGATGGCGCAGGAAGAAGGCCGTTTTGATTTCAATGATATCTGCGCCGCCATCAGCGATAAGCTTGAACGCCGGCATCCGCATGTATTCGCTGATGTTTCTGCCAGCAACAGTACTGAAGTGCTAATCCGCTGGGAGCAAATTAAAAGCGAAGAACGCGCCGGGAAAGCACAGCATTCCGCACTCGACGATATTCCCCGCAGTTTACCGGCGTTAATGCGCGCCCAGAAAATCCAGAAACGCTGCTCTAATGTTGGCTTCGATTGGAAAACATTAGGACCGGTTGTCGACAAGGTTTATGAAGAGATCGACGAAGTCATGTTTGAGGCAAAGCAGGCTGTTGTCGACCAGGCTAAACTGGAGGAGGAAATGGGCGATCTGCTGTTTGCCACAGTCAACATGGCTCGTCATCTGGGGACAAAAGCCGAGACTGCGTTACAAAAAGCGAACGAGAAATTTGAACGACGTTTTCGTGAAGTTGAGCGAATTGTCGCTGCTCGTGGTCTGGAAATGACGGGTGTTGATCTGGAAACGATGGAAGAAGTCTGGCAACAGGTAAAACGGCAGGAAATTGATCTCTAAGGGATTTCGTCGGTCAAGGGCGTTTTGTGTGATTTTTTAAATAACAAGCGCTTGATTTACGTCAAAAACATTTACCCCAAAGGGGCTATTTTCTCACTCCCGATGTTAATGTGAGCCTGGTGAAGAGGAGGGATAATGAAAGTTTGTGGCGCTCGTCATGTTCGGGTATACTACTTTCCCGTCTTGGTAATTCCATCGTTTCACCCTAACTTCTCAGGTCCAGCATGACAACGAACTATATTTTTGTGACCGGCGGGGTCGTATCCTCTCTGGGAAAAGGCATTGCCGCAGCCTCCCTCGCAGCCATTCTTGAAGCCCGTGGCCTCAACGTGACCATGATGAAACTGGATCCGTACATCAACGTCGATCCGGGTACTATGAGCCCAATCCAACACGGGGAAGTGTTCGTTACCGAAGACGGCGCTGAAACCGACCTGGACCTGGGTCACTATGAGCGTTTCATCCGTACGAAAATGAGCCGCCGCAACAACTTCACCACGGGGCGTATCTACTCTGACGTTCTGCGTAAAGAACGCCGTGGCGACTATCTGGGCGCTACTGTTCAGGTTATCCCGCATATCACCAACGCAATTAAAGAGCGCGTTCTGGAAGGCGGTGAAGGTCATGATGTTGTTCTGGTCGAAATCGGCGGAACCGTTGGGGATATCGAATCTCTGCCGTTCCTTGAAGCGATTCGCCAGATGGCCGTAGAAATTGGCCGTGAGCACACGCTGTTTATGCATCTGACGCTGGTTCCGTACATGGCGGCGGCAGGTGAAGTCAAAACGAAACCGACTCAGCACTCTGTAAAAGAGCTGCTTTCTATCGGTATTCAGCCAGATATCCTGATCTGCCGCTCCGATCGCGCAGTTCCGGCGAATGAACGTGCGAAAATTGCATTGTTCTGTAACGTTCCGGAAAAAGCGGTGATTTCTCTGAAAGATGTCGATTCCATCTATAAAATTCCGGGCCTGTTGAAATCCCAGGGCCTTGACGATTATATTTGTAAACGATTCAGCTTGAACTGTCCGGAAGCTAATCTGTCAGAATGGGAACAGGTTATCTACGAAGAAGCGAATCCGGCAGGTGAAGTGACTATCGGTATGGTCGGCAAGTATATTGAACTGCCGGACGCCTATAAGTCAGTGATTGAAGCGCTGAAACACGGTGGTCTGAAGAATCGTGTCACCGTCAACATCAAGCTGATCGATTCGCAGGATGTCGAAACGCGCGGCGTTGAGATCCTGAAAGGTCTTGATGCTATCCTGATCCCAGGCGGCTTCGGCTACCGTGGTGTTGAAGGTAAAATCGCGACGGCGCGCTTTGCGCGTGAGAACAATATTCCTTATCTGGGCATTTGCCTGGGTATGCAGGTTGCGTTGATTGAGTTTGCGCGTAACGTAGTGGGTATGGACAACGCCAACTCCACGGAATTTGTGCCAGACTGTAAGTACCCGGTGGTGGCTCTGATTACCGAATGGCGTGACGAAGACGGCAACGTCGAAGTCCGTACCGAGAAGAGCGATCTGGGTGGCACCATGCGTCTTGGCGCGCAGCAGTGTCAGCTGAGCGATGAAAGCCTGGTCCGTCAACTGTACGGCACGCCGACAATCGTTGAACGCCACCGTCACCGCTACGAAGTCAACAATATGCTGTTGAAACAGATTGAAGCTGCTGGTCTGCGTGTTGCAGGCCGTTCCGGTGATGATCAGTTGGTCGAGATCATCGAGGTACCGAATCATCCGTGGTTCGTGGCCTGTCAGTTCCACCCGGAATTTACTTCCACGCCACGTGATGGGCACCCGCTGTTTGCCGGCTTTGTGAAAGCCGCCAGTGAACATCAGAAGCGTCAGGCGAAGTAAGAAGTAAAAAGTTAGAACGGCAATGCACCCATTCGGGTGCATTGTTTGTCTGGAGTTTTAGTTTAACTTGTACTGAGGAAAACCTAATGTCCAAAATCGTTAAAATCATCGGTCGTGAAATCATCGACTCCCGTGGTAACCCGACTGTTGAAGCCGAAGTACACCTGGAAGGTGGTTTCGTTGGTATGGCAGCAGCTCCGTCAGGTGCTTCTACTGGTTCCCGCGAAGCACTGGAACTGCGCGATGGCGACAAATCCCGTTTCATGGGTAAAGGTGTACTGAAAGCTGTTGCAGCTGTTAACGGCCCAATTGCTCAGGCTCTGCTGGGTAAAGATGCTAAAGATCAGGCTGGCATCGACAAGATCATGATCGATCTGGACGGTACTGAAAACAAATCCAACTTCGGTGCAAACGCCATCCTGGCTGTGTCCCTGGCGAACGCCAAAGCAGCAGCTGCTGCTAAAGGCCTGCCGCTGTATGCGCACATCGCTGAACTGAACGGTACTCCGGGCAAATACTCCATGCCGGTTCCGATGATGAACATCATCAACGGTGGTGAGCACGCTGACAACAACGTCGACATCCAGGAGTTCATGATTCAGCCGGTTGGCGCTAAGACTCTGAAAGAAGCCGTACGTATGGGTTCTGAAGTGTTCCACAACCTGGCTAAAGTTCTGAAAGCTAAAGGTATGAACACTGCAGTTGGTGACGAAGGCGGCTACGCGCCGAACCTGGGCTCCAACGCTGAAGCTCTGGCTGTAATCGCTGAAGCGGTTAAAGCAGCTGGCTACGAGCTGGGCAAAGACATCACTCTGGCGATGGACTGTGCAGCTTCTGAATTCTACAAAGACGGTAAATACGTTCTGGCTGGCGAAGGCAACAAAGCGTTCACCTCCGAAGAATTCACCCACTTCTTGGAAGAACTGACCAAACAGTACCCGATCGTGTCCATCGAAGATGGTCTGGACGAGTCTGACTGGGACGGTTTCGCATACCAGACTAAAGTTCTGGGCGACAAAATCCAGCTGGTTGGTGACGATCTGTTCGTAACCAACACCAAAATCCTGAAAGAAGGCATCGAAAAAGGCATCGTTAACTCCATCCTGATCAAATTCAACCAGATCGGTTCTCTGACCGAAACTCTGGCTGCGATCAAAATGGCGAAAGACGCTGGCTACACCGCTGTCATCTCTCACCGTTCTGGCGAAACTGAAGACGCTACCATCGCTGACCTGGCTGTTGGTACCGCTGCAGGCCAGATCAAAACCGGTTCTATGAGCCGTTCTGACCGCGTAGCTAAGTACAACCAGCTGATTCGTATTGAAGAAGCGCTGGGCGAACAAGCTCCGTACAACGGTCGTAAAGAGATCAAAGGTCAGGCGTAATCCTGTTCTTTAACTCTTAACGTAAAAACCCGCTGCGGCGGGTTTTTTTATGCCTTTAAAGTAGTAGTGGTAAGGTTGCACTCGCCGTTTGCTGGCTCACATCGCTGTACTTTTCATCCAGTCCAATCAGCGACGTGGTGAGCAGTTCCACCAACAGCATGACACCCACCTTGGCGTTTAGCGCGCCGGCGCTCAACGGACCTTCTGGTTTGGCTGCGACCAGTTGAATATCACTCAGCGATGCCAGTGGACTACGCGGTGTATTACTTAGCGCCAGTACGCGCACGCCTTGCTTACGCGCCAGCTTTACGACATGCAGCAGATCGCGCGTGGATCCCGAACTGGATATCGCCACTACCAGCGTATCTTTGCTTAGCGTTGTAGCGTTCATAGCAGCACGGTGCATGTCGCTGAACAATTGCGCGGGTTTGCCGAGGCGCAGGAGTTTGTAATGTAAATATTCCCCCAGAATAGCGCTGGCCGCTACGCCATAAATTTGTACCGACTGAGCCTGATGCAGCGCCAGAGCGGCTGCTTCCAGTAATGTTCTGTCGAGTAATTTTGCCGTGTCCTGCAGCGCTTGCACGGATTCATTGACCACATTGTCAATCTCATCACCGCTGTGCTCTACCGGCTCTCCTTGCCGGAGGTCGAGTGCCAGCGCCATCTTAAATTCGTTATAGCCCTTACACCCCAGCGTACGGCACAGACGCGTGACGCTCGCCTCGCTGGTGTCGCTTTCACGCGCCAGTTCGGTAATCGTCAGATAGACCACTCTTGCCGGATCGCTAAGCACAAACTCTCCCAGCTTTTGTTGAGTTCGACTATATCCATCAACGCCCTGGCGCAATCTCAGCAGCAGGTTTTCATTTTCTGACATGCAAAATCCTTAATGCGTTTCTCTGCCGATAGTGTGGCGGAAAGCAGGGGAGAGATGCCAGTCATTTTAAAAAAGTATGATCGGCGTCCTGGTTTTTGATGGTAATTTTCATTTTTAAAATTAATTATGGTAAAAATTTTCATCAATGATCGGGGAGATGAAAAAATGATGCAAATATTTAGCGGCGCTTCGTCAGGCGCATGGTTTGAAAAAGCGCAGCGGTTCGGCAAATCGTTCATGCTGCCGATTGCGGTATTGCCCGCAGCGGGGTTGTTGTTGGGGATTGGTGGGGCTTTGTCGAATCCCAATACGCTGACGGCCTACCCTTTCTTGAATGTCGACTGGCTGCAGGCAATCTTCACGATCATGACCAGTGCGGGTTCTATCGTGTTTGCCAACCTGTCGGTGCTTTTTGCGGTTGGTGTTGCCGTGGGACTGGCGAAAACGGATAAAGGCACGGCGGGCCTTGCGGCATTGCTGGCTTTTCTGGTGATGAATGCCACCATCAATGCTTTGTTAACGCTCAACGGAACGCTGGCGCACGAGAATCCAGGTGCTGTGGGCCAGGGAATGACGCTGGGCATTCAGACGCTGGAAACGGGCGTGTTTGGTGGGGTCGTGATTGGTCTGGTCACCTGCGCGCTGCATAGCCGTTTCAATAAAGTCTCACTCCCTCAGTTTCTTGGCTTTTTCAGTGGTTCGCGTTTTGTACCGATTATCAGCTCGCTTGCCGCGATTGTGGTGGGGGCGATCATGACGGTGGTATGGCCGCATTTCCAGAAGCTCATTTTTGGACTGGGCGGTCTGGTGGATGCGACGGGCTATCTGGGGACGCTACTGTACGGTTTCATTCTGCGTATGCTTGGCCCACTGGGTTTACACCATATCTTTTATTTGCCGTTCTGGACAACGGCGCTGGGCGGGAGCGAAATCGTCAACGGTCAACTGGTCGAAGGCACCCAGCGTATTTTCTTTGCTCAACTTGCCGATCCGAATACGCAGCAGTTTTATGCTGGTACCTCGCGCTTTATGTCCGGGCGCTTTATCACCATGATGTTTGGCCTGCTTGGCGCATGCCTGGCGATGTACCACACGGCAAAACCGGAGAACAGGAAGCTTGTCGCCGGACTGTTGCTATCGGCGGCTCTGACCTCTTTCCTGACCGGCATCACTGAGCCTATTGAGTTCTCCTTCCTGTTTGTGGCTCCGGTGTTATATGTCATTCACGCCTTCTTCGATGGTCTGGCGTTTATGATGGCGCATATTTTACATATCACTATTGGGCAAACCTTTTCGGGGGGATTTATCGATTTCCTCCTCTTCGGCGTGCTACAGGGGGAAGCGAAAACCAACTGGATGTACGTCCCCCAGGTTGGGGTGCCGTGGTTCTTTCTTTACTACTTCACCTTCCGTTATTTGATTAACCGCTTTAACTGGCTGACGCCGGGGCGTGAGAGCGCTGCCCAGGTGGAGTCCGGTCTGCCTCAGAGCGAACGCGCAGCGGCAGTCATCGCCGGGCTGGGAGGCAAAGAGAATCTGGAAGAGGTGGACTGTTGCGCCACACGCTTACGCGTGACGGTGAAAGAGAGCAGCAAGGTTGATGAAGCTGCGCTGAAAGCGACCGGAGCGCGCGGCGTAATTATTCGCGGCAACGGTGTTCAGGTGATTTATGGCCCGCATGTCACCATCATTAAAAATGAAGTCGAAGAGATCTTATCGTGATGAAAACTGTACTGGATTCCCTGAAAGGTAAATTAATTGTCTCCTGCCAGGCGCTGGAAAATGAACCCCTGCACAGCCCGTTTATTATGTCGCGTATGGCGCTGGCGGCAGCGCAGGGCGGTGCGGCAGGTATCCGTGCGAACAGCGTGGTAGATATTCGCGCGATCAAAGAGAGTGTCTCCCTGCCGGTAATAGGGATTATCAAGCGCGATTATCCGGGCTGCGATGTATTTATCACGGCCACCCTGCAGGAAGTGGATGAGCTGATGACCGTTGAGCCGGAAATTATTGCTCTGGATGCGACAGCGCGACCGCGCCCCGGTGGGCAAACGCTGGAAGAGCTGGTCACGCAAATCCGCGCCCGCTACCCGTCCGTACTGCTGATGGCGGATATCGCTACCGTCGATGAGGCGATAACAGCCGAGCGGCTGGGTTTTGACTGCGTAGGCACTACACTCTATGGCTATACTGCGGACACTGCCGGGCATGTGCTGGCGGAAAACGACTGCGGTTTTTTACGTGAGGTGTTGGCGGCGGTCACCTTACCGGTTGTGGCGGAAGGTAACGTCGATACCCCGGAACGCGCCGCACGTTGCCTGGCATTAGGCGCGCATACCGTGGTTGTTGGAGGCGCTATCACGCGTCCGCAGCAGATAACGGCACGCTTTGTCGCGGCGATCGCCTCGTAAAGCATCGATGGGGCATGATACTTTGGCGGGGATCTGCGATAATTAGCGTTTATCCCCATATTGAGAACGCTATGCAGTACCCGATTAACGAGATGTTCCAGACCCTGCAAGGTGAGGGTTACTTTACCGGCGTCCCCGCCATTTTTATTCGTTTACAGGGATGCCCGGTTGGCTGTGCCTGGTGCGATACCAAACACACCTGGGATAAGCTTGAGGATCGGGAAGTCTCCCTGTACAGCATCCTGGCTAAAACGAAAGAGAGCGATAAGTGGGGCGCGGCGAGCAGCGAAGATTTGCTGGCTGTTATTCAGCGTCAGAGCTATACCGCCCGTCACGTGGTGATCACCGGCGGTGAGCCCTGCATTCATGACCTGATGCCGCTGACTGACCTGCTGGAAAAGAACGGCTTTAGCTGCCAGATTGAAACCAGCGGTACCCACGAAGTACGCTGTACGCCGAATACCTGGGTGACCGTATCGCCGAAGGTGAATATGCGCGGTGGTTATGATGTGCTGTCACAGGCGCTGGAGCGCGCGAATGAAATCAAACATCCGGTCGGCCGCGTTCGCGATATTGAAGCGCTGGATGAACTGCTGGCAACGTTGAGCGATGATAAGCCGCGAATTATTGCCTTACAGCCAATCAGCCAGAAAGAAGACGCGACGCGTCTGTGCATTGATACCTGTATCGCGCGTAACTGGCGTCTGTCGATGCAGACCCATAAATACCTGAATATTGCCTGATAAATTTTGCCGGGTGGGCTTCGCATCGCCATCCGGCAAAGTCACAATCACTCGCCGCGATACACGCAACCCGCTGTGCAGGTCTCTTTTACCATCACTGCGCTCAGCAGAGGGACAACCGGTTTTACCTGATCCCAAATCCATTTTGCCAGCACTTCGCTGGTTGGGTTTTCTAAGCCTGGAATATCGTTCAGATAGTAGTGATCAAGTCTGTCATAAGTCGGCTTAAACGCCGCCTTTAACTCTGCGAAATCCATGATCCAACCGGTATGCGGATCGACTTCACCGGTAATTTCAAGACGCACCATAAATGAGTGACCATGCAGGCGACCACACTTATGCCCTTCCGGTACATGCGGCAGGCGGTGAGCGGCTTCGAAGGTGAAATCTTTAAACAAGGTGGTGGACATTTTTTACTCTCAAGAATGCGAAAAACCGCCGTAGGGTACCGTAAAGAGCAAATTTTATCATTAGTTAAAAGGGCGCAGAGTATCAGAACAATCCATTCATAAAGATAATGTTCAATAACTATTTATATATCAAATGCTTATTAAATCGATTTCGCTGTTAATAACTATAACTAAAACAGGTTAGTTCATTTGGTTATTTGTTATTTCTATCCCTTCTTTAATTGTTACTATGCCCGCCGTTAACCTAATACTCGTCATACTTCGAGCTGCATGTGTGTTGGCTTCACTCTCTTATCCCAGTCACTTACTTCAGTAAGCTCCTGGGATTCGTTCACTTGCCGCCTTCATGCAACTCGAATTATTTAGAGTATTTTCATTTCTTTTTTTGGTGCCATTTGGGCACGAAAAACAGCTTTGCTTACTGGAACATGACAACGCATGACGACACAGGCCCCACCTTCCGCTCTGCTACCGCTAAACCCGGAGCAACTGGCTCGCCTTCAGGCGGCCACGACCGATTTCACTCCCGCGCAGCTTGCGTGGGTTTCTGGTTATTTTTGGGGCGTGCTGAATCAGCAGCCGGGGGCGAATGCAGCGGCTCCTGCGCCTGTTGCCGAAATGCCGGGGATTACGCTTATCTCCGCCTCGCAAACCGGCAATGCGCGTCGTGTGGCGGAAGCCCTGCGCGATGATCTGATTGCCGCGAAGCTCAATGTCACTCTGATCAATGCCGGCGACTACAAATTCAAACAAATCGCCAATGAAAAGTTGCTGGTTGTGGTGGCATCGACTCAGGGAGAAGGAGAACCAGCGGAAGAAGCTGTGGCGTTACATAAATTCCTGTTATCGAAAAAAGCGCCGAAACTCGATAACACTGCTTTCGCCGTGTTTGCTCTCGGCGATACCTCTTACGAATTTTTCTGTCAGGCCGGTAAAGATTTCGACAGCAAGCTGGCTGAGCTGGGCGGTGAACGCCTGCTCGATCGCGTCGATGCCGACGTCGAATATCAGGCCGCTGCCGCGCAGTGGCGTGTCCGGTTGGTTGATGTACTGAAAGCGCGTGCGCCTGCAGCACCGTCTGTACAAGTTGCAGCGAGCGGTGCGGTAAATGAAGTACATACCAGCCCCTACACCAAAGAAGCGCCGCTGACGGCGTCCTTGTCGGTGAATCAGAAAATTACCGGTCGTAACTCGGAAAAAGACGTCCGCCATATCGAAATCGATCTCGGTGATTCCGGCCTGCGTTATCAGCCGGGTGACGCGCTGGGCGTGTGGTATCAGAACGATCCGGCACTGGTGAAAGAGCTGGTTGAACTGCTGTGGCTGAAAGGGGATGAGCCGGTTACGGTGGAAGGAAAAATCCTGCCGCTGGCCGAAGCGCTGGAGTGGCATTTTGAGCTGACGGTCAACACCGCGAATATCGTGGAAAACTACGCCACGCTGACGCGCAGTGAATCGCTGCTGCCGCTGGTGGGCGATAAAGCCCAGCTTCAGCAGTATGCGGCTGCCACGCCAATCGTCGATATGGTGCGTTTCTCCCCGGCACAGCTTGATGCCGAAGCATTAATCGGCCTGCTGCGTCCACTGACGCCGCGCCTGTACTCTATCGCCTCTTCACAGGCGGAAGTTGAAAGCGAAGTGCACGTGACCGTCGGCGTCGTGCGTTACGACATCGAAGGTCGTGCCCGCGCCGGTGGTGCTTCCAGCTTCCTCGCCGACCGCGTGGAAGAAGAGGGCGAAGTGCGCGTGTTCATTGAGCACAACGACAACTTCCGCCTGCCGGCGAACCCGCAGACCCCGGTGATTATGATTGGTCCGGGCACCGGTATCGCGCCGTTCCGCGCCTTTATGCAGCAGCGCGCCGCCGACGGTGCGGAAGGTAAGAACTGGCTGTTCTTCGGTAACCCGCACTTCACCGAAGACTTCCTCTACCAGGTCGAATGGCAGCGCTACGTGAAAGAAGGCGTGCTGAACCGTATCGATCTGGCCTGGTCCCGCGATCAAAAAGAAAAAATCTACGTACAAGACAAACTGCGCGAACAGGGCGCGGAGCTGTGGCGCTGGATTAATGACGGTGCCCACATTTATGTCTGCGGCGACGCCAGGCGCATGGCCGCAGATGTCGAAAAAGCATTGCTGGAAGTGATTGCTGAGTTCGGTGCAATGGACATCGAAGCGGCGGATGAATTTTTAAGTGAGCTGCGCGTTGAGCGCCGTTATCAGCGAGATGTCTACTAATGAGCGAAAAATACCCAGGGCCTTTAGTGGTCGAAGGCAAACTGACTGACGCCGAGCGCATGAAGCGTGAAAGTAATTTCCTGCGCGGCACCATCGCGGAAGACCTGAATGACGGTCTGACCGGCGGTTTTCACGGCGATAATTTCCTGCTGATTCGTTTCCACGGCATGTACCAGCAGGATGACCGCGACATTCGCGCCGAGCGCGCCGAGCAGAAGCTGGAGCCGCGCCATGCGATGTTGCTGCGCTGTCGTCTGCCGGGCGGGGTGATCACCACCACCCAGTGGAAGGCCATCGATAAATTCGCCGCTGACAACACGATTTACGGCAGCATCCGTCTGACCAACCGTCAGACCTTCCAGTTCCACGGCATTCTGAAGAAGAACGTCAAGCCGGTGCATCAGATGTTGCACTCCGTCGGGCTGGACGCGCTGGCGACCGCCAACGACATGAACCGTAACGTGCTGTGCACCTCCAACCCGTATGAGTCCGAGCTGCACGCCGAGGCCTACGAGTGGGCGAAAAAGATCTCTGAACATCTGCTGCCGCGCACCCGCGCCTATGCGGAGATCTGGCTCGATCAGGAGAAGGTCGCCACCACCGACGAAGAACCGATCCTCGGCGCAACCTATCTGCCGCGTAAATTTAAAACCACGGTGGTGATCCCGCCGCAGAATGATATCGATCTGCACGCCAACGACATGAACTTCGTGGCGATTGCCGAAAACGGCAAGCTGGTGGGCTTTAACCTGTTGGTCGGAGGTGGTCTGTCTATTGAGCACGGTAATAAGAAAACCTACGCGCGTACGGCAAGCGAGTTCGGCTTCCTGCCGCTGGAGCATACCCTGGCCGTGGCCGAAGCGGTGGTGACGACCCAGCGTGACTGGGGTAACCGTACCGACCGTAAAAACGCGAAAACCAAATATACCCTGGAGCGCGTCGGTATCGACACCTTTAAGGAAGAGGTTGAGCGCCGCGCGGGGATCAAGTTTGAGCCGATCCGCCCGTATGAATTTACCGGTCGTGGCGATCGCATCGGTTGGGTGAAAGGGATCGACAACAACTGGCACCTGACGCTGTTTATCGAAAACGGTCGTATCCTGGATTATCCTGGACGTCCGCTGAAAACCGGTTTACTGGAGATCGCGAAGATCCACAAAGGCGATTTCCGCATCACCGCTAACCAGAACCTGATTATTGCCAGCGTGCCGGAAAGCCAGAAAGCGAAGATCGAGAAGCTGGCGCGCGACCACGGGTTGATGAATGCGGTGAAACCGCAGCGTGAAAACTCGATGGCCTGCGTGTCGTTCCCGACCTGTCCGCTGGCGATGGCGGAGGCCGAGCGTTTCCTGCCGTCGTTTACGGACAAAGTGGAAGCGATTCTGGAAAAACACGGCATCCCGGACGAGCATATCGTGATGCGCGTGACCGGCTGCCCGAACGGCTGCGGCCGCGCGATGCTGGCGGAGCTGGGTCTGGTGGGCAAAGCCCCGGGGCGTTACAACGTGCATCTGGGCGGCAACCGCATGGGAACACGTATTCCGCGCATGTATCGCGAAAACATTACGGAAGCGGAAATTCTCGATTCCATTGACGAGCTTGTCGGGCGCTGGGCGAAAGAGCGTGAAGCGGGTGAAGGCTTCGGCGATTTTACGGTGCGTGCGGGCATCATTCGCCCGGTGCTCGATCCAGCGCGTGATTTCTGGGAATAAGTTCCCTTTGCCTGGTGACGCGACGGTTTTGTAGGCCTGATAAGCGTAGCGCCATCAGGCATAAGATGAGGTAATCATGTCAGTACTTGATCTACACGCATTGAACGACCTGCCGAAAGTTGAACGCGTTATGGCGCTGGCGGAAACTAACAGCCAACTGGAAAAGCTGGACGCCGAAGGCCGCGTGGCGTGGGCACTGGAGAATTTGCCGGGAGAATACGTGCTCTCTTCCAGCTTTGGTATTCAGGCCGCAGTAAGCCTGCATCTGGTGAATCAGATCCGCCCGGATATCCCGGTAATTCTGACCGATACCGGCTATCTGTTCCCGGAAACCTACCAGTTTGTTGACGAGTTAACGGACAAACTCAAGCTGAATCTGCAAGTCTATCGGGCGAAGGAGAGTGCTGCCTGGCAGGAAGCACGCTATGGCAAACTGTGGGAGCAGGGCGTTGAGGGCATCGAGAAATACAATGACATCAACAAAGTCGAGCCGATGAACCGGGCGCTAAAAGAGCTGAAAGCACAGACCTGGTTTGCGGGCCTGCGCCGCGAGCAGTCAGGCAGCCGGGCGCATTTGCCGGTACTGGCAATTCAGCGCGGCGTGTTTAAAGTGCTGCCGATCATCGACTGGGATAACCGTACCGTTTACCAGTATCTGCAAAAGCACGGGCTGAAATATCACCCGCTGTGGGACCAGGGCTATCTGTCGGTGGGTGATACGCATACTACCCGCAAATGGGAGCCGGGCATGGCGGAAGAAGAGACGCGCTTCTTCGGGCTGAAGCGCGAGTGCGGGCTGCACGAAGGGTAATATGAGCCTCGGTAAGCGTTATGCATTACCGGGGCTCTTTTTTTCAGGATTACCCTGCCTTCGCCAGCTCTTTTACCAGCGGCAGCATGATGCGTACCACGTCGCGGCTGCGGTGTTCGATTCGCCCAGGTAACGCTTTATCGATATGCTGTTGGTTATCCAGACGCACATCGTGCCAGCTGTTGCCATCCGGGAATGAAGGGCTTTTGGCGCGTTGTTGATAGCCATCTTTCTTGCCCAGGTTCCAGTTGGTCGCTTCAACGGAAAGGACGGCAATTCCCGCGTTATCGAACACCTCTGCGTCGTTACAGCAGCCGGTACCTTTCGGATAGTCTTTGTTCAGTCCGGGGTTGGTGCTGGCGACAATACCGCGGCTGCGTGCGATGACCAGCGCCCGGTCGCGCGTCAGTTTTCGTACGGCTTCCGGGGTTCTTTTCCCGCTGTTGAAATAGAGCTTATCGCCAACGATCAGGTTATCGAGGTTGATAACCAGCAGCGTATTTTTCTTCTCGGCGGCGCTCATTCGCTTCAGGATGTTCTCTGCGCCGAGTTTGCCTTCCTCTTCACCGCTGGTGGCGATAAAGCGAATACCATACTGCGTCGGCACATTTTTGAGTCGTTCAGCCAGCTCCAGCATCACGCCCACCCCTGCGGCGTTGTCGTCGATACCCTGTAGGGTTAATCCACCCAGATTGGCATCGGAATCGGCGTCGCTTTGCGCAGCGTAGGTGTCGAGGTGCGCCATGATAATAATCTGCTGTGGCGCTTTGCCTTCATGTGCTGCAATGACGGTACTGCCCGTTACGTTATGCCAGTTTTTACGATTATCTTTGGCGGTATAAATATAGCGGCTGTTAAACGTCCGAATATCACTGCTATAGCCCATCTGCTGAAATTGCTGACGTATATAATCAGCAGATAACATTTCTGCCGGAGAACCCGTCACACGGCCTGGGAAGAATGTGGCGATGTAGCGTGCCTGGGTATTTGCGATATCTCCGGGCTTCGAAGATGTTGCCTGTGCGGGAAGGATAAAGCACGCGCCGAGCGCCAGGGCGGTAGTCAGGTGGCGCAATGCGGAAAACATAGTGAGTCCTTAAATACCAAGCAGAAATTTTTAGCCGCTAGTATGAAACCGTGATCGCGGTAAAACAATTTCATTTGCTCCTAAATGCCCGAAATCCGGTGGCTTAAGCACTTTTTGATATTTGCTTTTCCAGATCGTTATTCCTTTGAGGAACTACTCATTCCAATTCGTAATTTCATTCGCCTCCTTGCCCTCCCTATAGTCAGGTTATCTGAGCATCGTTAGCAAAATAACGGCATTACATAGGAACGGTTATGGATCAAAAACGACTTACCCACCTGCGGCAACTGGAAGCGGAAAGCATCCATATCATTCGTGAGGTGGCCGCCGAGTTTTCTAATCCGGTGATGATGTATTCCATCGGCAAAGATTCCAGCGTAATGCTGCATCTGGCGCGCAAAGCGTTTTATCCTGGCACGCTGCCGTTCCCCTTGCTGCACGTTGATACCGGTTGGAAATTTAGCGAGATGTATGAATTTCGTGACCGTACGGCGAAAGCCTACGGCTGCGAACTGCTGGTGCATAAAAACCCGGAAGGGGTGGCGATGGGCATCAACCCCTTTGTCCACGGCAGCGCTAAGCATACCGATATTATGAAAACCGAAGGGCTTAAGCAGGCGCTGAACAAATACGGTTTTGACGCCGCGTTCGGCGGCGCACGCCGTGATGAGGAGAAATCGCGCGCCAAAGAGCGCATTTACTCCTTCCGCGATCGCTTCCATCGCTGGGACCCGAAAAATCAGCGTCCGGAACTGTGGCACAACTACAACGGACAAATTAACAAAGGCGAAAGCATTCGCGTATTCCCGCTCTCTAACTGGACCGAACAGGATATCTGGCAGTACATCTGGTTGGAAAATATCGACATCGTACCTTTGTACCTGGCGGCTGAGCGTCCGGTGCTGGAGCGCGATGGTATGTTGATGATGATTGATGACGACAGAATCGATCTGCAACCCGGCGAAGTGATTAAAAAGCGCATGGTGCGTTTCCGCACGCTTGGCTGCTGGCCGCTGACCGGCGCGGTGGAGTCTAACGCGCAGACGCTGCCGGAAATTATTGAAGAGATGCTGGTCTCAACCACCAGTGAACGTCAGGGCCGCGTGATTGACCGCGACCAGGCGGGCTCCATGGAGCTGAAGAAACGTCAGGGGTATTTCTAAGGAGCCGTCATGAATACGACACTTGCACAACAAATTGCTAATGAAGGCGGCGTTGAAGCCTGGATGGTTGCTCAGCAACACAAAAGCCTGCTGCGTTTTTTAACCTGCGGTAGCGTGGATGACGGGAAAAGTACCCTGATTGGTCGCTTGCTGCACGATACCCGGCAGATCTATGAAGATCAGCTCTCATCGCTGCATAACGACAGTAAACGCCACGGCACCCAAGGCGAAAAACTCGATCTGGCGCTATTGGTTGACGGCTTGCAGGCCGAGCGCGAGCAGGGCATCACCATCGACGTGGCTTATCGTTATTTCTCCACCGAGAAGCGAAAATTTATTATTGCGGATACCCCCGGTCACGAACAGTACACCCGCAACATGGCGACCGGTGCGTCGACCTGCGACCTGGCGATCCTGTTGATCGATGCGCGTAAAGGCGTGCTCGATCAGACCCGTCGTCACAGCTTTATCTCCACGCTGCTTGGGATCAAGCACCTGGTGGTAGCGATCAACAAAATGGATCTGGTGAGCTTTAGCGAAGAGACATTTAACCGCATCCGCGAAGACTATCTCACGTTTGCTGAACAACTGCCGGGCAACCTGGATATCCGTTTTGTGCCGCTCTCCGCGCTGGAAGGCGATAACGTGGCTTCGCAAAGCGTCAGCATGCCATGGTACAGCGGCCCGACGCTGCTCGAAGTGCTGGAAACCGTTGAGATCCAGCGCATTGTCGATACCCAGCCGATGCGTTTCCCGGTGCAGTATGTGAACCGACCAAATCTGGATTTTCGTGGTTATGCCGGAACGCTGGCCTCCGGTCGCGTGCAGGTAGGGCAACGCGTCAAGGTGTTACCGTCCGGCGTTGAGTCGAGCGTGGCTCGGATCGTTACCTTTGATGGTGATTTACAGCAAGCGCATGCCGGTGAAGCGATCACCCTTGTGCTGAAAGATGAGATTGATATCAGCCGGGGCGACCTGCTGCTGGATGCAGGTGAAGCGTTGCCAGCGGTACAAAGCGCTGCCGTTGATGTGGTGTGGATGGCGGAACAGCCGCTGTCGCCGGGGCAGAGCTACGACATCAAAGTTGCCGGCAAGAAGACCCGCGCGCGCGTGGATACCGTGCAGTACCAGGTCGATATTAACAACCTGACCCAGCGTGAGGTCGACGCGTTACCGCTGAACGGCATTGGTCTGGTTAATCTGACGTTTGATGAACCGCTGGTGTTGGATACCTATCAGCAGAACCCGGTTACGGGTGGGTTGATTATCATTGACCGCCTGACTAACGTCACCGTCGGCGCGGGGCTGGTGCGTGAGCCTATCATCCAGGAGCAAGCCGCCGCTTCTCAGTTCAGCGCGTTTGAACTGGAGCTGAATGCGCTGGTGCGTCGCCACTTCCCACACTGGGGTGCGCGCGATCTGCTGGGAGGCAAATAATGGCGCTGCATGACGAAAACGTCGTCTGGCATGCCCATCCTGTTACACCGCAACAGCGGGAGCAACGCCACGGTCACCGTGGTGTTGTGCTGTGGTTTACCGGACTGTCTGGCTCCGGTAAATCTACCGTAGCGGGAGCGCTGGAAGAAGCGTTGCACAAGCTGGGCGTCAGCACTTATCTGCTGGATGGCGATAACGTGCGTCACGGCCTGTGCAGCGATCTGGGGTTTAGCGATGCCGATCGTAAGGAGAATATCCGTCGGGTTGGCGAGGTGGCTAACCTGATGGTGGATGCCGGTCTGGTAGTTCTGACCGCCTTTATCTCTCCGCATCGCGCCGAGCGAAAAATGGTCCGCGAGCGCGTTGGCGCAGGGCGTTTTATTGAGGTTTTTGTCGATACGCCATTAGCAACGTGCGAAGCGCGCGACCCAAAAGGGCTGTATAAAAAAGCCAGGTCGGGGGAGTTGCGCAATTTCACCGGAATTGATTCGGTATACGAAGCGCCTGAATCGCCAGAGATTCATCTGGATGGTGAACAATTGGTAACAAATTTGGTTCCCCAATTATTAGACCTGCTGAGGCAGGGAGATATTATCAGATCCTGAGACACCCGAGCTTACATGCCCGGTCAGTCACGGTCACAGGATTAGATATGCGTAACAGCCATAACATTACTATTACAGAGTCAGAGACCTTCGCTACCGACGACGAAACCACCTGGTCCCTACCAGGGGCCGTGGTCGGTTTTGTAGCGTGGCTGCTGGCGCTGGGGTTCCCATGTCTGATGTATGGCCCTAACACACTGTTTTTCTTCCTTTATACCTGGCCTTTCTTCCTCGCGTTGCTGCCCGTGGCGATTGTGGCGGGTATTGCCCTGCACTCGCTATTAAAAGGAAAGCTGCTGCTGAGCATTACCAGCACCCTACTGGTGGTGGGTGGAATGTTTAGCGCGCTATTCTTTTGGCTTTTGGGCTAGGCTAAGTGCGTTTTAAACGATCGCCGATGTCGTTCACTGTCTGGTCATAATTCAAACCGTAACCAACAATGAGATTATGTTCTCCTTACACGGGGTATACGTAACAACGGGCAAATGTGGTACATTTGCCCGCGTTGTCGCGGCATTCCCGTCCGTTGATGTAAAGTCGTCTACGGAAGTTATGGGATGTTAATGCCGTTTTTCAGGGGGCAGGATGGGTAAACTTACGCTGCTGTTGCTGGCTTTATTAGTCTGGCTACAGTATTCGCTGTGGTTCGGTAAGAACGGCATACATGACTATAGTCGCGTCAACGATGATGTTGCTGCGCAGCAGGCTACAAACGCGAAACTTAAAGCGCGTAACGATCAGCTCTTTGCTGAAATTGACGATCTCAATGGCGGACAAGAGGCCATTGAGGAGCGCGCGCGCAACGAACTCAGCATGACTAAGCCGGGCGAAACTTTTTATCGTCTGGTGCCTGACGCGTCTAAACGCGCCCAGACTGCAGGGCAAAACAATCGATAAATCGTCCAGGGATCTAACATGGCAGCCACTTTATTGGACGTTTGCGCCGTGGTGCCGGCTGCCGGATTTGGCCGCCGAATGCAAACAGAGTGTCCTAAGCAGTACCTCTCAATTGGCAATAAAACCATTCTTGAACACTCGGTTGATGCGCTACTGGCCCATCCCCGGGTGACGCGAGTCGTCATCGCTATCAGCCCAGGCGACAGCCGCTTTGCCCAACTTCCACTTGCCGCGCATCCGCAAATTACCGTAGTGGATGGTGGCAACGAACGTGCCGATTCTGTCCTTGCCGGTTTGCAAGCCGCAGGAGATGCGCGTTGGGTGCTGGTGCATGACGCCGCGCGTCCGTGTCTGCATCAGGATGACTTAGCACGTTTGCTGGCAATCAGTGAAACCAGCCGCACTGGCGGGATCCTGGCGGCACCCGTACGCGATACGATGAAACGCGCTGAACCGGGCCGCACAGACATTGCCCATACGGTCGATCGTACCGATTTATGGCATGCGTTAACGCCGCAGTTTTTCCCTCGCGAGCTGTTGCACGACTGCCTGACCCGTGCGCTCAACGAAGGCGCAACCATTACGGACGAAGCTTCGGCGCTGGAATATTGCGGCTTTCATCCGCAACTGGTCGAAGGACGCGCTGACAACATCAAAGTCACCCGCCCGGAAGACCTGGCGCTGGCGGAGTTTTATCTCTCCCGAACAATCCATTTGGAGAATGCATAATGCGAATCGGACACGGTTTTGACGTACACGCTTTTGGCGGCGTTGGCCCAATTATCATTGGCGGCGTGCGCATCCCGTATGAAAAAGGACTGCTGGCGCATTCTGATGGTGATGTGGCGTTACATGCGCTAACCGATGCCTTGCTGGGCGCGGCGGCGCTGGGTGACATCGGTAAACTCTTCCCGGATACCGACCCGGCCTTTAAAGGTGCAGATAGCCGCGAATTATTGCGTGAAGCCTGGCGGCGTATTCAGGCGAAAGGCTATACGCTTGGTAATGTGGATGTGACGATTATTGCTCAGGCGCCGAAGATGCTGCCGCACATTCCGCAAATGCGCGTATTTATTGCCGAAGATCTTGGCTGCCATATGGATGATGTTAACGTGAAAGCGACCACCACGGAAAAACTCGGTTTCACCGGGCGTGGGGAAGGGATTGCCTGTGAAGCGGTGGCGTTACTCATTAAGGCAACGAAATGACTGCGTTTGAGAATCTGACATATCTTCATGGTAAACCACTGGGCCATGGCGTCCTGAAAGCCAATCCGGAAGACTTTGTCGTCGTCGAAGATCTAGGCTTCGAACCGGATGGCGAAGGCGAGCACATTTTGGTGCGCATCCTGAAAAACGGCTGCAATACCCGTTTTGTCGCTGACGCGCTGGCGAAGTTCCTGAAAATTCACGCCCGTGAAGTGAGCTTTGCCGGGCAAAAAGATAAGCATGCGGTCACGGAACAGTGGCTGTGCGCGCGCGTGCCGGGCAATGTAATGCCTGATTTAAGCAAATTTGAGCTCGAAGGTTGTAAAGTGCTGGAGTACGCGCGCCACAAGCGTAAGCTGCGTTTAGGGGCGCTGAAAGGCAACGAATTTACGCTGGTGTTGCGTGAAGTGAGCGAGCGAAATGATGTTGAAGCGCGATTACAGGCGATTAGCGAGCGCGGCGTACCGAACTATTTTGGCGCTCAGCGTTTTGGGATCGGCGGCAGCAACCTGCAAGGGGCGCTGCGCTGGGCGCAAAGCGATGCGCCGGTGCGCGATCGCAATAAACGCAGTTTTTGGTTGTCGGCGGCCCGTAGCGCGTTGTTTAATCAGATCGTCAGTGAACGCTTGAAAAAAACAGACTTTAATCAAGTTGTTGACGGCGATGCGCTACAATTGTCGGGACGCGGAAGCTGGTTTGTCGCCACGCAGGAAGAACAGACTGAATTACAGCGTCGCGTCGATGACAAAGAATTGATGATTACAGCGGCATTACCGGGTAGCGGTGAGTGGGGAACTCAGCGCGACGCGCTGGTGTTTGAAGAAAGCGCTGTTGCGGATGAAACCGTGCTGCAGTCTCTGCTATTGCGCGAGAAAGTCGAGGCATCGCGACGCGCTATGTTGCTGTATCCACAACAATTAAGCTGGAACTGGTGGGATGACGTAACCGTTGAGTTACGCTTCTGGCTACCGGCAGGTAGCTTCGCCACCAGTGTAGTAAGGGAACTTATTAACACAATGGGTGATTATGCGTATATTGCTGAGTAACGATGATGGGGTCCATGCACCCGGTATACAAACGCTGGCGAAAGCGCTGCGTGAGTTTGCTGACGTACAGGTGGTTGCCCCGGATCGTAACCGCAGTGGCGCGTCTAACTCGCTGACGCTGGAATCTTCACTTCGCACGTTTACCTATGATAACGGCGATATCGCCGTACAAATGGGTACGCCCACCGACTGCGTCTATCTGGGCGTGAACGCGTTAATGCGTCCGCGTCCGGACATTGTCGTTTCTGGTATTAACGCAGGTCCTAATCTCGGGGATGATGTCATCTATTCCGGTACCGTTGCGGCGGCAATGGAAGGTCGTCACCTTGGGTTCCCTGCGCTGGCTGTCTCGCTTGATGGCCATAAGCACTACGATACTGCTGCGGCAGTGACCTGTCGTATCTTACGGGCGCTGAGTCGTGAACCGCTGCGCACCGGGCGTATTTTAAATATCAACGTTCCGGATCTACCGCTGGATCAGATTAAAGGCATCCGCGTCACCCGCTGCGGCAGCCGCCATCCGGCGGATCAGGTTATTCCACAGCAGGATCCGCGCGGAAATACGTTGTACTGGATTGGGCCGCCGGGGGAAAAATGCGACGCCGGGCCGGATACCGATTTTGCCGCCGTCGATGAAGGCTATGTTTCCATCACGCCGCTGCATGTCGATTTAACCGCCTACGGCGCGCATGAGGTGGTTTCGAGCTGGTTGGACAGCGTGGGAGTCGACACGCAATGGTAAGCAGACGCGTACATACTCTTCTTGAACAATTACGTGCGCAGGGCATCCGAGATGAGCATGTCCTGGATGCACTCGCCGCCGTGCCGCGTGAGAAATTCATTGATGAGGCGTTTGAACATAAGGCCTGGGACAATATTGCCTTGCCGATTGGTCAAGGGCAGACGATTTCGCAGCCTTATATGGTTGCACGCATGACTGAGCTGCTTGAGCTAACGCCGCAATCGCGGGTGCTGGAAATTGGCACTGGCTCCGGCTACCAGACGGCGATTCTGGCGCATCTGGTGCAGCATGTATGCTCCGTTGAGCGTATTAAAGGCCTGCAATGGCAGGCGCGTCGTCGCCTGAAACAGCTGGATTTACACAATGTTTCTACCCGTCACGGTGATGGATGGCAGGGCTGGCAAGCGCGAGCCCCGTTTGACGCTATCATTGTAACGGCAGCACCGCCGGAGATCCCAACTGCGCTGATGATGCAGCTGGATGAAGGCGGTATTCTCGTCTTACCCGTGGGCGATGAGCACCAGTTCCTGAAGCGGGTGCGTCGTCGGGGAGGCGAATTTATTATTGATACCGTGGAGGCCGTACGTTTTGTTCCCTTAGTAAAAGGGGAGCTTGCGTAGACACTGGCTCTGAATACCTGGAGTTTTCCTGGATATTCTGGAATTAGTCAGCGTATCGTGTCGATGCTTTTGCACGGTGATTACGTTACGGGTTTTAACCAAATTTTCCTGGGGGATAAATGAGCGCGGGAAGCCACAAATTTACCATTCGCCGTATTGCGGCATTGTCACTGGTTTCATTATGGCTGGCAGGTTGTTCAAACACCTCGAATCCACCAGCGCCGGTCAGCTCGGTTGACGGCGGTGCATCCACGAACACCAGTTCCGGCATGCTGATTACGCCTCCGCCAAAAATGAGCTCGACGTCGACAGTACAACAGACGCCACAGATCCAACCGGTGCAGACTCCGACTACGCAACCAACGCAAATTCAACCTGTTGCAGAACAGCCTGTACAGATGGAAAACGGTCGTATCGTGTACAACCGTAAGTATGGGAATATTCCGAAAGGTAGCTACACGGGCGGCAGCACCTATACTGTCAAGAAAGGCGACACGCTTTTCTATATTGCCTGGATTACCGGGAACGATTTCCGTGACCTCGCACAGCGCAATAACGTTCCGGCCCCGTATAGCCTGAATGTCGGCCAAACTCTGCAAGTGGGTAACGCCTCGGGTACACCGATTACCGGTGGGAATGCCATCACCCAGGCGGATGCAGCACAGCAAGGAGTTGTGACCAACCCTGCACAAAATTCCACCGTTGCTGTTGCTTCGAAACCAACAATTACGTATTCTGAGGATTCAGGTGAACAAAGTGCTAACAAAATGTTGCCGAACAACAAGCCTGCTGGGACAGTTGTCACAGCGCCAGTAACGGCTCCAGCAGTTAGCACAACCGAAACAACTGCAAGCTCAACGTCGACCAGCGCGCCAATCTCTACCTGGCGCTGGCCAACTGACGGCAAAGTGATCGAAAACTTTGCGGCTACCGAAGGTGGCAATAAAGGGATCGACATTGCAGGCAGCAAAGGACAGGCTATTGTCGCGACCGCAGATGGACGCGTCGTTTATGCCGGTAACGCGCTGCGTGGTTACGGTAATCTTATTATCATCAAACATAACGATGATTACCTGAGCGCCTACGCCCATAACGATACAATGCTGGTCCGGGAACAACAAGAAATCAAGGCGGGGCAGAAAATAGCTACCATGGGTAGTACCGGAACCAGTTCAACACGCTTGCATTTTGAAATTCGTTACAAGGGGAAATCCGTAAACCCGCTGCGTTACTTGCCGCAGCGATAATTCGGCGGAACCAGGCTTTCACTTGCTAGTTCCGTTAGGGATCACGGGTAGGAGCCACCTTTATGAGTCAGAATACGCTGAAAGTTCATGATTTAAATGAAGATGCGGAATTTGATGAGAACGGAGTAGAGGCTTTTGATGAGAAAGCCTTGAGTGAAGAGGAACCCAGTGATAACGACCTGGCTGAAGAAGAGCTGTTATCGCAGGGGGCCACACAGCGTGTGTTGGACGCGACTCAGCTTTACCTTGGTGAGATTGGTTATTCACCACTGTTAACAGCCGAAGAAGAAGTTTATTTTGCGCGTCGCGCACTGCGTGGAGATGTCGCCTCTCGCCGCCGCATGATTGAAAGTAACCTGCGTCTGGTGGTGAAAATTGCTCGCCGTTATGGCAATCGCGGTCTGGCATTGCTGGACCTGATTGAAGAGGGCAATTTGGGGCTTATCCGTGCCGTCGAGAAGTTTGACCCGGAACGCGGGTTCCGCTTCTCAACATACGCAACGTGGTGGATCCGTCAGACGATCGAACGGGCTATTATGAACCAAACCCGTACGATCCGACTGCCGATTCATATTGTAAAAGAGCTGAACGTCTATCTGCGTACCGCGCGTGAGTTGTCGCATAAACTGGACCACGAACCGAGCGCAGAAGAGATTGCTGAACAACTGGATAAACCGGTTGATGACGTCAGCCGTATGCTCCGACTCAACGAGCGCATTACCTCGGTAGACACCCCGCTGGGTGGCGATTCCGAAAAAGCGTTGCTGGACATCCTGGCCGATGAAAAAGAAAACGGCCCGGAAGACACCACGCAAGACGATGATATGAAACAGAGCATCGTCAAATGGCTGTTCGAACTGAACGCCAAACAGCGTGAAGTGCTGGCACGTCGTTTCGGTCTGCTGGGGTATGAAGCTGCGACACTGGAAGATGTGGGCCGCGAAATCGGTCTCACGCGTGAACGTGTTCGTCAGATTCAGGTTGAAGGCCTGCGTCGTCTGCGCGAAATTCTGCAGACTCAGGGGCTGAATATCGAAGCGCTGTTCCGCGAGTAAGCACAAGTTCCATCAAGAAAGGCCAGTCTCATCGAGACTGGCCTTTTTCTTTAGCGCTACCGCTTATTGGTCGGCACATATTGTCCGATGGCGCTTTGCTTATCGGGCCTACAAAGACATCACCCAAAACCGCCATCCGAACGATTATCCCATCATCTTACGCACCAGTTGAGTAAACTGTTTGCGCTCTTCCTCGCTCAGTCTGCCCAGAAACTCATCATCCACGCGATCTCCTACCGGGGTTGCGCTGGCCAATAATGCTTCTCCTTGCGCAGTCAAATAAACAAACCGCCGACGCTTATCCGCAGGGTCGTGATCCCGCCTGACCAGCCCACGCTTTTCCATCCGGCTCAGCATTTCCGCAAGTGTGGCTTTAGTGCAGACCGCTGCCTCCATCAGGGCGACCTGTTCAATGCCGGGCTGTTCGGCAATGGCGCGCATCACCGCGTACTGCGGTTTGGTTAGCTCTGGTAACTCATGTTGCCAGCGAGCCGTATGCTGCTGAAAAAGCTGACGTAAAAGATGAAATGCTTTATTGCGTAACGGCATGAGAGCTCCGGGATATCGGTCAGTCTCTATCATAGCGGGTTACGCCTCCTTTTTTAACCATCGCTGTTTTAGCTATCCGTGCGCGGTGGCCTTGCCCACAATGAATTGTGGGAGTATTTTAATCAAAACGTTCGTACACGAACAAGTTGAGGGGTTGAATGAGACTGATCGTAGGAATGACGGGGGCTACCGGCGCACCGCTCGGCGTGTCGCTACTACAGGCGCTGCGGGAAATGCCAGGGGTGGAAACCCATCTGGTGCTGTCGAAATGGGCAAAAACGACCATTGAGCTGGAAACGCCGTACAGCGTCCGTGATGTATCCGCACTGGCAGACTATTGCCACAACCCCGCGGACCAGGCCGCGACCATCTCGTCCGGATCGTTTCGTACTGACGGCATGATCATTATCCCCTGCAGCATGAAAACGCTGGCCGGTATTCGCGCAGGTTACGCGGAAGGGCTGGTGGGGCGCGCCGCAGACGTGGTGCTGAAAGAAGGGCGCAAACTGGTGCTGGTGCCGCGTGAAATGCCGCTCAGCACCATCCATCTGGAAAACATGCTCGCGCTTTCCCGCATGGGCGTGGCGATGGTCCCGCCAATGCCCGCGTTTTACAACCATCCGCAAACGGTCGATGACATCACCCAGCACATTGTCGCGCGCGTGCTCGACCAGTTTGGGCTTGAACACCCTAACGCCCGTCGTTGGCAGGGATTACGACAGGCGCAGAATTTTGCACAGGAGAACGAATAATGGCATTTGATGATTTGCGCAGCTTTTTGCAGGCGCTGGACGACCAGGGACAACTGCTGAAAATCAGTGAGGAAGTTAACGCCGAGCCGGATCTGGCGGCGGCGGCCAACGCGACCGGGCGTATTGGTGATGGCGCGCCTGCGCTGTGGTTTGACAATATTCGCGGTTTTACCGATGCCCGCGTGGCGATGAACACCATCGGTTCATGGCAGAATCACGCCATCTCTTTAGGTCTGCCACCAAATACCCCGGTGAAAAAACAGATTGATGAGTTTATCCGTCGCTGGGATAAATTTCCGGTTGCCCCGGAACGTCGTGCGAACCCGGCATGGGCTGAAAATACCGTCGACGGCGAAGACATTAATCTTTTCGACATTCTGCCGCTGTTTCGCCTGAACGATGGCGACGGCGGTTTCTACCTGGATAAAGCCTGCGTGGTGTCGCGCGATCCGCTGGATCGGGACAACTTCGGCAAACAGAACGTCGGCATCTACCGCATGGAAGTGAAGGGCAAACGTAAGCTCGGTCTGCAACCGGTGCCAATGCATGATATCGCGCTGCACCTGCATAAAGCGGAAGAGCGCGGTGAAGATTTGCCGATTGCCATCACGCTGGGTAATGATCCCATCATCACTTTGATGGGCGCCACGCCGCTGAAATACGATCAGTCTGAATACGAGATGGCGGGAGCGCTGCGTGAAAGCCCGTACCCGATCGCTACCGCGCCGCTTACCGGTTTTGACGTGCCGTGGGGCTCTGAAGTGATCCTCGAAGGGGTCATTAAAAGCCGTAAACGCGAAATCGAAGGTCCATTTGGCGAGTTTACCGGCCACTATTCCGGTGGACGCAATATGACCGTGGTGCGTATCGATAAAGTCTCTTATCGCAGCAAACCGATTTTTGAATCACTCTATCTCGGTATGCCGTGGACCGAAATCGACTACCTGATGGGCCCGGCGACCTGCGTACCGCTTTATCAACAATTGAAAGCCGAATTCCCGGAAGTGCAGGCGGTGAACGCCATGTACACCCACGGACTGCTGGCGATTATTTCCACCAAAAAACGCTACGGCGGCTTTGCCCGCGCGGTGGGACTGCGTGCTATGACCACGCCGCACGGCCTGGGTTACGTGAAGATGGTGATTATGGTTGATGAAGACGTTGACCCGTTCAACCTGCCGCAGGTGATGTGGGCGCTCTCCTCGAAGGTCAATCCGGCGGGCGATCTGGTGCAACTGCCGAATATGTCGGTGCTGGAACTTGATCCCGGTTCCAGTCCGGCGGGGATTACCGACAAGCTCATCATCGATGCCACGACACCGGTTGCACCGGATAACCGAGGTCATTACAGCCAACCGGTATGTGATTTACCGGAAACAAAAGCCTGGGCTGAAAAGCTGACCGCCATGCTGGCCAACCGTAAATAAGGAGTAGCAGATGATTTGTCCACGTTGTGCCGATGAACATATTGAAGTGATGGCGAACTCGCCGGTAAAAGGTGTCTGGACCGTATATCAGTGCCAGCATTGTCTGTACACCTGGCGTAATACCGAGCCGCTACGCCGTACCAGCCGCGAGCATTATCCGCAAGCGTTTCGCATGACGCAGAAAGATATCGACGATGCGCCAATGGTGCCAAGTATCCCGCCGCTGCTGGCGGAAGATAAGCGTTAATCAAAAAATGCCGGGTGCGGCGAAGCCATACCCGGCACAACGGCGTTACACCAGACTTTTTAACCGATAGATCCATTCCAGCGCCTGGCGAGGCGTGAGTGAATCCGGGTCGAGATTTTCCAGCGCTTCAACGGCGGGAGATGTTTCTTCCGCAACCGAAAGCAGCGACATCTGTGTACCATCGACCTGGGTTGCGGCAACATTCGGCGCGATGCTTTCCAGTTCGCGCAGTTTTTGCCGCGCACGTTTTATGACCTCTTTCGGCACACCTGCCAGGGCTGCTACCGCCAGGCCATAGCTCTTGCTCGCCGCGCCATCCTGTACGCTGTGCATAAAGGCGATGGTATCGCCATGCTCTAACGCGTCCAGATGTACATTCGCGACGCCTTCCATCTTCTCCGGTAACTGAGTCAGTTCGAAGTAGTGGGTGGCGAACAATGTTAATGCTTTGATTTTATTCGCCAGATTTTCTGCGCACGCCCATGCCAGCGACAGACCGTCGTAGGTTGAAGTGCCGCGTCCAATCTCATCCATCAGCACCAGGCTGTTTTCGGTAGCGTTATGCAGAATGTTGGCGGTTTCGGTCATCTCAACCATGAAGGTGGAACGACCTGATGCCAGATCATCCGCCGCGCCAACGCGGGTAAAAATACGGTCGATAGGCCCAATCTCGACTTTTTGTGCCGGGACATAGCTGCCGATATACGCCAGCAGCGCAATCAATGCGGTCTGGCGCATATAGGTACTTTTCCCCCCCATGTTCGGCCCGGTGATGATCAGCATCCGGCGCTGTGGGGAAAGGTTGAGCGGGTTGGCGATAAACGGCTCTGTCAGCACCTGCTCCACCACCGGGTGACGGCCCTCGGTAATGCGAATGCCGGGTTTATCGGTGAAGATCGGACAGGTGTAATTCAACGTATAAGCACGTTCTGCGAGGTTGACCAGGACGTCCAGCTCCGCCAGCGCGCTGGCGCTCTGTTGTAAATCAGCCAGATGCGGCAGCAGCATATCGAACAGCTCGTCGTATAGCTGTTTTTCCAGTGCCAGCGCCTTACCTTTGGAAGTCAGAACTTTGTCTTCATACTCTTTCAGTTCTGGAATAATGTAGCGTTCAGCGTTTTTCAACGTCTGGCGACGCACGTAATTAATTGGCGCCAGATGGCTCTGTCCACGACTGATCTGAATGTAGTATCCGTGAACGGCGTTGAATCCGACTTTCAGCGTATCAAGACCCGTGCGTTCGCGCTCGCGGATCTCCAGTCTGTCGAGATAGTCGGTTGCGCCATCGGCCAGCGCTCGCCACTCGTCCAGCTCTTCGTTATAGCCAGACGCGATGACGCCGCCGTCGCGTACCAGCACCGGTGGAGCTTCCACGACGGCGCGTTCCAGCAGTTCACGCAGCTCCGCAAACTCCCCCATTTTCTCACGCAGCATCTGCACCGGGGCGCTGTCTACGTTTTCCAGTTGCGCGCGTAGTTCAGGGAGTTGCTGGAAAGCGTGGCGCATGCGGGCCAGATCGCGCGGGCGCGCGGTACGCAGAGCGAGACGCGCCAGAATGCGTTCCAGATCGCCCACCTGACGCAGCACGGGTTGCAATTCGCTGGTGATATCCTGTAGCGCGCCGATTGTTTGTTGGCGTTCAGTGAGGATTTTGGTGTCACGGACCGGCATATGCAGCCAGCGCTTGAGCATACGGCTGCCCATCGGTGTTACGGTGCAGTCGAGTACCGAAGCCAATGTGTTTTCAACGCCGCCAGCCAGGTTCTGGGTGATCTCCAGATTGCGGCGGGTGGCGGCATCCATAATGATGCTGTCATGCTGACGCTCCATGGTGATGGAACGAATATGCGGCAGTGAGGTACGCTGGGTATCTTTCACATATTGCAGCAGACAGCCCGCAGCGCATAATCCGCGCGGGGCGTTCTCAACGCCAAAGCCAATCAGGTCTCGTGTGCCAAACTGCAGATTTAACTGCTGACGGGCAGTATCAATTTCAAATTCCCACAGCGGACGACGGCGCAGGCCGCGACGTCCTTCAATCAGTGAGGTTTCTGCAAAATCTTCGGCATACAGCAGTTCAGCCGGGTTAGTTCGCTGCAGTTCGGCGGCCATGGTCTCGCGGTCGGCAGGCTCGCTAACGCGAAAACGCCCGGAGCTGATGTCCAGCGTGGCATAGCCGTAGCCTTTGCTGTCCTGCCAGACGGCGGCCAGCAGGTTGTCCTGGCGCTCCTGTAACAGCGCTTCATCACTGATGGTGCCGGGCGTAACGATGCGCACAACTTTACGCTCCACCGGTCCTTTGCTGGTGGCCGGATCGCCAATCTGTTCGCAAATAGCGACGGATTCTCCTTGATTGACCAGCTTGGCAAGGTAGTTTTCTACCGCATGGTGGGGAATACCCGCCATTGGGATGGGCTCGCCTGCGGATGCGCCGCGCTTAGTCAGGGAGATATCAAGCAGCTGAGACGCGCGTTTCGCATCGTCATAAAACAGTTCATAAAAGTCGCCCATGCGGTAAAACAGCAGTATTTCCGGGTGCTGAGCTTTCAGCTTGAGATACTGCTGCATCATTGGGGTGTGGGCGTCGAGATTATCGATTGTACTCATGGAGTTGTGTCCAGTTCCCTGATTTTCAATGGATTGCGATATTCTTGTTTTCGTTGTTATCACATAAGAGGCACATGATAACGGAGATATGCTTTTCAGGGAAAGCGGGGAAGGATGACTTCTCGATCCAGATTCCGCTCCGGGGCGACTCAGACGATGACAATGTATTCTGGAGAGGGGAGAACCATAAATTCATCCTCTGGCATTCCCTCGTAGGTTGAGCCTCCAGAAAGCTTATAATTATTCATTTTGCGGCAACGCATAATTCTGGCAGTACAGGTAAGGGATCCCTTCTTTGGTAATCAGATACGTCTTGCTATTTAGCGCAAAATAATCGACGTTGGATACGCTGGTATTGGTCAGGAAAAAGTCGGGGAGCAGTTCCTGAATAAGGCTGGCGGGGGCCGTTTCGCGATTGGATATTTGTATTTTCTGTGAAATCCAGACCGGGCTTGAGCCGTAGCTGGATTGTGTGAACAGGACCATGCGTTGCACAGTTTGCTCATTGCTTCTGGCATCTTTAATAATGCCATCAACATTCACAATGCCTTTACTCCCGCCAATTTTAATATCAATAATCCCACGAAATGAGCTTGTATTACGTACTATCTCGATGGCTGAACGACAGGTCAGATTATGAAGTTCACCTGTGTTTTTACTGAACCGATAGACGGCAGTAACCATGAGCGCAGCAAAACAGATCAGCAGGATTACACCTGTCCGGATGCGGGACGTTCGGGGATATAAATTCATTAGCTATCATACCGGGGGTAATATACCGACTGACAGGCGTTGTCTTGCCTGGCTTTTATCGGTGAGCGACATACAAGCACGGACAATTTCTTTGACTCAGGATAGGTCGTAATATAAATGAATTTATTGCTCTGACACAATCCCGGATTGTTGTTGATAAACGCCGTATGCCGGGAGAAATTACTGGCATCATTGTTAAAGTAATACTGACAGTCAGTGGGCGTTTTGCTGACCGTGATATAGTTGGAAAAATAATCATCGCTGGCCTGCCATGGGTATAATATAAGCGCGCAAATTATAAGAGTCAGCGTCACCATGATTATTTCTGCGGTGGTGAACAAAGATTGACGCGGTGTCCCGGGTAACAGATCTTCTATAACGGTATCCGGGGCCACGGACTCTTCACCTGAAGAAGAGATCCCCTCTGGCGTCTCAATCGTCTGAATGTCAAACGATTCCTGGATAATCAACCCCTTGCGAGGGATGGTTGTGATTAGCGGTTGCTCCAGATCCAGCTGTAGCAAACTTTTACGCAGGGAGAGAATGCTTTGATAAAAGGCATTGAAACTAACCTGACGATGGTTTTTACCCCAGCCAAACTCCAGTAGTTCGTTTTGTGAAACCACCTGGCCGCGATGCTGAATAAGTAATAAAAGACATAATGACGCTGAGTGTTTGAGTTTTATCTGCTGATTGGGTTGAGCTACTCGCGCCAGACATTGTGTGGCTGGCGTAAATATTATTTTATTTTCAATCAGATAACTGACATTGCCAGTCTCAGACATAGTAGTCTCTACTCTTGATAATGCGCCAGGTGGCTGGTAAGCCATGATACCACTTAGCCCATAATAGCTACCAGCATGGCCCCGATCCTACAACGAAAATCGCGAAGTGTTTCAAATTAGTATCATAATATAACAACAATGATAACTTTTTTAATAAAAATAAACCATATATAAATCAATGGATTGTGTCTTTTTGGCTACCTTGCAAAGAAGAGAAAGATGAAATAATGGCGGCAAAGATGATTGCCATTAATTCTTTATGGACAGCGCAATATACTGCCTGACGCCACCACGCGAAAACAGCATGTGTCTGAACGCGCCCACGGCACCAGGGAATGCCGGTGGCAGATGTAGAAGAGGGATAAATGTCAGCTTTCTTGAGGGCTGACATTTATTTTTGATGCTAAGTGAATTTTGATAAAGCCATAATTTGCGGTAGAGAGTCCCATGTTCCAGAAAGAAATTGAAAATGCTGTAGTACTTGTGGGTGATGAAATGAAGAAGTCAGATAATGCCTGGCTGTCGTTACGCAAAAAACGTCAGCGTATTGATCTGAAGGTTGATGGAAATATCTTGTTTCTGGAGAAAGGGACCGTCTCTGTTTATCGTGTGGAAAATGATCTGGTAACCGTGAGTATTTCTGCTCCGGCCATACTCGGTTTGCCGCAAATGCGCACTGAAGTCGCCGGACACTATTTACGTTGCGATACCGATTGTGAAATGTGGGCAATGAGCGTGCAGAACGCCGATCATTTGTTTACCGCTAAAAACTTATGGAAGCAGGCGTTTGATATCTTAACGCATCACCTGCAACGCTATTTCCAGCGTGAAGCGTTGCAGTCGCATCGCACCATTCGTGAGCAGATTATTGAACACGTAAAATATATTTGGTCGATGGAACCTGAGGTGCGTGAGAAAACGTCCGTGTATACCTTTATTTTGACCCGTAATCATATCTCCCGCAGCGCCATCCACAAGGTTTTACAGGAACTGGTTAATGACGGGAAAATCACGTTAAACCGGGGAAAACTTTCCTTCTGTACTCCGTTATAAATTTATGCGCTCCCTGACATGAAAAAAGGGAGCGCAGACGCTTAACGTTCTCTGAGTGCCTCCGCGCGAGCGCGAATAATCGGTTTTAACAGATAGCTGAGAATCGTTTTCCTGCCAGTGAGAATATCGACACTTGCTACCATGCCTGGGATTATCAGCATCGGATGCTCTTTCGTTCCCAGGTAGTTTTTGTCCGTTTGCAGGCGAACAATGTAAAAGCTTCGCCCCTGTTTATCGGTGACGGTGTCCGGACTTATCTGCACCACCTCGCCCTGCAGACCGCCATAGATGGTGTAATCGTAGGCCGTAAATTTCACCATTGCATGCTGACCCGGATGGAGAAAGGCAATATCGCGCGGCTGTATTTTGGCTTCGATTAACAGCTTGTCATCCAACGGAACGATTTCTACCAGATCGCTGCCAGGCTGGATGACGCCGCCGATGGTATTCACCATCACCTGCTGGACGATACCGCGCACCGGTGAAGTGACCATGGTACGATTCACCCGGTCTTCCAGCGCTTTTACGCTGGCCTGGGTTTTGCTCAGGTTGGTACGGGCCTCGTTGAGTTGAGCCAGCGCATCGCTCTGGAAGCGGCCTCGACTCTCGCCGATTTTATTCTCAATCTCTTTAATTTCTGACGCGGCTTTGGGCAGCGACAAACTAACAGAGTTGAGCTGCCCGGCGGTTTCCACTTCGGTACGACGCAGGCGCAGTAATTCCACTTTCGAAATGGCGCCCGAGGCGAGCAGCGGCTCGGACATTTTGATTTCCTGGCGTATTAACCCGAGGCTGTGCTTAAACTGCTCTTCTTTCGATTCAAAGTCGCGCAACTCCTGTTTTTTCTGCACCAACTGTTCTTCAAGTCCGGATATTTCGTTGTGAAACTGCTCCCGGCGGCTGTTGTACAGTTCAGTTTCTCCCCGCGCGACATCCGGCGCTTTGCTGGCAATCTCTGGGGAAATAACAAAGTCCCGGTTTTCAACTTCCGCCGTCAGGCGCTCAACTTTTGCCCGCAGGCCGAGTTTATCCGCTTCTGTTTCGCCGACGTTAGAGGCAAAGCGCGTATCATCCAGATGCAGCAACGGCGTTCCAGGGTTAACAATTTGCCCTTCGTGCACATACAGTTCGGTGACGATCCCACCTTCCAGGTTCTGGATTTTTTGCAGTTTGGATGACGGGATCGCTTTACCTTCCCCGCGGGTGACTTCATCGATTTTCGCAAAGCCAGCCCACACGAAAGACAACACCACCAGCGCGAGGATCGTCCACAGCGTCAGTCGAATCACTCTCGGGGAGTCATCAATAATGGCCTGGCTGACTTCATTGATACTGTCAGTTTGATTTTCATCACGGCCATGAAAATAGTGCTGCATAGCGCGGCGGGCACGAGCCAGGAAATCAGCGAGATGCATTAATCTGCCCCTTTTTCAACGCATCCATCACCACCGCTTTCGGGCCGTCCGCGATGATGCGTCCTTTATCGACAATAATCAGGCGGTCAACCAGCGACAGCATGGAAGCGCGGTGCGTAACCAGTAATAACGTTTTGCCCGCGATGCAGGGGACCAGCGCGTGTTTGATCTTCTCCTCGCTGGTGTTGTCCATCGAGCTGGTGGGTTCATCCAGTAACAGAAGAGGCGGATCCAGCAAAAGCGCGCGTGCCAGCGCTACCGCCTGCCGCTGTCCACCGGAAAGTCGGGAGCCGCGCTCGCCAACCTGCAGGTTATAGCCGTCAGGATGCAAGCGCGCAAAATCGTTGACGCCGGCCAGTTCTGCTGCCCGCAGCATGGTTTCGTCATCGATATAACGCGCCCCGCACAGCAAATTGTCGCGTAGCGTGCCATTGAACAACTGGATATCCTGCGGCACGTAGCCGATGCTGTGGCGCAGATCGTTCACATCCAACTGACGAGAATCGATACCGTCGATCAGAATATTTCCGGCGCTGGGTTGGTACAGATTGACCAGCAGTTTGCTGAGCGAACTTTTACCGGAACCACTGCGTCCGATGATGCCGATTCGTTCCCCGGGCTGAATGGTCAGATTAATTTTTTGCAGCGACAGGTTCTGTTGTTCCGGGTAGCTGAAATCGACATCGCGAAATTCTATGCTGCCCTGTAGCTGCTCACGTTTGAGCGGATTTTCATCCGCGCGACGCTCCTGCGCCAGCGACATCATTTTCTCGGTATTTTTGATGGTGAGCTTCGCCTGCTGATAACGGGCGATAAGGCCGGTTAACTGACCCAGCGGCATTAATGCCCGGCCGTTGAGCATGTAGCAGGCGATAAGTCCACCCATACTCAGTTTGCCGCCGATAATCATGTACACCCCGACGATAATCATCACCACCCCGGAGATTTGCTGGAACCAGCCGGTCAGATTACTCGCCAGGCTGGACAACGTTTTCACCCGTAGCTCGAGGCGACTCAGGCTGCCCAGCGTTTGTTCCCACTGAAACTGGCGTTCGCTCTGGGCATTGTTCACTTTGATGGCATCCAGGCTGCTCAGGGTTTCAATCAGTAATGCCTGGCGTTCGCTGGCGAGACTCATGGTTTTAGTGACTGCCGCGTTGACCGGTTTTTGTAACGCCCAACTGCACAACAAAGCAATCGGCAGCGTCAGGAGCGGGATCCAGGCCAGCGCACCGCCGATAATCCCGATAACGATCAGCAGCAGCAGGGTGAAGGGCAGATCGATAATCGTCGTCAGCGTAAGTGATGAGAGGAAATCACGCAGCGACTGAAACTCGTGAATATTCTGCGCAAAGCTGCCCACCCGCGCCGGACGTTCTTTCATCTCCATGCCGATAATGCGCTCAAACAGCGTTGAGGAGATGATGAGATCGCTTTTTTTGCCCGCAATATCAAGGCAGATACCGCGCAGCATTTTCAATATCAGATCAAAAATAAAAGCCAGGCAGATACCGACCGCCAATACCCACAGCGTGACCGTTGCCTGGTTAGGTACGACCCGGTCATAGACGTTCATGGTGAAGAGCGGCGTGCCGAGCGCAATCAGGTTGATCAGCAGGCTGGCCAGCACCGCATCCATATACAGGAAACGTGACAGCTTCAGGGTGTCTTTAAACCAGGATTTGGTACGTGGCAGAAAAGCTTCCGCCTGCAAATCGAATTCGTGGCGCGGATGAGCAAAAATCACTTTACCGGCATAGCTTTGTTCAAGCGTGGCGACATCGACGCAAATCTCTCCACCTTCGCTTTCGCTGGGCATAAAGCGGGCGCTGCCGTCGTCGTTCCATGCCAGTAATACTCCGGTTCCGCCACAACGCAGTAACAGGACTGCAGGCAGAGACATGGCCGGAATTTTATCGAGTGCGCGCGTGACAATCCGCGCCTTTAAACCGGCCCTTGCCGCCGCGCGTGGAAATATATTCAGCGTGAGCCGATCGTTTTCTAATGGCAACCCACTGCTTAATGTTGAACGGCTCGCCGGTTTATCGTGCAACGCACACAGAATGAGTAAGCTATCTAATAGCGGATCGTCATTATAACTGCGGGGGTCGTGATGTTGAGAATTAGGAGAAGCATAATTCCCGGATACTTCATTCAATAATTCAGCTTGTGCACTCATTTTCGCAACCATTTCTGACCGTGCACGTTAAAATAATAGCAAGCTAATTATCAGCGTGCAGGTCAGAGATTTATTTTGGATTAATAATTATTAATGCAGATCCGGTAAGCTATTTTCTTCTTGTGAATCGACCGGTTGCCCTGATGGCGGCGGTGTGATTTTTAGAATATTCATTAATTCACCCGTGCGTTCGCTAATACGGTAGCCGCTGGTCATCGCCAGATAACGCAGTTCAACAAGGCGACGTTTAGAAGAAAAAACTTCATTTTCACTGTCGAGCAAATCCAGCAGCGTACGTTCGCCAAGACTGAATTGATCCTGATAAGCGGTGCGCACTTTAACGCTACGGTCGGCATATTCTTCCGCTGAAGGAAGCTGAGCGCGTGCGTTTTGTAACGCCGTCCAGGCCAGGCGCAGCTCCTGATTCAGCTGGCGTAGCGTGTTATTGCGTACGTCCTGCGCCTGTTTATGCAGATACGCGCGGGAGTTCATATTGGCTTTGTCGCTACCGCCCTGGTACAGGTTGTAATGCAGTTTTACCATTGCTTCCCACTCTTCAGTATGGGCGCGGGTGGTGTCGGTGTTATTACTAATCCCGCGGGAAAGCTCAACGTCCACGCGCGGATAGAAGGTTGATTTCGAGGCCTCATACTGCTGATGCGCGGCGTCGATATCCGCATTGGCGGATTTCAGTAATGGACTGTTTTTTTCCATCCGACTTTTGGCGTCTTCCAGCGAGGTGGGCAACTGAGAGTCAATACTCTCGGGCAGGCTTAAACCTTGCGGATCCATGCCCGTCACGCTGACAAAGGTGGTTTTCGCGTCTTCAAGATTCGTCTGCTCGGTCAGCAAGTTATTACGCGCCTGCGCCAGACGCGCTTCGGCTTGCATAAAGTCCCCTGAGCGCCCAACTCCCTGATCGGTACGCAGTTTTATCTGGTCGTAAATGCGTTCGTGGTTTGCCAGATCGTCCTCAGCAAGGCGAACAAACTCTTCGCGTTGTAGCACGTCGAAATAGGCCTGAATGACCGCATAAGCGGTACTTTCGCTGGTGTTCATCACGCTCCAGGCGCGCGAGTCAACGGTCGCTTTTTGCCGTGCAACTTCGCTGGAGGTGGCAAAACCATTAAACACATTTTGCTCAAGACTCAGCGTCGCTTCGTTAGGTGACTGGGTCAGACCGTTATTGCGTCCTGCCGCGCGAGTCGTTGCATCATCAACATTTTTGCGTCCGGCCTCTGCATTTAAATTGAGTGAGGGTAAATAGCCACCTTGAGCGGCCCGCAGCTCTTGCTCTGAAGAATAACGGCTATTTATTGCGGCATTAACTTCAGGATGATTAGCTAAAGCGTTTTTAACGGTATTTTGTAAGTCTTCTGCATTTACTGAGGATATTGAAAAGCATGAAAGCAGAAAAACTAAAAACTTTTTCATGACATGAATGCCTTATATGACACGGTTATGACATCCTGCTGTCGTCGCTATCATCCATTTTTACAAACACGTTATATTAATTAACAAAGGTAAATTGTCTTAATTGAAGCCTGTGGTCAGCTATTCTCAGACATGTTTTGTCACATCGTGTTTTATTTTTGGTTATTTTTTATTATATTCATTTGCCAGTCAAGTCTCATGTAATTGCATTCTTTAAAATGTGTTTTTTTCTACATTGAGATATTAATGTTTACATTAAATGAATGTGATATTTGTTCGTTAATATATTAACGATTTTATAAAAATAATGATGGTAATTAAGTGAGGTTACGGTGAGCAAATTACTCGGTGTGATCAAAGCAATCATTGGGCAGGTATACGTTGTCGATGCTAATGGCGCACAACGACTTGTTCATGAAGGCGACAGGGTATATAGCGGTGAGGAAATTGTGACCGGCGCCAGCGGCGCGGTAAGTCTCTCTTTACCAGACGGGAAGACGCTGGATATTGGCCGTAACAGCCATTGGGGTGAGCACGGGCTACAGGTCAACCATAATCCGGAGCATGATGCCCAGGATATTGCCGCCGTACAAAAAGCCATTGCCGACGGCGCTGACCCGACGCAGGTGCTGGAAGCTACCGCTGCGGGGAATGACGCGCCAGTACAACTTGAAGGCGGTGGCGGTGGTCACACCCTGGTTCAGCTTGAATTAACCGGACAGGTGGTTGATCCTACAGCGGGTTTTAATACTAAAGGTCTGGGTAGCCCGAACTGGGAGATCAATTTGCCGGTTGGAGGAGTGGGAGCAGCCTCGGCGAGCGTTTTCCCGCCTGAAGTGCAAATTACTGAGTTTGCCGGTAATGACGGCTTTATTAACAAAAGTGAATTCCACCAGACCCATTTAAGCGGCACCAGCAATCAAAATCACGTCACGCTTACCTTCACCGATAGCCAAAAAAACACATTCACCGTTGAGGTTCCGGTGAATAACGGTCACTGGAATATTAATACCGACCTTAACGGATTAGTGCCAGGAAATGTAACCGTAGTGGCAATAGCGACCGATGTCACAGGACGAACAGCAGAAAGTGTCGATCATGCGCTGATTGATATTACCGGACCAGACATCAACATTAGCGTTGAAAGCGTCACGCCGGATAACCTCATTAACTACGCCGAGTCCCGCCAGCCGCAGACGATGATTCACGGGAGTGTCGGCGGAGATGCCAAACCAGGTGATATCGTTACCTTATTGGTTGATGGTAAAGAATATACCGGCGTCGTTACTGACCCGGGTAATGGCGCTCTGATTTATACCATTCCGGTACAGACTCAGGGATTGCTGAACGACCCGAATATTCACGCCACGCTGACCTCTTTCGACGATGCCGGCAATCGCACAACGGTTTCCACCGAGCATCATGTTGATACCGACTTATCCGCGCAAAACGCCGTGACTATTGACGCGGTGGCGAATGATGATGTCGTCAATGCCAATGAGTTTCGTATGCCGACCGTCATTTCTGGCGTCGCCAGCGGCGATGCGCAAGCGGGCGACCCGGTCATCCTGACCCTTCAGGGCAAAGAGTTTCATGGCACGATTTTCGACGACCATGGGCAGCTACGCTATGAGATCGTGGTGCCTTCAGCCACCCTGAAAGAGGGCGCGAATGAGGTGCAGGTGACGCTGGTCAGCCACGACGCGCCAGGCAATGAGGCCATCGCCGTGACGCACCGTACCGTGGTACTGGATACCCAGGCGCACAACGCCTTGACGATTGATGACGTCACCGACGATAACACCCTGAACCGCGCTGAACTGTTTGCGCGCAACCAGGTGATTTCCGGAACCGTCAGCGGCGAAGACGCGAAGGCGGGTGACCCGGTACAACTGGAGCTTAACGGTCACCAGTACAGCGGTCAGGTGATCGAGCTCGGTAACAATACGCTGGGCTACCGCATTGCGGTTAACGCTTCCGACTTTGCTAATAACAGCACGCCGGTTGATGGTAACGTGGAAGTGAAGGTCACTGTTACCTCTCACGATGCGGCGGGCAACCTGGCGATCGTCACCGACACCCACAGCGTGCGCATTGATAATCTTGCGACCAATCAGGTCAACATTGACGCGGTGGCGACGGATGATGTGGTCAACGCGATTGAAAACCGCATGACCACGCTGATTAGCGGTGTGGCAGGCGGTGATGCCAAAGTGGGCGATGCGGTCACCGTCAGCGTACAGGGGCAAAACTATGCCGGAACGGTAGTCAATGATAACGGTCAGTTGCGCTATGAAGTGGCATTACCGAAAGGAACGTTGCTGGAAGGTAAAAACGATGTGGTGGTAACGCTGGTCAGCCACGATGCGGCGGGTAACGAAGTCACCGCGCTCGCGCACCGTACCGTCACGCTCGACACTCAGGCGCATAACTCGCTGACAATCAATGATGTAGATAGTGATAACACCCTGAATCGTAGTGAGTTGTACACACGTAACCAGGTCATCTCCGGCACCATTGGCAGCAATGAAGATGCTAAACCTGGCGATCCGGTACAACTGGAGATCAACGGTCATCAGTACCGCGGGGAAGTTATCGATTTAGGCCACAATGCGCTGGGCTACCGTATCACGGTAAACACTGCAGACTTTGCTGACAACAGCGTGCCGGTCGACGGTAACGTGGACGTGAAGGTCACGGTCACCTCTCATGATGCAGCGGGTAACCTGGCGATCGCCACCGATACCCACAGCGTGCACATTGATAACTTCGCCACCAATCAGGTCAGCATCGATGCTGTGGCGACGGACGATGTGGTCAACGCCATTGAAAACCGTATGGTAACGCTAATTAGCGGGGACGCTGGTGGTGATGCTAAAGCGGGCGATGCGGTCACCGTCAGCGTCCATGGGCAAAACTATGCCGGAACAATCGTTGATGATAACGGGCAGTTGCGCTACGAAGTCGCGTTGCCGAAGACGGCCTTACAGGAAGGTACAAACGACGTAGTGGTGACGTTGGTCAGTCATGACTCGGTGGGAAATGAAGTTACCGCGCTGGCACACCGCACCATCACGTTAGACACGCAGGCGCATAATACTATCCGCATACATGACCTCACTGCAGACAATGCGCTGAATTACCAGGAACTGCTTGCGGCTAAACAGACGATTACCGGTTTTGTTGGCGGTGAGGATGCGAAGGTCAACGATCCGGTCTTACTGGAGATAAATGGGCATCAGTACAGCGGTAAGGTGGTTGATTTTGGCCGCGGTAAGCTGGGTTATCGCATCGATGTGGACTCTTCTTCATTTGCCGATAACAACGGCCATGTTCTGACGAATGTGAATATTACCGCGATGGTCACCTCTCATGATGCGGCGGGAAACCTGGCCATCGCCACCGATACGCATAAAGTTCATATCGATAACTATGCGGAAAACACGCTCAAAATTGATGCGGTAGCGACGGACAATGTGGTGAATGCCAACGAAAATCGCATGCCCACCATTGTGAGTATCGCGGCGGGGGGCGATGCCAGAGTTGGCGATGCGGTGACCATCAGCGTACGAGGACAGGACTTTAGCGGCACGGTGATCAACGATAATGGTCAGTTACGCTACGCAGTGGTTTTGCCGCATGGAACTCTGCATGAAGGAAAGAATGCGGTGGTCGCAACACTGCTCAGCCATGACGCGCTGGGCAACGCGGTGACCAGTGAATCGCACCGTATTATCACCCTCGATACGCATGCGCATAACGCTATCTCGTTGGATAACATTGCCACGGACAATGTCATCAATTACCAGGAACTGTCCGCGGCGACACAGCGCATTACGGGCAGTGTCGAGGGGGAAGATGCGAAGGTCGGCGACCCGATCCAACTGGTGGTTAATGGTCATCAGTACGAGAGTCAAGTCATTGACCTTGGTCAGGGGAAGCTGGGTTACCGCATTGATGTGGACTCATCAGCGTTTGCGAACAACAGCGTTCATGTGCTGACGGATGTCGACGTACACGTCACGGTCACCTCGCATGATGCGGCGGGTAACCTTGCCATCGCGACTGACAGCCATAAAGTGCATATCGATAATTTTGCTAAAAACGTGGTGACGACCGCAGTGGTGGCGTCCGATGATGTGGTAAACGCCATTGAAAACCGCATGCCGACGCTGATTAGCGGTATCGCGAAAGGTCTGGATGCCAAAGCGGGTGACGTGGTGACTGTTCACGTGCAGGGGCAAAATCAGGACTTTAGCGGCACAGTGGTTAACGATCACGGCGTTCTGCGCTACGAAGTGTTTGTACCAACGGGTGTGCTGCAGGAAGGCAGCAACGACGTAATGGTCACGCTGGTCAGCCACGACGCTGCGGGCAATCAGGCGGTTGCGGTGGAGCATCGAACCGTCACGCTGGATACCCAGGCGCACAGCACCGTGGCTATTGATAACGTTACTGACGACAACAACCTTAACCACCAGGAGCTGGATACGCCGATGCAACTCATCAGCGGTAAGGTGGGAGGGGACGCGCAGCCTGGCGATGCGGTGATCGTTGAGATCAATCACCAGACGTTTAACGGCAAGGTCATCGACCTTGGTGGCGGACATCTGGGCTATCAAGTCCCCGTTGATTCAACGGCGTTCAGTGATAATAAGGGGCTCCAGGATAAAAATGTGTCCGTTAAGGTCACGGTTACCTCTCACGATGCGGTAGAAAATGAGGTTATAACCACCGCAACCCATGTGGTGCATATTGATAATCATGCCGGGGCGGGAATCACCGTTGATACGGTAGCGGGCGATGACAAGCTCAACGGCGCAGAAGCAGCAAAACATCTCACTGAGGTGATGGGCACGGTGTCCGGCGATGTACACGCGGGCGCTAAAGTTCAGGTCATCGTCAACGGTCATACCTACGAAACAACCGCGCAGGCACTCCCGGAACATAACAATGCGCTGGGATATAAGCTGGACGTTCTGAGCCGCGATCTGGTCAAAGACCCGCATATCGTTGCTCGTGTAGTCGGTGAAGATAATGTGCATAATTTCCAGCAAGCGGAGATAACGCACGACCTGCTGGTTGATTTACATGCCAAAGCCATGCTGACGATTGATCCCGTCACTGGCGACAATATGATTAATGGTGATGAATCAAAACAACCATTCACGTATGTAACCGGGAAAGTGGCTGGGGATGTTCATGTAAATGACGTCGTTTATCTCACCGTGAATGGCCACGTCCTGACGGGAAAAGTGAGCGATACCGGAGGCGGCGTTCTCGGCTATAGCATTAAAGTCAGTACCGCCGATCTGATCTCCGATCCGCATCTGACCGCGACGGTCAGCACCACCGATGGCGCGGGCAACCCGACGACGGCCAATGCAGAAACCACGGTGATTATCGATACCCGTGTCGATGCGCAGATAACCATTGATGCCGTGACGCCGGATAATACCCTGAACCTTGCTGAGCAGATGCATGGCTATACGATGGTGAGCGGGACGGTGAGCGGGGAAGTTCACCCCGGCGATCCGTTCTCCATGACCATCAACGGCCATACCTATTCCGGTGTGGTAGAGGATCGCGGTAATCAACAAATGGGATTCCACGTTCCCGTTGCGACGGCCGATCTGGTCGCCGATCCGCATATCAGCGTCACCATGGATATCACGGACGATGCCCTGAACCATGCGCAAATTACAGCGCATCATACGGTTACGCTGGACGCGCAAGCGCTGGCCTCAATCACCATCGATCCGGTAACGGGCGACGATGTATTGAATAAGATCGAATTGGGGCAAACGACGACGATCGTCAGCGGTACGGTGGGCGGCGATGCCAGGGTTAATGATGTGGTGCACCTGAATATCGGCGGCCATATGGTTGATGCGACGGTGACAAACCTGCCCAATCTGGGAACCCTGGGGTATTCCATTGGCGTGGATACGCAATGGCTACAAAACGATCCGCATATCACCGCAACCATCACCACCACTGATGCGGCAGGAAATAACGCCACGGCAGATGCGCACAGCACCGTGATTATCGACGACCAGATTGACGCGATTGTTCATATCGATCCGATCGTCACTGGCAGTGGTGATGCGGTGATTAACCACGACGAAGCCCTGAATCCGCAAACGACGGTTACGGGTACGGTGGGAGGCGATGTCAAAATCGGTGATACGGTTGAACTCACCATCAATCATCAGATCTATTATGCGCAGGTGGAAGATCACAACGGCCAGCGGGCTTTCAGCACTAAGGTGTCGACTCTGGATCTACTAATGGATCCGCATATTCATGCTGAAGTAACGGCGAAAGATGACGCCGGCAATATTGCACACGGGCACGATGACATGCTTGTGGTGGTTGATACCGTTGCCGATGCCGGGATTACGATTGATTCTGCGTTGAGCTGGCGAGGCTGGGCGCTACCCGCTGGAAACCGCCCGGAATTTGTGACGGTAACCGGGCATGTTACCCCGGACGCGAAGCTTAATGATTTGGTTACCGTTGATGTGGGTAACAACACGCATCTTAAAACGCATGTTATTACCCTCCCTGATGGGCAACTGGGTTACACGCTGGATATTCTTTCTCAGGATTGGAATAACAACGGCAATATCACCGTGTCCATCACCACCCATGACGATCACGGCAACACGGCGACAGCGGTAGAGCATAAATTTATCGATCTCCCGTGGGTAACCCAGACTTATACGCCTGCCAATACGCCTTTTAGTATGCACACCCCGACGACAACGGGAACAGGAACCACGCAACCTCACCAACCGACCGTGCATCTTACCGTTGATAAGGTGGCGGGCGATGATGTTCTCAACCACGATGAAGCGCAAAAGGCGACAACGGCAATCCGTGGCCTGGTCAGCGGCGACGTGCAGTCCGGGGACGAAGTGATTGTCACCATCAATCATGTGCAGTACACCGGACATGTTATGAGCCTCCCGACGATGTCGGGACAGTTGGCATATGAGGTTGATGTGCCGACCAGCGAACTGCAGGCGCACCCGATGTTTGATGTCTCCATCACGGCTGGGACAGCCACAGATACGGTGCAGAAAACCATCACCGTCGATACGGATAACCCGCTGCAGATAACGATGGATAAGATCGCCGGTGATGATGTTATCAATGCTGCTGAGGCGCAAAGCGGAAAAACGACCGTCAGCGGCACGGTCAGCGGCGAAGGGATCCACGATGGCAGCGTGGTGAGTCTGCAGGTCAATGGCAATACGCTAACTGCGGTCGTGCATGATGATAAACATGGTCACCTGGCCTGGTCGACGAAGGTCAGTATCAACGATCTGCACAATAACCCGGATATTATCGCGACGGTCATGGCAACGGATGATAACGGCAACCTGGGTAGCGCCTCTGCCAGCAGCCATGTCGTGGTCGATCTGAGCGCTAATGCTGGCGTGACGATAGATAACATTGCCGGTGACAATGTGCTGAACGCGCACGAATCGCTGCAACCTAAGATGACAGTAACGGGGTCGGTATCCGGAGATGTGCACCCGGGCGATAAGGTAACGCTGACGGTTAACGGAAACCCTTATGCGGCGACTGTCGATAATAACCATCGCTACTGCGTTGATATCTACACCAAAGACCTGCTGGGCGATCGCGCGATTGTCGCGACAGTCTCAGGATATAACGATCACGGCAACGTGCAGTCCGCCAGCTTTACGCAGGGCTACGCGATTGATAAGTCGGCAAACGGCAGCGTGACCATCAACACCGTCGGTGGCGACGATATTATCAATGCTGATGAAGTGAAAGCCGGAAGCGTTGAGGTGAGTGGTACGGTGGATGGCGACGTGCATCTCGGTGATAAAGTCGCCATTCTCGTCGATGGCGTCACAGTACATACGCGTGTCATTGAGCTGCCGCATATGAACGGGCAACTGGGCTACAAAGCGATGGTGAGTACGGTCGGGCTGCAAAATGATCCGAATATTCACGTCAGCGTAGAAGGGCAGGATTCGGCGTTGAACCCAATGCATGCCGTGAACGACAAAACGGTCACTATCGATACGCAGGTTGATGCCAGCATCGTGCTGGACAACGTGTCAGTCGATGATGTGCTGAATAACGAGGAAACTCAGCATGCGAAAACCACTATCAGCGGTTATGTGACCGGGGACGTGGATGTTGGCGATCGGGTGACCATCACGGTTAACGGTAAAGATCTGGTGGCTGATGTAAAAGACAATGGTGGTCAGAAGGTATTTAGCGTAGATGCCAGCACGGTTGACCTGATTCACGATCAAAAGATAACCGCTCACGTCACCGCCCATGATGATGCAGGTAACCGTGATGAGATCCATACCGATAAGACCATCACTATTGACAGGACTGCTGCAGGAACGATGGATATTGATAGCGTCACCCAGGATAACGTCCTGAACCAGCAGGAACTTCAGGGAACGACGGTGAGGGTAACCGGGCATCTTGGCGGCGATGTGGATGTATGGGATTCGATCAAATTAAAGATTGGTGGTCATGAATATACTGGTTCGGTAGATACGTTGGGGAATGGTGAGCGGGTTTATCATGTCGATGTAGACAGCGATGTGATGAAAGCGAACACCGCGTTCTCGGTTGAGGTCAACGGTCATGATGCGCCAGGCAACCCGTATTCAAAGACAACGTCCCACACCTATGCTGTGGATCAACAGGCAGACGCCACGCTTATTGTGGATAAACTCACCGGGGACAACCATATTTCACGTGCGGAAGCACAGGGGGCTATCACCCATATCACCGGCAGCGTGAGCGGTGATGTGCATGATGGCGAGTGCATTAAAGCGCTGGTAAATGGCCATCAGTACGATGCGATTCTCCATCAGGGCAATAATGGGCTGACCTATGACATTGAGGCCGAGACCTCAGCGTTCCGGGCAGGCCATAACCGCGTAAGCGTATTGGTTGAGGCGCATGATGACCACGGCAATATTACGCCGTATACGCAAACGCTGAATGTGACGATGGATGATCCGGCACCACACAAAGGGCATACGGCGGATAAAGGAAATCATGCCGCGATGCAGCACGCGCTGCACAACCTGTTCGATGACAACGCATTATCTCTGTCTTATGCGCCAGCCGCGACCGGACACGGGCAGGCAACTGCCGTGTTGAGCGCTGACGATAGGGCGAAGGCTGTGCTCGATAAAGTCGATCTCAGCGATCTGGCGCGTGAACTGCACGAAGGCGTGGATATTGCGAAGTACATTCAAAGCGGCGGCGATCACCATCAAATAGCCAGTCCGGCGAAGGTCGCGCATGGCATTGATACTGCGCTGTCTACTCATGCAAGCGGCGATCTGCATTCTGCGACCTACTCGTTGGATCACCTGATAGCCAAACCCGATCACAACCCGACTCACTAACCGTTGCTTGCTGCCCTGTGTGAACAGGGCAGCGGCATCAGGGTATACGAAATGAAAGACACTGATATGAATTCTGGACCACACGCGCAGGCAGCAGGCGCTGGTAAAAACGCTGAAAATGACACCCAACAGACGTTAGAGATGCTGCAAAAAAGCGACCTGGAGATGGTTCGCGTGCTCGACGATCTGATTTACCTGCTGATCCGTAAAGGCGTGATTGCCATTACCGATCTTCCGCCGATGGCGCAGGTTAAATTAATGAATCGCGCGAACGCGCGTCAGGAGCTTGGCGGGTTAGAACAACTGCTTGGGAGTGATGACCGTATTTTTTAGCTGATGCAGGCAGCCGGCTTGTAGGCCGGATAAGCGAAGCGCCATCCGGCGATATACAGGCTGCCTGCTGTTATCACAACGGCGCGGGTTCACCTAATAATTGACCCATTGCGCCATCAATCCCTAATTCCTGCAGTACCTTAAGCTCACCTTCCGTTTCAACACGTTCGGCAATCAGCGGCAAATCAATACTGCGCGTGGCGCTGCACAACACTTCAATAAACAAACGCTTATCGTTTTCTTCGTCAATATTGCGGATATAGCTGCTGTCGATTTTCAGATAAGCAAGCCCCCACTGCGACAGATGACCGATCATGTTGAAGCGACTGCCGAAGTGTTGCAGACCGAGCGCGCAGCGATGCTGGCCTACAGCTTTGACAAATGCCGCCATCTGATGTGGTCCCGGGAGCTGATTTTCATCCAGCTCCAGAATCAACTGATGGGCTAATTTTGGTGAATAGCGCAGCGGATTGAGCAGGTCAGCAATGGCGTTCGCACTGGCGACAGAACTGCCTGAAATACTCAGCGCTAATTTCCCCGGTGCAGTTTTTAGTTGGTTCAACGTCAGTTTCAGCATCACTTTATCGAGGCGATGACTCCAGCCAAAGCGGTGGATCCACGGCAGGAAACGACCGGCGGTAATGGTGTTGCCCTGTTCGTCAATAATGCGCGACAGCACTTTGTAATGCAGGATTTTGTCGGGCGTGCGGCAATCCACAACGGGTTGATAAACCAACTGGAATTGCTGATTTTCCAGCGCATGCTCAAGGCGAACAAACCACAAATGCTGATCTTCGGTAGCCGCTGGCACCTCGGTGGTGGGAACCACCTGATGGTCGGTATGTGTTTCTGCTTCCACCAGCAGGCGATCGGCCTGGATCAGCAATGACTGGGCGTTATCTCCGGCGCTGAATGGCACCATGCTGGTATAGGCGACCGGCTGTTGGTCTGACATACCGGTGGCATAAAAGGCCGTCAGCTTCTGACACAGCGAATTGCCCATGTCCAGCATTTCACCGTGCGTAACCCCCGGACAGAGCAGGGCGAACTCGCCGCCGCGAATGCGCGCGAGGGTACTGTCGAGAGAGGCATATTTTTCTTTATGCGCGTTCAGCAGGTTGGCGATATTGAGCAACAGCTTATCGGTATGCGGGCCGCCAAAACGCTGATTCAGACCGCCTAAGTCCTGAACGCGAACCAGCATCAGATACCCTGGCGCCGTATCGGCATCACTTAGCCGCGCCTGAAACTGCATATCGAACGCGCGGCGGTTGGCAATTCCGGTCTGGCTGTCGAGATAAGCTTCATTGTGCAGACGTTCGCTATAGACAGCTTGCTCTTCAAATAACGACTTGAGCTTCGCTGCCATCAAATTCATGGCGTTAACGACGCGGCGTAATTCCGGTGTTTTTGGCAGTTCCTGTAGCGTCAGAAATTCGCGGCGGGCAATGGCTTCTGACTGTTTTGCCAGATAATTGAGCGGGCGCAGCAGTTTGCGCAGCAGCAGAATGCCAGCGATTAAACAGACGAGACTACAGGACAGCATCCACAGCAGATTGCCCAGGGTATTGTCCCACAGACGCTGTACGGCAAAGATCGGATCGCTGGTCACTTCCACACGAGCGGCCTGCTGCCAGCCGCGCATGATTGTCGCCTCGCCGGTTTGCGGAGTCACATCCACCAGATCAACAAACCAGCCGGGAACATTGGGAATCGACGCCGCCGCGCGGCGCTCAAGCATCGTTTTGCCGTTTTGCAGATCGACAATACGGATTTTTTTGTAGTAACCGCTATCGAAAATGGAGCTAACCATTAGCTCGATCATCGCCGGATCGTTGACGTTGGGGGTCAGCGAAACGCCCAGCGCGGTTGCTGCATCCTGGGCATGTGAAAGGAGTTGGTTATTGGACTGATCGCGAGAGCTTTCTAACGTCACGATAAAATTGCCGCTAAACACAACCATCATAAAGAGAGAGATTGTCAGGAGTAACTGTTTAAAAAGAGACACAGGTGATTCCTATTTATCCATCGGGAAGCCCTCTTCCCGCATTTTGATGAAAACTTGCTGCCAGCGAGAAAGTCTCTTGCTGTCGCCAACGCGCTTATTGTTCTGATTGCCCGGAAGCCAAAGGCCAGTGTTGTTAAAGGAGTAAACGGGTAATAAATCCATACGCTGGGTGGCCGGTGAAATGGTATTGGTCAGGCTGTCGAGTACCAGAGGAATCGCTTCAGGCGTGAGGTACCAGGTCAGCACCATATGCGCCCGGTTATAGCGCATGGCCTTAACATAGGTAATACGCAGTTTGTCTTCGGAGATGCCCAACTGGCGAAGAGTGAAATATTTAGCGATCGCGTAGTCTTCACAATCCGCCTCACCTTTGCGCAGTGATTCAATGGGGGTTGCCCAGTAATCGACGTCATGCCAGGCGTCAATATCTTCGGTATAACGGAGCTTATCGTTAAAAAATTGGTTTACGGCGTGTAATTGTGTTTGTTCGTCTGCATTACGCAACTGGAGCAACAACTGCTGCCAGGCGTTGATCCGCCGTTGCGCTTGCGGGCTTGCGGGGCCGTAAAGCGCATCGGATTTCTGCTGGATGCTGGCAAAATCCCAGGCGGCGCGCAGCGAATGGACGGTCAATAGCAACAGCAGCACCCCGGGGATTTTCCACAGGCGCAGCAGGCGGTGGTGTAAAGAGCGGCTGATAGTGTTCAATTACTATGCTGACAGCTACCTGGCGATGGGATTTTCATCTTTTCGCAGGACCAGGGAGACAGCCACTTTTTGCGTAACTGCGCGTTGATCGGTGAGGCGAAGAAATCTTTCAGCGTGCTGTTAACAAACGTCACGAACTGCGGATCGTTTTTCCTCATCATAATGGCATAGTGCATATCATTGCCGATGCTCTGTGCCGACACGCTGAACAGTTCCGGTTGCTCGCTATCCTTAATCAACGGCCAGGCCAGAACATCATCAAGGAATAAGGCGGCGGCCTCATTATGCGCCATCTTGTCAAACGCACCGTTTATCGTGGTGGTAGTAATTGTCGAAATATTAAGATGCTGCTCTCTGTTGGCTTTATTAAACTCCAGCAAATCTTTTGAGCTTCCAGGCAGGCTCACCGTGCGGCCTTTAAGATCGACAATCGAGTGGATATTATTTTTACGTAACGCAATGATGCGCATTTTTGCGATGTAATAGTTGAGAGAAAATGAGACGCTGGATATCCGCTCCGGCGCATTGGTATTTACGCTACAGTCCATATCAATTTTGCGCGTGTTTAATGCGGTAAAGCGTTCCCCGAAGCTCACGGGAATATAATGAATAGTTAAGCTATTGAGCTTAAGATACTGGCGCAACTTATCGGCAATCATGTTACATACCGCAATGGTATAACCCGTCACCTTGCCATTGTGGTCGGTAAATGAAAATGGCGGCAACTGGCGATAGCCCACGTTTAGCACGCTGCTGTTCTGAATATGGTCGAGCGTCGCGGCGTTTTGCTGAGCCATCAGCGCAGGAGAGATGACGATACCTGCCAGTAGGATCAGCCATTGCACCGTACGTTTCACCCTTGCCATTTCACGATTAATTATATTTTTCATAATCAAAACTGATCTTCTTTTTAGCAGCCGTTAGTGCTTTCAGGTTATCTGACATGGGAATGTTTAAATTGATGGATTTCGGCGGAATCGGTGACTGAAACCATTTATTGTACAGCGCAGTAAAGTCGTTGCTGGTCATCAGAGAAGACAACGTGCCATCAACAAACTCTTTAAATTCTTTATCATGTAACGGGAGCAACAGGCCCGCTGGTAGCGGGGCGCTGAGTGCAATATCTGACAGCGCATACTCCTCAGGGTTTGGTGTTTGAGCAATCATCCCTTTGAGTAATACCGTGCTGGAGATCAGTGCTGAATACTCCCCGTTTTTCAGTTCGTTGAAGGCCGTAATATTATTGGTGTCGAGTTGAATATTAATATCCAGATCATTCGCGGCATTCACTTTTTGCAGTTGCTCAACGTAAATCGTACCGCTTTTTACCAGTACGCTATGTCCAGAAAGCTTAGCCAGGTTGTCGCTGCTTTCGGTTTTACGCATCACAAAGCGGGTGCTCGAAAAATAAAACGGCAGGGAGAACTCGCTCATGCTGTGGCGGCTTTGTGAATAAAAGGCAGGTATGCACATGATGTCTGCCATGTGGTTTTTAATCAGCACAAACTGCGATGCTGAATTGGCTTTTACCCACTCTATTTTCAGGTTTTTTAGCTGGAGTTTGGTCTTGAGCGCGCTGACGATACTGTTGCAGATATCAATGGAGTAGCCCGCAGGGGTATTTCCATTTTGCCAGGAGAAGGGAAACGCATCATCCTGATAGCCAAGGGTAATGGTTTTCTTGCTGGCGATCTGTTCCAGCGTATGCAGTTGCTTATCTGCCATGCATGGCGTGGCCACTGCCAGCAGCACCACCATCATCAGCAGGCGTTTTGCCACGCGAAAGATGTCAGGCATTGCTCAGACCTTCTTCAATAGCCTCTTCGGCAAACGCGGAAAGCACCTCACGTTCGCGAAGCGGATAGCTAAAGAAATAGCCCTGAACATTCTGGCACTCTATGTCGCGCAGGATGTCACGCTGCTGCGCGGTCTCCACCCCTTCAGCAGTGACCGACATATTGTACTTATGGGCAAACTGAATCAGCATCACAATCAAATACTGGCTGGCATTATCCTGCTGCAGCTTATCGACCAGCGTGCGGGCGATCTTGATGCGGGTGAAAGGATAAATCAGCAGGTAATCCAGCGCCGCATACCCGGTTCCCAGATCGTCCATGGCGATTTCGATGCCCATAGCGCGGATCTCTTGCAGTACGGGTAAGGCGATTGATCTATCCAGTTTCTCGGATTCGGTGATTTCTATTTCAAGGCGATCTGCCGCGAGTTGGCTGATGCGTAAGGCGTCTTTGATCACATCCACCAGCCCCGGACTGTGCAACTGGTAGGCCGATATATTGACGGCAATTCTGGTGCGCTCCGGCCATTTAGCCGCCGCTTCACAGGATTGACGAATAATCCATTCGCCTAAACGTACAATCAGGCCGGAACTTTCGGCTATGCTGATAAAATAATCTGGGTAAATCAGTCCCTTGCTGGGATGATTCCAGCGGATCAGCGATTCATACCCATACACGCTTTCATCTGCCAGGTTTATGATTGGCTGGTAGTGAAGTTCGAACTCCTTGTTATCAATACCATCAATAATTTCCTGATTAATAAACAGGCTGTGGGTCTGCTTCATCACCATGCCGTCTTCAAAGAAATGGAAGCAGCCGCGGCCATGATGCTTAGAGGCATACATAGCAAGATCGGCATTGATCATCAGTGTCGAGGTATTGTTGCCCTGATATGGCGCGGTGGTGATACCGATGCTACAGCTGATGGAAAAAGTATGCGTGCTCCAGGTGAATGGGGTACTCAGCGCACGAATAATGCGTTTTGCCAGACGATTCGCCTCTCTGATGGCGTTGTCGCTGACATGTTGCAGGATGGCGAACTCATCACCGCCCAGACGCGCCGCGATGTCGTCAGGGCCGAGCAGCAATTGCAGGCGCTGGGCCACGCTAATTAACAGTTCATCCCCGGCTTTATGGCCGAAGGTATCGTTGACCGGTTTGAAATTGTCGAGGTCAATCAATAGCAGGTTGAACGGTTTTTCATCCAGATGAATTTCACTGACGCGCTTATCTAGCGCCTGGCCAAACGAAACGCGGTTGGGTAAGCCGGTCAGCGAATCATGATGGGCCATATGCTCCATCTTTTGCGACATTTCATGCATGCGTTGCAGATAACCGCGCTCTTTCATGGCGACGCGCAATTTCTCAATCGCTCCTGCGAGATGCCCAATTTCATCGTCCTGATCAAGATAAGGGGTAATGCAGTCGGTCTCTTCATGGGCAATACGGGTGAGGGAGTTGATCAGCAGCGGAACCGGTCGGAATAAGCGGCGCATAAACAGCGTAACCAGCGCCAGCGTCACCAGCAAAATCAGAACGAAAATGATACAGCTCTTTTTCAGCATCGCATCGTAGGTAGCGTACAACTCACTTTTTTTACCGATGCTGCTTATCAGGCTCCCGAGGATCTCGCCGGAAGGCGTCAATATCGGGACGGCGCTGATGAAACACTCTTCGCCATTGATCTGGGCGAAGCCAACATAGTAATTGACCAGCACATCGCGCGGCAAACGACCAGAGAAGGAGATAATTCCTTCGCCATTTTCAGACTTGTTGTTAATCCCAACATACCCTTTTTCCGGCGTATAGAGAAACAGCCAGGTGGGGCTGTGCGTCTGCACTGATGCCAACGCCAGGACGTCTACCGGGTTATAACCCGTTTGCAGAATGGAGTCGGTATCGCCAAGTTGTCTGTCGGAGACGATGCGGGAGATCTGCCCGGCATCGCTGGTTTCAACCGAAACGGTGGTGTACACGCTGCGGATAATGTAGGTCATAATCTGCGCATTCGCCTCAGCGCGCTGCACCCACTGTTGATAAGAAAAGCTGTCTATCAGGCTCCAGTTGGTAAAGGCGCCAGCGCTAAAAGCAATAACGATACCCACCAGCAAGAATTGCGTTATTTTGCCAGTGATGGAATGTTGCCACCCTTTTATTGCTTTAAGGGAAAACAGAGACTTTGCCACGGATTATGTTAATTCCTGAATTGATTATGCGATGCTAAATTTATTTCTGTTATTTCTTAATGGGATATTATTGTTGCAAATAAGTAGATGAAAGATGTGAAACGTAATGACGTAACAAATAACTAACATTGAACCAGGATGAGTAATGACAACAATAACGGTATGCGAATATAGATAACGCTGTGCTTATCGTCAACAGGCAAAAGTGTTCATAAAAATACATTTTTCATTATGCCTCATCCAGGATATTAATGTTGACATTAAAACGACAAGGCGTGTTTTTTGTTTGTACTGGTTGGAGGTGTGGTGAAGTTGTCAGTAAGGTGTGGTTTTTATATTTAGCATCAATGAATTAGCTATGCTATTAAGTGAGTGTGCTGTAGTTTCATCCCGCCGGGATGTCCATTTTTGTCTATTAATGAGTATTTATTTCCTGATCTGATATGAATAAGATGCTCGCTTCAATATAGAGCCTAACTTTATTTTCTCAGTGCGCGGTCAATGTTGACAATTTTGCTATGGTTCAGCGACTGACCCAAAAGGATTTGTTTGTGACATTCGAGTCTGGATTAAAGTCCTATTGGTATAGTGCATAGCGGATAAATTGATTTGGACGCGATAATAAATACTCACACAGCAAAAAGCATTCAAAAATGGTGCCTGCCACTTGCTTTGCCTGGCCTGTTATATCCACTGGCACAATATCTTAACGGCTATTGTCTTCTCAATAATAATATTTTAACAGTTTACGATCTCAAACTCGCCGTATTTTCCGCCGCATTGGTTCTGTTTGGTTTTCGGGTATTGCCGGGATTTATTCTGTTTCTCGCCTTGATGTTCGTAGTGGGGCCACAAAGCGAGCGGGTGGATGCGCTGTGTCTGGTTATGGCCTCAACCTTGAGCTATGCCGCTTATCGCAACGTGACGGGCAGACGCAGCTGCGCCAGTTTTGGCCGTATAAAAATCAGCCTGAGCCGCCTGATTTGGCTATGCGGCTTTAACATCCTGCTCTATCTGTTATTCAGCAGGATTTTTGCCGCGTTCGTCACCCATGGTCATCGCCCGGATGTGGACAATATTCCAGTTATGAGCCTGGAGATGCTGGTACGTATTCAGGGGATCATCAACGGTTGCCTGACGGGCATCCCCTTTTTCTACAAAATTTATCGCATCATTCGTCGACCGTCTTACCTGTTGACCTTTATCAGAGCGATTGTCTTTCAGTGTAAAGGGAATATCACCGCTTTTGGCGTCAGCATCTGGTGTATTTTGCTAATTTCACTGATGTTCTGTTTGACGTCACCGCACAGTCCGAACATCTTTTTTTCTTTCTATAGCCTGATCCTGTTATTTCCATTGATGCTGTGGGGGGCGATTAAGATTGGTCACTCGTTCACCATGCTGGTGTGGACAGTCGTACTGATTATTTTAGGCAAACATAACGACAGCTATATCGCCAGCGACATCAATTTCATGCTGCATCAGGCGCTGGTTTCCACCCTTATTTTTGTCTTTTCACTCACCATTGTGATCATGGGAGCGCTGGCAAAATTTACCCGTCAGCGGTTTAACCAGGTCCTGCTGTTGGGTCTGACTGACCCGATGACGGGCATGGCGAACCTGCGTGCTCTGAAGACGGAGTTGTTTACCACTGAGGGGGCGACGGTATGCCTGATACAGATCCCCGAGCTGGAGCTCTTTTCGCGCCGCTATGGTTTTCATTTTCGCGCCCGCTACCAGAAGATCCTTGCTGAGCATCTCAGGAGTCATTTGATCAAAAGCGAGAAGGTCTATTATCACGCGGGTTATGATCTGCTTATCCGCCTGGAAAATGGGACCTGCGAGCGGTTATGCGACCTGTACCAGGCTGCCAATAGTTTTCGCCTCTTCTACAACAATCACCGGCTGGGTTTTCGCAGTGGTTTGGGCTACTGCCTGATTAACGATCATAGCGATGATATCTACCAGCTGGTGGGTAAGCTCGGCATGGTCGCCGGCTTATCCCTGACCAACGGCAGGCCGGAAAACCTCGAAGCGCAGCATAGCCGGGTCCTTGGCAACCACATCGTTGATAAAACTGAAATCCGTACCGCATTGCAAAATGCGCTGGATAATAATGCCTTCGTTCTGATGGCCCAGCCGATAGTCAGTACCCATGGCGAAGCGCCGTATCATGAAATATTGATCCGTATGCTCAACGAACGGGGGGAATTTATTCCACCAAACAGCTTTCTGCCGGTTGCCCATGATGCGGGGCTGGCGCCGGATATCGATCTCTGGGTTATCGAAAACACCCTAAAGTTCATGCGCACCCATCCGCAGCGCTGTTTTGCCATTAACCTGGCACCAGTCACGGTGTGTCGTTCAAATATCGTGTCCAGAATCACTCAGCTTCTGCACGATTACGCTGTGGAGCCGCAGCGGATTATTTTTGAAATCACAGAAGCGGATACATTATCAGATAAAGAACAAACCGTGGAAACCCTGAGCTTAATACGTCAGCTGGGATGCCGCGTGGCGATTGATGACTTTGGTACCGGATTTGCCAGTCATGCGCGCTTGATGAATATCGAAGCAGACATTCTGAAAATAGACGGTTCTTTTATTCGACGGATCACCGAAAGCGAGATCAGCTACTACATCGTCGAGTCATTCTGCCGTGTCGCTGAAATGAAAAATATGCAGGTCGTCGCCGAATTTGTCGAAAACGCCAATATTCAGGCATGTCTGGAAAAAATGAATGTTGGGTGGTTACAGGGATATCACATTGGCAAACCTACGCCATTGCTCACGTTGGAATAGCAGGGCGCTAACGCCTGATGGCCAAAAAAGTAACTTCTTCTCAGGTAGAGAATAAAAATCATGAGTGACATTAGTAAAGTGAAGAATCGAACGGTGGGCGCTGCCGGTATGGGACTGCGCGCCCGGCTGCTCTCATGGCTACACAATATCCATCCCGGTGTGGCGATGAAGCTCGGTATGATTCTGGTTTTTTGTATTGCAACGCTGCTGATCGGTGCCTCTTTTATATTATCTTCTTACCTTTCCCGTGAATTGCAGGCTAATGCCCTGGAGATGATTAAAACCAACACGCGTATTTTCCACAATAGTATTTCTAATGAATTCCAGCGTGTCACCCGCGATGCAGAGCATTACAGTAATGTTTATATTAATAATTACCAAAACGTTGCCGATAAACCGCTGCGTTATATGGATGCAACTGAATTAAAAGCGATACTGAGCAATCCCAATACTAACGCGCATTTCACCGAATTAACCAGCGTATTTGCCAGCACATTTATTTTGCAAGGCGAGCAGTTTGTGCGCGTTAGCAGCACGTTATTGGCAAGCTCTGGCAATACGGCCACCGCAACGGCATTGGGGCACGATAACCCGGCATTGCCGCTACTGCTGAAAAACAAACCATTTTCGGGTGTGGTCACGCTGTTCGGAAAGCAGTTTATTAGCCACTATGAGCCGATAGCCGATAAATATGGTCAGGTCGTTGGCGCGGTTGCGGTGGGATTCGATGTTAAACAAAGTCTGCAACCGATTATTCAACGTTTGTTGAATGTGCATATTGGTAAAGAGGGTTACGCCTACGTGCTGGATGCCGGATTCGAACCGGGTCGTATGTTGGTCCATCCATCGTTGAGCAATCAACAGGCGATTAATATCACCGATGCCAATGGCTATAAGCTGTTTGCCGATATCCTCGAACATAAAAATGGCATCACTTACTACAACTGGGTAAGTCGCTACGGTACGCCGCCGAGGACTAAGGTTGCCGTCTATGAATATATCGACGGGATCGACTGGATCATTGCCACCACCAGCTACGTTGATGATGTATCCAGAAGCAGTAACCTGGTACGCAATGGCCTGTTGTTGTTCACGGCTTTCCTGTTACCGGTCATTTTACTGCTGATTGCCGTTGCCAGTCGTTTTCTGATTTCACGCCGTTTAAACCGCGTACTCGGGATTGCGCAGACCATCGCAAAAGGAGATTTAACGGTTGACGTGGAGATCGATCATCACGATGAAATTGGCGAACTGCTGAGTGCGGTAGAGATGATGCGTCAGCGTCTGCACTCGCTGGTCGGCGATATGGTTTCTCACGCGGATTCGGTACATCAGGCATCGTTGCATATCACCGAGGCGGTAGATGGTCAGGCGTCAACCAGCGTGGAAACGTCATCTTCGGTGGCCGAAATTACTTCCACGATGGAAGAGCTGTCGGCCTCTTCTACGCAAATTGCTGAGCACTCGCGGGCGGTGGTGGATATTGCCAACCAGACGCTTGAGGATTGCAATAAAGGTTCAGAGTCGATGTCACAATTGCTGATGCGGATGACGGATATTGATACCGATAATCAGCAAAACATGCGTGAAATTATGATGCTCGGCAATAAGTCGACGGAAATCAGTCGCGTGATGGTGATCATCAATAGCGTTGCCGATCAAACGAAACTTATCGCCTTTAACGCCGCGCTGGAGGCTGCCAGCGCTGGAGAAGCCGGTAAGCGTTTCTCGGTGGTGGCGGCTGAAATTCGTCGTCTGGCCGATTCAGTAACGGAATCGACGGTTGAGATCGAGAATAAGATCAGCGAGATCCAAAACGCGATCAATCGTCTGGTGCTGAACGCGGAGAAAGGCGGCGAGAGCATTAAAGCGGGAGCCAGGGCCTGTAAAGTCAGTGCTGAACATCTGAACGACATCGTCGTTACCGCCGAGCAAACCTCTACGGCGGCGCTACAAATTTCACTATCGACCCAGCAGCAGAAAACGGCGAGCAATCAGGTGGTCATGGCGCTGCGTGAGATCGTCGTGGCCAGTAACTATACCTCGCAATCGATCAAAGACATTTTGGTTGTCAGTCAGGATATGACGCAACTGTCGAAAGCGCTGAAAGAGGCGTCGACGTCATTCACCTTGACGGAAACGGATGTATGAACAGCGGCAATATACGGGTGCTGATCCTTGACCTGGACAGCGCATCGCGTAATGAACTGGTCAGGCAACTGGAAGATCATCCGCACATTAAAGTGGTGGGGCAAGCCGCCCATCGCAGACAAGCGATGAGATTATTACAACAACTGATGCCCGATCTGCTGATTCTGACGCTGGATACCTCAAGCCCCGATAACGTTGAGGTTGTGGAAACGATCATGGCGACCAGCGCTATTCCCATCCTTGTTATGCGGTTTTGCCCAGAAAAACAATGGGATGATGATTATATTTCCCGTGGTGCTCTGGCGGTGCTGCACCATAGCAGCGATTTCCCGCTCTCGACCGATGCGCTGCATCGCAAAGTGGAATTGTTAGTCGGTGTGAAAGTGATCCGTCATATCAAGGGATTACGCCATCCAACCGAACCAGTAATGCCCGCCGCGCGCCCGACGACGGACACAGTAAAGACACCGCAGGACTGGCCTTTTGTGCTGGCGATTGCCTGTTCGACGGGGGGGCCGCAGGCACTGAGCAAGCTATTACAGGATCTCCCCGGTACGTTTCCATGCCCGGTGCTCATTGCCCAACATATTGCCGATGGCTTCGCAAAAAATATGGTGCACTGGTTGGACAGCGTGACCGAACTGAAGGTGCGGCTGGCGCAGGAAGACGATCGGGTTGAAGCGGGATACGTCTATATTTTACCGCCGGAGCAGCATCTGATCGTCAAAAGCAATCAACGCCTGGCGGCAATCCCCAGACAGGAAAGCGATGTCTATCATCCCAGTTGCAATCTGTTGCTGGAGTCGGTGGCTGAGGTATTTCGCGAAAAGGCCGTCGGGCTGATTATGACGGGTATGGGTAGCGATGGCTGTCGCGGCATTGAGCTTATTTTCCGCCGGGGAGGGCGAACGTTGGCGCAGGATGAAGAGAGCTCGGTGGTGTTCGGTATGAATAAGAACGCGATCGACAGGCAACTGATACACCGCACGATCCCGCTGGACGGTCTCGCGAAGGTGCTGCTATCGATGGCCTTTCACGGGCATTTTGAGAGTAAATTGCCATGATCCCCAATCTTCCTGATTACGCCCGCCTGATCAAAGACCGGGTGGGTTTGCACTTTGATAACGCAATGGAAGCGTTGCTGAAATCGGCGCTGAAACGGCGTATGAGCGAACGAAACATCAGTAATTACTATGAATATTATGAACAACTGCGTATTTCGCAGGACGAGTTTGATCGCTTCATTACGCTGATAACCATTAACGAAACCTATTTTTTCCGCGAAAACGAGACGCTGGATCTGATCTGCGATAAGTGGGTCCCGCGTCTGCTGCAACAGCGCAGCGGCCCGGTACGTATTCTCAGCGCCGGATGTTCTTCCGGAGAAGAAGCCTATTCGCTGGCGATTAAACTGCATGAGAAATACCCGGGGGAAATGGCCCAGCGGATTGAAATTTACGGTTGTGATATTGACCCGGTCATCCTGGCAAAAGCCAGAAACGCCAGCTATTCAAGCTACTCGTTTCGCGGCGTCGACCCAGACATTCAGCAGCGCTACTTTACCCGCTCAGGAAATCTTTACCGACTGCATGATGCGATCCGCGAGAAAGTCTCGTTTCACCGCACCAACATTATAAAAGAGCAGCTGTTGCCGGAAGTGGACATCATTTTGCTGCGCAACGTCTCTATCTATTTCGACACGCCAACGCGTCGTGAACTGCACGGTAATTTGTCGAAAATGCTACAGCCTCAGGGGGCCTTATTTTTTGGCAACGCGGAAACGTTAGCCAACAATTTCGACATCCTGAAGCTGGAGCAGGAAGAGGGAATTTTTTATTTTTGCCATCATCGTGAAACGCCAACAATCGCACCAGTACCCAGGGTCGCGGTACGCGCTCCACGGCCGAGAACGGTAGTGGAGGATGAACCTTCCATGCCCATGGTTCAGAAAAATGATGACTGGCTAAAAAAGGCTCGTGCCTGTCTCGATGATAAATGTTTTTCTGAGGCCGAAAAGTGTATCGCCTGCGTATTGCGCGACGATCCCCGTAATCCGGATGCGCTGCTGATTCAGGGCGTCATTGCCCTCGAACAGCGTCAGTTTTCTCAGACTGCCGGAAACGCGCAGAAGATCCTCGCCCAGGATGAGTGGTCGGCAGAGGCCAAAATGCTGCTCGGCCTGGCGATGATGTGGCAGCGCCAGACGCAGCAGGCTATCGCCTGGTTTAAACAGGTGGTTTATCAGGAGCCGGGTTACTGGCCGGCGCACTATTATCTGGCCGAAATGTACCGTCAAAGCGAGTTACGCCAGCCTGCGCAGCGTACGTATCGCGTGGTGATGCAATTACTGAACGACGAAATGAACAACCCTTCTGCGGTTTGTCGTCTGCGTTTGCCGATGGTGTTTCCTGGCAATACGTTTCGTTTTCTTTGTGAACATCAACTGGCGCAATTTGCCCACCGAAGTGGCAAATAAGAGCGATTATGGCTATCGATCTGAAAAAATTCGTTCTGCGCTTTATTGATGAAGGGAGAGGTCATTTGCAGACGATCAGCGAAGGGGCGTTTCTCCTCTCCGCTGATGAACATACTGAAGCCTGGATAGGTGAGATGTTTCGCGCCGCGCATACCCTGAAAGGGGGCGCGCGGATGCTGAAATTGCAAAGTATCGCTGATGTCACTCATCATCTTGAAGATGTATTAAGTGAGCTGCGAGATAACAAACTGACGCCGGACAGGGCGCTGGGTAATCTGATTCATGAGTCCGTGGAGTATCTTTCGGGCCAGTTGACCCAGCTTTTTGTCAGCGAGGGCGATAATCAGTTGCCACCGGCGGATGCCGGGCTGTGCGAACGCCTGGCCTCCGCCAGCCGGGGAGAAACCGTTACTGTGGCGCTGGAGTCGCCAGCGGCTACGGACAAACCTGGTGTTTCGGCTTCTGCCGCAGCCCCCTCCCTGGACTCCGGTATCAAGCAGGCCGATTTCGTACGAGTAAAGCTGAACAAGCTGGATGGCCTGATCGACATCCTCGGGGAAGTGCTCGCCGGACATGATCGCCTTGAACAGCAGATCCAAAACCTGAGTCAGTTGGTCCCCCGATTGCCGGGCCTGAGCGCCGAGCAGCTTCGCCAGCAGATCCATGATTTTAGCGCTCAACTAAAAGAAAGCGTTCAGATCCAGCATTTGCAGATGTTTGAACTGTACGATGTGGCGGCGCGGATCCGCATGCTTCCGCTATCGACGCTGTTTGAGCCGATCTCCCTCCAGGTTAGTGAACTGGCGTCCACGCTGAACAAACAGGTGGTGTGCCGCTTCGTCGGCGGTGAAGTGGAAATTGACCGCCAGCTCATTGACCGGTTATCGGAATCCCTGACGCATTTGCTGCGTAATGCGGTCGATCACGGTATTGGCGAGATCGACGAACGCCTGGCGCTGGGGAAATCGACCCGCGGCACCATTACCATCACCACTCAGCAGGACGGCAGCGGAATATTACTGCGCATCGAAGATGACGGTCGCGGTCTGAATTATGAGGCCATCAGCGCGAAGGCGGTCAGTAAAGGCCTGGTTCCCGCATCAATGGCCGGACAACTCTCCGAGCAGGAGTGTAATGAGCTGATTTTTCATCCCGGCTTTTCCACCAGCAAGATAGTCTCTGAGCTTTCAGGGCGCGGTGTGGGTCTCGATGTGGTGCGCAAAACGGTGGTGACCGACCTGCAAGGTGATTTGCAGGTATACAGTCGCCCGGGCGTCGGAACCAGCTTTAGCCTGCGCCTGCCTGTCTCGCTCACGATGATGCGAATTATGCAATTTGAAGAGCAGGGACACCTGTTCGGACTGGCGGCACAGTATGTGGTTGAAGTGGTGGAATGTACCCCGGAGGGGATTAGCGATATCGCCGGGCGACCGGCCATTATTTTGCATAACGAGTTTATTCCCGTGGTATGCACAGGCGCTCTGCTGGGCATTCACGATCGCCAGGGCAATCTCTCATCTGCGGGACAACGTTTAATCGTCGTGCAGAACCAGTACAGCAAAATGGCGCTGCGGGTAGATAAGCTGCTCGATGAACGCAAGATGATGATCAAACCCTTACCAAAGCATATGCAGCAGCAGTCGCTGGTCTCCGGGATGGTACAGACGCCGGATAACCAACTGGTCAGCATCCTGCAAGTGCCTGCGCTGATGGCGATGGCGCAACAGTCACGGCAAACCAGCGCCCCGGCGCCCGCGACGAGCGTGGCGCAAGATGCCTGGCACGTGCTGGTGGTTGATGATTCCCTCAATACCCGCGAGATAGAAAAAAATGTGCTGGAGGCGCATGGCTATCAGGTCACGTTGGCTGAAGATGGGCTGTCAGGGCTGCAAAAAGCGAAACTGACCCAATTCGATGCCGTACTGACGGATGTCGAAATGCCGTTTATGGATGGTTTTACCTTCACCAAATCGTTGCGCGCAGAGAAAAATTACCAGCACACGCCAATCATCATCGTGACGTCCCGCGCGAAGGAAGAAGACCGACGACGGGGCATTCAGGTAGGGGCGGACGCCTACATCGCTAAAGGCGATTTCGAGCAGGACAGTTTAATAAAAACATTAAAAATGCTTTTGTGCTGATGGCGCAAAATCGAGAGAGAAGATGCGAATTTTATTAGTTGATGATGATCTTTTTGCGGCTGAACTGGCCTCTATTTTTTTGCAGATGGATGGCTACGACGTGGTGATTGTGGAAAGCGCTATTTCTGCCCTGGCGTGCCTGGACTCGGATAAAAACATCGACCTGGTGATTAGCGATCTGCATATGCCTGAGATCAGTGGTCTGGATTTGTTGGCGCTGTTACGCGCTCAGGCCTGGTCTAAGCCCTTTATATTACTCAGTGCAAACGAAGTGACGGCCAGCGATCTCCGGTACGACCGGTGGGTAAAAAAAGACGAAAACCTGGCGGAAAATCTGGGGGCGGCAGTAAATGCGCTCCTGCTACCGTCCGCCGTTACTGAATAAGCCTGGGCGTTTGATGAAACCAGAAAATAAGCACATAGCGATGGCGGCAGCGCAGGAAAAAATAGCGCGTCTGCGTCAGGGATTTTTACGTCGCATCCCCGATATGCTGGCACAGGCAGAAAGGCTGCTCGTTCAATTAGTCGCTGAACCCAGCGAAACCTGTCGTAAACAACTGCACATTCTGCTGCACAGTATTCACGGTTCAGCGGGGTCTTTTGGTTTTAGCCCGCTGGCGAATGCCTCAGCAGAAGGTGAGCGTTTACTAACAGAACCGGAAACAGAGCAAAGCATACTTCATTATGATGAGCTGCGGAGAATTATTCGCTGGCTGTATACCCTCACCCAGGAGCAGCTCAATCTTGAGCATCGTATTAGCGACACGGAGTTCACATTTCCTGTCTCCTCGCAGCGTCCGGAAGAGGGATATGTCCGGCGGGCCAGTAAGCCTATCTACCTGTGTGATGATGACGTCGACCAGGTTGAGTTGCTTGCTACCCAGTTGCGTTGTTTCGGCTTTACCTGTCATGTATTTGCCAATACTGAGGATTTTACGCAAGCCGTACTGGCTCAACCGCCAGCCGTGGTGATTATGGATGTCAGCTTTCCGGACAACGCCTACGGTGGACCGTTGGCGATGGCGGATCTGAAGCAGAAAGTGGGCAAACCTTTCCCGGTACTATTTCTCTCCTGCCACAGCGATTTTAACGCCCGCATCAACGCCATTAAATCCGGCTGTGATGGCTACTACGTGAAACCGGCTTCTATCACTGATTTGGTACAGGAACTACACCGCCTGACGCAGCCTTCGCTGAAAAAACCGTATCAGGTGCTGTTGATCGATGACGAGCCCGCGGTGGCGGAATACAACGCTGAAAGGCTGCGCATGGCGGGCATGGAGGTACATGTGCTGGAGAAACCTCACTATTTACTGCATGTGCTGAACGCGCAACCTATCGATCTGGTACTGATGGACTACCATATGCCGGAATTTAGCGGTGAGGAGTTAACGAAACTTATTCGTCAAATACCACAGCATATTGGTCTGCCGATCGCCTATCTCTCCAGCGAGACCAACAAGCATGCGCAGCTTGGGGCAATGAGCATCGGCGCGGAGGATTTTATTCTCAAACAAGCCGATCCTGAGGAGCTCATCCGTGCCGTGTCTATCCGTGCCGAAAGAATGCGCACTCTGCGCGCGCGTATGTCGCAGGACAGTCTGAGTGGGTTATATAACCACTCGACGACGACCCATTTTCTGAAAAGCGCGATTGCCGAGTCGAATTACAGTAGTAATCCGTTCTGCATGGTGATGGTGGATCTGGATCATTTCAAAAGCATTAACGACACCTACGGCCATGCGGTTGGCGACCAGGTGATTGTTGGGATTTCGCAGCTGTTTTCCCATCGCTTACGCAGCACCGATATTGTTGGGCGTTACGGGGGCGAAGAGTTTGTCATCATTATGCCCAATACCAGTAGCGAAAAGGCGGCTCGGGTGGTCGAACGATTGCGCAGGGACTATGAACAGGTCACCTTCGCCGTCAATGACGCCAGTTTTCACAGTACCTTCAGCGCGGGTATTGCGCAGTGGCAGTTTGGCGATCGTGTTGAAACGCTGCGCGAACGCGCCGATCAGGCGCTGTATGCCGCGAAGCAAAATGGCCGTAACACCTTCTGCATTGCTGAGTAAAAGGAGAAAACATGAGCCAACAGCTGGAGCAAATTCTCGCCCTAAATCACGGTGAAAAGCCGGAGTGTGAAAACGTAGATGAACCGCAGCGCACGCTGGTGCTATTTCAACTGGCGGGTAAGAATTTTGCGTTCTACGGGGCGCAGATAAAAGAGATCCTCGCGGAGCGTCCTATATCCTGGGTTCCCTGCTGTGCGCCGATGCTGGAAGGCGTCATCAACTACCGTGGTCGCGTGGAGTCGGTGATGAGGCTGGACAGCCTGATCGACAAACCTGACGTTAACCCGGCAGGTAAACGTACCATCCTGATTGGTTGCGCCGAAAAAATGCAAAGCGGGATCCTGATAGATAAGCTGATTGATGTGCTGGAAGTCGCCGAAAGCCAGATCCACTTGCCGGGAGACTCGCTGCCTCCGGCGCTGCAGACTATCGCTGTGGGTGTGGTTAACGTGGCGGAAACCTGGTTCACGCTGCTCGATCTGAATCTGGTTTTTGCGCGTTATCAGGAGACCAGTGGTTATGCCGACTCTCATTAATCTGGCTGTGGTGCGTATTACCCTCGGGACGCTCAATTTTTATATTCCGGCAAACCAGGTTGGGCGCTGTTCGCTGGTGACAGGGGTTGCGCCGGATATCCCGCGTTTTAGCCAGTGGCTGGGCATTGCCGATGAGCCGCAACAGGGCAGGCATTTGCATTTGTTTGTACCGGATAGCGGGGTTGAGACCGGCTGGTATCTGTGGGGGCAACTGGAGAATGTCATCTTACCTGGCGATACGATTTTTGCCGTACCGCCGCTTCTGGCGCGAAATTGCCATCTACCAGCGCTGCGTGCGCTGGTGGGCAGCGAAGCGTTTAGTCCGTTGTTAAGCTGGCGCTGAAATAGTGAACGCCCATGCGTAGCGGGAGCCGTCACGCTCCCGCTACAGGTGATGACCGGGAAGTCTTCTCCGGTTACTGGGTATAAACATCTACAGCCCGGCTGACCAGCTTAGTCATAAAGTTGTCAATTTTATCAACGGTCTGCTGATCATGAAGATCGTAGGTTTTTGCCACATCATCCAGATTTTCATAGCCCACCCAAACCCGTCCAATCTTATCCTGCCATACCGAAACTCGTAGTGGCAGAGCCAGCGCGATCCCCTGTTTATCTTGCATGAGTTTTGTGCCGACTTTCGGGTTACCAAATACCAGGACTTTGGTGGGCCTGAGGTTCATGCCTACATCCTTAGCATTTTTCTCATGATCAATTTCAGTGAAGACCGGAACTCCTTCACTCTTCAGAAGGGCTTTTAGACGGAAGATCGTCTCATCGACAGAAAATTTACTCTCCTGATTTTTGATCTTCTCTGAATTTAATCCAGAGCCCAGACCGGTTTTATAGGCCTCAGCGATATCACGCGCCACCTGAGTCAGGTCCACACCTTCTTTGTTGGTCAATAGGGTCACGCAAACCAGCTCATCACCTGCGGTAAAGCGGCTCAGATAGGCGCTAAATCCGCCCGTGGTGCCTTTAATTTCAAGGAAACCAGGATGATGGGTAAATTCCCAGCCAGCCATGGCAGGCACAACTTTACCGTTTTTCAGTTTTGCCGGGCTATAGATGATGTCACGCAGCGTTTTGTCTTTAACCAGCGTACTGCCTGCCAGACCGATATCCCACTTACTGATATCTTCTGCAGATGACCACAGGCCGCCGTAGGCGTACAGGTTATCAGTGGCGGTTGCGCTTACCGGCTCCAGTTTGTCACCCGATGAGACATAACCTGTCGCGGGCTCAACGGGGTTTATCCAGGGGATTTCAGATTTAAATTTTGCGTGCTGATTGTGTTGCTTATCAGGCGTTGGGCGATCGAGAAACACTTTCGTTGGCATGTCTTTCGCAAACATGGTGCTTTGCAGGCCTAACGGCTCGATTTGGTATTTGTCGATAAAGTCTGCGTAACTCATTCCACTGACCTTCTCAATAACCATCCCTAACAGAATAAAATCGGTCGCGCTGGAGTTGATATCCGTACCGCTTTTAAATTCGAGCGGTTTATTTTTGACGAGATCAACCAGCTGCGCAGGCGTATATTTTTGCGTCTGCTTATAGCCGAATAATCTGAAGTCCGGGATCCCGGATGAATGTTGCATTAACTCCAGAATCGTAATGTCATGCCAGCTTTGTGGCAGGTCCGGTAAATAATTGCTCACCGGGGTATTAAGGCTTAATTTACCTTGTTCTACCAGTTGCATCACCGCAACGGCGGTAAAAGCCTGAGTGATTGGCCCAATCCCCCACATAGTCTTGGTGGACGCGAGTTCATCATTGGTTGCCGTTGCCAGGCCGTATCCTGCAGAACGCGGAATATAGGGGGCCTGAACGATAGCCATGGATAAACCCGGCAGATTATTTTTTGCCATTACCTCGGCAATCATTTGGTCGATATATTTGCCGTTGGCTTTTAACTGTGGGTTACCACGATTAACTAAGTAAGTTGTCCCGTTGGTATCAGATGCGGCTAGCGCCTGGGTGGCTGAGACTGACATGGAAAGTAACACACATGCCGAAATAACCTTTAACTTAACATTCATAGCAAAGCTCCCCGCTGGCTGAAATTTAGCTGTATTTTTATCTAATGCGATTGCGGCTATTTGATTAATAAATAGCGTTATTCAATATGGCATGCTTTCAGAGCGGGACATTTGTTCAGGGCGCTGGGAATATTGTCATTACGTATTCTAATAACGATAGTGGACATATCACTGCCCACGCCGTTAGCGGTCGTATTGTTGGCGTCGCCGTTCGAAACGGCGAACGCGCAGACCGGAATAAATAAAAGTAATCACAAACAGCAGAGAAAATAGTACGACGATGGTGGGGGCTGGTGCGCTGTCGATGAAAAATGACAGATACACGCCCATAAACGAGGTAACGACTGAGATAACCACTGCCAGCCACAAGGCATGGAAAAATTTCCGTGTCATTAATATCGCGATGGCGCCCGGGGCAATTAGTAAGGAAATCGACAAAATAATGCCTACCGATTTCAGCGTGGCGACGATCGTCAGGGCAATCATACACAACAGACCATAATGCAGCAGCGTCGTGTTAAGACCGCTGGCCTTTGCCTGATGCGGATCGAATGCGTGCAGTAGCAGATCTTTCCACTTTAGCCCGATGATAAGCGCAATCCCCAGCGTGATAACGGAGGTTTGCACAATATCGCTAAACGACACGCCCAGCATATCGCCAAACAGAATATGATCGAGATGGACCTCCGACTGGATCGAAACGTACAGCACTAGGCCCGCGCCAAACATACCGGAAAAGACGATCCCCATCAGGGTGTCACGCTTAATTCGGCTATTGTCGTCGAGATAGCCCGTCGCCACCGCGCAAAACAGTCCGGCGATAAACGCGCCAATCGCCAGTGGAATACCTGCAATCCACGCCAGCACAATGCCGGGGAAAACCGCGTGGCTCATGGCATCGCCCATCAGCGCCCAGCCTTTAAGCACCAAAAACACCGACAACAGCGCACAGGGGATGGCGACAATGGTGGAGATGACCAGCGCATTGACCATAAAGCTAAACTGAAAGGGTTCCAGCAGCGTCGTTAAGCTCATACGGACTCCTTGTTTACCTGACGGGCACGACGGCGATTCGCCAGCAGACCGTGTTTTGGCGCAAAGACAAACGCCAGCAGGAACAGCAGCGTTTGTAGAACCACAATAATTCCGCCGGTTGCGCCGTCCAGCCAGTAGCTCAGCCAGGCGCCAAAAAAGCTGGTCAGGCTGCCGATAGCTACGGCGATAGTGAGTAGACGTGGAAAACGATCCGTCAGCAGCCAGGCGGTGGCGCCGGGTGTGACCACCAGACAAATCACCAGAAATGCACCGACGGTTTGCAGAGCGGCAACCGTGGAAACGGAGAGCAGCGTAAAAAATAACAGCTTTAGCCAGCCAGGATTCAGACCGATGGAGCGCGCGTGGTTTTCATCAAAAAAAACCACCATCAGATCTTTCCACTTCAACAACAGAATAGTCAGCGAGATGACGCCGATGATGGCCAGTTGCACAATATCTTCCGGTGCAATCGCCAGCACGTTTCCCAGAATAATGGTCTGGATGTTGACCGACATCGGATTGAGCGACACCATAAACAGCCCGATACCGAAAAAAGAGGAAAAAATCAGTCCGATAATCGCATCTTCCTTCAGGCGCGAGCGCTGATTGAGAAACAGCATGCTGCCCGCTGCCAGTCCACCGGAAAGAAAAGCGCCAAGCGCGAAGGGAAGCCCTAACATATAAGCGCCAGCAACGCCCGGAACGATAGAGTGCGACAGCGCGTCGCCAATCAGCGACCAGCCTTTGAGCATCAGATAGCAGGAGAGAAACGCACACAGGCCGCCGACCATCGCCGAGACCCACATCGCGTTGAGCATGTACTGGTAACCAAACGGTTCTGTCAGCCAGTTCATGATTATTCCCCCTCGTTGGCCGCGCGTCGTGAAATAAACGGGCGTTCATCATCGGTAATCACATGTTGCTCACCGCCGCTCAGCGCCACATGGCGCAGAACGCCGCTGAATGCCTGCTCAAGATTCTCAGTCGTAAAGGTGGTTTCGGTCGGGCCACTTGCCAGCACCGTACCTTTAATCATTACCGTGTAATCACAAAACTCGGTAACGGACCCCAGATTATGGGTAGAGACCAGCATGGTCCGCCCCTCATCGCGCAGTTCGCGTAGCAGGTCGATGATGCGCGCCTCGGTTTTCACATCCACGCCGGTGAAGGGTTCATCCAATAAAATCACCTGTCCATCCTGGGCAATAGCCCTCGCCAGAAAAACGCGTTTTTTCTGCCCGCCGGACAGTTCACCTATCTGGCGATGGCGATAGTCCAGCATATCGACCCGTGCCAGCGCCGCATCAACACAGGCGCGGTCGATCTGTTTTGGCCGACGCAGCCAGCCCATGTGGCCAAAGCGACCCATCATTACCACATCTTCCACCAGTACCGGAAACGACCAGTCCACCTCTTCCGACTGAGGAACATAGGCAATCAGATTCTGTTTCAGCGCCTGATTAACCGGCTGCTGCAGAATAGATATTTCCCCCTGCGCCAGGCGAACAAAACCCATCAGCGCTTTAAAAAGCGTTGATTTTCCCGAACCGTTTACGCCGACCAGGGCGGCAATCGAACCGCCCGGAACCTGAAAAGTGGCGTCCCGCAATGCGGTGTGACCGTTGCGATACGTCACCGTAACCTGATTTACGGTAATCGCAGAGTGACTCATGGTTGTCTCTCCAGACCTTCGTTGATGCCGTTAACAATGGTTTGTGTTGTGACGCGCAGTAAATCCAGATAGGTCGGTACCGGGCCATCAGCAGCGCTGAGCGAATCGACATACAGCACACCGCCGTAATGCGCACCGGATTCACGGGCGACCTGACGCGCAGGCTTGTCGGAGACAGTGCTTTCGCTAAATACCGTTGGGATATGATGCACTCTGATCGCATCGATCACTTTGCGTACCTGTTTGGGGGTGCCCTGCTGATCGGCGTTGATCGGCCACAGATACAACTCTTTCAGGCCGTTATCGCGTGCCAGATAAGAAAACGCGCCTTCACTGGTGACCAGCCAGCGTTTATCGGCAGGGAGCTTCGCCAGTTCTGCATGTAGTGGCGCCAGGGTCTGCTGGATTTTGGCTTTATAGCTCTGCGCATTTTTCTGGTAGATCGCGGCATTCTGCGGATCGTATTTCATCAGCGCATCGCGAATATTATCCACGTAGATAAGCGCGTTCTCTGCCGACATCCAGGCGTGCGGATTCGGTTTACCGTTGTACGGCCCTTCGCTGATACCCATTGGCTGCACACCGTTGGAGACCATTACCTCCGGCACGCCGGATAAATGCTGGTAGAAACGGGCAAACCACAGCTCGAGGTTGAGCCCGTTCGAAAGGATAAGCTGTGCGCCTTGCGCCCGCTTGATATCGCCCGGCGTGGGTTGATATTCATGAATTTCTGCCCCAGGTTTGGTGATGGAACTGACGTCCGCGGCGTCACCTGCCACGTTACTTGCCATATCCGCAATCACCGTAAAGGTGGTTATCACTTTGAACTTTTCTTGCGCCCAGGCAGGCGACAACGTCAGCGCCGTTAACGCGCCAGCAAGGAGAAATGACTTCAGATGGGGCAACTGCGGCATAGTATCCCTCACAACAAAGTGGTTAATTTATCAACGAATATAGCCTTTGCTATGTTATATAGCACAAGGTATAAACAAATGAAAATAATTCTTATTTGCGTAGGGTGCTAAGGAATTGACGGGGATAACGCGTTGCGCGCCGACACGATTGTCGCCGCGCAGCGGATGAATAACCTGATGATTATGACTTCTGGAACTCAGTGACGGTTTCCCATGCTACCTGTTGTAACGCTTTGGCGGCAGCTGGGGTCATATCCGTATCAACAGGAAGCGCGCCGCCGACCGGAGACTGGTTATACAGGGTAGCGAAAAATACGCAGGCTGCGAGATACGTTCCAGAAATCGAAGGGTGTACGCCATCATGATAATACAGGTTTATTTCCGGATGGGTTTTGCGCGCTTTCTCGAAAGCCAGACCTACCGGAGCGACATATCCCCCCGTTTTTTGCGCAATGGAGATATAAGCATCCGCCAGTTTTTGGCTATCTTCGGGTTGAGCTTTCTTCGCCCAGGTCATGAAATAGACGACTTTTGCACCTGCTTTATGCGCCATTTCGGCCATTTGGGTTGCGGAGTCAACGAAGTTTTGCCGGGTGCTTTCTTTCTTTGAGATCGTTTCTGTGGAGTTCCCCTGCAATACCACCACATCCCATTTCTGTAGCGTGTTCTGGTAGCGCATATTCTCAATTTGCCAGCCTAAATGACCGCTGGAAATCGTGATCCCCCGATATTTATAGCCTTTGGCATGGTCCGGCAGTAAAGACTGCGTCAAATCCCGCAATCGGGTATTGATATTATTGTTATAGAAAGTGAACGAGTTACCATAAAGCGCGACAATTTTATTCTCACCATCCATTTTGGCATGGGCGGAAGGCGCTAATAATGTATCCGCGTGAGAGCAAATGCTGCTCAGTGCAAGGGTCATTGCAGCGGTAAACAAGGTTATTTTTTTCATCGGTTATCTCTTAGAAATCATAACGGAGTCCAACGATGAGCGCATCATCATTGGTTTTTTTGTTCTTACTGGCGAATTCTTTATCATAAGTAAATGATAACCACGTATCTTCAGCCAATGTTAATTGCGCTTCAGCACGCCAGTCTTCTTTTTCAGCGATATCTTTACCATCTTCATTTAAAAAACTATATCCAGTGAGAACCTTGACGGTGCCAAAGTTGTAGGAAATAAGTGAATCCATTCCTTTATAATTATTATCACTTTTGTTATCGCGGGAAATAGAAGTCCGTAACGCGGTTACCGCGACTTCATAGGCTTTATAGTTGAGTTGTAACCCTCCCATAATTTGATCGTTTTGATTACGTCCATCGGTAGTCTCTACCCCATCCTGTCGTTTATAACGACTGGCAGCAATCGCAGGTGTAATTCTAAAATCGCCAAATTTGAAAGACTTGCGATAGCTGGCCATCGCGCCGTAGTCCAGGGCTTCGTTATCGCTGTTGCCATTACCAGAGACCCATGCCAACTGAATCTCATTGCCCGCAAATTTGGCGTTCCACTGTACGGTGCCGTCCTGGCGGTTGAACTGGTACGAATCATCAATGGTTGTAATGCCATAGCTGTAGATATTGGGGGTAAAGTTTTTGTACTTATCGGTCATTTTCATTACCTGATACAGCGGGTTTTTGGTTCTCCCGGTGATCAGTTCACCCCATGTTTTATTCGACAGGCCGACATAGGAATAGCGGGCCTCCATATCGCTTTCACCGGTATTGTTATCATTTTTTTCGGTACGCACCTGCCATTCCAGGCGACCCACGATTTTGGTATCTGGCAGAAGATCCAGATCTCGGGTGAGATAAATACCTACACGGCCACCCAGATCGCTTCGGCTTTCACTACCGGCAAATGAATTCTGGCCACTGGCAATTTTGCCCTCAACGCGACCATAGATATCCAGAGTATTTCCATCCTTATTATAGACGTTTAAGGCGAACGCCGAGGAACTCATACCCATTAGTAATATTAGTGAATAATTTTTTAGCTTCATGTCATCCCTCAAAACAGCATTAATTTCCTGACCATAAAAAGAAAGTTCACAGCGGGATAATTGTTTGTGGAAAAGGAATGGCAGCGATATGGGAAACATTTTTTCTCGTAATGAAATGTGATTATTCACGCATAAATATCTCCGATTGCGCTATTGTATTAATGGTTCTTATATTTAATGAGCGATTTTATTGAAATATTACGACTGTTTAAAATGTAATGCGAAAATTACTGTGAAGTGCATCCCATTTCTAACGGATGTAAAAACTGAAAATGGGAATAGTGCATTCTCATAGTCGGTTTTGGGGTGGGAATACTATTTTCCCCTGTAATTTGCAGGACAGATCCCGCAAAATTGATTAATCACATTTTCGATTATGACGCATTCATTGGCCGGAGAGGCGCTGTATGTTCGGTAAGCAAACAACGGTATTTGATTCTGATCTTTATTCTTCATTGTTCACCCACGGTCGGATGCGGGAAATATGGTCTGACGACAATCTGATGCGTTGCTGGCTGCGTTTTGAGGCCACTGTCGCACGCATTCAAAGTGAGTTAGGGATTATCCCTGAGCAGGCGGCAGCAGAAATTGCGCAAGCCTGCCAGGAAATACAGATAGACTGGCCTGCTCTGGCCAAGGATACACAAACGGTGGGGATGGCGATAAAACCGCTAATTGATCAGATCTCTGCTTCTGGCACACCTTTGGTAAGCCAGTTTTTGCACTGGGGATGTACCACTCAGGACCTACTGGATTCAGGAATGGCGATGAGATTGCAGCAAACGCTGCAGTTGCTGCGTGAGCAATTGTGTGATGTGGGTGAAGCGATGAAAGCGATGGCAATACGTCACACCCGTACGGTTATGGTTGCGCGCACCAATTCGGTGGATGCCTCCGCCACAACATGGGGGCTTCATGTTTGCAGTTATCTGGCAGAGGTTAACCGCCATCTGGCAAGACTCCAGCAGTTGTATCCGCGTGCGGTGACCGGACTCTTTGGCGGTGCGGTGGGGAATCTGGCTTCCGTGGGCGAGAAGGGAATGGAAACGCGTGAACGACTGATGCAGGCGTTAGGTCTGAACGTGCCCTGTGGTATTAATAACGCCAGTCAGGATGCGGTCGTTGAAGTTGTGCAGTTTTTTGCGCTTGTTCACGGCACGTTGTGTCGACTGGCTAACGATGTCGAAACCATGGGGCGCACGCCGATTGCTGAAGTGTTTGAGGGCGAAGGTGGCGGCGGATCCAGCACGATGCCGCACAAAGTCAATCCGCGCGCCAGTAACATGATGCAAACGCTGGCCAGAATGGGCTGGATGTATGCTTCCGGCGCACCGTCCATGCTGGATCAACAGGATGTGCGAGCCGCCTCTATGAGGGTCCTGAACTGGACGATCCTTCCGGAGGCCTCTAATGCCTTATCGACCAGTCTTACACGTGCAAAAAATTTGCTTTCTCATCTCATTGTTAATGAAGAGAAGATGCGCGCTAATTTTGACTGCTCGAAGCACTTTATTATGTCGGAATCGCTGACGATGAAGCTTGCCGCTAAAATTGGCAGGGAATCTGCCTATAACTTAGTGAAAAACCTGCTGAAGCATGCAACAGGCGAGCAAAGCTTCATGGAGATCGTGCAGTCCAGTTCGGTAATCCGCGCGTCATTGTCTGTGGCGGAAATTGCCGCCGCCTGCGAACCGCTGTCATATATTGGGGCTAACGATGCGCTAATTGCAGAAACGGTTGCTGAATTCGATCGTGTGAAAACGACAGAGATGGCCTGAATCGTAATGCTGCCTGGAGAGAGAATCCTCCTGGCGGCATTACGTGTTGTGTGCTGAGGCCGAAAATGTTTCAAAGAAGACGAACAATTCTTCCAGTTGGGCAAAATTCCCCTCGTTATCTCCTTTCTCATAAGCCAGATGCAAAATCAGTTCGATGAAGAAGAAGCCGAGAATACGGCTTTGAAAAATGGATTGTACGTCGCTGGGGAGAACAAACTGCAGATCGCAAAATTTACCGTATGGGTTTGCCTCTGAGTTGGTCACCAGCACCACGGAAGCATTCTTTTTTCTGAACCACTTTGCAATATTGAGGGCTACCCGATTAAATCGATAGTAGGAGAACACAATCAGTACGTCGTCCTCCTTAATATTGATGAGACATTTAGGGAGTTCGCTGATATCCGTCGGTAACAGAGTGATGTCACTGCGAAAGTACTTTAACAAGGTACAAAAATGTGTCGCCATGGCATGAGAAGACGAAGGACCAACAACATAAATATGACGTTGATTGTTCAGTACCAGATCGATAAAAGCATTCAGGCTTGTAATATCGATATTATTCTTAAATTGATTAAATAATTCTGCTACTTTGTGGGTGAAATCGGTAACGATACTTTCAGTGGTAATGTCAGGATTGTTACGCTGTATGGTGTTTTTCTCAAAAGGTGCAGAGATTTTATTTTTTGACAGCGTAATGTCTAATGCTTTGCGGAAAGCAGCATAGCCCGTAAACCCAATTTTATTCAAAAATCGGCCAATGGTCGCTTTGCTTACCATCGCATTTTGTGAGAGGTCGACAATGCCATGATAGGGGAGTTCATTGAAGTGTTTATTTATGTACTCATTGAGTCGGCATTCAGATTCAGTTAAATCACCCATATTAAGAGTAAGAGAATTATATTCATCCAGACTTAATGTGTTTTTTTTGTACATGGATAATACCCGATGGCTGTTGTATATCAACGTTGTTATAGGGTAATACGCTTTCGACGTCAATCATAGAGTGAATATGTTGGAAACCCGTATCCATCTATTTCTGCAGAGCGCGGACACATTCAGATGAGTTGCGATCTTACTCACAAAAAGGGGTGGGAAAACACCTTTCCCGTATTTTACGCTCACACAAACCATTACAATTAAGACTCAATATTTGAGTATGTAATACGATAAATTAACGTACATACTATAGCTGCTTATATATAGGTGTGATTTTTTACTATCCTACATAAGCTATGATGATATGACAGGTAACCCTACCCGATTTGTATGGCATAGGAATTGTTATTATGACGGCGTTTATTATAGCAATAGTGATAACAGTTATTGCTGCATGGTTAATTGTGAAAAATTATCAGCCGCAAACTGTTTTATTACTCGCTGGACTGGCATTATTGACCATTACCGTACTGTTTTATCCAGAAAACAGCATTCTCTATGATAAAGCGAAATCCACGGGGTCAACCTGGCTGGATATCTTTAGTTTTGCAAAAGAATCGCTTACCACACAAATTGCGGGCATTGGTCTTATCATTATGGCTGCGGGAGGATTCGCCAGCTATATGGATCACATCAAAGCGTCGAATGCGATGGTTAATATGTGCATTCGACCGCTTCAGGTGATTAAAGCGCCTTATTTAATCCTTGCGTTAGGGTATATCTGTGCGCAGCTTCTGCATGTGGCAATTTCAAGTGCGGCGGGTCTGGCGATGTTGCTACTGGTGACATTCTTCCCGGTTCTGGTTCGCCTGGGTGTCAGTAAAGCTTCTGCGGCCGCGATGATTGGCCTGTGCGCGTTTATGGATTTAGGGCCTGCGGTTGGTACGGCGAATCTGGCGGCGAAGCATGCCGGTATGGAAAGTGCTATCTACTTTGCCCATTATCAGATGCCGGTGGCTGTGGTAGTCATGCTGGCTGTGGCGGTGGTGATTTATTTCACCGCAAAATATTTCGACAAGAAAGATGGCTTCGTACCTGGCGCACAAAGCGTGGTTGAGGCCGAAGAAGAGGGGCGTAAAGTCCCTGCTGTTTACGCGTTGTTGCCGGTATTACCCGTGCTACTGGTGCTGGTCTTTAGTCCGCTAGTGATCAAATCCATCAAAATTGACGTGGTCACGGCGATGATTCTTGGCGCAGTGGTCGCTTTTTTCTTCGAACTGGCGACCACGCGGGATTTTAAAAGTTGCTGCAAAGGAATACAGGTCTTTTTCAAAGGGATGGGCAGCATGTTTACCAGCATCGTTTCTTTACTGGTATGTGCGGACATCTATGCTCAGGGGCTGCAGAAAATTGGCGCGGTGGATTACTTACTGCAGTCCGTACAAAACGCCGGTCTGGGCTTTACCAGCATGACGCTGGTGATGACTGCGCTGGTGGGCGTAACCGCTGTGCTGACAGGCTCTGGCGTTGCGGCCTTTTTCTCCTTCTCCGGCCTGGCTCCCTCGATTGCGGCAAAATTTGGTGAAAGCGCCGTCAATATGATCCTCCCTATGCAGCTGATGGCGGGTATGGGGCGCTCGATGTCTCCAGTGGCTGGCATCATTATTGCGGTAAGTAAAGCGGGGGAATGTTCACCGTTTATGATCGTTAGAAGAACGCTGCTTCCCGCGCTGGCCGGTATCGCGGCGATGCTGATTGCCAACTATGTCCTGATTTGAATCCCGGGAGCCTGTTAATGCAGGCTCTTATTTTTTATCTGGTTGTAATTTATGGATGTCAACGTGACAAACGATGTTTTATACGTTCCGTTTACGGGAAAGTTACTGCTTGAGTCTCCGTTATTAAACAAAGGAAGCAGTTTCACTCAGCAAGAAAGGCATGACTTTAACCTTGGTGGATTACTGCCATGCGCTATTGAGAATATTGATGAACAAGCCGAGCGAGCTTATCAACAGTACCTCGAAGCAGAATCACATAATGCCCGACATATTTATCTGAGAAATATTCAGGATACCAACGAAACGTTATTTTATTACCTGCTGAAAAAATATCTGCCTGAGATGCTGCCAATCGTTTATACCCCGGTGGTAGGTGCTGCCTGCGAAAAATTTTCCTGGATATACCGACGAGCGCGCGGCGTCTTTATTTCCTGGCCCGATCGCGAACGTATTGACGATATATTGCATGATATTCCACGGCACGATATCAAGGTGATCGTCGTCACCGACGGCGAGCGTATTCTGGGATTGGGCGACCAGGGGGTTGGTGGTATGGGCATTCCTATCGGGAAGTTGTCTCTCTATACCGTCTGCGGCGGAGTTAATCCGGCGAATACGCTGCCGATATTACTGGATGTCGGCACGAACAATACGCGACTACTGGACGATCCGCGCTATATCGGCTGGCGTCATCCGCGCGTAACCGGTGAAGATTACTTCGCGTTTATTGGAATGTTTATTGCTGCCGTAAAACGGCGCTGGCCCAACGTACTGCTGCAGTTTGAAGATTTCGCCCAACATACAGCTGTGCCTTTGCTGGAACGTTATCGCGATGAATTGTGCTGTTTTAATGATGATATCCAGGGCACGGCGTCGGTGGCTCTGGCCACCATACTCGCTGCCTGCCGTGGCAGCGGCCGGGACTTCCGTCAGCAATCGATCGTGATTGTAGGGGCGGGGGCTGCGGGATGTGGGATCGCCCGGCATATTATTGCTTGTCGTATGTCTGAGGGAATGAGCCAGGCTGAAGCCCGACGGACCATTTTTATGGTGGATCGCGACGGTCTGGTGATGACGACCAATGAGGCATTAGCTGTTTTCCAGCAACCGCTGGCGCAGTCGCCCGATGCGTTATTTGGCTGGCAATACGAGATGCAGACTCCGTCGTTACTGGAGGTGATCCGCAATGCCAAACCTGCGGTAATGCTGGGCGTTTCGGGCCAGGCAGGATTGTTCTCGCAGGAAGTGATTAGCACGATGTACCAATACTGCGATCGTCCTGTTGTGATGCCGTTGTCGAACCCCACCTCGAAAATGGAAGCACGGCCAGAAGATATTCTTCACTGGACCGAGGGACAGGCCATTATCGCAACCGGTAGCCCATGCGAGCCGGTAGAGATGTATGGACGTGTCATTCCTGTTTCACAGTGTAATAACGTGTATGTTTTCCCGGCGATCGGTCTGGGGGCTATCGCCAGCGGCGCGACGCGGATAACAGAGGCAATGTTGATGGCGGCAAGCCGTGCGCTGGCGGAAGCTTCTCCGCTGGTGCGTGACGGTGAAGGCGCGCTGTTACCAGAGATTGGCACAATATGCGAGGTGACTCGCAACATTGCGTTTGAGGTCGGCAAGGCGGCGTGGCAATCAGGTGTGGCGGAAAAAATGAGCGACGATGCCTTGTTGCGGAGCATTAAAGATAACTTTTGGCTACCGCACTACCGCCCTTATAAACGACGGGCAATTTAGTCATTTTCCGGGTAAGCGAACTCATATGATGGTTGCCTTCACTTTTAAGGTGTATTATTTATGCAACTTAATTGGGAGGCACCATGTCCGGCAAACGTATTGCACGTGAAAAAATGACGATCCAGAGAATGATCTCGCTGTACGAGCGCCAGTGTCCGCAGGCCTCAGACGAGCCGGGGCATTACGATGCGTTGTTTGCCTATGCGCAAAAGCGTCTGGATAAGTGCGTATTTGGTGAGGAAAAACCGGCCTGCAAACAGTGCCCGGTACACTGTTATCAACCCGCCAAACGTGAAGAGATGAAGCAGATTATGCGCTGGGCTGGGCCAAGAATGCTCTGGCGTCATCCGATCCTGACCGTACGTCATCTGATTGATGACAAACGTCCCGTCCCGGAATTGCCCGAAAAGTACCAGCGGAAGAAGTAATGTAGCAATTCTATGCCGGATGGCGGCTGCGCCTTATCCGGCCTACAAATATAAACGCACCAGTGGGTAGACCCGATAAGCAAAGCGCCATCGGGCGAACCGTTAAACCAGCGCATCCTTATCAATACCCAGGCGCTTCATGCGTGACAGTAACGTCGTGCGCTTCAGTCCCAGTCGTTGCGCCGCGCCTTTGGGGCCGGCAACCACGCCGTTAGTCTCTTTCAGCACGCGCATGATCAGCTGGTATTCATCTTCGCCATCTTGTGCGACTTCGGTCGCCACTGGCGGCGTGGAAGGCGTCAAAGCGACAACATCCGGCAGAGACAGTTGCAGTACATTGCCCCTTGTGAGCAGCACCGCGCGTTCTACCACATTTTCCAGTTCACGCACGTTACCCGGCCATTCCATACTGCTCAGCGTACGCAGCGCTTCGGCGGGAATACTGTCGATATTGCGCCCCATTCGGCGGGCAATTTTAAAGGTGAAAGCTTTTACCAATAGCGGAATATCTTCCGGGCGTTCGCGCAGCGGCGGCAGATGGATCGGGAAGACGTTCAGCCGATAGTAGAGATCGTTGCGAAACTCGCGATCGGCGACCATCTTTTTCAGATCGCGGTTGGTGGCGGCGATCAAACGGACATCGGTCTGGATCAGCTTATTGCTGCCCAGACGCTCAAACTCCTGTTCTTGCAAAACGCGCAATAGCTTCGGCTGAAGCTCAAGCGGCATGTCGCCCACTTCATCAAGGAACAGTGAGCTTTTGTCCGCCAGTTCGAAACGCCCAATACGTTGCGTGCTGGCTCCGGTAAACGCACCGCGCTCATGACCAAACAGATCGCTTTCCAGCAATCCGGCAGGCATTGCCGCACAGTTCATTTTTACCATCCTGCGGGCGTTACGGCCGCTCAGGTTATGAATCGCTCTGGCGATCAGCTCTTTGCCTGTCCCGGTCTCGCCGAGAATCAATACGGTGCTGTCACTTTGCGCCACCATCTCGACCTGTTTGAGCACACTGTACATCGCTTCGCTGCGGCCAATGATTTCGCCGAACTCGCTGTCAACGTTGTTGAGCTGTTCTGTCAGCGCCAGGTTTTCATCGACCAGACGTTCTTTCAGACGGTGAATTTCCTGGTAGGCGAGGGCGTTATCCACGGCAATCGCCACACGCTCGGCAATCTGGCGTAGCAGTTTGAGATTGGCGGTGGTGAAGACTTTCTCTTCGCACTGCGCCAGCTTCAGTACGCCAAGCATGTTATTGCCGGACATCAACGGCAGCAGGCACAGCGTCTGTAATTGGTTGCCCCAGGTCTCGAACAGCATCCGTTCATAAGGAGCAAGGGCATCGCGTTCGCTCAGGTTAATCAGCAGCATCTCTTTGCTTTTGAAGACCCGCTCAGAGAGTGTGCCTGCTTCGTCCACTTCGCTCTGTTCGTGCGCCGGATGATGCTCATCCAGATAGTGGGTGGAGTAGATGCTCAGCTTATTTTTGCGACTGCTGCGTAACACGATACTGATAGCATCGATGTCGAAATAATGGTGGATCTCTTTGGCGACTTCGCTGACCAGTTCATCTATGTCCAGTCGGGAAAGCACCGCATTGGTGATGGCGACCAGGATGCGAAAGTTGTCACGCTCACGGCACAGCAGATCGTAATCGACGTTATTGCTGACTCTGCTCTGAATTTGTTCAGCCACGACACCGACAATTTGGGTGAAGGTCTGGAGCCGATTGTACTCTTTTTCGCTCCATGGCCGGTCTTCGTTACGGATGAATTCGCAACCGCCAAAGATGCGCCCATCCGCCGCCAGCGGCAGCAGACAGTAGTGACCAAATTCAGAATACAATCCGCCGGATGCCAGCTGCGGCCAGGTTTCCGTGAACTCATGATAGTTGCAGTGCAGCGCGTCGGGGCGCGACAGGATACGGCGTATCGGCCCATGCGCCAGCACCGTTTCGTCTTCATAATCGATAGGTTTACTATTTTCGCGCGTCGCAAAATAACGCGCACGTTGCGTTTGTGCCTGCCATAAGACAATAGCCGCGCAGTCGGCCAGTCCGGAATGCCTGGCCAGCTGTGAAAGCGCCTCGCTGAGAGACTGAAGATCGGGCTGCTGTAATAATGTACGAGTAATATCGAACAGGCCTTGCTGTCCGAGGTCACTCATCGGTGTATACGACATATTGCTTTTCCAGGGAAAGCACCGCAAAACGGTGCGAAAACGGTAAATGAATTATAGGTATAAGTCGTAAATTATTGCCGGATGGCTGACCGCAAACTCGCTGGTCACGCAATCCGTAGGCCTGATAAGCAAAGCCATCAGGCGATAATGCAGCGTTAATGCCGGATGTCGACGCCAATGCGTCTTATCCGGCTTACAGCATGCTGCCAACTGCCTGCTAGCATATACGAGGTAAAGGTTCAGCGTGTGGTAAATCGAGGGTTCGTTTCACGCCATACAGTCCGGCAAGACGTACACCTTTACGTTCAACTACTTCGCCAATCATTGCCGCGTCGCGTCCTAACGGATGCGCGCGCAGCGCAGCAAGCACGCTTTCAGCAGCCTGACGCTCAACGGCAATCACCAGTTTGCCTTCGTTGGCAAAGTTGAGCGCATCAAGGCCCAGCAGCTCGCAAACGCCACGCACCGCAGGCTTCATGGGCAGGGCCGCTTCAGACAGCTCAATACCAAATCCACATGATGCGGCAAACTCATGCGTCACCGCATTCACGCCGCCACGGGTGGCGTCACGCAGCGCCTTCACGCCGGGTATATCACGTATCGTCTGGATAAGCGGCGTGAGCACCGCACAGTCGCTAACCAGTTCGCCATCAAGACCCAATTGCTCGCGCAGATTAAGAATGGTTGCGCCATGGTCGCCGAGCGTACCGCTAACCAGCAATACATCGCCAGGGCCGAGAGTTTGCGCACCCCAGTGAATGTTGGCGGGGATCGCGCCCATACCGGCGGTGTTGATGAACAACTTATCTGCGGCGCCACGCTGCACGACTTTGGTATCACCGGTCACGATGGCGATGCCCGCTTCGCGTGCGGTTGCCGCCATGCTGGTGACGACGGTTTTCAGCGTCTCCATCGGCAGACCTTCTTCAAGGATAAACCCGCAGGAGAGATAACGCGGAATCGCGCCGCTGACGGCGACATCGTTAGCCGTACCGCAGATAGCCAGCTTGCCGATATTACCGCCGGGGAAGAACAACGGATCGATAACATAGCTGTCGGTAGAGAACGCCAGACGATCGCCCTCTGCAACCAACTGCGCCAGTTCCAGACGCGCCTGATCTTCCTGTTCCGCCAGCCACGGATTAGCAAAAGCCTCCATAAACAGACTGTTGATCAACTGCTGCATAGCCTGACCGCCGCTACCGTGGGCGAGTTGTACGCTGTTCATGCTTCACACTCCTGCTGACGATACTGATACCAGGCGGCACATGCGCCTTCTGAGGAGACCATCAGTGCACCAAACGCGGTCTCCGGGTTACAGGTTTTACCAAATAACGGGCACTGATGCGGTTTACATCTGCCGGTCAACACCTCTCCGCAACGCGCGCGCGGATCGTCATATACCTGCTGTGGCGCTGGCTGAAAATGCGCTTCGGCATCAAAACGTTGATAGTCCGGCGTCAGGTGAACGCCAGACGATTCGATCACGCCCAGACCGCGCCATTCGCTGTCGCCGTTGACGCAAAATACCTCAGCGATGGCCTGTTGCGCTAAGGCGTTACCGGCATCCGGTACTACGCGGCGGTACTGGTTTTCGACCTGGCTTTGGGCGGCGATTTTCTGTTCAATCAGCATCACCACGCCTTGCAGCAGGTCGAGCGGCTCAAAGCCGGCGACCACTAACGGGCGATGGAAATCTGAGGCAATGAAATTATAGGCGTCGGTGCCAATCACCATGCTGACGTGCCCCGGTGCTAAAAAGGCATCGATGCCGTTGTCCGGCTGTTCCAGCAGGCTGCGCAGCGTGGGGATTAGCGTAATGTGCTGACAGAAAAAGTAAAAGTTCTGCACATCGCGTTGTTTGGCCTGCTGCAGGGTAATGGCGGTGGTTGGCATGGTGGTTTCAAAACCCAGACCAAAGAACACAACCTTACGCGTTGGGTTTTCCTGCGCCAGCTTCAGCGCATCCATCGGCGAATAGACGATGCGGATATCCGCGCCGCGCGCTTTGGCCTGTAGTAGTGAGCCTTGTTTTCCCGGCACGCGCATGGCGTCGCCAAAGGTGCAGAAAATCACTTCCGGATGGCTGGCGATTTCAACACAGCTGTCGATCCTGCCCATCGGCAGAACGCAAACCGGGCAGCCAGGACCGTGAATGAACTCCACGTTTTCGGGCAGCAGTTGGTCGAGTCCGAATTTGAAAATAGCGTGGGTATGACCACCACAAACTTCCATGATGCGCAGCGGTCGCTCGGCGGTGTAGGGGAGGAGAGCGGCACGTTCACGCAGGTGCTCTATCAACTGCATCACCTGTTCTGGTGCGCGGTATTCGTCAACAAAACGCATTTATTTTTCCTCGCCGTACAGCAACGCGCCGACATCCGGCTCAACGTCAAACATATTTTGCAGCGCGTCGAGCGTGTCGCGCGCTTCTGCTTCATTAATGATGCTCATCGCAAAGCCGACGTGGACCAGTACCCACTGACCCAGACGCGGCTGACCATTTTCATCACAGCTACCGACCAGCGTCAGGTCGACGTCGCGCTGAATACCGCAAACGTCGACTTTGGCCTGGTTGCCATCAATGGTGCGGATTTGACCCGGAACACCTATGCACATCGCTGCGTCTCCAGCCAGGAGAGCCATTGGTCCATCCCTTCGCCGCTGGTGGCGGAAATCAGGATGATCTCAATGTCCGGGTTCACTTCCCGGGCGCTGGCGATGCACTTTTCAACATCAAAATTGAGGTACGGCAGCAGATCCACTTTATTGAGCAGCATCAGCGATGCGGCGGCAAACATATGCGGATATTTCAGCGGCTTATCTTCGCCTTCGGTGACGGACAGCACCGCCACTTTATGACGTTCGCCGAGGTCGAAGCTGGCCGGGCAGACCAGGTTACCGACGTTTTCAATAAACAGAATGCCGTTGTCATCAAGCGGCAAACGCGGCGCGGCGTCAGCAATCATTTGCGCGTCAAGGTGGCAACCTTTACCCGTGTTGACCTGGATGGCGGGGGTGCCGGTGGCGCGAATACGGGCGGCATCGTTGACCGTCTGTTGGTCGCCTTCAATCACGGCGCACGGAACGCTGTCTTTCAGCTTGATCAGCGTTTCGGTCAGTAGCGTCGTTTTACCTGAGCCCGGGCTTGAGACGAGGTTTAATACCAGATGCTGACGAGCGGCAAAACGGGCGCGGTTACGTTCGGCCAGGCGGTTATTTTTGTCCAGCACGTCAATTTCGACTTCCAGCATACGGCGCTGGCTCATGCCTGGCGCATGGGTACCCGCCTCGCCATGACCGTAGTGCAGGTCGCCTTCTGCGGTCTGGCTCGGTGCGAAATTAGAGGTTTTCACACCGGTAATATTCAGCGCCGGGCGAGCCGCCGGGGCAAATGGCGCGCTGCGAAACGCCGAGTGGGGATTATGCTCATCACCCTCTATATAAAGGTTGCCTTCAGCGCAACCACATGTCGTACACATCGCTCACTCCTGATCTCTTTCTTGTTACAGGCTTTTTGCCGGATGGCGACGCAAGCGTCTTCTCCGGCCTGGCAGGTGCCACCGGAATTAGTCTTCGGCGTCGCCTATTTCAATTCGTCGAATCTGTAGACCATCATCGGCCACAATTCTCAGCGTATCGCTGTTGCATTGCGGACACCGACGCACGCGTTGGGTCAGTAACGTGACGTATTGCTGACAAGATTCGCACCAACATTCTGCTTCTTGTTCTTCGAGGTGGAGTTTACAACCTTCTGCAAGGGTCCCACGGCATACCAGATCAAAACAAAAGGCGAGAGCGCTGGTTTCTACGCAAGAAAATGCGCCAATTTTGAGCCAGACCCCAGTTACTCGCTTGGCACCGTGTTGCGTGGCCTGTTGTTCAATCAATTCCAGTGCTCTTTGGCAGAGGGTTATTTCGTGCATACCGCCTCCTATGAAGTTGCCGTATTAAAAGCAATAAACATGCCAGGTTGAATTTTTTCATCCGTGACAATGACGACAATGACGAAATGACACGTCGTCACCCGTCTTTTATTTTTTATATATTTGAAAATAAAGGAAATTAATTTTGGCATGAAATGTGCTTAAGGCTGTTCATCTCTGCTAAACGGGTAACCTGACATGACTATTTGGGAAATAAGCGAAAAAGCCGATTACATCGCTGAACGGCATCGTCGCCTACAGGACCAGTGGCGTATTTACTGCAACTCGCTGGTTCAGGGGATCACCCTGTCGAAAGCGCGTTTGCATCATGCGATGAGCTGCGCGCCGGACAAAGATCTGTGCTTTGTCCTTTTTGAACACTTCGTTATCTACGTCACGCTGGCGGATGGCTTCAACAGTCACACCATCGAGTATTACGTCGAAACGAAAGAGGGTGATGATAAACAACTGATTGCACAGGCACAGTTGACCATCGACGGTAAAGTTGATGAGCGTATCAGCAACCGCGATCGCGAGCAGGTGCTGGAGCACTATCTCGAAAAAATCGCCAGTGTCTACGACAGCCTGTACACCGCGGTTGAGAACAATATGCCGGTGAATTTAAGCCAGCTGGTTGCGGGACATAGCCCGGCGTAAGCCTCGGGTGCTGCCCACGTTTGTCATGACGCGGCGTTACTACTGCGTCACGACAGTTTAGGGAATGGGCATGTCGAAAAATGTCGAAATGACATTTGCCTGACATGTTTTCGTCAAAAATGACTATCACCTGAGGAATGCCTGGTGAATCGTTTTGTAATTGCTGACTCCACTCTTTGTATTGGCTGCCACACCTGTGAAGCCGCCTGCTCAGAGACACATCGCCAGCATGGCCTGCAGTCAATGCCGCGCCTGAAAGTGATGTTAAATGAAAAAGAATCCGCGCCGCAGCTTTGCCACCAGTGTGAAGATGCGCCTTGCGCTACCGTTTGTCCGGTTAATGCGATTAATCGCGTTGACGGCGCCGTACAGCTGAATGAAAGCCTGTGCGTAAGCTGCAAACTGTGCGGGATCGCCTGTCCGTTCGGCGCTATTGAGTTTTCCGGTAGCCGTCCGCTGCATATCCCGGCAAACGCCAATACATCAAAAGCGCCGCCGGCTCCGCCAGCTCCAGCTCGCGTAAGCACGCTGCTGGACTGGGTCCCGGGCATTCGTGCCATCGCGGTGAAATGCGATCTGTGTAGTTTTGACGAGCAAGGTCCGGCCTGTGTACGCATGTGTCCGACCAAAGCCCTGCATCTGGTGAGCAACATGGATATCGCCCGCGCCAGCAAACGTAAGCGTGAGCTGACTTTCAATACCGACTTCGGCGATCTCACCTTGTTTCAGCAGGCTCAAAGTGGAGATGCAAAATGAGCGCAATTTCACTGATTAACAGCGGCGTGGCCTGGTTTACAGCGGCTGCGGTTCTGGCATTTCTGTTTTCATTTCATAAACCGCTGAGCGGCTGGATTGCAGGGGTTGGCGGCGCGGTTGGCAGTTTGTGTACGGCTGGCGCGGGTTTTATGGTGCTGACCAACGCGCTGGCGGTAAGCGGTGTGATGCCGTTTATTGGTCACAGCCTGCAAATTACCCCGTTGAACGCTATCTGGCTGATTACTCTGGGCCTGTGCGGTCTGTTTGTCAGCCTGTACAACATTGACTGGCATCGCCATCCACAGGTGAAAGCCAACGGCCTGCTGGTGAATCTGCTGATGGCCGCAGCGGTATGTGCGGTGGTTGCCAGCAACCTCGGTACGCTGGTGGTGATGGCGGAAATCATGGCGCTGTGCGCGGTGTTCCTGACCGGTTGCAGTAAAGAGGGCAAACTGTGGTTTGCGCTGGGGCGCATCGGCACGCTGCTGTTGGCGATTGCCTGCTACCTGGTGTGGCAGCGCTACGGTACGCTGGAGCTGCGCCTGCTTGACCTGCGCACCCAGGAGCTGCCGCTTGGGTCTGACATCTGGCTGCTGGGCGTGGCGGGTTTTGGCCTGCTGGCCGGGATTATCCCACTGCACGGTTGGGTGCCGCAGGCACACGCCAACGCCAGCGCGCCGGCTGCGGCACTGTTTTCTACCGTGGTCATGAAGGTCGGTCTGCTGGGTATTCTCTCCCTGTCGCTGCTGGGCGGTAACGCGCCGCTGTGGTGGGGCATTACGCTGTTGGTGCTGGGTATGATCACCGCATTTGTCGGCGGTCTGTATGCGCTAATGGAACATAACATCCAGCGTTTGCTGGCGTACCACACGCTGGAAAACATCGGCATTATTCTGCTGGGGCTGGGCGCTGGCGTAACCGGGATTTCACTGAATCAACCGGCGCTGATTGCGTTGGGTTTGACCGGTGGTCTGTATCATCTGGTCAACCACAGCCTGTTCAAAAGCGTTCTGTTCCTCGGTGCTGGCAGCATCTGGTTCCGTACCGGTCATCGTGATATCGAGAAGTTGGGCGGTATCGGTAAACGTATGCCGGTTATCTCTCTGGCGATGCTGGTTGGCCTGATGGCGATGGCCGCACTGCCGCCGCTGAACGGTTTTGCCGGTGAGTGGGTCATCTATCAGTCCTTCTTTAAGCTTGGCAACAGCGGCGCGTTTGTCGGTCGTCTGTTAGGGCCGTTGCTGGCGGTAGGACTGGCGATTACTGGCGCGCTGGCGGTGATGTGTATGGCGAAAGTGTATGGCGTTACGTTCCTTGGCGCGCCGCGCACGAAGGAAGCTGAAAATGCCTGCTGCGCGCCAATCCTGATGGGCGTGAGCGTGGTTGCGCTGGCTATCTGCTGCGTGATTGGCGGCGTTGCTGCGCCGTGGCTGCTGCCGATGATTTCCTCTGCCGTTCCACTGCCGCTGGAAACCGCGAACACCACCGTTTCTCAGCCAATGATCACGCTGCTGCTGATCGCGTGTCCGCTGCTGCCGTTCATCATCATGGCAATTTTCAAAGGCAACCGTCTGCCGTCGCGTTCACGCGGTGCGGCATGGGTGTGTGGTTACGATCACGAGCAGTCAATGGTCATTACCGCCCACGGTTTTGCCATGCCGGTGAAAGAAGCCTTTGCCCCGGTACTCAAATTGCGTAAATGGCTGAACCCGGTATCACTGGTTCCGGGCTGGCAGAATGCGGCCGCCCCGGTACTGTTTCGTCGCCTGGCGTTGATTGAGCTGGCGGTGCTGGTGGTGATTGTGGTTTCACGAGGAGCCTGAAAATGAGTGTTTTATATCCGTTAATTCAGGCGCTGGTGCTGTTTGCCATGGCGCCGCTGCTGTCCGGTGTGACCCGCGTGGCGCGTGCGCGTTTGCATAATCGTCGCGGTCCGGGCGTTTTGCAGGAATACCGCGACATTATCAAACTGCTGGGCCGTCAGAGCATTGCGCCTGCGGATTCCAGCTGGGTTTTCCGCCTGACGCCGTTTGTGATGGTGGGCGTGATGCTGACTATCGCCACCGCGTTGCCGGTAGTGACCGTTGGTTCACCGCTGCCGCAATTGGGCGATCTGATCACCTTAATTTACCTGTTCGCCATCGCCCGTTTCTTTTTCTCTATCGCGGGTCTGGATACTGGTAGCCCGTTTACTGCGATTGGCGCCAGCCGCGAAGCGATGCTCGGCGTGCTGGTTGAACCTATCCTGTTGCTGGGACTGTGGGTGGCGGCGCAAGTTGCGGGTTCAACCCATATCAGCAATATCGCCGATACCGTTTACCACTGGCCTGCTGCGCGCAGCATCCCGCTGATTCTGGCCCTGTGCGCCTGTGCTTTCGCCACCTTTATCGAAATGGGCAAACTGCCGTTCGATCTGGCGGAAGCAGAGCAGGAACTGCAGGAAGGTCCATTGACCGAATACAGCGGCAGCGGTTTTGCGGTACTGAAGTGGGGCATTAGCCTCAAACAGCTGGTCGTTCTGCAAATGTTCGTCGGCGTGTTCCTGCCGTGGGGACAGATGGAGACCTTCACCGCGGGTGGGCTGCTGCTGGCGCTGGTGATTGCCGTCGTCAAGCTGGTCCTCGGCGTGCTGGTCATTGCCTTGTTCGAAAACAGCATGGCGCGTCTGCGTTTTTGCGCCACTTCACGCGTGACCTGGGCCGGTTTTGGGTTTGCGTTTTTAGCGTTCGTCTCCTTGCTGGTGGCGTGATTTAAGAGAGTTTGAGCATGTCTGAAGAAAAATTAGGTCAACACTATCTCGCCGCTCTGCACCAGGCCTTTCCGGGCGTGGTGCTGGATGAAGCCTGGCAGACCAAAGATCAGCTGACGATCACCGTCAAGGTGAACTACCTGCCGGAAGTGGTTGAGTTCCTGTACTACAAACAGGGCGGCTGGTTGTCCGTGCTGTTTGGTAACGACGAACGTCAGCTGTGCGGCCATTACGCCGTTTATTACGTGATGTCGATGGAGCAGGGCACCAAGTGCTGGATTACCGTCCGCGTTGAAGTGGATGCCAATAAGCTGGAATTCCCATCCGTTACGCCACGTGTTCCGGCAGCCGTCTGGGGCGAGCGTGAAGTGCGCGACATGTACGGTTTGATCCCGGTCGGTTTGCCGGATGAACGTCGTCTGGTGCTGCCGGATGATTGGCCGGACGAGCTGTATCCGCTGCGTAAAGACAGTATGGATTATCGTCAGCGCCCGGCGCCGACCACCGATGCTGAAACCTACGAGTTCATCAACGAACTGGGCGACAAGAAAAATAACGTGGTGCCGATTGGCCCGCTGCACGTGACCTCCGATGAACCCGGTCACTTCCGTCTGTTTGTTGACGGCGAGAACATCATCGACGCCGACTATCGTCTGTTCTATGTCCACCGCGGCATGGAGAAACTGGCGGAAACCCGTATGGGTTACAACGAAGTGACGTTCCTGTCGGACCGCGTGTGCGGCATCTGCGGTTTTGCCCACAGCACCGCCTATACTACCTCCGTAGAGAATGCGATGGGTATCGTGGTGCCGGAACGCGCGCAGATGATCCGCGCCATTCTGCTGGAAGTGGAGCGCTTGCACTCGCACCTGCTGAACCTCGGCCTGGCCTGTCACTTCACCGGTTTTGATTCCGGCTTTATGCAGTTCTTCCGCGTGCGTGAAACGTCGATGAAGATGGCGGAGATCCTCACCGGGGCGCGTAAAACTTACGGTATGAACCTGATCGGCGGTATCCGTCGTGACCTGCTGAAAGACGATATGATCCAGACCCGTCAACTGGCGCAGCAGATGCGTCGTGAGGTGCAGGAACTGGTCGATATGCTGCTCAGCACGCCGAACATGGAACAGCGTACCGTGGGTATTGGTCGTCTGGATCCGGAGATCGCCCGCGACTTTAGTAACGTCGGTCCGATGGTTCGCGCCAGCGGTCACGCGCGTGACACCCGCGCCGATCACCCATTTGTGGGTTATGGTTTGCTGCCGATGGAAGTGCACAGCGAGCAGGGTTGCGACGTCATTTCTCGTCTTAAAGTCCGTATCAATGAAGTCTATACCGCACTAAACATGATCGACTTTGGTCTGGACAACCTGCCGGGCGGCACGCTGGCGGTGGAAGGCTTTACCTATATTCCTCACCGCTTCGCGCTGGGCTTTGCCGAAGCGCCGCGCGGCGATGACATCCACTGGAGCATGACCGGCGATAACCAGAAACTGTATCGCTGGCGCTGCCGTGCGGCGACCTACGCCAACTGGCCAACGCTGCGTTACATGCTGCGTGGCAACACTGTTTCCGATGCCCCGCTGATTATCGGTAGCCTCGATCCTTGCTACTCCTGTACTGACCGTATGACCGTGGTCGATGTGCGTAAGAAGAAGAGCAAAGTCGTACCGTACAAAGAACTTGAGCGCTACAGCATCGAGCGTAAAAACTCGCCGCTGAAATAAGGAATCGCCATGTTTACCTTTATCAAAAAAGTCATCAAAACCGGGGCGCCGACGTCGTCGTATCCGCTGGAGCCGATTGCGGTCGATAAAAATTTCCGCGGTAAACCCGAGCACAATCCGCAGCAGTGCATTGGCTGCGCGGCCTGTGTCAATGCGTGTCCATCCAATGCGCTGACGGTTGAAACCGATCTGGTTACCAATGAGCTGGCGTGGCAGTTCAACCTCGGTCGCTGCATCTTCTGCGCCCGCTGCGAAGAAGTTTGCCCGACGGCGGCGATCAAGCTGTCGCAGGAATATGAGCTGGCGGTATGGAAGAAAGAAGATTTCCTGCAGCAGTCTCGCTTTTCGCTGTGTAACTGCCGCGTCTGTAACCGCCCGTTCGCGGTACAAAAAGAGATTGATTACGCCATTGCGCTGCTCAAGCACAACGGTGACAGCCGCGCGGAAAACCACCGTGAAAGCTTTGAGACCTGCCCGGATTGTAAGCGCCAGAAATGTCTGGTGCCGTCTGACCGTATTGAACTGACTCGCCATATGAAAGAGGCCAGCTGATGAGCAATTTATTAGGCCCACGTGACGCCAACGGTATTCCGGTACCGATGACGGTGGATGAATCCATTGCCAGCATGAAAGCATCGCTGCTGAAAAGCATCAAGCGTTCAGCGTATGTTTATCGTGTGGACTGCGGCGGCTGCAACGGCTGCGAAATCGAAATTTTCGCCACGCTCTCTCCGCTGTTTGATGCTGAACGCTTTGGTATCAAAGTGGTACCGTCGCCGCGTCATGCGGATATCCTGCTGTTTACCGGCGCGGTAACCCGCGCGATGCGTTCTCCGGCGCTGCGCGCCTGGCAGTCTGCGCCGGATCCGAAAATTTGTATCTCTTACGGCGCCTGCGGTAACAGCGGCGGTATCTTCCACGACTTATACTGCGTATGGGGCGGCACGGATAAAATCGTTCCGGTGGACGTGTATATTCCTGGCTGTCCGCCGACGCCTGCGGCAACGCTGTACGGTTTTGCGATGGCGCTGGGTCTGCTGGAACAGAAAATTCATGCGCGTGCGCCAGGTGAACTGGACGAACAGCCCGCTGAAATTCTGCATCCGGATATGGTTCAACCGCTGCGTGTGAAGGTGGACCGCGAAGCTCGCCGTCTGGCGGGTTACCGCTACGGTCGCCAGATTGCTGATGACTATATGACGCAGTTAGGGCAGGGTGAACATCAGGTGGCGCGCTGGCTGGAAGCGGAAAACGATCCGCGTCTGACCGAAATCGTCACGCATCTTAACCATGTAGTCGAAGAGGCGCGTATCCGATGAGTGAAACGGTGGTGTTCAGTCAACTGAGCCGTAAGTTTATTGATGAGAACGATGCGACGCCCGCAGAGGCGCAGCAGGTTGTCTATTACAGCCTGGCGATTGGTCACCACCTTGGGATCATCGATTGCCTGGAAGCGGCGTTAACCTGTCCGTGGGATGAATATCTGGCGTGGATAGCCACCCTTGCCGAGGGCAGCGAAGCCCGGCGGAAAATGGAAGGCGTGCCGAAGTATGGCGAGATCGTCATCGATTTCAACCATGTGCAAATGCTGGCGCGCGCGTTTGATGATGCGCGCGCCGTGCAGACTCCGCAGCAGCAGGAGTGGAGCAAGCTGATGCTCAGCATGCTGCATGATATTCACCAGGAAAGCGCCATCTATCTGATGGTGAGGAGACACCGTGACTGACGTTTTACTTTGTGTCGGCAACAGCATGATGGGCGATGACGGCGCGGGTCCGCTACTGGCGGAAATGTGCGCTGCCAATCCTCAGGGCAACTGGGTTGTCATCGACGGCGGCAGCGCGCCGGAAAACGATATCGTCGCTATCCGTGAACTGCGCCCGCAGCGTCTGTTGATAGTGGATGCCACCGACATGGGGTTAAACCCGGGTGAAATCCGCATTATCGACCCGGATGATATTGCTGAAATGTTCATGATGACCACCCACAACATGCCGCTGAACTATCTGGTCGATCAGCTAAAAGAGGATGTTGGCGAGGTGATCTTCCTCGGCATTCAGCCGGATATTGTCGGTTTTTATTACCCGATGACGCAGCCGATCAAAGATGCGGTCGAGACCGTCTATCAACGATTAGCCGGATGGGAAGGCCACGGTGGATTTTCCGGGTTAGAAGCGCCAGAAGAGTAACCTTACCAGCGCCGGATGCCAGTGGCATCCGGCCTGTTTTGAGCCTCACACACTCTGTTCTTCACTTGCCTGCTCGATAATTAATTTCCCCTGCATCACCGAAACATTCACTGCCGTCCCGGTAGGGAATCCCGCTTGTTCCAGCCAGTCGCCGTTCAGCGTTAGCGAGGCATGCCGACTGATACGGAGCGTGAAACCCGTGTTACGATCTTCATGGCGTTTTCTGACATAGCCCACTTTCAAACGACGTACGGGTTTGGTGATAACCACTGCTGTTGTGCCATTTTCATCAGACATAAACGCTTCCTTGTGGTGAACGGATAAGAGAAAAACTACTGAATAAAATGCCAGTAAAAATGCGCAAGGGCAAACCGGAAACTGGAAAGAAGATTCCACATTTGGAATGCAATTCATGAAATGAAAATAGGTGATTCTGCCGGAGGATTACAAAACCTTCCGGCTGGGGAATTACGCCAGATCGGCCCCGTTACTGGCGATCACTTTTTTGTACCACCAGAATGATTTTTTGCGGGTACGCGCCAGCGTGCCTTGGCCCGCATCGTCCCGGTCTACATACACAAAACCGTAACGCTTGCTCATCTCGCCGGTTGAGGCGGAAACCAGATCGATGCAGCCCCAGGTGGTGTAACCCATTAGCGGCACACCATCTTCAATGGCGTCAGCCATGGCGCGGATGTGTTCGCGTAAATAGCGAATGCGATAGTCGTCATTGATCTCGCCGTTGGCATCCATTTCATCTTTCGCCCCCAGCCCGTTTTCCACCAGAAACAGCGGCTTCTGATAACGGTCATACATCATATTCATCGTGATGCGCAGGCCAAGCGGATCGATACCCCAGCCCCATTCGCTGGCGGCAATGTACGGATTACGCAGTGATTTCACTACGTTGGCAGCGCTGGTGTTGCCAGTATTCATGTCAGCGGAGGCGCAGCGTGATGCGTAATAGCTAAACGAGACGAAATCGACGGTGTTCTTCAGGATGTCGTCATCTTCCGCGGCTTTTTCTATCGTCACGCCCTTTTCGCGAAACACCCGGGCGGAGTAGGCGGGATAAGCCCCGCGCGCCTGCACATCAATAAAGAACAGGTTTTCGCGGTCTTTTTCCAGCGCGGTCCACACATCTTCTGGTTTACAGGAATAAGGATAAAAATTACCGCCCGCCAGCATGCAACCGACCCGGTTTTGCGGATTCACTTCATGGGCGATTTTCGTCGCCAGGGCACTGGCAACCAGTTCGTGGTGGGCGGACTGATATTTCACCTGATCCTGATTTTCCCCCTCTTCAAACACCAACCCAGCCCCTGAAAAAGGGCTGTGCAGCATGATGTTGATTTCGTTGAACGTCAGCCAGTATTTCACCAGACCGTCAAAGGCTTCGAAGCAGGTGCGGGCGTAACGGGTAAAGAACTCCACCATTTTGCGGTTCCGCCAGGAGCCGTACTCGGTAACCAGATGCATGGGCACATCGAAGTGACATAGCGTGACTAACGGCTCAATACCGTATTTTTTACACTCGGCAAAAACGTCCCGGTAAAACGAGATACCTTCTTCATTAGGCGCCAGTTCGTCGCCGTTAGGGTAGAGACGACTCCAGGCTATTGAGGTGCGAAAAACCGTAAACCCCATTTCCGCCATCAGCGCAATATCTTCTTTATAGCGATGATAAAAGTCGATCGCCTGATGGCTGGGATAAAATTCGTCATCCTGAAGCGTAAAGCGCTTCTCCTGACCCAGTTTAACGGGCATCCGATGTTCGCCGTGGGGGATCATATCGACGGTGGTCAGCCCTTTGCCGCCTTCCCGGTATGCCCCTTCAGACTGGTTGGCGGCCAGCGCGCCGCCCCATAAAAATCCTTGCGGAAAAACAGACATAGTTAACCTCAGTTCATGCCAGTCAAATGCTGGCTCCATTGATATTGCCCGCTTGTGCGGCCTGATTTTTTCTGGCCTGCGCGGCAGCATCTTCGACAGGAATATCTTCAAAGCCGAGAATCAGTGTTAATACAAAGGAAAGCACGACCGCCAGCGCCATCACGCCAAACACCCAGACAATGGTCATCGGATTAGCCGGATCGAAAAACTGGACGCTGGTGAACAGGCCAGGGGCCGCCATGGAATGACTCGCCAGTCCAGCCATACCGGCAACGGCACCGCAGATAAAACCGCTGATTAGGCTCGCAATCAGTGGGCGTTTCAGACGGATCGCCACGCCGTACAGCGCGGGTTCGGAAATGCCTGCCATGATGGCTGAAGCGGCGGCCGCTAACGCTGTCTGACGCAGTTCCGGGTTTTTGGTTTTCCATGCCACCGCCAGCGATGAACCGCCCAGCGACAGATTGGCGCCGATTTCAGAGGGCATCACCATGCCTTCTTTACCGGTTTCGGCAATGGTCTGGATAATGGTGGGCGTAAACACGCGGTGCATACCCGTCATCACCAACAGCGGCCACAATGCGCCCATAATGGCGACCGACAGCCAGCCGAGATAGCCGTGAATGGTATAGACCAGCGCTGAAATTGCGCTACCGATCCAGATACCAATCGGGCCGATTAAAACGATCGCGAGCGGGGCGGCGATCAGCACGATCAGCATCGGTTTGAGGAAGTTTTTGGTCACTGCCGGCGTGATACGATCCACCCAACGTTCGATATATGACAGACACCAGGTCATGACCAGTGCCGGGATCACGGTGTAGGTGTATTTGACCGCCGTCACCGGGATCAGGGCGAACTCAACGTGCTCACCCTGCGCGGCTTTTGCCATCAGATCGATAAAACTGGGATGGACCAGCACACCCGCAATAGCAATTGCCAGCGACATGTTGGTTTTGAATTTGATGGCTGCCGAAGCGGCGACCATCAGCGGCAGGAAGAAAAATGCGCCGTCGCCGATAACGGTCAGAATGGTGAGGGTGGACGATCCTTTTACCAGCACGCCGGTCATTTCCAGAACCATTGCCAGCAGTTTGAGCATTGATCCACCGATAATTGCCGGGATCAGCGGTGACATCGTGCCGATCAGCGCATCGAGGATCCCCGCGCCAATCCGTTTCAGCGTCAGCCGGGGTTTGGTTTGCGGCTCAGCAGGTTGCATGTTGGCAGGTAGCAGGCTGACAACTTCGCGATACGCCTGCGAAACGGTGTTGCCGATGATCACCTGACACTGATTATCGTTACGTACTACGCCCAGCACGCCAGGGAGCGTTTTCAGCGTCGCGCTATCGACCTGCGCATCATCTTTGATAACGAAACGCAAACGGGTCATACAGTGGGTCACTGCTGTGATGTTGTCGACGCCTCCCAGAGCCGTCACAACGGAGCGCGCCAGCGCTGCATAATTCTTGGACATCGGATTTAATCCTGTTTTATCAGTAGGGTACGTTATGTTTTATCCGTTTGCGCAGGTCACGTTTCTGAGTTGATGAAACTCAGATAGGAAACCGGTTCCACAAAATAATGTTTAATTTATATTCATTAAACAAGAATTAATTTTTATTGTTTTTATAATTGTGATGATGATCACCAGATGTCAGGCGCCGCGTTTTAGCAGCGAGGACAGCGGCGAAACGGTGCAGTACACTGCGTCACATTAAGAGCAAAGGGATGAGTACTATGACCACGATGCTGGAGGTGGCGAAGCGGGCCGGGGTGTCGAAAGCGACGGTTTCCCGGGTGCTTTCCGGGAACGGTTACGTCAGCCAGGAAACCAAAGACCGTGTGTTTCAGGCCATTGAAGAGAGTGGTTACCGCCCTAATTTACTGGCGCGCAGCCTGGCGGCGAAGACCACGCAGACGCTGGGTCTGGTGGTGACCAATACTCTTTATCATGGCGTCTATTTCAGCGAGCTGCTGTTTCACACCGCGCGGATGGCGGAGGATAAGGGGCGCCAGTTGTTGCTGGCTGATGGTAAACATAGCGCAGAGGAAGAGCGTCAGGCGATCCAGTACTTACTCGACCTGCGCTGTGACGCGATTATGATCTATCCGCGTTTTCTCAGCGTGGATGAAATAGACGAGATCATTGACGCGCACGCCCAGCCGATTATGGTGCTTAATCGACGGCTGCGTAAAAACAGTAGCCACAGCGTCTGGTGCGATCAAAAACAAACCAGCTTTAACGCCGTTGCGCAGTTGATTGCCGCCGGGCACCAGGAGATTGGTTTTATTACCGGCTCGATGGATTCGCCTACCGGCGTGGAACGACTCTCAGGCTATAAAGACGCGCTGGCTGCGCATGGCATTTCGCTAAATAATGATTTGATTGTCAAAGGAAAGTGGACGCCAGCCTGCGGTGCGGCGGGCGTTGATACCTTGCTTTCACGCAAGATCAATTTTACCGCGCTGGTGGCCAGCAATGATGATATGGCGATAGGCGCGATGAAGCAGTTGCATGATCAGGGTATCCGTGTGCCTGCCCAGGTGTCGGTGATTGGTTTCGATGATATCGCCATCGCGCCATACACTATTCCGGCGCTTTCCAGCGTCAAAATTCCGGTGACGGAAATGATCCAGGAAACGATTGGTCGCCTGATATTTATGCTGGGTGACGGGGCATTTACGCCGCCAAAAATCTTCACCGGGGAACTCATTCAGCGCGATTCTGTTGCGCCATACGTTTCGCGCTGACGGCTGTCATTTGTCATCGTCACTAGTGACGATGACACACCATTCTTACATCCATCAAAATAAAAACCCTTTAATAACAGTGCATTAAAATTTGGCACGATTCGTGAATGCTTCGGCAGATAATCTGTCATTGCTGGAGAAATTGATGAACCGTTTCATCATTGCAGACGCCAATAAATGCATTGGTTGCCGTACCTGTGAAGTGGCCTGCGTAGTATCCCATCAGGATAACCAGGACTGCGCATCGCTGACCCCTGAAACCTTTTTACCCCGCATTCACGTCATCAAAGGCGTTAACGTCTCCACGGCGACGCTGTGCCGCCAGTGTGAAGACGCGCCGTGCGCTAACGTCTGTCCAAACGGTGCAATCAGCCGTGATAAAGGCTTTGTCCATGTGATGCAGGAACGCTGCATTGGCTGTAAAACCTGCGTGGTGGCGTGTCCTTATGGGGCAATGGAAGTTGTCGTGCGTCCGGTTGTGCGTAACAGCGGCGCGGGCCTGAACGTTCGTGCAGAAAAAGCCGAAGCCAACAAGTGCGACCTGTGCCACCACCGCGAAGCGGGTCCTGCCTGTATGGAAGTCTGCCCGACTCACGCGCTGATTTATGTGGATCGCAATAAGCTTGAGCAACTGAGCGCTGAAAAACGCCGCCGCGCGGCGCTGGACTCCACCGCATCTTTGCTGTTCTGATCGCTAAAAATCCGCGTAAAATACGGTAGTACTTATGCCGGATGGCGGCTTCGCCTTATCCGGCCTACTTTTCGCATTCACGTAGGCCTGATAAGCGTAGCGCCATCCGGCAAACCGGGATAGATGACTGCGGGAAGGACATAATGACAATCAACAACCACTCCGGCGTACAACTGCGTATTCGCGGCAAGGTACAGGGCGTCGGGTTTCGCCCCTTCGTCTGGCAACTGGCGCAGCGCCTGCAACTGCATGGCGACGTGTGCAACGACGGTGACGGTGTGGTGGTGCGCTTACAGGAAGATCCGGCGGAGTTTATTGCGCAATTACATCAACATTGTCCGCCGCTGGCGCGCATTGATAGCATTGAGAGCGAACCATTCGCCTGGACGCAGCTGCCTGCCGATTTCTCGATTCGCCAAAGTGCAGGCGGTACGATGAATACGCAAATTGTCCCGGACGCCGCGACTTGTCCCGAATGCCTTGTTGAAATGAACACCCCCGGCGAACGTCGCTATCGCTACCCCTTCATCAACTGCACCCATTGTGGCCCGCGTTTTACGATTATCCGCGCCATGCCGTACGACCGTCCGTTTACCGTGATGGCGTCCTTCCCTCTCTGTGCGCAATGCGATACAGAGTATCGCGATCCCTATGACCGTCGCTTTCACGCCCAACCCGTTGCCTGCCCGCAATGTGGTCCACATCTTGAGTGGCTAAGCGCGGGTGAGCGAGCGGAAAAAGAAGAGGCGCTGCAGGCGGCGGTAGCGTTGCTAAAAGCGGGCGGCATTGTCGCTGTGAAAGGCATTGGCGGTTTTCATCTGGTCTGCGATGCGCGAAATGATAATGCTGTGGCGCTGCTCCGGTTGCGTAAACATCGCCCGGCTAAACCGTTGGCGGTGATGTTGCCTGCTGACGACGGACTGCCTGAAGCTGCGCTTCGTCTGTTAACCACCCCTGCCGCACCGATCGTGTTGGTGCAAAAACGCTATGTAGCGGCATTGAGCGAGGGAATAGCGCCAGGGTTAACGGAAGTTGGCGTTATGCTGCCAGCGAATCCGTTGCAGCATCTCCTGTTACAAGAGATGCAGTGCCCGCTGGTAATGACCTCCGGCAACCTCAGCGGCAGGCCGCCAGCCATTACCAACGCGCAGGCGCTGGAAGATTTACGCGAGATTGCCGACGGTTTCCTGCTGCATAACCGCGAAATTGTGCAGCGTATGGATGACTCCGTGGTGCGTGAAAGTGGGGAAATGCTGCGCCGCTCGCGGGGTTACGTGCCGGATGCGGTCGCGTTGCCGCCGGGTTTTCGTGACGTGCCGCCGATGCTGTGTTTAGGCGCGGATCTAAAAAATACCTTCTGTCTGGTGCGTGGCGAACAGGCGGTTATCAGTCAGCATTTGGGCGATCTCAGCGATGACGGCATCCAGCAGCAGTGGCGTGATGCGCTGCGCCTGATCCAGAATATTTATGACTTTACGCCACAGCGTATCGTGCATGATGCTCACCCCGGCTATGTTTCCAGCCAGTGGGCCAGTGAGATGAATCTGCCGACCGAAACGGTGCTGCATCACCATGCGCATGCTGCTGCGTGTATGGCTGAGCACGGTTGGCCGTTGGACGGTGGAGACGTTATCGCTCTGACGGTAGACGGTATCGGCATGGGAGCAAACGGCGCACTGTGGGGCGGAGAGTGTTTGCGGGTCAACTATCGTGAATGCGAACACCTGGGCGGCTTACCCGCGGTCGCGCTGGCGGGCGGCGATCTGGCGGCAAAGCAGCCGTGGCGTAACCTGCTCGCGCAGTGTCTGCGTTTTGTCCCTGACTGGCAGCGATTCCCGGAAACATCGGCGCTGCAACAGCAAAACTGGAACGTGCTGGCACGCGCCATTGAGCGGGGGATCAATGCGCCGCTGGCGTCATCGTGCGGACGGCTGTTTGATGCCGTTGCCGCCGCGCTCCAGTGCGCACCGACTTCGCTGAGCTATGAAGGCGAGGCCGCCTGCGCGCTGGAGGCACTGGCATCGCAATGTGAAGGCGTTGAGCATCCGGTAACAATCCCCTTGCAAGGTAATGAGCTTGACCTGGCTGTTTTTTGGCAGCAATGGCTGAACTGGCAGGGGGCGCCTGCGGCAAGAGCGTGGGCGTTTCATGATGCGCTGGCGTGTGGGTTTGCCACGCTGATGCGTGAGCAGGCTGAAGCGCGTGGCGTTAAGACGTTAGTATTCAGCGGTGGCGTGATGCATAACCGTTTGTTGTCATCGCGGCTGGCATTTTATCTGGCTGATTTTACCTTACTGTTCCCGCAGCGTTTACCGGCGGGTGATGGGGGATTATCGCTGGGGCAGGGCGTGATTGCCGCGGCGCGCTGGTTGGCGCAAAAATAAAAAAAAGCCCCGGGACTGGCGGGGCAAGAAAAACATGTCGGGGCATACCGACAAGTGGCAACGCACGTCCATGTGCGTGAGGTTAATAAATCAGTAGCAGCATTGCCGGATAAGGCGCGGCGCCATCCGGCACCACAGACTTACAAGGGCAATGTTTTCAGCAGCGCAAAGGCCTCTTTCATCCGGTCTTCACTGACCACAAACGCACATAGCTGGCCTTCGTCGTTCATTCCTCTGGCCACCATACCTTGCGCTTCCGCGGCAATATGCCAGTTCAGATCGCGCCGCTGGGTTTCCCCCGCCAGATGCAATGGCAGTTCCGGCGTTTTAACTTTTACCAGCATGGCAGGCAGCTTCAGCGGAGCATTGCCGCCGAGCAGGTTTTTCGCCAGATACATGGCGCTCAGTTGAATCGGCTGCAGGAACGGCAGCACCTGACCGTTAATTTCCGCGCAGTCGCCGAGGGCATAAATGTCCGGGTGGCTGGTTTGCAGATAGCTGTCGACGCAGACGCCACGATTAATGCTCAATCCGGCACGACGCGCCAGCGCCGTTTCCGGGCTCAGACCGGTGGCGGCGATCACCGCATCGACTTCTACGCGGCGACTACGATCGAGCGTGGCGCGAATACCCGATTCAGTTTTTTCCAGACCCTGAAGTTGTGATTTCAGCAGCAGATGCACACCCATATCGGTCAGACGATGCTGTAAGCGACTGCTGACTTCCGGTGGCATCAGCGAGGCCAGAATGCTGGCGGCGTTGTCGATAAGTGTTACCGCTTTACCGGCACGACAAAAATCCATCGCCAGCTCACTGCCAATCAGACCGCCGCCGACAATGAGTACCCGCTGGGCATCACGCAGTGGCGTTTCACAGGCGCGGTATTCTTGCTGACTGTTCAATGTGAGCATTAACTCACGTCCGGTGACTGGAGGCACAAAGGCTGAAGCCCCCGTCGCCAGCACCAACTTGTCGTACTGCCACTGTTGGTCCTGACTTTTCACGATGTGGGCATCGGTGTCGATGTCGGTCACCCAGGTGTAGGGGAACAGGCGCAAATTAAACTGTTCGGCAAACTCCCCCGCCGACTGGCGGGTGAGGTCGTCTGCACGCTGTGCCTGACTGATAACGTGGCTGAGATCGGGCTTGTTGTACTCATCCATGCTGTCAGCGGCAATCAGGGTCAACGGAACAGTTGCATCCTGTTTACGGATATTTTTGACTAACTGGCGGGCGGCGAAGCCCGAACCAATAATGACAATTCCGTGGCTCATTTTGCCTCCGTTGCCAGTACGTCGAAGACGTCTTTACCTAATGAACATTCCGGGCACAGGAAGTTATCCGGCACATCGCTCCATGGGGTACCTGGCGCGACATCCTGCAACGGTTCGCCTTTTGCTGGATCGTAAATCCACTGGCACACGCTGCACTGCATGCTTGGGCCGAGGTCAGCCGCAGCCGCAGCGGCACAAGCGCACTCTTCTTCTTTGGTTGTCGCTTTGACGGTCGTTTCCGGTAGCGGAGCAAGCGCCCACTGACGTGCAATTTCACGACCGTGCTGACGACACAGTTCCAGCGCATCCAGATCCGGACGCCATTTCGCCTTCAGGCTAAGCGACATCTCAAAACCGGCATCTTGTAAACGGGTGGACAGGCGGTCAACTGCGCCGCCGCTCCAGCCGTGAGAACCAAAGGCGCTGGCGCGTTTGTTACGAAAACGCAGGCCGGTCATCTCTTCCACCAGTCCGGCGATTTTCGGCATCATCACGTTGTTCATGGTGGAAGTACCGACCAGTACGCCTTTAGAACGGAAGACGTTGGTTAGGACGTCGTTTTTGTCGCTACGGGCGACGTTAAAGATTTTCACCGCCACGTTCGGGTCAACTTCGTTGATGCCCTGGGCAATGGCGTCCGCCATCATGCGGGTGTTGTTGGACATGGTGTCGTAGAAGATGGTGATGCGGTCTTCCTGATAATCGGCCGCCCATTTCAGGTACAGCTCAACGATCTGCGTTGGGTTGTCGCGCCATACCACACCGTGGGAGGTGGCAATCATATCGACCGGCAGGTTGAAGCCGAGGATCTCAGTGATTTTCGGCGTCACCAGACGGCTGAACGGGGTCAGGATGTTGGCGTAGTAGCGTTGGCATTGTTCGAACAGTTCGGTCTGGTCAACTTCATCATTGAACAGACGTTCGTCGCAGTAATGCTGGCCGAAAGCATCGTTACTGAACAGTACCGCATCGCCGGTCATGTAGGTCATCATGCTGTCAGGCCAGTGCAGCATCGGCGTTTCAACAAAGATCAGTTGTTTGCCGTTGCCGATGTCCAGAGAATCACCGGTTTTCACCACGTTGAAGTTCCACTCCGGATGATGGTGGTGGCCGGTGATGGAATCAATCGCGTTAGCGGTGCAGTAAATTGGCGTGTCCGGGATGCAGGACATCAGTTCGGTCAGCGCACCGGCGTGATCTTCTTCCGCGTGGTTAATGATGATGTAGTCGATATCCGCGAGGTCAATTTCACTGCGCAGGTTCTGCACGAATTCACGGCTAAACTTATGGTCTACTGTATCGATCAGCACGTTTTTTTCTTCACGGATGAGATAGCTGTTGTAGCTGCTACCGCGCAGCGTTTTGTATTCAGTGCCGTGGAAATCTCGCACTTCCCAGTCACGTTGGCCAACCCAATGAATGTTATTTTTAACCAGAATAGACATAGCAACCTCAATTAATTCAGCGTTTTTCTAAAAAGATATTTTGTTAATTGCAGGTTGTGTGCCAACTTTTTAATTGTTTGATTTTTAATGATTTATTATTTAGTGCCTATAAAGTGGTAGTCAAAATGACTGTTTATTTTATTGTCAATATGACAATATGAATTGTCAAAATGACAATGAGGTTGCCATGAGCTTTTCAGTAGATGTGCTGGCGGGTATCGCCATTGAATTACAAAGCGGTATCGGTCATCAGGACCGTTTTCAGCGCCTGATCACGACCTTGCGCCAGGTGCTGGAGTGCGACGCATCGGCACTGCTGCGCTACGAGTCGCGACAGTTTATCCCGCTGGCTATCGATGGCCTGGCGCAGGATGTCCTCGGCCGCCGCTTCACGCTGGAGGGACATCCGCGGCTGGAGGCGATTGCCCGCGCCGGGGACGTGGTACGTTTTCCTGCCGACAGCGATCTGCCCGATCCTTATGACGGGTTAATCCCGGGTCAGGAGAGCCTGAAAGTGCATGCCTGCATCGGGTTGCCGCTGTTTGCCGGACAAAATCTGATTGGTGCGTTAACGCTGGATGGCATGGAGCCCGATCAGTTCGATGTCTTCAGCGATGAAGAGCTTAGGCTAATTGCCGCTCTGGCTGCGGGGGCGCTGAGTAATGCGTTGCTGATTGAACAACTGGAAAGCCAGAATATGCTGCCGGGTTCGTCGACGGCTTTCGAGCAGGTGACGGAAACCCAGATGATTGGCCTGTCGCCCAATATGATGCAGTTGAAAAAAGAGATTGAGATTGTGGCAGGGTCCGATCTCAACGTACTGATCAGCGGCGAAACCGGGACCGGGAAGGAGTTGGTAGCCAAAGCGATTCATGAAGGTTCGCCGCGTGCGGTGAATCCGCTGGTGTATCTCAACTGCGCGGCGTTGCCCGAAAGCGTGGCGGAAAGTGAACTTTTTGGTCACGTAAAAGGGGCTTTTACCGGGGCTATCAGTAATCGTAGCGGTAAATTTGAAATGGCGGATAACGGCACGCTGTTTCTCGACGAGATTGGCGAACTCTCGCTGGCGTTGCAGGCCAAGCTGCTGCGCGTATTGCAGTATGGCGATATTCAGCGCGTAGGGGACGATCGCAGCCTGCGCGTTGACGTGCGCGTACTGGCGGCGACCAATCGTGATTTACGAGAAGAGGTGCTGGCGGGGAATTTTCGCGCGGATCTGTTTCATCGTCTGAGCGTTTTTCCCCTTTCCGTGCCGCCACTACGTGAGCGCGGCGAAGATGTAGTGCTGCTGGCAGGCTATTTTTGCGAGCAATGTCGGCTGCGGCTGGGACTTTCCCGCGTTGTGTTAAGCCCCGGCGCGCGTAATCATCTGCTGAGTTACGGCTGGCCCGGAAACGTGCGCGAGCTGGAACATGCCATTCATCGGGCGGTTGTGCTGGCAAGGGCTACCCGGGCAGGGGATGAGGTGGTGCTGGAGGCACAGCATTTTGCCTTGCAGGATGAAAGCCCTGTACCGCAGCCGGACGTCGTGGCAGAGATCCCGCAGCATCACAATTTGCGTGAGGCAACGGAGTCATTTCAGCGCGAGATGATCCGCCGGGCCTTGGCGCAAAATAACCACAATTGGGCGGCAAGCGCGCGGGCGCTGGAAACAGACGTCGCCAACCTGCACCGGCTGGCGAAACGCCTGGGGCTGAAGGATTAGATAATACCGGCCTGATAGAAATCCTGCAGGTTGATAGCGCCGGTGAGTTTCCCGTTTTCATCTACCACCGGTGCGGCAGTGATTTTGCGTTTCATCAGGATCTCTTTGGCGTCAATCGCGCGGCTCTGTGCCTGCAGCGTAATGCCATTATGGGTCATTGCTTCGCTAACCTGCGTGGTGAGCGCGCCGCCGCCAACCAGCCAGCGGCGCAGGTCGCCGTCAGTGAAGACGCCTTTCACCAGTGACGCGTCATCACAGACAGCCACCAGACCAAGACCCGTGCGGCTGAGTTCCAGCATCGCGTCCATGACGCTGGTGGTCAGCGTTACCTGCGGAATGGCATCGTCACGGCGCATCAGGTGATGCACTTTATTTAACAGACGAGCGCCCAGCGCGCCGGCCGGATGCGAGCGGGCAAAATCTTCTTCGTTAAAGCCGCGCGCCTGCATCACGGCGATTGCCAGCGCGTCGCCCATCATCAGCGTGTTGACGGTGCTGGAGGTCGGCGCCAGGCGCATTGGGCAGGCTTCACGTTCAACAGAAATATCCAGCACGGCTTTGGCCGCCAGGCCCAGCGGCGAGGTTGGTTTTCCGGTCATGGCCAGCAGGGCGACGGATTTGTCTTCCAGGCGCGGAATGATGAGATCCAGCTCTTTCGCGCCGCCGGAGTAAGAGATAAACAGCATCACGTCGCGGCTTTCAATCATGCCTAAGTCGCCATGCAGCGCTTCCGCCGGATGCACAAAAAAGGCAGGGGTGCCGGTACTGGCGAGGGTCGCAGCAATTTTTTTGCCAATATGGCCTGATTTGCCAATCCCGGAGACAATGACTTTGCCTTCACAGTGGATGATAGTATTGGCGGCGCGGACAAAATCATCGCCCAGTCGCTCCGGCAGTCGACTGGCTTCCTGCAGTTCCAGCATTAACGTCTGACGGCCCGCGTTCAGTAGTGCATCACTCATTGGTTTCTCCGGTTATGATTACTTCAATCCCTTTTGCTTCCAGCGCCTGACGAAATGCAGGGTCTATACCTGCATCGGTAATCAGCTTGTCAACGCTTTCCAGACTGCACACAACATTAGGGCTTTTACGCCCAAATTTTGAGGAGTCAGCCATCAGAATCACTTCGCGAGCGGCATTGCACATCGCTTTACTGACGCTAAAGACCTCATTAAAGGTGGTCACGCCGGCATTGAGGTCAATACCGTCGGTCCCCATGAAGAGTTTATCAAAGCTGAATTGCTCAAAGGCGTTTTCTGCCAGTTGACCGTGAAATGACGCAGATTTTTTGCGAAAGGTCCCGCCAGGCATCAGGATGGTTTGCTCGTTGTCCAGCTCCGAAAGGGCATTAACAATGTGCAGACTGTTGGTCATGACGGTGATGTTGCTAAAGCGGGTAAGCATTGGCACCATCTGCAATACGGTGCTGCCCGCATCCAGAATGATGGAGTCGCCATCATGGATATAACGGACGGCGGCTTCAGCGATCTGCTCTTTTTTATGCGTGTTAATTAGGGTTTTGTGATCGATGGGCGGGTCAGATTCATCTTTGTTCAACACTACGCCGCCATAGGTACGAATGACGGTTCCAGCATTTTCCAGAATGACCAGGTCTTTGCGAATGGTTGTGCCGGTCGTGTCAAAGTAGTGGGCCAGTTCTTCAACCGAGCATTTTCCCTGCTTTTGCAGGTGCTCCAGTATGGCAGCCTGACGCTGACGAGGTTTCATAGGCGTGATTACCCTGACTTATTTAGGTTGCAAAATGATAATTTCGCAAGCTATTAGCATTCACAACGAAATTACCCATGTTTCAGTTTAAGCGCCAATGATAGTGCATTCTGCGCTAACGGATCATGGGGAAAGATCACATCAGGCTGTAAATCATCAAGATGTTTGCCCATTATGGTGGCAATTTTGCCGGGTCTGGCGAATACGGTAAGACCTTTCATAAATAACGTATCGGTAACCCGCTGTTGCTCATCAAGCGCGATGGCGACGACCACGCGCGGTTTAAACCGTCCGCCGGAACGACCCACGCCCACCCGACCCCGCTGACAAAGTTTATCGAACGCGCGGTTAAAGCGGGATATTTGCCAGCCACCAAGCGCCAGTTGCAGGCACCAGGCGATGGCGGCGACGGTAATCAGTGCGGAAACCATACTGCGCTCCTTTGATTTTGCCGGATGACGGCTGCGCCTAATCCGGCCTACATAATATTCGTAGGCCCGGTAAGCACAGCGCCACCGGGCAGTCATACCTCTTAGAACATCACCTGACCGCCGGTGACGTTAATCGATTGTCCGGTGCAGTAAGAGGCTTTCGAACTGGCATAAAACAGCAGCATGTTCAGCACGTCCTGATAATCGCAGCCGCGTTTGAGCGGAACCTTATCAATGTAATACTGCTCTACTTCATCCGGCTTAAGGCCCAGTTTGGTAGCGTACTGCGGTAATAATGACTGGAACATCGGTGATTTCAACAGGTTGCCGAGCATCAGCGAATGGACGGTAATCCCGTATTCCGCCAGATCCAGCGCCAGCGATTGGGTTAAACCCACGCCGCCGAATTTTGCCGCGCTGTAGCCCGAATTGTGTTTACTGCCTACTTTCCCTGATTTGGAGTTGATCTGGATAATGCGTCCCTGGACGCCATCGCGGATCATCAGGCGTGAGAATTCACGGGCGCAGAGGAAGTAACCGACCAAATTCACCTGCAGCGAGCGGTCGAAATCCCCAAGCTGAAAGTCGCTGATAAACGCGGCTTTAGCGATACCCGCGCTGTAAACCAGCAGGTCGACGCGACCAAATATTTCATCCACTCCGCGTGACAGTGCCAGCACGCTCTGTTCGCTGGTGGCATCAGCGCCAAAACCGTACGCTGTGCCTGCGCCAAACTCGGCGTTAATCTCCTGCGCGACGTTGGCGGCTTTATCGCTTTGAATATCCACCACCGCGACGCGGTATCCTTCTGTCGCAAGCCCACGGCAAAGGAACGCTCCCAGGGTCTGGCCTCCACCAATGACAACGGCAACCTGATTCATCTTTTTCTCCTTCAATCTTAAGCAACAAACTTCAAAATACAGCCCGGCGCGATATCGTCCGGTACAGGGCCCGCCACATGTACGGTGCCAGGGAATTCCGCTTCGCTGAGTCCGTCAAAACGTAGGGTGATATGCCCCAGTTCACGTAAGTTTTGTTCCGCCACGCTGCCAACGGCGGTGACCGGGTAGTGATGCTGGCCCAGTTCAAACTGGATCCCGGCGTGCAAAGAACCGTTCAGATCGCCGTGGCAATGGATGAAGCAAAACTCTTCAATATCCGCTGGCGCGCCTTCACGAAAGGTAATTAACATCTGGTCGCAAAGTGCGTCCGGGGCGCTTTGGCCGATGCGGGTGATGGTGGTTTGATAAATCACGGTCATTTTTGAGTGCCTCTTATTGGTAAATAAAGCCGGATACAAACCAGGCGATGAGAACGGTAGGCGCGCCGGTCAGGAAGCGGCTTACCAGGACGGATGGCACGCCGACGCGGACCGTGTCCTGACGCGCTTCGGCCAGCGATAACCCCACGGGAATAAAGTCGCATGCGGCTTGCGCATTAATGGCAAACAAGGCCGGTAGCGCCAGATGGGGAGGGATGTTCCCCAGGCCAATCTGTACGCCGATCAGCACCCCGATAACCTGGGCGATGACCGCACCAGGGCCGAGGAAAGGTGACAGCAGCGGGAAAGAGCAAATCAGCGCCAGCGTCACCAGTCCCAGCGGGTGGCTGGCGAGCGGTGCGAGTCCATGGGCTATCCAGTCTCCCAGACCAGAAGCCATGATGATGCCGATCAGCGCCGAGACGAACGCCATAAATGGCAGAATGGTTTTCAGAACGGTATCAATAGTGTCGCGACCGGCCTGGAACAGGACAGCAACGGCCGATCCCATGCCCATCCCGACTTTTGCCAACAGACCATCGCTTTGTTCAGTAATCTTTTTACTGGCGTCGTAATCGCGACCAATCGTGCTGCTTGCAGGTTGCGGCGCAATGGATGCTTCACCGACAACGGTAATGTTTTCTTCTTTCACGCCAGAGACATAGATATCTTCGACAATGTACTGGGCCAGCGGACCGGATTTCCCCGTGGCGTGAATATTTACCGTGGGTATACGACGTTTGGGATAGATCCCACAGCGCAGCGTGCCGCCGCAGTCGATGATCGCCACGCCAATTTCACTCTCCGGCGGTTCGCCCTCTTTGAAACCATCAACGGCCTGCCAACCGGTCAGATTCGCCAGCGTGTCGACAATCGCAGGGCGAGTCCCGGCAGTGATATAGACAATTTTCTTGCCCGGTACGGCATCCAGTTCAAGCGGGCCGCCCCAGCCGCCGGTGCCTTTTTCAATACGAATACGCGTCATGATGTTGCTCCCGCCAGATGAACTTTCTGCTCAAGTTGAATGCCCATTTTTTTCTCGAAAATGGCGGTGGTGAAATCGGTTACCCAGCCGCGGAAGAAGTTGGTGACCAGACCGACCAGCAAATAGCTCACCGCCAGCGGGCCAAGCGGTAGGCCCAGCGTCGTCAGGCCGCTGGCGATACCGAGATAGACAAACAGCTCGCCGGGGTTGATGTGCGGGAATAAGCCATTCATGGAATGGCAGCTATAAGAGGCCGCAGCGTAGTAGCTGGGCTTGTACTTTTCTGGCATAAAGCGCCCCAGGCTTAGCGTCATCGGATTACAAAACACAAATGTGCCGATGCACGGCAGCAGCAGATAGCGGGACAGTGGGTTTCCGGCGCAGCGCTGAGCAAAACGTTCAATACGCTGCTGGCCGATAAAGTTAATCAGCGCATTCATGATGACCAGCAGGCTAATCAGCAGGGGAAGAATACCGGTCACCATGCCGGTAAACACCTCTCCGCCTTTCTGGAACAGCCCGATAAACCACTCAGCACCGAGTGTGATGGTGTCGATCATTATTCTCTCCTGTAGGGTTTTTTAGTTATCTTACCAAACGGAAACTAATTTTAATCAGATCGAAAGATTTAAAAGTGTTATTTTGATCTCAAAATGAAAGGTAAATATTTTATTTTGAAAGTTATTGCGTAAGCGCTCGCAAATATGACGGTCGGAAGTGCAAGAGGGGGGAAATTCTGTGAAGCAGAGCGACTACTGCTTCCTTGTATGGCTGAGGATGCTTTACCATACTTCTCCCAGGCTGAATTTGTTTAATGGATGTCTCATGTTCAAGCGTCGTTATGTAGCGTTACTTCCCCTTTTCGTATTGCTTGCTGCCTGTAGCAGCAAACCTAAACCTTCAGAGACTCAAACGACTACGGGTACGCCATCCGGCGGTTTCCTGCTTGAGCCACAGCACAATGTCATGCTAACGGGCGGCGATTTTGCCAATAACCCGAACGCGCAACAGTTCATCGAGAAGATGGTGAACAAGCATGGCTTTGATCGCCAGCAGTTGCAGGAGATCCTGTCTCAGGCCAAGCGGCTGGACTCGGTATTGCGTTTGATGGACCGTCAGGCGCCGACGACTCAACCTCCAGCCGGACCTAACGGCGCGTGGCTGCGTTATCGCAAGCAGTTCATCACGCCGGACAACGTGCAAAACGGCGTGGCCTTCTGGAATCAATATGAAGATGCCCTGAACCGTGCGTGGCAGGTCTACGGCGTGCCACCGGAAATCATCGTCGGTATTATTGGCGTAGAGACGCGCTGGGGCCGCGTGATGGGCAAAACGCGAATTCTGGATGCGCTGGCGACGCTGTCCTTTAATTATCCTCGTCGTGCGGAATACTTCTCTGGCGAACTGGAAACTTTCCTGTTGATGGCGCGAGATGAAAGTGATGATCCGCTCGATTTGAAAGGTTCCTTCGCCGGTGCGATGGGCTACGGCCAGTTTATGCCGTCTTCCTATAAAGAATATGCGGTCGATTTCAATGGCGATGGGCACATTAATCTGTGGGATCCGGTTGACGCCATCGGTAGTGTGGCGAACTATTTCAAAGGCCATGGCTGGGTGAAAGGCGATACGGTCGCGGTGCCGGCGAATGGTCAGGCGCCTGGGCTGGCGAACGGCTTTAAAACCCAGTACAGCATTTCACAGCTTGCCGCCGCGGGTCTGACGCCGCAGCAGTCGTTGGGGAATCATCAGCAGGCCAGCCTGCTGCGCCTGGATATTGGCACCGGTTATCAGTACTGGTACGGGCTGCCAAACTTCTACACCATCACCCGCTACAACCACAGTACCCACTACGCGATGGCGGTGTGGCAATTGGGTCAGGCGGTAGCGCTGGCGCGCGTACAGTAATCGCTCCAACCGGCCTACAGATAAGATATTGCTTGTAGGCCGGATAAGATGCTCTGACATCGCCATCCGGCGGGTCTTATTTTGCAACGGATCAATTTTTGGAATCCCCCTCGTAAAACGTTCTCCCCATCCCCACATTGGTTGTGAAAGTGCTATCTTGTGCGGCATATTTTTTTAACTGACAGAGGCTGAAATGACCGACAGTGAACTGATGCAGTTAAGCGAGCAGGTTGGCCTGGCGCTGAAAGCGCGCGGGGCGACCGTTACGACGGCGGAATCCTGCACCGGCGGTTGGGTGGCCAAAGCCATTACGGATATTGCCGGCAGTTCCGCCTGGTTTGAACGCGGGTTCGTGACCTACAGCAATGAAGCCAAAGCGCAGATGATTGGCGTGCGCGAAGAGACGCTGGCCCAGCATGGCGCGGTGAGTGAGCCTGTCGTCGTGGAAATGGCGATTGGCGCGCTAAAAGCGGCCCGCGCGCATTTCGCGGTCTCGATCAGCGGTATTGCGGGGCCGGATGGCGGCAGTGAGGAAAAGCCTGTGGGTACGGTATGGTTTGCCTTTGCCAGCGCAAGCGGCGAGGGGATTACCCGCCGGGAATGTTTCAGCGGTGACCGCGATGCGGTACGTCGGCAGGCGACTGCCTATGCGTTACAAACCCTGTGGCAACAATTTCTACAAAATACTTGATACTGTATGAGCATACAGTATAATTGCCTCAACAGAACATTATCTTTCACGTTTCGCGGTTTACCCCGAAAGCGGCATGACAGGAGTAATTAATGGCTATCGACGAAAACAAACAGAAAGCGTTGGCGGCAGCGCTGGGTCAGATCGAAAAGCAATTCGGTAAAGGCTCCATCATGCGCCTGGGTGAAGACCGTTCCATGGATGTGGAAACCATCTCCACCGGTTCGCTTTCTCTGGACATCGCATTGGGCGCGGGCGGTTTGCCAATGGGCCGTATCGTCGAAATCTACGGGCCTGAATCTTCCGGTAAAACGACGCTGACGCTGCAGGTTATTGCCGCCGCTCAGCGCGAAGGTAAAACCTGTGCGTTCATTGATGCGGAACACGCGCTGGATCCCGTCTATGCCCGTAAGCTTGGCGTTGATATCGACAACCTGCTGTGTTCCCAGCCGGATACCGGTGAACAAGCGCTGGAAATCTGTGATGCGCTGGCGCGTTCCGGTGCGGTTGACGTTATCGTTGTCGACTCCGTGGCGGCGCTGACGCCGAAAGCGGAAATCGAAGGCGAGATTGGCGACTCTCACATGGGGCTTGCGGCGCGTATGATGAGCCAGGCGATGCGTAAGCTGGCCGGTAACCTGAAGCAGTCCAACACGCTGCTGATTTTCATCAACCAGATCCGTATGAAAATTGGCGTTATGTTCGGTAACCCGGAAACCACTACCGGTGGTAACGCGCTGAAATTCTATGCCTCCGTGCGCCTGGACATTCGCCGTATTGGCGCAGTGAAAGAGGGCGACAACGTGGTTGGTAGCGAAACCCGCGTTAAGGTCGTGAAAAACAAAATCGCCGCGCCGTTTAAACAGGCTGAATTCCAGATTCTGTACGGTGAAGGTATCAACTTCTATGGTGAACTGGTTGACCTGGGCGTGAAAGAGAAGCTGATTGAAAAAGCCGGTGCATGGTACAGCTATAACGGTGAGAAAATCGGTCAGGGTAAAGCGAATGCGACCAACTGGCTGAAAGAAAACCCGGCAACCGCAAAAGAGATTGAGAAGAAATTGCGCGAGTTACTGCTCAATAACCAGGATTCAACGCCAGATTTCTCCGTTGATGACGGTGCTGCAGACGTAGCAGAAACGAACGAAGATTTCTGATAATCTGTTTTACATCGCATACAGTAAAGGGCTGCATATCATGCAGCCCTTTTGCATTTCTGAAGGTTTACTATGACAGATGCAACTTCCCGCCGATCCGCTTATTCCCGACTGCTTGACCGCGCCGTGCGTATTCTGGCAATGCGCGATCACAGCGAGCAGGAACTACGGCGGAAGCTGGCCGCGCCGGTGATGGGCAAACAAGGGCCGGAAGACATTGATGCTTCCCCGGAAGATTACGACAAGGTCATTGCCTGGTGCATTGAAAGTCATTATCTGGATGATGACCGCTTCGTTCAGCAGTTTATTGCCAGCCGTAGCCGCAAAGGTTATGGGCCTGCGCGAGTGCGGCAGGAACTCAGCCAGAAAGGAATCTCGCGTGAGGCTATTGAGCGCGCCATGCGCGAGTGTGAAATTGACTGGGCAGTGCTTGCGCGCGAGCAGGCAATCAGGAAATACGGTGAACCTTTACCAGTCGATTTTTCAGATAAGGTAAAGGTCCAGCGTTTTTTGCTCTATCGTGGCTATCTGATGGAAGATATTCAGGCAATATGGCGAAATTTTGACGATTGAGCGCATACGGGATTTTACTTCCCAGTAAAGAAAACTTATCTTATTCCCACTTTTCGATTGCCAGAGGCGCAGTTTGCTGCCGATGCTGGTAATGACATTTCGTTAGCTTGATTTCTTCAGGATAATTATGAGCAAGAGCACCGCTGAGATCCGTCAGGCGTTTCTCGATTTTTTCCATAGTAAAGGACATCAGGTAGTTGCCAGCAGCTCCCTGGTACCAAACAATGACCCTACTTTGTTGTTTACCAACGCCGGGATGAACCAGTTCAAGGATGTTTTCCTTGGCCTCGACAAGCGTAATTATTCCCGCGCAACCACCTCGCAGCGTTGTGTACGTGCGGGCGGTAAGCACAACGACCTGGAAAACGTCGGTTACACTGCACGTCACCATACCTTCTTCGAAATGCTGGGCAACTTCAGCTTCGGCGATTATTTCAAACACGACGCCATTCAATTCGCATGGGAACTGCTGACCGGTGAAAACTGGTTTGCCCTGCCAAAAGAACGTCTGTGGGTCACCGTCTATGAAACTGACGATGAAGCCTATGAAATTTGGGAAAAAGAAGTTGGTATTCCGCGCGAGCGTATCATCCGCATTGGTGATAACAAAGGCGCGGCCTATGCATCCGACAACTTCTGGCAGATGGGTGATACCGGTCCTTGCGGTCCGTGCACCGAAATTTTCTACGACCACGGCGACCACATTTGGGGCGGCCCTCCGGGAAGCGCAGAAGAAGATGGCGATCGCTACATTGAGATCTGGAACATCGTCTTCATGCAGTTCAACCGTCAGGCTGACGGCACCATGGAACCGCTGCCGAAGCCGTCCGTGGATACCGGTATGGGGCTGGAGCGTATTGCGGCCGTGCTGCAACACGTTAACTCCAACTATGAAATTGACCTGTTCCGCTCACTGATTGAATCCGTCGCGAAAGTTACTGGTGCGACCGATCTGAGCAACAAGTCGCTGCGCGTTATCGCCGACCATATCCGTTCTTGTGCATTCCTGATTGCCGATGGCGTTGTCCCGTCGAATGAAAACCGTGGCTATGTGCTGCGCCGTATCATTCGCCGCGCGGTACGTCATGGCAACATGCTGGGCGCGAAGGATACCTTCTTCTACAAGCTGGTTGGTCCGTTGGTGGAAGTCATGGGGTCTGCAGGTGAAGAGCTGAAGCGTCAACAGGCAATGGTTGAACAGGTTCTGAAAACCGAAGAAGAACAGTTCGCTCGTACGCTGGAACGTGGTCTGGCACTGCTGGACGAAGAGCTGGCAAAACTGACGGGTGATACGCTGGATGGCGAAACCGCCTTCCGTCTGTATGACACATACGGCTTCCCGGTTGACCTGACGGCAGACGTTTGCCGCGAGCGCAACATCAAGGTCGACGAGGCGGGCTTTGAAGCCGCAATGGAAGAACAGCGCCGTCGTGCGCGTGAAGCCAGCGGTTTTGGCGCAGACTACAATGCGATGATTCGCGTTGATGGCGCTTCAGAATTTAAAGGGTATGAGCATCTTGAGCTGAACGGCAAAGTGACTGCGCTGTTTGTCGATGGTAAAGCGGTAGACGCCATTAACGCCGGTCAGGACGCTGTTGTTGTACTGGATCAGACGCCGTTCTATGCGGAATCTGGTGGTCAGGTTGGCGACAAGGGCGAACTGAAAGGTGCGGGCTTTGCGTTTGCCGTGAGTGACACGCAAAAATATGGCCAGGCGATTGGTCATATCGGCAAACTGTCTGCGGGTTCTCTGAAAATAGGCGATGCAGTACAGGCTGATGTGGATGAAGCTCGTCGTGCGCGTATCCGCTTGAATCACTCCGCAACGCACCTGATGCACGCGGCGCTGCGCCAGGTATTGGGCACGCATGTGGCACAGAAAGGCTCGCTGGTTAACGATAAAGTGCTGCGTTTCGACTTCTCTCATACCGAAGCCATGAAGCCTGCTGAAATCCGTGCCGTTGAAGATCTGGTGAATGCGCAAATTCGTCGCAACCTGCCGATTGAAACGAACATCATGGATCTGGAAGCGGCGAAAGCCAAAGGCGCAATGGCGCTGTTTGGCGAGAAATATGATGACCACGTGCGCGTTCTGAGTATGGGCGATTTCTCCACCGAACTGTGTGGCGGTACTCACGCCAGCCGTACGGGGGATATCGGTCTGTTCCGCATTGTGTCTGAGTCAGGCACGGCGGCGGGCGTTCGTCGTATCGAAGCCGTAACCGGTGAAGGCGCTATCCAAACGGTGCATGCTGAGAGCGACCGCTTAAGCGATATCGCGCAGCTGCTGAAAGGCGATAGCCAGAATATCGGTGATAAAGTGCGTTCTGTACTGGAACGTACGCGTCAACTCGAAAAAGAATTGCAGCAATTGAAGGAACAGGCTGCGGCGCAGGAGAGTGCAAATCTCTCCAGCAAAGCGGTTGATATCAACGGCGTGAAGCTGCTGGTCAGTGAACTTGCGGACGTTGAGCCGAAAATGTTGCGTACCATGGTTGATGATCTGAAAAATCAACTGGGGTCTACCGTTATCGTTCTGGCAACGGTAGTTGAAGGTAAGGTTTCTCTGATTGCTGGTGTGTCTAAGGATGTGACAGACCGAGTGAAAGCAGGCGAACTGGTTGGTATGGTCGCTCAGCAGGTAGGCGGTAAGGGTGGTGGTCGTCCGGACATGGCGCAAGCCGGTGGTACGGATGCAGCGGCTCTGCCTGCAGCGTTAGCCAGTGTGAAAGGCTGGGTCAGCGCAAAACTGTAATAATTATAAGCGTAAGTCGACGCTGCGGGCTTCAATCCGCAGCGTTTGCATCAACGCTATCGACAACGATAAAGTCAGGTTGAAGTTGTGTATATCGGCTAAACTTAGGTTTAACAGAATGTGATGCCGTGACTGCTTACACTTAGGTGTTTGTCATCGCTTACTTTTTGGCGTTATATGATGGATAATGCCGGGATACAGAGAGACCCGACTCTTTTAATCTTTCAAGGAGCAAAGAATGCTGATTCTGACTCGTCGAGTTGGTGAGACCCTCATGATAGGCGATGAGGTCACCGTGACAGTTTTAGGGGTGAAGGGCAACCAGGTACGCATTGGCGTAAACGCCCCGAAAGAAGTTTCTGTCCATCGTGAAGAGATCTACCAGCGTATCCAGGCTGAAAAATCCCAGCAGTCCAGTTATTAAGGTTTTCGCGTCTCACCATTCTGGTGAGGCGCAACCTGATTGAGTTGTCCTCTTTCCTCGCTTTTCTGCTTCACTCCCCCCATTTTCTCTTTTCCCATACGCACATTGTCGTTCCCGGCGAATTTTCTGTTTGTTCATTGTCTGCGGAAACTGCCAATTTATCTGTTGATAAAACACTCTTTTTGCCGTTTTTGCAGACTAATTGCGCGTGAAATGTGCAAACGATAAAAGCTCTGGAAAAATTGTTTGACTTATAAGTCCCAGAAAGTAATATGTGCGCCACGCAGCGACGATGAGCAGAAACAAGTTCTTCGAAGCACTCGTAAGAGGCGTGTTGGTGAGGTGGCCGAGAGGCTGAAGGCGCTCCCCTGCTAAGGGAGTATGCGGTCAAAAGCTGCATCCGGGGTTCGAATCCCCGCCTCACCGCCATTTGCATCCGTAGCTCAGCTGGATAGAGTACTCGGCTACGAACCGAGCGGTCGGAGGTTCGAATCCTCCCGGATGCACCATATTACTTGATAGCGCTTTAGCAGCGACATCAAATCTGCAGTAAAGTAAGTTTCCCGATGCATCCGTAGCTCAGCTGGATAGAGTACTCGGCTACGAACCGAGCGGTCGGAGGTTCGAATCCTCCCGGATGCACCATATTACTTGATAGCGCTTTAGCAGCGACATCAAATCTGCAGTAAAGTAAGTTTCCCGATGCATCCGTAGCTCAGCTGGATAGAGTACTCGGCTACGAACCGAGCGGTCGGAGGTTCGAATCCTCCCGGATGCACCATATTACTTGATAGCGCTTTAGCAGCGACATCAAATCTGCAGTAAAGTAAGTTTCCCGATGCATCCGTAGCTCAGCTGGATAGAGTACTCGGCTACGAACCGAGCGGTCGGAGGTTCGAATCCTCCCGGATGCACCATCTCTTACTTGATATCGTTTATTACGATATCAATATCGGCAGTAAAGCAAGTTTTCCGATGCATCCGTAGCTCAGCTGGATAGAGTACTCGGCTACGAACCGAGCGGTCGGAGGTTCGAATCCTCCCGGATGCACCATCTCTTACTTGATATCGTTTATTACGATATCAATATCGGCAGTAAAGCAAGTTTTCCGATGCATCCGTAGCTCAGCTGGATAGAGTACTCGGCTACGAACCGAGCGGTCGGAGGTTCGAATCCTCCCGGATGCACCATCTCTTACTTGATATCGTTTATTACGATATCAATATCGGCAGTAAAGCAAGTTTTCCGATGCATCCGTAGCTCAGCTGGATAGAGTACTCGGCTACGAACCGAGCGGTCGGAGGTTCGAATCCTCCCGGATGCACCATCTTCTTTGCCGTATCAGTAGTAATCAGCAATTCCCGATGCATCCGTAGCTCAGCTGGATAGAGTACTCGGCTACGAACCGAGCGGTCGGAGGTTCGAATCCTCCCGGATGCACCATCTTCTCCTGAATAACAGCGAAACTGTTGTTGTATGGTCTGCGAGATAATCGCCAGCACCAGGGAGGATAGCGTTGCTTCAGCAACGGCCCGCAGGGCGAGGCGAAGCCGAGTAATCCTCCCGGATGCACCATCTTCTTTGCCGTATCAGTAGTAATCAGCAATTCCCGATGCATCCGTAGCTCAGCTGGATAGAGTACTCGGCTACGAACCGAGCGGTCGGAGGTTCGAATCCTCCCGGATGCACCATCTTCTCCTGAATAACAGCGAAACTGTTGTTGCATGGTCTGCGAGATAATCGCCAGTACCAGGGAGGATAACGTTGCTTCAGCAACGGCCCGCAGGGCGAACGTTAGTGAGTCATCCTCCCGGATGCACCATCTTCTCCTGAATAACAGCGAAACTGTTTCTTCATGGTCTGCGAGATAATCGCCAGTACAATTTCCCCCTCATGAATCATTTCCACATATTCCCTGAACATCCCTCAATTCGCTGTCAGCGACAAAATCAATCAATTACGATAAAATAACGTCTGGTCATTCGGCTTGTGAGAAGACGATGTACGAACGTTATGCGGGTTTGATTTTTGATATGGATGGCACCATCCTGGATACCGAACCTACGCACCGTAAGGCGTGGCATGAGGTATTGGGCCATTATGGGCTACGGTTTGATGAACAAGCCATGGTTGCCCTCAACGGCTCTCCAACGTGGCGTATTGCCCTGGCGGTGATTGAATTGAATCATGCCGATCTTGACCCCCATGTTTTGGCACGAGAAAAAACGGACAAGGTAAAAAGCATGCTGCTGGATAGCGTCCAGCCTTTACCGTTGGTTGAAGTAGTGAAAGCCTGGTATGGCCGCCGTCCTATGTCGGTAGGGACGGGGAGTGAAAGCGCAATTGCAGAGGCTCTACTCGCTCACCTTGGTCTGCGTCGTTATTTTGATGCTGTGGTGGCCGCCGATCACGTACAACGCCATAAGCCTGCTCCTGATACGTTCTTGCTTTGTGCTGAGCGAATGGGGGTTGTTCCGGCGCGCTGCGTCGTGTTTGAAGATGCCGATTTTGGACTGCAGGCGGCGAGCGCAGCGGGGATGGACGCCGTGGATGTTCGGTTATTGTGAGTGATGGACTATCGCTCCTGTCACTGTTTGCCAGCAGTTTTCTCAGCGCCACGCTATTACTCGGCAATTCTGAAGTTGTTCTGGTTGCCTTGCTGATTTCTGGGGTAAGTCATCCCTGGGTCTTAGTCTTAACAGCAACAATGGGTAATAGCCTTGGAGGGTTAACTAACGTTATCCTTGGGCGTTTCTTTCCATTGCGTAAAACATCGCGCTGGCAAGAGAAAGCCACTGGCTGGCTGCGGCGCTATGGCGCTGTCACACTATTATTAAGCTGGATGCCGGTTGTGGGTGATTTACTGTGCCTGTTAGCTGGATGGATGCGCATCTCGTGGGGCCCAGTTCTCTTTTTCTTATGCCTTGGCAAGGCGTTGCGCTATGTTGTTGTCGCAGCGGTTACGACGCAAGGCATTATGTGGTGGCACTAATTGTGTTGTGAGATAGCCTTCAGGGTAACCAATACCATTATGCTAATTAAAACGATTTTGACAGGCGGGAGGTCAATTTGATCCCGAACGTATCACAGGCGCTGGCCTGGCTGGAAAACCATCCTCAGGCGTTAAAGGGGATTCAACGTGGGCTGGAGCGTGAAACGCTGCGCGTCAATGCTGATGGGTCATTGGCGACGACAGGCCATCCTGAGGTGTTAGGCTCAGCGCTAACACATAAGTGGATAACCACGGACTTTGCCGAAGCGCTGCTGGAGTTTATTACTCCACCTGGCGACGATATTCATAAAATGCTGACGTTCATGCGCGACCTGCATCGTTATACCGCCAGAAACCTGGGCGACGAGCGTATGTGGCCGTTGAGCATGCCTTGCTATATTGCCGACGGTCAGGATATTGAGCTGGCGCAGTACGGTACGTCGAATACCGGTCGTTTGAAAACGCTTTATCGCGAAGGCCTCAAAAACCGTTATGGCGCGTTGATGCAGACCATCTCCGGCGTACATTACAACTTCTCGCTGCCGATGGCTTTCTGGCAGGCGAAATGCGGCGTAACGGACGGTGAAGATGCTAAAGAGAAGATCTCTGCGGGTTACTTCCGTCTGATCCGTAACTATTACCGTTTTGGCTGGGTCATCCCGTATCTGTTTGGCGCTTCTCCGGCCATTTGTTCCTCCTTCCTGCAAGGAAAACCGACCACCCTGCCGTTTGAAAAAACCGACTGTGGGATGTATTACCTGCCGTACGCGACGTCGCTGCGTTTGAGCGATTTGGGCTATACCAATAAGTCGCAAAGCAATCTCGGAATTACGTTTAACGATTTGCATGAGTATGTGGCAGGATTAAAGCGCGCGATTAAAACCCCTTCCGAGGAGTACGCGGCGATCGGTCTGGAGAAGGACGGTAAGCGTCTGCAAATTAACAGCAACGTTTTGCAGATTGAAAATGAACTGTATGCGCCTATCCGTCCGAAACGCGTCACTCGTCGTGGTGAAACGCCTTCTGACGCGCTTCTGCGTGGCGGTATTGAGTACATCGAAGTACGTTCACTGGATATTAACCCGTTCTCACCAATCGGCGTAGACGAGCAACAGGTACGCTTCCTCGATCTGTTTATGGTCTGGTGCGCATTGGCCGATGCGCCGGAAATGAGTAGCGATGAGCTGTTATGTACGCGTACTAACTGGAATCGCGTTATTCTGGAAGGGCGTAAGCCTGGCCTGACCTTAGGCATTGGCTGTGAGACAGCGCAGTTCCCACTGCCTAAAGTGGGTAAAGATTTGTTCCGCGACCTGAAACGCGTAGCACAAACGCTGGACAGCATCCACGGGGGAGAGGAGTATCAAAAGGTATGCGACGAGTTGGTCGCCTGCTTTGATAATCCTGAACTGACATTCTCTGCCCGGATCCTACGGTCTATGATTGATGAAGGCATTGGCGGTACGGGCAAAGCGTTGGGTGAGGCATACCGAAACCTTCTGCGCGAAGAGCCGTTGGAAATATTGCAGGAAGAAGAGTTTATTGCTGAAACCGAAGCGTCAAAGCGTCGTCAGCAGGAGATCGAAGCGGCTGATACCGAGCCGTTTAGCGTGTGGCTGGAAAAGCACGCTTGATACAAAAGAAAAAGGCCACTCGGGAGTGGCCAAAATTTCATCTCTGAAAACAGGGATGATGATAACAAATGCGCGTCTTTCATATACTCAGACTCGCCCCGGAACAAAGAGTTCAGATTATTTTTAAAAAATTTATCGGAGGTGGCTAAATGCCGTTGTTAGATAGTTTTACTGTCGATCACACCCGGATGGAAGCTCCCGCGGTCCGGGTTGCAAAAACGATGAACACCCCGCATGGCGACGCAATCACCGTGTTTGATCTGCGTTTCTGCATTCCGAACAAAGAAGTGATGCCTGAGAAAGGTATCCATACGCTGGAACACCTGTTTGCAGGTTTTATGCGTAACCACCTCAACGGTAACGGCGTTGAGATTATCGATATCTCTCCGATGGGATGCCGCACCGGCTTCTACATGAGCCTGATTGGCACGCCGGACGAGCAGCGTGTTGCCGACGCGTGGAAAGCGGCGATGGCTGACGTACTGAAAGTGCAGGATCAAAACCAGATCCCAGAACTGAACATTTACCAGTGCGGCACGTATCAGATGCACTCTCTCAGTGAAGCGCAGGACATTGCCCGTCATATCCTTGAGCACGATGTTCGTGTGAACAGCAATGAAGAGCTGGCACTGCCGAAAGAGAAGCTGCAGGAACTGCATATTTAGTTGTCATGCTGGATGGTGAAGCTCACGCTTCTCATCTGGTCGACAAATAATAGGCGCCAGCCGGTATAAAAAAGCCAGTTCATCTGAACTGGCTTTTTTGATCAATGTGCGCCGCCCGCGCCGCCGCCCGCGCCAAACGGCGGTTTAGCGAACCAGACAAGACCAAGCAGCACCAGGAAGATCCCTGCTGACATCCAGAAGATTTCGTTGGCGGAAATGATCAGCCCTTGATTGGTTATCTGTTGGGCCAGCCAGCCAGAGGCTTGCTCCTTGCTCATCCCTAATCCCTGCAGTTGGTTATACATAGCCTGTGCATTTGGGTTGTAGGGGTTAACGGACTCCGTTAACTGCGCATGGTGTAGCGACTCACGGTTAGTCCACATTGTCGTGGTGATGGAGGTTCCGATAGAACCTGCCAGCGTTCGCGTAAAGTTAGACAAGCTGGACGCCGCCGCCAGACGTTCAGGCGGTAAACCGGACAGCGTAATGGTCGTCAGCGGCATAAAGAAGCAGGCTACCGCGAATCCCTGAATAAACTGCGGCCAGGCCGATGCGCCAAAATCCATACCCGGTTCGAACGTCCATGCGCGCCAGTAGAAACAGACGGCGTACATAATAAAACTGAACGTGACCAGACGACGCATATCCAGCTTATGCGCGAAGCGACCGATTATCGGCGACAGGATCACCGGGATCACCCCAACCGGGGCGGAGGCCAGACCGGCCCAGGTTGCCGTATATCCGTAAACCTCCTGCAATAGCTGCGGCAGCAGGACGATTGCGCCGAAGTAGAGCATATAGGCCAGACTGATACACAAGCAGCCGATGGTAAAGTTTCGCGACTTAAACAGCGAGAGATCGACAATCGGGTGTTCGTCGGTAAGCTCCCAGACGATCAGGAAGCTGATAGCGACAACGGCGACCACCGTCAGGATGATAATCTCCTGTGAGGCAAACCAGTCCAGCTCTTTGCCGCGGTCGAGCATAATCTGCAAGCTACCGATACCAATGACCAGCAATGCCAAACCAATGGCGTCAATGCGTCGCTGCTCGGTTTTGGTTTCTCGCCCGCGTAGAGTTTGCAGAGTCATCAATACCACCGCCGCGCCGATTGGCACGTTGATGAAGAATATCCAACCCCAGTGATAGTTGTCGCTGATATAGCCCCCAAGAATAGGGCCGCATATTGGGGCGACAATCACCGTCATCGACCACAGCGCGAGGGCAATGGAACGCTTGGCGGGAGGATAATTATTCAGCAGCAGGCTTTGCGAAAGCGGAATTAGTGGACCGGCGACAATCCCTTGTACCACACGGAAGAAAATCAGCATGTTCAGGCTGGTGGACATCCCGCATGCCCATGACGCAATGACGAAGGCAGTCGTTGACCACATGAATAGCCTTACTTCGCCAAAGCGCTTTGCCAACCAACCGGTGATTGGAATTGAGATAGCGTTCGCCACCCCGAATGAGGTGATCACCCAGGTTCCCTGGCTCAGCGAAGAGCCCAGGTTCCCGGCGATAGTAGGGATCGCCACGTTAGCAATGGTGGAGTCCAGCACCTGCATGAATGTCGCCAGAGACAGCGCGATCGTCATAATGACGAGCTGCGCGCCTTCCAGCGGTTTTTGCTGTTGCATCACACGCACCTTTGAATTAGCCCGCGTTGGCCCGCACGATCTCTTCGATCATTTTATTGACCGGAGCAAGGTTGATTTCACGTGCATTACTTTCTGATACCGGCGTGGTGCGGACCTGGCTTGCCAGAATCTGTCCGTCACGATTGGAGGTATCTACCGTAACCAGCGTGGACAAACCGATCCGCAACGGATGTTGCGCCAGCTGCTGCGCATCCAGTTCGATACGTACCGGCAGACGCTGGACGACTTTGATCCAGTTACCGGTTGCGTTTTGCGCAGGCAGCAGGGAGAAGGCGCTGCCCGTACCCATATCAAGGCCAACAATTTTACCGGTGTATTTCACGTCATCGCCGTAAATATCACTGATAACCGTCGCAGGCTGGCCGATACGCATGTGCGCAAGCTGCGTTTCTTTAAAGTTAGCATCGACCCACAGGTTGGTGGCCGGAACAACTGCCATCAGCGGCGTGGTTGGGCTGATTTGCGCGCCAGGCTGTACGGCACGACGGGAAACATAGCCGGTCATTGGACTGACGATTCTGGTACGTTCCAGCGCCAGCCAGGCGTTGCGCACTTCGGTGGCGGCCTGTTGTACGGCGGGCTGATCTTCCAGCTTGCTGCCGAGAATCATTGCCTGGTTAGCATTATATTGCTGGATAGCGACATCAAGCTGCGCCTGAGCGCTGGCAACGGCATCTCGCGCATGTTGCAGCTCTTCGCGGCCAATCAGGTTGGCGTTGCCCAGCGGGACGCGGCGATTAAAGTCGCTTTGTGCCTGCGCCAGCGCGGTTCTCTGCACTTCAATGCTAGCCTGTAACTGCTTACTGTTGATCATCAGTTGGTGCGTCTGGCGCACGCTGGAAGCCAATGCCGTTTTGGCTTTTTCGAATGCCTGCTTAGCATCCGTCTGATCGAGAGTAACCAGCACATCGCCTTGTTTAACAAAGTCAGTGTTATCAGCCCAGACTTTCGTCACGCTGCCTGATACCTGCGCCATGATCTGAACCTGGTTCCCTGCCACGTACGCATCGTCAGTATCTTCGTAATGACGTAGTACTAAAAACCAATAAATCCCATATGCCACGGCAATGATAATAAAGAGCAAGGTCAGAAGGAGCAGCATACTTTTACGTTTGCCATTCTTCTTAACCGGTTGCTGCGGGGTTTGAGTCTCCGCATTTGCGCTCATGTTGTTCTCCACGATCTTATTTTTTTCACATCGGCTGAGCCGACCTGTTCATCAGAAAGGCCAGCAGTATGCGTGCTGGCCTGTCGGTTTTCATTTATAAATCTGGATTTCTGAGCGAGTCGGCGCGTTAGCGCAGCGCTTCTAATACCGTGCCATCCTGCTCCATCTGGTCAAGACGGGTCAGAAGTTTACGGGTGATTTGCTCAAGCTGATCTTTTTCGGTGGTGCTAAGAGATGACCAGAGTTGATGCAGGCAGTTGTGCTGAGGTGGTAACACCTCTTGCAAAAAAGCATGGCCTTTTTCGGTCAATTGCAGATGCAGACAGCGGCGATCGTTATCGCTTTCGCGACGTTCAATCCAGCCACGTTTTTCTAACTCATCCGCAATGCGGGTAGCGTTAGTCCGTGACGAGCCGAGCGCGCAACTCAGTTCAGAAGGCTGAATACTGTGGTTTTCCTGAGACTCCAGCGTAATCAACGCCATAAACAATGTCTCGTTAATCCCTTGAGCTTTCAGCATCTTATTGCGATTTTCCAGCAGCTTGCCCTGCATGTGCATGCAAAGACGAGTCAGAAGCACTTCCTGATAAGGGAACTCTTCGTAGCGGCTGGCGCGAAATTTTAGCATTTGTTCAATGGGCGTAAACGAACTATCCATTTGGGTATAACCTCATTAATTTCAGCCGATATAGTAACGACAGTGACAAATAAAGTAAATGTATTATTTATTTAAAATGATTGTTTTTGTCTATAAGCCAACCAGCATTTTCCAGGCTAATCCGTAGCCCAGAGCACTCAGTAAGGTCGGAATGATGATGCTGCGGGTCTTATAGAAGCTTGCGCCCAGTATGACAAACCCCACCAGCGTAGGCACGAACCGACGAGCATCGTGCATCACTTCTGGCGCGGTAGACACCACCAACAGGGCGCAAATTGATGCAATGCCAATGGTGTCAAGTAATATGCCCGTCGCACCGCGTCTTGTCGGGCGAACATTCCCTACCCCAAGACGGAGCGGTAAATAGCGAAAGCAATAATTCACGCAGCCGACCAGCAGGCCGAGCAGTAAAACTTCATAGCTCATCAGGTCCTCCCTGCCAAAATGACTGGAGCAGCGCGGTCAGGCATCCACAGATGATGCCCAAAAGGATGGCAGCAGGGATAGAAAAGAGTATTACCCCGGCCAGCGCGCCTGCCAGTGCGGCAGTCACGCAGAGCGCCTGTTGACGCTGGAAAGAGGCGAGCAGGAAACTCATAAATAGCGCCGGAAGCATGAAGCCCAGTGCCGCTTCAACCGCGGGATAATCTTTGAGTAAACCACTACCGGAAAACGCGCCGATCACTGTGCCGAATACCCAGGAAGCCCAGGAACATAGCGCAATGCCAATCATCCAGTTTTCACTCCAGCGCCGATTATCCCGGACCAGTTTAGCCGTTGCGGCGGCAAAGACTTCATCGGTGAGGCCAAAGGCCCACAGCGCGCTTTTGGGTTTGTTCAGGCGCTGTGTGATGCGACTGCGCAGGGAGGGACCGTATAAAACATGGCGGATATCCATAGCCATAACGGTCAGTGCGGCGACCCACAGAGAACTGCCTGCGGCAAGCATGGTGGTAATGACAAACTGGCTGGCTCCCGCATAGATAATGCAGGAGAAAAAGACGCTTTCGACCGGCGTAAAGCCAAGGCGAGTAGCATTTAGACCAAATGCAAAAGCGACCGGAATATAGCTGATAACTATCGGCAGACTGTCTTTGAATCCTTCCGTTAACGTCGCCGAACGGGATCCGGACTGGGGTATAGGGCTTTCCATAGGGTTATAGGTTTCATTACCGAAATTAATATAACTTGGTTCAATGAGTTATAACCTTAGCAGACTGATGGGCTCCTTAACACCCTGAGGAGCCCAATCAGCGGTAAACAAGCGCTATACGCTTAATTTACGGCTTCCTGACGGTGAAAACCTCGCCACCAGACCAACAGGTTGAGTACGGCAACGGTCGTACCCGCCAGACAAACGCCAGCCCAACCGGCATGTTGCCAGGCGGAGGCCGAAATCAACGAACCAGCGGCCCCGCCAATAAAATAGCTGGTCATGTAGCCGGCGGTCAGACGGTTACGCGCATCCGGATGAATGCGATAGATAACCGTCTGGTTAGTGATATGCACCCCCTGAACGGTGAGATCCAGAACCAGAATACCGATAATCAGCATTGGCACCGAAGTATGTCCGAGCCAGATAGCCAGCCACGAGAGCAACAGTAACAACAGGCCGACGGTAGTGGTGAGATGTGATTTTCCTTTATCGGCAAAACCACCCGCCGGGCGTGCGCCTAACGCCCCCGCGGCTCCCGCCAGACCGAATAGACCGATCATCCCTTCAGAATAGTTAAACGGCGGCGCGGCGAGCAAAAATGCCATTGAGGTCCACAGAATGCTGAAGTTGGCGAAAGTCAGGCAACCCAGCATTGCGCGGGTACGCAGCAATTTATCATGGGTAAACAGGCTGAATACGGAACCTAACAGCTGCGGATAGTTAAGCTGGGTATCTGATTTCATCTTCGGCAGACCGCGCCACAGCGCAATCGCCATCAATGCCATCAGTATCGATGCCACCCAAAATACGGTGCGCCAACCGCCAAGGTTCGCCAGTAACCCTGCTACGGTACGCGCCAGCAGAATACCCAGCAACAGGCCGCTCATAATCGTCCCGACGACTTTCCCGCGCTTGTCCGGGGTGGCAAGCGTTGCCGCCAGTGGAACCAGGATCTGCGCCACTACCGAGAACAGTCCGGTCAGGGCGGTGCCGAGGATCAGCATGCCCAACGACTGGCTGCTGGCGGTAATCAGCATGCCGCCAGCCGCCAGCAGCGTCATGGAGACAATCAACATCCGTCGCTCAAACATATCGCCAAGCGGTACCAGGAATAGCAAACCTGCGGCATAGCCGAGTTGGGCCGCGGTGACGATAAATCCTGCTGTACTGGCAGACAGTGAGAAGTTGCGGGCGATGGTGTCGAGCAGCGGTTGTGCGTAATAGTTACTGGCGACGGCAAGGCCGGTGGCGATAGACATTAACAGGATCAGCGAAGGGCTAAGTCCCTGAGTGGTTTTCGTCATGGTTTTCAACTGAATAATGGGTTGCAGAAAACAATCATAACGGAAGTGATTAACTGTTGCTGATTTGTTGGGTGATGGATTGTGCGGTTTAGGTGGGATAGAGGGAAACAGGCCGGATAAGCGTTAGCGTATCCGGCAATGGTGCGGTTACTGTGGCTGATGGCGCTATGCTTATCAGACCTGCGAGTGGGTTATTTCTGCGCAGCCAGCGCTTCGTTCACCCAGCCGTCAAACTGCTGCTGGTGGGCTTTGATCCAGCCGTCTACGTGACCCTGAACATCGGCTTCAGACGCTTTACCATCATGCATCATCGCGTTCTGTGCGTTGATATCCGCCAACGGTAATTTCATGATAGCGAACAGTTTCGCTGCCGCCGGGTTTTTCTCCGCCCAGGCTTTGTTGGCGACGATGTGCATGGTGTTCACCGGGAAGCCGTAGTTAGCGCCGTTTGGCAATTTGGTATCGATATCTTTCTGCTCACCCGGCAGGGAAGAGAACGGTACCTGCAACCAGACCACATCTTTGCCCGGCTTCATCACGTCGCTGACCCAGTACGGCGTCCAGGTGTAGTAAAGAATGGGTTTGCCTTCTTTAAAGCGGGTGATGGTGTCTGCCATCATCGCCGCATAGTTACCGTGGCTGACCTCGACCGTTTTTTCCAGATCGAAGGCTTTGTTCTGGTGGTTGATCACCGCTTCACAGCCCCAGCCTGGCGAACAGCCCATCATATCGGCTTTGCCGTCGCCGTTGGTGTCAAAAATTTTAGCGATCTTGGGATCTTTTAACTGGGCGATGTTGGTGATTTTGTACTGCTCAGCGGTTTTTTTGTCGATCAGATAACCCTGTGCGGCACCCGTAACGAATACCCCCTCGCGATAAAACTTTTTGTCTCCGCCCGCCGCGGCGTACATATCATCATGCAGCGGCTGCCAGTTCACGGCGGTAAAAGTTGCATCGCCAGAGGCAATGGAGGTATAGCCGACGTTATAGTCAACTTCGCTGGTTTTGTTAACGGTGTAACCCAGTTTCTCCAGCGCGCGGGCAACCAGCTGCGTCTGGAAGGATTCTTCAGAGATAGTGCTCTGGATTGGCTGGACGGTAATGCCTTTGCCCGGCAGGTCGGCAGCGAAAGTGCTGGTGGAGACAAGGGTGGCAAACGCTGTGGCAATAATAACTTTCTGTCGCATCGTTGTTCCTTAATTATTGGAGGGACGTGTAGGCCCGGTAAGCGCAGCGCCACCGGGCAACGGGTGTATTACTTCGTGAAAGGGCGAGTGATAAGCCCAACGGGACCGGTGGTGTACCAGCGACGGTTACCCCGGCTACGCGAATCGCGACCAACGGCCTGCGTCAGGCGATCCAGGATGATGGCGAGGATCACAATCCCAACGCCACCAACCGTGGCTAATCCCATATCCAGACGACCAATTCCGCGCAGAACCATCTGACCCAATCCGCCAACGGCAATCATCGAGGCGATGACCACCATCGAGAGCGCCAGCATCAGCGTTTGGTTAACCCCGGCCATAATCGTGGGCATCGCCAGCGGGAGCTGCACTTTAAACAGCATCTGACGCGGGCTGGCGCCAAACGAGCGCGAGGCTTCAATCAGGTCGGCCGGCACCTGGTTAATCCCCAGAATGGTCAGACGGACGATTGGCGGCAGGGCGAAGATAATCGTCACCACTACGCCCGGGACGTTACCAATACCGAACAGCATGACAATCGGCACCAAATACACGAAAGCGGGGGTGGTTTGCATCGCATCCAGCAGCGGACGAACAATCTTTGCCGCCCGAGGGCTGCGCGCCAACCAGATGCCCATCGGCAGACCGATCACCACACAGAACAGTAACGCGGTCAGCACCAGCGCCAGCGTGATCATCGCTTGCGACCACGCGCCAATGGCGCCGATAGCAATCAACGAAATCAGCGTCGCGACACCCATTCCAACGCCGGAAATCTGCCAGGCGATCAGGGCGAACAGGATAATCGCCACGGGGGCTGGCATACCTAACAGCATTTGCTGGAAGCCGTTGAGAATGTAATCCACCGGTACACGGATGCCCTGGAAGACCGGACGAAAATGGGTAACCACCCAGTCGATCCCCTCGGTGACCCAACTGTCCAATGGGATCAGCGTCTTATGGAACGGATCCATAATATTAAAATGCTCTGGTGCCGGCGCGGGCGCGCTGGTCAGCCAGTCTGCGCTACCGCCGTCAGTAGGCGCGGAGGATGGTGTGCTCCACGCATCGGCGGTTTGTGCGGCGCTATCGGCCGCTGGTGTGGTATCCCACGGATTAGTTTGATCAGCCATTGTTTGCCCCCTCACGATCTAAAGCCTGTAACAGCATGCGTTTTGAAATAACGCCCACATACTGCTGTTCCTCGTCAACTACCGGTACCGCGCACGGTGCCTGGCCGACATGAGAAAGCAACTCGCTGAGAGGAGTTTGTGCATCGACAGCCAGCGGTTCATTGATCAACGCCGCTTCAATACCTTGCGCCTGACTAAGCGCGGTTTTTAGTGAGTCGATAGAGACGACGCCGACGAATTTATTGCCACGTTCGATCACGTAACCATATTCGCGATCTTTGTCCTGCAATAATTGCAGCGCCGAACGAGGGCCTACACCGGGTGTTTTACGAATTAAACCTTCGGGGCTACGGCGGGAAATATCTTTCGCGCTGAACACCTGGCTAATATCAACGCCGCGGAAGAAGGTGCGTACATAATCATTAGCCGGATTATTCAGGATTTCATCCGGTGTACCGACCTGTACTACTTCACCGTTTTGCATAATGGCAATTCTGTCGCCAATACGCATAGCTTCGTCGAGATCATGGGAAATAAAGACCACGGTGCGTTGATGCTTCGCCTGGAGTTTTACCAGTTCATCCTGCATCTCGGTACGAATTAATGGATCGAGGGCTGAGAAGGCCTCATCCATTAATAAGATGTCAGGATTAATGGCTAATGCGCGGGCAAGGCCTACACGCTGGCGCATCCCCCCGGAAAGTTCATCCGGGTAGCTGTGAGCGTAATTCTCCAGACCGACCTGACGTAGCGCATCCAGCGCCTTTTCGCGACGTTCATCCGCGGCGACGCCGGCTAATTCCATGCCGAATGCCGTATTGTCCAGCACCGTCATATGCGGCATCAGGGCAAAGGACTGAAAGACCATCGCAATCTTTTTTCTGCGCACCTCGCGGAGTTCGGCATCGGAGATCCGGGCGATATCTACGCCGTCGATCAGTACCTGTCCGCGGGTGGGTTCAATCAGGCGATTGAGAAGGCGTACCATTGTGGATTTACCCGAGCCGGATAATCCCATGATGACAAATATCTCGCCTTCTTCAATGGCCAGACTGGCGTCTTTAACGCCAAGCGATAGCCCTGTTTTCTCCAGAATTTGCTCTTTTGTAAGTCCTTTTTCAATATATTTGAACGCTCTCTGAGGATGCTCGCCAAATATCTTATAGAGGTTCTTCACTTCTAATTTAATTGCCATGCAATAGAATGATTCCTGTTATTTGTTTATATCGATATGTTACCTGATGGAAATAGTGACCTTTTTCTACCCTAACATACTGAGAATCTGAGACAACCCTGAATTTAGTTGTGGCATGAATATTGCCGAAGGTCAGTCGGCGGGATTTCCCGTGATATAAGGGCTGAGCGTGAATGTGCGTTAACTGATATTTTTTGTAAACGCCAATGAAAAAGCGCCTGAATTGGTGTAATGCAGGCGAATAATGCGGCTGATATTGAGTGTAGATCACACAATTATAATTGCACGATAAAAGTGTGATCCTGTTAAAATATTACCGCGAAAAATGTACGGTATTTCCCGTGAAAATGAGAGTTAAAAATTCCAGTCGTCGTCTTCGGTTTCGATAGCTTTACCCATCACATAAGATGAGCCAGAACCTGAGAAGAAATCGTGGTTTTCGTCTGCGTTGGGCGACAGCGCGGCAAGGATTGCCGGGTTAACCTCCGCCATTTCTGACGGGAATAACGCCTCATAACCCAAATTCATTAATGCCTTATTGGCGTTGTAACAAAGGAAGGCTTTGACGTCATCCACCCAACCGGTTTCTGCATACAATTCTTCTGTATAACGCGCTTCGTTATCATACAACTCCATGAGTAGATTGAGGGCAAAATTCTTTAACTCCTCGCGTGCGGATTCGGAAATATGCTCCAGGCTTTTTTGAAATTTATAACCAATGTAATACCCGTGGACCGCTTCATCACGAATGATCAGACGAATGAGATCGGCGGTATTAGTCAGTTTGCCGCGGCTGGAGAAATACATCGGCAACCAGAAGCCGGAATAGAACAGGAATGATTCCAGAAACACGCTGGCAATCTTCTTGTGATACGGATTATCGCTGGCGTAATGGGCCAGAATAATCTGCGCCTTACGTTGGAGCGGGATATTTTCCTCACTCCAGGCGTAGGCGGCATCCACATCTTTGGTCTGGCAAAGCGTGGAGAAAATAGAGCTGTATGAGCGGGCGTGAACGGCTTCCATAAAGCTGATATTCGACAGCACCGCTTCTTCGTGTGGGGTTAATGAATCCGCCATTAGCGCTGGCGCACCGGCAACATTCTGAATGGTGTCGAGTAGCGTTAGCCCGGTAAAAACGCGGATAGTTAACTGCTGCTCGGCAGCGCTCAGCGTTTGCCAGGACGGGACGTCGTTGGAAAGCGGGACTTTTTCCGGTAGCCAGAAGTTACTGGTCAGGCGATTCCATACCTCCAGGTCTTTATCATCTTCAATCTTGTTCCAGTTGATGGCGCTCACGCGGGATAATGTCATGATCTCCTCCTTACAGCGCGCATGACACGCAACCTTCGATTTCGGTCCCTTCCAGCGCCAGCTGACGCAGTCGGATGTAGTACAGCGATTTAATGCCCTTACGCCAGGCGTAGATCTGCGCTTTGTTAATATCGCGGGTAGTGGCGGTATCGGGGAAAAAGAGCGTCAGCGACAGTCCCTGATCGACATGGCGCGTCGCTTCAGCATAGGTATCGATAATTTTTTGTGGGCCAATCTCGTAGGCATCCTGATACAAGGCCAGATTCTCATTGGTCATAAAAGGAGCAGGGTAGTACACGCGCCCGGTTTTGCCCTCTTTGCGAATTTCCACTTTTGACACGATCGGGTGAATACTTGACGTCGCATGGTTGATGTAGGAAATAGAGCCGGTTGGCGGAACTGCCTGTAAATTCTGGTTATAAATGCCGTAGCGCATGACATCTTCACGCAACTGCGCCCACATCTCACGCGTCGGCAGCGTAATGCCGCTGGCGGCAAACAGCGCGCGAACTTTGTCGGTTTTTGGCTGCCAGTCACCCTGCAGATACTGGCTAAAATACTCGCCGCTGGCGTAGCGAGACTGCCTGAATCCAGCAAAGGCTTTACCACGTTCGCGGGCGAGCTTCATTGACGTATTCAGCGCATGCCAGGTGATGGTGTAAAAGTAGATATTGGTGAAATCCAGCCCTTCCGGCGAGCCATAGGCGATGCCTTCCCGCGCCAGATAGCCATGCAGGTTCATCTGACCAAGACCAATCGCGTGCGATGCGCTGTTTCCGGCTGCAATTGAGGGCACGCTGCGAATATGACTCATGTCCGAAACGGCGGTTAAGCCGCGAATCGCCGTTTCCACGGTACGACCAAAATCCGGGGAATCCATGGTATGGGCGATATTCAGCGAGCCGAGGTTGCAGGAGATATCGTGTCCGGTCTGCGCGTAGTTGAGATTTTCATCGTAGGTGGAGGCGCTGTTAACCTGCAAAATTTCGGAGCACAGATTGCTCATGTTAATACGACCTGCAATCGGATTCGCGCGATTCACCGTATCTTCAAACATGATGTAAGGGTAGCCGGACTCAAACTGGATCTCAGCCAGCCGCTGGAAGAAATCGCGGGCGTTAATGTATTTTTTGCGCACGCGTCCATCGGCAAGCAGTTCGTCATAGCGTTCACTGACGGCGATATCGCCGAACGCTTTGCCGTAAATGCGTTCCACGTCATAGGGCGAGAACAGCGCCATGTCGGCATTCTCTTTGGCCAGTTTAAAGGTAATGTCCGGGATCACTACGCCAAGCGACAGGGTTTTGATACGTATTTTTTCGTCGGCATTTTCACGTTTGGTATCCAGAAAACGCAAAATGTCCGGATGATGCGCGTGCAAATACACCGCGCCTGCGCCCTGACGCGCGCCGAGTTGATTGGCATAAGAAAACGCATCTTCCAGCATTTTCATTACCGGGATCACGCCGGAGGACTGGTTTTCAATGCGTTTAATCGGCGCACCTGCTTCGCGCAGGTTAGAGAGCAAAAACGCTACGCCGCCGCCGCGCTTGGAAAGTTGCAGTGCAGAGTTAACCGCCCGGCCAATGGACTCCATGTTGTCTTCAATGCGTAACAGGAAGCAGGAAACCAGCTCGCCGCGCTGCTGTTTGCCGCAGTTTAAGAAGGTTGGCGTGGCGGGCTGAAAGCGTCCGGAGAGCATTTCATCGCTAAGCTGCATGGCGAGCGTTTCATCGCCTTGCGCCAGCGTGAGCGCCACCATCGTTACCCGATCCTCAAAATCTTCGAGATAGCGCTTACTGTCGAACGTTTTCAGCGTATAGCTGGTGTAGAACTTCCATGCGCCGAGGAACGTCTGGAACCGGAATCCGCTGGCGTGGGCGTGAGCAAAGAGCTTTATTACAAATGCGCGATCGTAACGGCTTAATACGCTTTCGTCGTAGTAGCCTTCAGCAACCAGCGTTTCCAGGCGCTCCTGCTGGCTGGCAAACGTCAGCGAGTTGGGGCGGACGTGGGCGGCAAAGAAAGCCTCCACCGCCTCATGGTCTTTGTCGAACTGAATGCGTCCAGCTTTATCGTACAGATTCAGCATGGCGTTCAGGGCGTGATAATCCAGCGTTGGCTGGGTTATGCGTTCTGCGGTTGTCGTTGCCAAAATTCACTCACTCCTTGTCGAACGTTGTCGATATCGCTTTGGGTGCCCATCAGCTCAAAGCGCCAGAGCCACTGCACGCCGCATTTTTGTGAGATGACTTCACCCGCGCGGCCATAGGCTTCACCGAAATTGCGATTGCCGGAAGCAATCACCCCACGGATTAACGCCCGGTTGTGCGGATCGTTTAAAAAGCGGATCACCTGTCTCGGAACCGCGCCTGCCGTTCCGCCGCCGCCGTAGGACGGCACGATTAAGATGTAAGGTTCGTCGACCCGGATCCGCTCGCGTTCATTAAGCGGAATGCGGATGGCAGGCAGCCCCAGACGCTGGATAAAGCGGTGCGTATTTTCGGAGCTGCTGGAGAAGTAGACGAGCTGACTCATGCGCTGGCCATATGGGGTTGTGGGCGCAGACGGTTGATCATGTCCGGGCGAAACCCGGACCAACTGGTTTCCCCGGCGACAACGACCGGTAACTGACGAAAGCCTTGATCGCGCAGGCTGTCAGCCAGAGCGGGCTGCAAATCAATATTTACCATCTCAAAGTCAAACCCGCGGCTTTCCATTGCCCGCTTAGTGGCGTGGCACTGAACACAGTTATTACGAGTGTAAATAATAATACGCATGATTCGTATTTCCATTTGTAGATAAAAGATCGACGCGATTGATAGCGTCGGATTGTAGGTGTCTTGATAGGAGTGATACTAGATGTAGTTTTAAAAATATTCAACCATACAAGATATGGTAATTTTAGATTGATGAAGGGCAGAATGATGAGCGTGACGGGGGCTGGGATGTGTAGCATGACGGGGGGGCGGAGGGCGACGCGTCGCGTCTTATCCGGCCTACAGGAGAACACATCCCAGGCCGGAGAAAGCATTTATGCCGCCATCCGGCAGGGCAGAATTACATGCGCATCCCAACCGCCAGGCGGTTGAAGCAGTTCATCAGGCTGATGGCAAACGTCAGATCGCTGATTTCTTTCGCGCTAAAATGGTCGAGCAGCGGCAGATAAACATCATCTTCCGCGTGGGTGCTGGCGATATGAGTGACCGATTCGGCCCATGCCAGCGCCGCACGTTCCTGTTCACTGAAGTGGTGGCTCACTCGCCAACCTGCCAGCGCGTCGAGTTTGGCCTGCGCAACGCCTGCTTTGCGCAACGCCTTACTGTGCATTTCCAGGCAAAATGCGCAGCCGTTGATTTGCGAGACCCGCAGGTAAACCAGTTCCGTCAGCGTAGGTTCCAGTGCGCAATTTTCCAGCGCTTTGCTGGCCTGAACCAGAGCGTTATAGATTTCAGGACTGAGTTCATAATAGGGCTGGCGTAACATTGTCATGGTATTTCTCCTCGTTTGGATAACCCGCAATGTAGCACTATAATGGACTGCTACAGAGAGCCATATTTTTGCAAAAAAAGCAGACCATAAATGCCGCGCTATCAACAAATCGCCCGCCAGTTAAAAAATGCCATTGAGACAGGTGAACTCAAACCAGGCGCAAGATTGCCCTCCAGCCGGACGTGGTCCCAGGAACTCGGCGTTTCGCGTTCGACGGTGGAACATGCCTATGCCGAGCTGGTGGCGCAGGGCTGGCTGGCTCGACGTGGGCAGGCGGGAACTTTTGTCAGTGAGCAGTTGCGACCAGAGACCGCGCCTGCGGCTCCCGCTATCTTCGCAGGAGAAAATCCCAGACCCCAACCTTTTCAGATGGGGCTACCCGCACTCGATCTCTTCCCGCGTGAAGTATGGGCGCGGGTGATGGGCCGACGTTTACGCACCCAAACGCGTTTTGATCTGGCGGTGGGGGAGGTTTGCGGCGAAAGGGTGCTGCGTCAGGCGATTGTTGATTACCTGCGCGTTTCACGCAGCATTGAGTGCCAGCCGGAGCAGGTTTTTATCACCTCTGGCTATGCGGCATCGATGACGTTAATTCTGCGCGCGCTGTCTCAACCCGGTGAAGGGATGTGGGTCGAAGATCCCGGGTTTCCGTTGATCCGACCGGTAGTGGCTCAGGAGCGAATTGCGCTGATGCCGGTTCCTGTTGATGCCAATGGTCTGGATGTCTGCGCTGGGATCCGCGATTACCCGCAGGCGCGCTTTGTTTTGCTTACACCCGCGCATCAAAGCCCGCTGGGTGTGGCCCTTTCATTGGAGCGTCGCCATCAGTTGCTGGAGTGGGCGGCCCGCACCCAGGCATGGATTATTGAAGATGACTATGACAGTGAATTTCGCTACCACGGTAAACCGTTGCCGCCGTTGAAAAGCCTGGATGCGCCGCAGCGGGTGATTTATGCCGGAACGTTCAGCAAATCAATGTTTCCTGCGCTACGCACGGCATGGCTGGTGGTGCCCATGACTCAGGTCGAGCATTTTCGCCAGCAGGTGGCGCTAGCGGCCTGTAGCGTTCCGGTTTTATGGCAACAAACGCTGGCGGATTTTATGCGCGAGGGGCACTTCTGGCGGCACTTAAAACGCATGCGTCAACATTATGCCCAGCGACGTCAGTGGATGGTAAATGCCCTGACCGAACACGGTTTTAACGTGCTCCCGCAAGAGGGTGGGATCCAACTGGTGATGAGTGTAGACGCAGACGATGTTGCGTTAGTACGTAAAGCGAATCGGGCAGGTCTGGCCGTACAGGCCTTGAGCCAGTGGCGTATAACGCCGAACGGACAAGGGGGAATATTATTGTCATTTACCAATATTAGCTCAGCGGAAATGGCGCAGCAGGCGGCCTATCAATTGCGGCAGGCGCTGACATAAATCTGCACGGTTCTTAAGATATTCGTCCCACCGTCTTCAGTCGTTTATGGACTTTTCTGAAAGCGTTGCTAATGCTGAATCAGGTAAGGTAAGCCCGCAGTAAAAGATAACGAGGAAAATAATATGTATTTACGACCTGATGAGGTGGCGCGCGTACTTGAAAAAGTGGGCTTTACCGTTGATGTAGTGACGCCGAAAACGTACGGCTATCGACGTGGTGAAAATTATGTGTACGTTAACCGGGAAGCACGTATGGGACGTACCGCATTAGTCATCCATCCCACGCTTAAAGAGCGCAGCTCTTCACTGGCGGAACCTGCGACAGACATTAAAACCTGCGATCACTACCAGCAATTCCCGTTGTATTTAGCCGGAGAGACCCATGAGCATTATGGTATTCCGCACGGCTTCAGTTCGCGTATTGCACTTGAGCGTTATCTGAGTGGGTTATTTGGCGACGTTAACGCTAACTAATAACGCGACTGGCAGGGGCTTTAGCCTGGTGATAGCTGCTGACCTTAAACAGGCGGCGGCAATAATCAAGGAAGTAGCCGTATACTGCGCCCATCAGCATCGATACCACGATGTTCGAACTTACCGCAGCCGTAATCTGGTGCCAGTCCGCGCCAACCGTCAACAGAATAATCACGTAAACCGGCGACTGGAAGGTGACATAAGCCAGCACGTCCGCCAGGTTTTTTGCCCATCCTGCCTGCGTGGCTTTACGTGCCGCGCGCATAAACAAATCACGGTACATGCCGTATGGCCAGGCGATCAGAATATTGACAGGGATGGCCACCAGTCTGGAGTACAGTGACTGTTCAAAGCTCATTCCAGAAAGGAATATCTCGATCAACATGTTCACGACAGAACAATAAACAACCATCGCGAACGTGTCTGCTACAGCATGACGCAAGCGTGACTGCGGAGAGAACATGTTAATGCTCCTTGTAAAAAGGGGAAAAAAGGTTTTGAATACCTTCACTGCTAGTGATTTGTCTTGCTGCTTTCGCGTTTCAATAGGATATCTGCCTGGATAATAACTAGCAACTAGCTTAAAATTTTTATTTATTGTCTTTTTGTCGATAAAATGCTCTGCATTGGTTTGATTTTTGTTCGTTTTGGTGTTTTCGTTGTTCTGCTGATTAAAAGTATTTTATATCAATAGGTTATGAATACTTGTTTTTCTGAGTTTTTTGCGCTCCTTTTCTGAAAGTTGACTGATGTTCAGAATGTGCGCGTGCCGGCCCTGGGCAATAAAGTGATGTGTTTATCAGACGATGCGCTGAGAGGTAATGCGAGTATATTTACAGTGACTATCCTGGGAATATAAAATATTTGATGTCAGGTTTCAGGATAGCCATTTAAATAACGGGATTGGCTATTTGTTTTATAATCTGCGAAAAAATTAGACTGGAAAAATAATAATCAGTTGCATACAATATTTAGCGTGATACCATTTTTACGTTAAAGAGGTTTTGTTAATATGAGTTCAATGTTAAAAAACTTAAATAATATCCGCTCGCTGCGTGTAATGGCACGTGAATTTTCCGTTGATGTGCTGGAAGATATGCTCGAAAAATTCAGAGTAGTGACTAAAGAACGCCGCGATGAAGAAGAACAGCTACAGCGCCAACGTGCAGAACAGCAGGAAAAAATTAATAATTTGCTGGCCCTGATGCAGGCCGATGGGATCAATCCGGAAGAGCTGCTGAGTATGACCCCAGCGACGTCGCGGGCAGTCAAAAAACGTCAACCACGCCCGGCGAAATATCGTTTTACCGATTTCGACGGTGAAACAAAAACATGGACCGGACAAGGTCGGACACCAAAGCCAATTGCCCAGGCGCTGGCTGCCGGTAAATCTCTTGATGACTTTTTAATCTAATTATAAATGCGGTGAGGGTGACCTCACCGCCTGTTTTCAGCAAACGCCGAAATCACCGTCTTCGGTATATCGCGTCACGTCAGCTGCTTTCAGTGTGAATTTTTCACCGCTTTCATTACTGGCTTGTACCGCCACAATTTGATCTTCGTTGACTTCGACAACTTTCAGTTTAGGTCCGCCCATGCGTGGTTGAACCAGATCGCCAGGTTTAAACATATTGCGCTCCTTTATTTATCGCACAACTCACCATAGATCACGTCAATCGACGGGTACAGCGCTGTTTCAGGTATTACCGCTTAATGAGTACGCCGGTTCCAGGGCATTTTGTCCAGCAATCGCGCCATGCCGCAAAAGCCGGTTAGGCCAGCGAGTATCAGCCCGGCACCCACAAAACCGCTCAGCAGGAAGAAGGCGCTGTTGACGGCGTATCCGAGAATGACGCCGAGTAAGGCAAGGCTACCTGCGGCTATCTGCACCTGACGCATCAGCGGCAGTGGTTGTGAACTGTCTTTTGCCACGGGTAAACCTGCGGCTTTCCAGCCATCGATTCCACCTTCCAGCAACCAGACCTGCGCAGGCGCGGCAATGGCGCTGAGTTTGTTCGCTGCATTTTGTGTGCGTTTGCCTGACTGGCAGTGAAAAATCACCTGCTCGGCGCGTAAATTCGCAGGCAACGATCCCTGCTCAAGCGTGGGTAACGGTGCCAGATGCGCCTCAGGAATATGCTCGTGCAGATACTCGTCGGCATCGCGGATATCAATCAGTTTCGCGCCTTGCGCGACCAGCGTCTGCGCCTCGCGCGGGGAAATCTTCCCAATGGTCATGATGGCTCCTTATGGGCAATACAGTGTTTTTAATGTGGCGATCAGCGAATTCACAGCCGCATTTTTAATGGAATAAAGGATGCGCTGGGCATCGCGCTGGCTGTCTATCAGACCTTCTTCACGCATACGCGCCAGATGCTGGGACGTGGCGGAAGGACTCAGTCCGGTAGCGCGTGCTAACTCGCCCGCGCTGGTACCGGGCGAACCGCAGAGCATGCACAAAATCAGCAACCGCTTCGGGTTACTCATCGCTTTAAGCAAAGCGGCAGCCTGTTCAGCGCTGGCCTGGAGTTGTTCAAGTTCAGTCATATGTATTTAAGCATGATCTAAATTAAGAAAATTCTAAAATAAAAAGCCAACGTACGCCAGCGTAAAGAGCGTAAAGGAGGGTAAAACAGCAGGGGAAGGCTGGCGGATTTGAGTAGAATGGCTACTCTTAGAGATAAAATCTCTTTTTAAACAATGATTAACTTTTTGCTTGTAGGGAGTGTGTATGGGTTTCTGGAGAATCGTTTTTACTATTATTCTGCCCCCGCTTGGCGTACTGCTGGGAAAAGGATTCGGCTGGGCGTTTATCCTTAATATCGTTCTGACGCTGCTGGGCTACATTCCTGGTTTGATCCACGCCTTCTGGGTACAGACGCGTAATTAATACTTCCTTTCATAAACGGCGCATTTGCGCCGTTTTCTTTGCCGTCCTCTCTCCTCTGCTACACTTCCTGGTGTTGCTTGTTAATAACCGAGGTGGATATGGGACTCTTCAATTTTGTGAAAGATGCAGGTGAAAAACTTTGGGATGCGGTCACCGGAAATCATGACATGGCCGATCTGGCGAAGAAGGTGCAGGAACACCTGAATAAAACCGGCATCCCTGATGCAGATAAGGTGAACGTGCAAATTAACGAAGGCAAGGCCACCGTTTCTGGCGATGGATTAAGCCAGGAAGCGAAAGAGAAAATCCTGATTGCGATTGGTAATATCTCCGGTATCGCCAGCGTGGACGATCAGGTTAAAACCTCTGCACCCGAGAGTGAAAGCCAGTTTTATACCGTGAAAGCGGGCGATACCCTGAGCGCTATTGCCAAACAGGTTTACGGTAACGCTAACCTGTACAATAAAATATTCGAAGCGAATAAACCGATGCTGAAAAGCCCGGATAAAATTTATCCCGGGCAGGTGTTACGTATTCCGGAAGAATAATGATGTGCGGGCTTATTCCGTCAGCAGCTTGCCGGACATCGCCTGTTGAATAATTGGAATCGGCGTCAGCAGGTGCTGGCGCATTAATTCGCTGGCGCGCACGGCATCGCGTGCCAGAATCGCTTCGGTCAGCGTTTGATGCTGATCGTGTTTATCTTCCAGCATTTCGACTGACAGCACCGTTTTACGTAGCCAGATAAACCGGTAACGTGCCGCTAAATCAAACAATCGTTCGCGCATTTGCAGCAGATATTGGGAACCGCAGCCGGCGACAATCGCCGAGTGAAATGCCTGATGGCGCTGATCCCATTCATCAAGCATCTGTTCACTGGCGTCCACAGCTTCAAGCTTACTGAGCATATGCGCCCGTGCCAGAATCTCCGCTTCCCAGGCGTCGTCGCCGCGTTCGATAGCCAGTGCAACCAGCATGGCCTCCATATTGGCGCGGGCATCGAAAATATCGAGCAATTCCTGCTCGGACATCGGGGCGACACGATATCCTTTCTGATTAACCACCGTGACCAGTCGCTCCGCCACCAGCTGTGAAAGCGCTTCGCGCAGCGGTCCCACGCCAAGCTCATAGCGCGAGGTCAGCAGGCTCATACGCAGTTTCTCATCAGGCTGATAAATACCGCGGATGATGTCGTTCTTGAGCCAGCGGTATCCATCAATGGCCGTCGGTTGGGGAATGGCGGTCATGGTCTTACTCCTGAATAAATGTCCCGGCGTGCGCCGGGAACAGATTTAATGCGTATTTTGCAAGGGTGCTTTTTGCCACGATAGCAGTTTTTTCCAGCGTGCCATAATGGGCACCGTGCAAATAATTCCTATGGCTAACAACCCGGTAGAGATAACCTCCAGCTGTTGCGCCGGGCGAAAGAGCATAACCACCAGCACAAAGATAATAAAGGCGATAACCAGCCAGGTCAGCCACGGATAAAGCCACATTTTCAGTTTAATTTCACCGCCTCGCGCCAGCAGAATTTTGCGCATCCGCAGTTGGGAAATCGCGATCACCAGATAAACCAACAGGGCGATGGCGCCGGAGCTGTCGATCAGGAATTTAAACACTTTGGCCGGGGCGTAATAGTTGACCACCACGGTGAGGAATGCCGCCCCCGTAGACAGCAACACCGCCACGTAAGGCGTTTTACTGCGGTTAGTTTTCCCCATAAAGGCGGGGGCATCGCCACGACGGCTCAGGGAATAGAGCATACGGGATGAGGTATACAGCGCGGAGTTCAGGCAACTGGTCACCGACAACAAAATGACGAAGTCCATGATCAACTTCGCGTGTGGGATATGCAATAACTCCAGTACCGAGCGGTAAGAACCCACTTCTTTTAGCCCCGGCATGTTCCATGGGATCAGTGCCACCACCACGAAAATGGAGCACAGATAGAAGATGGAGATACGCCAGATAACCGAGTTGGTGGCGCGGACGATGTGTTTATCCGGGGTATCGGACTCGGCGGCGGCGATGGTAACAATCTCTGCACCCATAAAGGAGAACATGGTGATCAGCATCGCGCTGAGTACGGCGCCAAAACCGTTCGGCATAAAGCCGCCCTGATCCCACAGGCGTGAAACGCCGCTAACCTCAGCATAAGGATAGAAACCGCTAATCGCCACCGCGCCGAGGACAATAAACGCCAGAATGGCAATCACTTTGCACAGCGCCAGCCAGAATTCGAATTCACCGTAATTTTTGACGCTCAGCAAATTACTGCCGGTTAATGCCAGCGTGATAACCAGAGAAAATAACCAGACAGGTATGCCAGGGATCCAGGAATGCAGAATGATGGCGGCAATATTGGCCTCCAGTGGGATAACCAACACCCAGAACCACCAGTACAACCAGCCGATGGTATAACCTGCCCATGGGCCAATGGCTTTATCGGCGTAGGTGGAGAAGGAGCCGGTATCCGGGGTGGCGACGGCCATTTCGGCCAGCATGCGCATAATCATCACCACCAACAGTCCGGCAAACAGATAAGCTAATAATACCGCGGGACCGGCTTCTGCAATCGCCACGCTTGAACCTACGAATAAACTCGCGCCGATAACCCCGGCAATAGACAGCATGGTGACGTGGCGTGATTTCAGCCCGCCCCCTAAATCATGTGATTGTGACACTTGCCCCATCTTGTAAACCTCTCGAAAGTATTTCACTTGGGAGAGCACCCCGGCATTCCCGCGCCGGGGCACGCGTATTATTGTTATTGACCCTATGTGCCGGATGGCGGCTCCGCCTTATCCGGCCTACGGATTGCTTTTTTGTATAGTTAGCCCTGCTTCGCCTCAGCAAAACACTGGGCAATGATATCCAGCCCCTGGCGAATTTGCGCATCTTCAATGGTCAGCGGGACAAGGATGCGCAGCACGTTGTAGTAAGGCCCGCAGGAGAGCAGGATCAGCCCTTTATCACGCGCGCGCGCCACCACTTCTGCGGTCAGCTTGGCATCTGGTTTCGTATGGTCGCCGTCTTCGAACAGTTCGATGGCGATCATCGCCCCCAGCCCACGCACGTCGCCAATTTCGCGATGCGTTTCGGCGATAGCCAGCAGGCCTTCGCGCAGGGTTTGCCCCAGTTCGTTGGCCTTTTGCAGCAGATTTTCCTGCTCGAAAATGTTCAGCACCGCCAGCGCGGCGGCACAGGCAATCGGGTTACCGGCATAGGTACCGCCCAGGCCACCCGGCGGGATAGCGTCCATGACGTCGGCGCGACCGGTTACCCCTGCCAGCGGGAAGCCGCCAGCGATAGATTTGGCGAAGGTGGTAAGATCGGGCGCAACGCCCATCTGCTCCATGGCGAACAGCGTACCGGTGCGGCCCGCGCCGCTCTGCACTTCATCGGCAATCAGCATGATCCCGTGTTCGTCACAAATGGCGCGCAGACGCTGCATAAATGCCGGGGTGACCGCGTAAAAACCGCCTTCGCCCTGGACGGGTTCAATGACGATGGCGGCAACGTCTTCCGGCGCGGCATCATTTTTGAAGATGCGGTGAATACTGGCGATAGCATCATCTTCACTGATGCCATGCAGCGGGCAAGGAAAAAGTGCGCGATAAACATGGCCCGGCATCAGCCCCATTCCGGCGGAGTACGGGTTGACTTTCCCGGTCAGCGACAGGGTGTAGTGGGTACGGCCATGATAAGCGCCGCTGAAGGCGATCGTACCTGTACGTTTGGTGGCGGCGCGGGCAATTTTCACCGCGTTTTCCACGGCTTCAGAACCGGTGGTCACCAGCAGGGTTTTCTTGGCGAAATCGCCCGGCACTTTCTTGTTCATGATTTCGCACAGCTCCAGGTAGGGCTCATAGGCCAGCACCTGGAAGCAGGTATGCGACAGTTTTTTCAACTGCGCTTCTACCGCAGAGACAATCTGCGGGTGCAGGTGACCGGTATTCAGCACCGCAATACCGCCAGCAAAATCGAGGAATTCGCGGCCTTCAACGTCCCAGACCCGGCAGTTTTCTGCCCGCTCGGCAAAAATAGGGTGGATCTGTCCTACGCCACGGGGAACGGCGTTGCTGCGACGTTGCATAAGTTCTTTGTTGGTGCTCATCAGGTGTTCTCCAGTATTTGTTTTATTAAAGGCCGATACACATATATTTGATTTCTAAGTAGTCTTCGATGCCGTATTTCGATCCTTCACGGCCAAGACCGGAGGCTTTGATCCCACCAAATGGGGCGACTTCGTTGGAGATGATGCCGGTGTTAATCCCGACGATGCCGTACTCCAGCGCTTCGCCAACGCGGAAGACGCGGCTTAAATCACGGGCGTAGAAATAGGCTGCCAGGCCAAACTCGGTGTCATTGGCCTGGTCGATGACGTCAGCTTCGTCTTTAAAGCGAAACAGCGGCGCCAGCGGGCCGAATGTCTCTTCTTTGGCAACCTTCGCGTTGGCAGGTACATCGACCAGAATGGTGGGCTGGAAGAAGTTCCCGCCCAGCGCATGAGGTTTACCGCCAGCGATAATGCGTGCGCCTTTATCCAGGGCATCGGCGATGTGCTCCTGCACTTTGGCGACCGCTTTCTCGTCGATCAGCGGCCCGGTGGTGACATCTGGTTGCAGACCATCACCGAGGCGCAGCTTGCTCACCGCCTGCTCGAGTTTTTCGGCAAACTGGTCATATACGCCGTCCTGCACGTACAGACGGTTGGCGCAGACGCAGGTTTGCCCCGCGTTACGGAACTTCGACGCCAGCGCGCCTTCCACGGCTTTGTCGAGATCGGCATCATCAAAGACGATAAACGGCGCATTGCCGCCCAGCTCCAGCGACACCTTCTTGATGTCTTTGGCACACTGTTCCATCAACTGACGGCCAATTTCGGTGGAGCCGGTAAATGACAGTTTGCGCACCAGCGGATTGCCGGTCAGTTCGTTGCCGACCGCGCTTGCTGAACCGGTCACCACGCTGAATACGCCAGCCGGGATGCCGGCGCGATTAGCCAGCTCTGCCAGCGCCAGTGCGGAATAGGGGGTCTGGCTGGCTGGTTTAAGCACCATGGTGCAACCCGCCGCCAGTGCCGGACCGGCTTTGCGAGTGATCATCGCCGCCGGGAAGTTCCACGGCGTAATCGCGGCGGTAACGCCGATTGGCTGCTTGATGACGATCAGACGCTTATCAGCCTGATGGCCGGGGATCGTGTCGCCATAAATACGTTTGCCCTCTTCGGCAAACCACTCAATAAATGAGGCGGCATAGGTGATTTCGCCTTTGGCTTCCGCTAGCGGCTTACCCTGTTCCAGGGTCATCAAACGAGCAAGATCGTCCTGATGTTCAATCATCAGGTTGAACCAGCGACGCAGAATATTGGCCCGTTCTTTGGCGGTCAGCGCACGCCAGGCGGGTAGAGCGCGGTTCGCGGCGTTAATGGCTTCACGGGTTTCATCCGCCCCCATTTTCGGTACGCTACCCAATTGCTGACCATTGGCGGGATTCGTTACTGCGATGGTCTCGCCGTTGTTGGCGTCACGCCAGTTGCCGTCAATCAACGCCTGTTGGCGAAATAAGGTTGGATCGTTTAGTTGCATAATTACTTCCTGTCTTAATCATGTTAACGGGTGAATGCGGCGTGTAATGTCTCCACGCTACGTGCCGCACGCAGCGTGCGTCCGGGATTACTCTGGCTCTCCAGCAGCGCATGTACTTTGCCGACAATATGCGCACCGATAGGGAGCGCTGACGTTGCTGCCGGAGAAGGGGCGTTGCAGGTATGAATGGAGCGTGGCGTAGTGACAAACAAGAAATCGTCGATCAGCTTGCCGTCCGGCGACACCGCCTGCGCCCGCACGCCCGCAGGCCACGGTTGCAGATCTTTCTGCGTCAGACTCGGACAGTACTTTTGCACCAGCCGTAGATAGCCGCTTTTGCACAGCGAATTTTTCATTTCGCCAAGCCCGGAGCGCAGGTTGTTTTGCAGCACGCGGCGGATGCCGGAAGAGCCGAAGATCTCCAGCGTATCGCTGAGTGAGAAATCACGTTTACGGTAACCTTCGCGTTTAAATGCCAGTACCGCGTTGGGGCCCACCGTGACGCTGCCATCAATCATGCGGGTGAGATGCACACCGAGAAACGGCATCGCCGGATCGGGGATCGGGTAGATCAGATGATTGACTATCTGGTTATGTTCTGACGCCAGACGGAAGTATTCGCCACGGAACGGACAGATGATAAAGCCGGGTTCAACGCCGAGCATTTTCACCAGCCGATCGGCCATCAGGCCGGAACAGCTTATCAGCGTTGCGCCTTCATATTCGTGCCCCTGGCGGGTATGGACGATCACGCCCGCGGCGTGTTCTCTCAGCGCGCTGACCTCGGCGTTGTAAATAATCTCACCGCCCTTGGCCTGGAAAATCTTCGCCATCGCGGCGGTTACTTCGCGGTAGCTGACGATCCCGCTCGACGGGACAAAAATGCCGCCCAGCCCGGTAATGTTGGGTTCACGCTCGCGTAGCTCCTGCGCATTCAGCCATTCGCGTTCCAGGCCGTTAGCGGCGGTGCGATCCCATAGCGCGCGCATACGCTCCATTTCCAGAGCGGAGGTGGCAACCAGCATTTTTCCGCAGACGTCGTAGCGGATGCCGTTTTGGTCGCAAAAGGCTTTGGTGGCGCGATTTCCGGCCAGGCAAAACTGCGCCTTCAGGCTGCCGGGCGTATAATAAACCCCGGCATGAATCACGCCGCTGTTATGGCCCGTCTGGTGACAGGCCGGGCCGGACTCTTTTTCCAGCAGCGCGATTCTGGCGTCCGGATAGACATCAATCAGTTGCATGGCGGTCGACATGCCGATAATGCCGCCGCCAATAATCACAAAATCATACATCCGCTTTTTTCCTTCGCCCTTACTGATGGGTCTGGTAGTGGTTGCTCGCGTAAGCGAAATAACCACGCTGGCGCATCAGTTCGCGGCGCAGGTCAGGATGCGAGGTGAAGCGATCGCGGCCGTGCAGCCAGAACAGATTGTTGATCAGCAGGAATTTACCCACGGGAACCGGAACGGAAATAATGTTCTTGCTGGTTTCCAGCGCATCGGACAGGTCGCTCAGCCAGACGCCTTCTTCATAGTCTTTCGGCTGGACGAACTGGTCGATGTAGCGCATTACCGGGCGGCCCTGCTGGTCAACGTCAAATACCGGATGGAACACATCCTTGCTGACGTTTTTGCTTGGCGGCGCGGCAAAGCGCATCGCGCGACGCGCCAGCGGATGGGTAAAGTACTGCTCCAGATGTTCCCAGTCGTCGAGGTGCAGCAGCAGCGAGTTACCGCCGGTCATGTTCTGCTCGTCGATCTTCATCATCAGCACGTAATCGGTGATTTCTTCAAGGTAGGTTCCGTCGTTATGTAGCTCCATAACACGGTGCGGCTGGCGCAGATAGCTGTCTGAGTTATCGACGTTTTTCACCACAAAACGGGCATAGTATTGACCGCTCATCGCATCAAAATTGGAGCGTCCGATCAGATGCGCGACCGCCGTCGCCAGTTTGACCATTTCTTCAGCCTGGGCCACATCATCCACGCCGACGGCGTTGATCAGCAGCGCGCCTTCGGCACGATCGAGCAGCGTTTTCAGCAGCAGGGGCTGCAACTGGTTGCCGCACAAATCATCGAGGATCTTGCCCACTTTGAAGCGCAGGAAAGATTTGTATTCCAGGGCCTGCACCGGCCACTGCGCGACGGCCTGTAGAAATTGCTCAGTGGTCTCGGCAGAAAAAGTCAGCTCCAGCAGACGTGGAGACTGGACTGATGGTTTCAGTGTGAAACCTCTGTAGTGCTGGGCTGGATCTTCAGCGTTCGGTTGTACGGCAGTCAGTGCGTTCATCAAATCGATCCTCTCAGTAGATTGTCAGGGAGATATGGCGCAGCTCGTTTCGTAGCCATAAATTAAAAATATCTACATTTTTGAAAAACGCGCACACAATGAGCTTGTTTGTTTCTTATTTGTGATCAAAAACAACAATTATTTAACATTGCAAAAGGTGAGGATTTAGAGGCTGGATGGATACTGAGTGGCTATTTCAGGGGCGAAAGCCCCTGATTTTAAAGAGGAAGATAAGGTGTATTAATGTTCCAGGGCGATGGCGCAGACGTGTTCCACATGAGTCAGATCGTGATATAAGTCGGGCAAGGTCATCTTTTGACGAATTACGATTTTGAGATTAACCTCAATTTTGCCCTTCTTGATATCCCTGATAGTGATGTTTTCGATAATGTTTTTCTGTTGATGAATGCGGGTTATCAGACTTTCTACAGCGTTTCGTTCATCAAGAATAACCCGCACTTTCACTTTTCCGGGAAACTGGTTTCTGGTCTGTAAGAAGATAATGAATGGGCTTAGTTTGATCGCTAATAAAAATAAAGCCGTGGCAAAAACAGCATGAAAATAAAAACCGGCTCCGCAGGTGATTCCCACCCCTGCAGATGCCCAGACAATTGCCGCAGTCGTGAGACCAGAGATAGCATCGTCGTGTCGGTGCAGAATGACTCCCGCACCGAGAAAACCAACGCCGCTGATAATCTGCGCCGCCAGGCGCATAGGATCGCTACGGATATTCATCGAAATTTCTGCATAGTATTCAGCAGATTGTATTGATACGACAGTTAATACACAGCTGGCTACGGATAAAATAACGCAGGTTTTGAAGCCGACCGGTTTCCCTTTCGATTCTCTTTCCAGGCCAATAATGCCACCCAGAATAAATGCAATACTGATTTTGATGATCGTAGTTAAAGGCAACAATCCTTGCTCATTGATGATGGCGGCCAGATTATTCATGCAATTACCTTAATGAGAGAGTCTTTAACGATCAGGAGTTTGCTTTTTTCAATGTGAGGTCCGTTTTGCGTTTCGAAATATCGTCCCGGAAGAAAATCAGGAAGAATACGCTGACCACTGCGGCAACGCCTGCTGAAACTAGCCAGAATGTTTCCCATTGTGGCAACGCCTCTGGACCTTGTTCCGTCACGGTGTTGTTAAAGATTTGCCCGCATACGGTGGAGGCAAATAGCAGACCAACGCCGTTGGAGACGATAAATCGCAAGCTTTGGGCTTGTGCTTTAATCTCTGGCGCTGCTTTACGGTCAACATAAATGTCGCCCACGGTAAAGAAAAAGTCCCAGCAGAATCCTTGTAACATCAGGCCGATCAGCACAAACATCATGTTGGCATCCAGCGAGGCATTAGCAAATAATAGTGTGCGGATGATCCAGCAGACGGCGCCTAACATCAGCGTGATTTTGAAGCCAGCTTTCAGTAAGAAGAACGACAGCAGGAACATGAAAATGACTTCACAGGCGATGCCAACCTGCATCATTGAGGCGGCGTTATCGAATCCAAGCGCTTTTAAAAAGACCGGGATATAGGCGGAATAAGCCGTTTTGGGGATCATCAGGACAAAAATACTGAGCATCAAAACCGAGAAACTGCGGTCTTTGAAGAGCGCCAGAGCATCCAGACATAACAGATCGCGAAGCGTAAACACGCTTCCTTTTGCTTTCGGTGGGGTATTTGGCAACGTAAAACAGTACAGGCCGAGAACAACACCGGAGGCCGACGCAATATACCAGGTGATGGTATTTCCAGAATAACCCATTTCACCAATGATAAAGCCGATGACCATAAATCCAAATGTGCCGAATACACGAATAAATGGGAAGTATTTTACCCCGTTAATGTGGCTGAAACTGATACTGTTCGCCAGCGCAGTTGTTGGATAAAACAGCAGACCAACCAGGAAAATCATGGTTAACGTCATACCTGTGTTTTGTGCCTCAATAAATTGCGGAACAAACAACAGTACACCTGCATTAATTAAATGCAGGATCGCCATGACTTTTTGTGACGCAAAGAAGCGGTCGGCGACCATGCCAATAAATAGCGGGGAAAGAATAGTCGCCAGGCCAAGCAAAGCATAGGATGAGCCAATAATTGTTGCCATACCATAGGTGCTCAATACCAGCCCCATGGTCATATTCCAGGCACCCTGCATGAAATATTGTATGAACATCATAATCAACAGGCGTGGTGTTTTATTAAGGTCCATATTGCATATCCTTACTGGTTGATGCTCAGGTTAAGCCCGTCCCAGGCGACAAGAATGTTCTCTTTGTCGCATGCCGCAACGAGATCGTCGTGCAGCAGACCTCCGCTGTGTGATATATGCGAGACGATAAGTTGGCTATTTTTCTCAAGGCAACCGAGTTCCGCAAGCCTGTCTCTGGCGGCGAAGACGGTTTCCAGACTCATGTGGTTATTTGTACGATTATCACCATTAAAACCGTAGGTGCACTCCAGGACAGCCAGATCGATTTTTTTCCCTTTCAGCCACTGCCATGTGAGCTCAGGAAACCAGCCTGAATCATGTCCGTAGAAAATTGACTGGCCTTCTTTTTCAATAAACCAGGTATAACAAAGCTCCCACTTGGCATGGTTAGCCAGCAGCGGAGTGATGCGGTATCCGCGAGTTTCAACGGTCACGAAGGGCACCAGGCAATGAAAAGCAAATCTTTCAGCGCTGTAGCCTGGTAACACTTCCGCAGCACCGTTAATTGCACGGTCATTACCAAAAATGTGCAACGGATGAGTAATTTCAAATCCATACCCTTCCATACGGCTAAAAAGATCGCCGACGTTGAAATGATCGGGATGAGTATGTGTGAACAATAGCGATCTGATCTCTGTTGCGTCCAGGCCATCTCGCAGCAGTTGTTGGCTGAATTCAGGCGCCACGTCAATGAGCAGTTCATCGTCGATAATCGCTGAAGAGTGTGTGCGTAAGTCTTTACTTTTACGAATGCGGGCTTGCTGGCAGTGCTCACAACGGCAAAAAGGATTGGGGATCCCTTCAGATGCAGCGGTACCCAGAAAATGAATCTTCATGTTTCCCTCTTAATGACAAATGTGATTGTTGTTTTTTTAGACGTTTATGCAATAAAATGTAATTGGAACGTGTCAATTATGGTTCCGGTATTTTATATGAACAACGATCTTTTTCCTCAGAAGTGATCCTCTTCAAAAATTATAAAATTTATACATATATTTCATTGTGTTAATGTTTTTTCGTGCATGAGGTGTGTCTATCGATAGCGTCAGGCTTTTATTATGACATGCTTATAAAATGCACTTTTTAATATTGTAACGTTCAAATTTTAGTGCTGAAGATAGTTTCCTGATGAGCGCCGTGCTAGCATCAAAGCATCAGGGGAAGGATGTAAAAATGCCAACTATCAAAGACATAGCAAGAATTGCCGGTGTGTCGCATGGGACTGTCTCGAATGTGCTCAATGGCAGAGGGAATGTAAGCGTCGAGAAGATTGAAGCGGTTCAACGTGCAGCCCGAGAAGTTGGCTATCAGTTGAATGCGCAGGCGCAATCGTTGAGAGCCAGCAAAAGTCAGGGAGTGGCATTGATTCTGCCCGACATCAATGCCGAACAGTACTTTCAACTCTATCGGGGATTGCATCAGGTTTGGCAGCCTTCATTAAGCGAACCGATCGACCTTTACCTGACCAACGATCTGCCTAATCTTGAGCTCGAGATTCTGCAAACGCTGGCGGCAAAGTCTTATCAGGCTGTTGTCTCGGTCAGTTGCCTGAATGACAGTCAGCCCTATTACGACTTGCTCAGGCTTTCCCCGGAAAATATTTTGTTTGCATATCGCCAGCCTGTCGGCGCAGTTTGTTATTTTAGCCTTGACTATGTCACTGCAGGCGAAGAAATAGCGAGGAGGGCGCTGGCGCAGCAGCCGGGCCATATTGGTGTTTTTTGCGAACGTCTGGAATTTTCCCATAGCGCGAGCTTTACTCAGGCGATACAGGAAACCTGCCGGGAATTAAGTCCGCATACGAAGCTTACGATTTTACCTGCACATGCCAGTGAAGCTAACACCGTCGCTTTTGACTTTTTTCGCGGGGCAATTCCCGATCTGTTTATTGTCCAGGACTCTGAGAGAACGCGAGCACTGACGCAAGCAGCCTGGTTTGGTAGCTCCCAGTCCTGTCCGCCGATATTGCAACTGAGTGATAATCTCCCTGCATCCATCGACGGGATCACCAGCTACCAGATGGATTATGGTCGCCTGGGGACAACTATTGCCTCCAGTATTCGCCTGCCTAAAAGTAAAGAAAAGCATCGTATTCTGACAAATTGCGGTTTTTCCTGGAATGGACAGTACGTGCCGCCGCCTGAAACAGAGGCGACGCTGAATATGTTAATTTTACCGAGTCCTTCGACTGATGCGTTGAAGAAACTGTTACCCCACTTTTATCGCCAGACCGGTATTAAGGTAAATCTTGCGGTTTATCCCTATGATGAAGTTTTTGAAATCCTCTCTCACCTTCATCTACATCCTTATTACGATTTACTGCGAATCGATATGGCGTGTTTTCCGTGGTTTGCAGAGAAAGCACTCTTGCCGCTGGAATCCGTCTCTTCTGAGCTTCCATTGCTGTTGGAAAATTTCTCTGAGCAAATTCAACAGCACTTCAGCATGGTGAATGGGACCGCATGGGCAATACCCTTTGATGCCAGTATGCAGCTTTTGTTTTATCGACGAGATCTGTTTGAAGACGCGACGATTAAACGGATGTTTTATGAAGCAACGGGAAAAGAGTTAACGCTGCCAGAGAGCTTTGCGCAATTTGATGAGATAGCGGCTTTCTTTAGTCAATTACATCAGCCAGAAAACAGACAGCGCCCGATGGGAACAGCGGTGACGCTGGGAAGCTCGGGGCTTATTGCTACCGAGTATCTGCTGCGTTACTACGCGCTCGGTGGACGTTTGGTGCGCGAAAGCGAGCCGGTACAACTCGAGCCTTCACTTGCCGCAACTGCACTCGAACAATATCTACAACAGCTTTCTATCGCCGTGAATCTGCCCGGTGAGTGGTGGAGTGACGCGGTAAAACAGTTTGAGCGTGGAAATCTTGCCATGCTGATCATGTATCTCAATTTGTTCAACGATGTGGCGCACACGGCCATAGCGCCCACTATTGGCTATGCTCCCGTTCCGGGGCAACTTCCACAATTGGGGGGCGGTTCCATTGGAATGTCCCGCTACAGTAAAAAGAAAAAACAGGTTGAGCAGTTCTTTCATTGGCTTTATTCCGATGAAATTGCGCGCCATCTGGTTTTGCTGGGAGGAAATAGCGCCTGGTCTGGAATATGTCACGATCAAAACGTTCTCAATCTCTACCCGTGGTTTAATTTATTGAATGAAAAAGGCATGACGGGAATAAGGGAGTCTGAGGGAAGTAAAGGTGAACCTTTCAACCTGCGCCAGGCAGAGATTATTATCGGGCAAGGTGTGACGAATGCAATTAACGGCATTATGGATGTCTCTCAGGCCGTGGAATATATTAATGCGCGAATAAGAAACGAAACGGGTGCCTGAAAATAGGCAGTGGCTTGCCTCTTACTGATGACGTAAGAGGCAAGGTCATGCTTTTATCAGTAACCTACTTTATAAGTACGCCCGGTTTGGATGCCTTCCACGCTGCGGCGATAGGCGTTGGCAACGGTAGCGGCCGGGACGCTTTCAAAACCCGGAAAGAAATCGTCGTAGGCTGCGGCGGATTCACTGAGCACGGTTGGGCTAATCAGGTTGATACGCAGCCCACGCCCCAGCTCACAGGCCGCCGCGCGAACAAATCCTTCCAGACCGGCATTGATCGTTGCCGCATTCGCCCCCTGCGCGATGGGTTCATGGGCGATGATGCCGCTAATGAGCGTAATTGAGCCGCCATCATTGAGAAAATGCTGCCCGGTTAATGCCAGACGAATCTGGCCTAACAGCTTATCCTGTAACCCCTGGTTGAAGTCCTCGTCGGTCATCGTCGACAGCGGCCCAAAGAACAAATTGCCGGTGGCGGAAACGATCGCATCTACCCGTCCGACTTTTTCAAACAATGCCACGACACTTTCCTGGGAGGTGATATCAACCTGGTAATCTCCCTGCGTGCGGCCCACACGGATCACTTCATGTTTACGGCTTAATGCTTCCGTAACTGCGCGACCCACCGTACCACTGGCACCAACAATAACGATTTTCATAACCACCTCCGCAATAGTGTGAGCCGCTATTCTTTAATGAAAATGAAATCGGATAAACTGGCCAAAAGTTAGATGATTACTAACCAGAGGTTTGCAATATGGATAAACTGCGCGGCATGGAAACGTTTATCGCGGTGGTGGAGAGCGGGAGCTTTACCACCGCGGCCACGCGACTGGGAATGTCTGCGGTGATGGTAGGGAAGTATATCACCCACCTTGAAGCGCAACTCGGTACGCGCCTGCTGGAGCGCAACACACGTCGCCAGAGTCTGACCGATGCCGGTCGTGTCTATTTTGAAGAAGCCCGGCGTGTGCTGGAACAGGTGTCGATAGCCGAACGCTCAGTGGAGCGTCTGCGGCTGGCGCCTGCGGGGACGCTGCGCATCAGCGCGCCAACCTCTTTTGGCGCCTGCGTTATCTCGCCGTTGGCCGCCTCGTTTTTACAGGCCTGGCCGGAAGTGCGCATTGAACTGGATCTGACCAATCGGATGGTCGATCTGGTGAATGAAGGGGTTGACCTGGCGATCCGCATTGGCGATATCCATCAGACTGATGTAGTGGCGAAATACCTGTGTCCGTACCGTATGGCGATTTGCGCGTCACCGGATTATCTCGCTCGTCATGGCACCCCCTTCACGCCCGCGGATCTGGTGGATCATTTGTGCCTGTCCCACACCGTGTGGACGGCCCGCAACGAATGGATGCTACCGGGCGCGGGGGGCGAAGTCAGATGGAAGCGCGATGCAATCCTGCGCTGTAACGATGGTCATGGCCTGCGTATGGCGGCAGTGGCGGGGGCGGGGCTGTTGTTACAACCGGAGGTGCTGTTGGCGGAAGAGTTAGCTACTGGCAGGCTGGTGCGGGTGCTGGAGGCGTTTACGCCGCAGCCACGACCCATTCATCTGCTGTGGCGGCAAGATTTGCGTGCGTTGCCGAAGCTGACGCGGTTTGTCGAGCACGTTCTTAGTGCAGTTCAGGAATTAAGATGAAAATGCCGGATGGCCAGCGCCATCCGGCATATTACTAACCGATATCCACCTGCGGTTTGCTGTTACGCTTACGGATCAGGCGCAGCACCGGCGGGATAACGATAACCAGTACCGCCATCACCAGCAGCACTTTCGCTACGCCGCTGGCCCACAGAATATCCATGCTGCCGTTACTGATAGACAACGCCCGGCGCAGGTTCTGCTCCAGCATTTCCCCGAGAACGAAGCCTAAAATCAGCGGCGACATCGGGAAGTGCATCTTACGCAGAATGTAGCCCAGTACGCCAAGGGCGACCATCAACACCAGATCAAAGGTTGTGCTGTGAACGGCGTACACGCCAACCGCGGAGACTGCCGCGATAGCCGGTACCAAAAACCACAGCGGGATAGTCAGCATACGAGTAAACAGACCGATCAGCGGGATGTTCATCACCAGCAGCATCACGTTGGCAATCAGCAGCGCCGCAATCAGTCCCCAAACGATATCCGGCTGCTCGGTGAACATCGCCGGGCCAGGGGTGATGTTGTACAGGGTCAGCGCGCCCATCATCACTGCCGTGGTGCCGGAGCCTGGAACGCCGAGCGTCAGCATCGGAATAAAAGAGCCACAGGCCGAGGCATTGTTCGCGGCCTCAGGTGCCGCCACACCGCGAATATCACCCTTGCCGAAGCTATCGCTGTTGCCGCTGAGCTTTTTCTCGGTCATGTAGGTGATAGCGCTGGCAATGGTGGCGCCTGCGCCAGGCAGAACGCCGACGAAAAAGCCAATCACCGATGAACGCAGGGTGGCGCCCACGCACTGTGCGCCTTCTTTGGCATTGAACAACATGCGGCCCGTTTTACGCACCAGCGTCTGGCCGCTGCTGGTATGTTCCAGCATTAACAGTATTTCTGAGACAGAGAACAACCCAATCACCACCACGATAAACTGCACGCCGTCGGAGAGATGAACGCTGTCAAAGGTAAAGCGATAAACCCCGGTGTTGGCGTCCACGCCGACGGTCGCGAGGCCGAGACCGATAAGCGCTGCCAGAAATGATTTCAGCGGATTTTGCGCCATCATGCTGCCGAGGCAGGCAATGGCGAAAACCATTAAGGCGAAGTATTCGGCCGGGCCGAAGGACAGCGACCATTGGGCTAACGCTGGGGCAAACAAAATGATGCCGCCGATAGCGATAAGCGAACCAAAGAATGAGCTGACCGCCGAGATAGAGAGCGCAACGCCGCCACGCCCTTGCTGCGCCATCGGGTAGCCATCCAGCGCGGTCATAATCGCTGCCGCATCGCCGGGCACGTTCAGCAGGATCGAGGAGATACGCCCGCCGTATTCACAACCAATGTAGACCGTCGCCAGCAGGATCAACGCAGATTCAGCCGGCAGGTGCAAAGCGAAAGCCAGCGGCAGCAGGATCGCCACGCCGTTAATCGGCCCGAGGCCGGGCAGCAGCCCGACGATGGTGCCAACAAAACAGCCAATCAAGGCGATGACCAGGTTTTCCGGCGTCATCGCCACCGCGAAACCCTGAGAAAGATAAATCCAGGTATCCATCGTTTCTCCGTTAACCCAGCCAGGCGCCGAGTGGTAAGGTGACGTCAAGCAGCCGGTCGAAGGCATACCACAACAGAATGCCGAGCACCGCGCCGGAAATACCCGCAGCCGGAATGGTTGCGCCGAACAGCATGCCAATCACCACGGTGAGAATGGCGGTGGCGATGGGAAAACCGAGCCATTCAAAACCCCAGGCGTACATCAACAGAACAATCACCATCGTCAGCAGCTTTTGCAGCACATGGCGGCGAGGCCAACTGATGGTGTCCGGGTGGCGCAACAGCAGCGCCACGGCGCATAACAGCATCAGACTGATAATGCCCAGCGGAAAGGGGCGCGGGCCAACCGGCTCATAGCTGTATTCGCTGGTGATTTGCCAGGCCACGAACAGCCCGGCTATACAGAGCAACAGCCAGATACCTGCAAAAATACGATCGCTCATCATCTTTGCCTCTGCGCTTATTTCGCCAGACCGAAGGCTTTCGCCTGCTCACGATAATCCGTGACCTGCTTCTTCACGTACTCGTCGAGCTGCTTACCGCTCATGTTGAACTCGAACAGGCCGCGGAGATCGCGCTGCTTTTTAAATTCCTCAGTCTGCTGGAGTTTGTTAAAGGCATCGACCCACCACTGGTATTCGGCATCGCTGACTTTTGGTCCAACGTAGAAGCCACGAATGATTGGCCACACCAGGTCGTAACCCTGCTCTTTGGCCGTTGGCACATTGGCTAACTGACCCGGCAGGCGTTCTTCAGAGAACACCGCGAGCACGCGGATTTTGTCGCCGCTGAGATAAGGCACCATCTCGCTGAGATCGCCGGAAACTACCTGCACGTGATTGCCCATCAGCGCGGTAACCGGTTCGCCGCCGCCCTCAAAGGCCACATAGCGCATCTTGTGCGGATCGACGTTGGCTTTTTGCGCCAGCAGCGCCGACTTCATCCAGTCCTGACTACCGATTGAGGCACCCGCGCCAATAACTACACTGTTAGGATCTTTTTCCATTGCCGTCAGCAGATCTTTCAGCGTCTTCCATGGTGAGTCCTGGCGTACGGCTATCATGCCGTAATCCGTGCCCACGCTTGCCAACCAGCGCACGTCATCCACGCCATAGCGACCAAATTTACCTTGGGACAGGTTCAACAGGGAGCCGCCGGAGAAAGCCACCACGGTACCCGCTTCAGCCGGGCGTTGAGCGACGATTGCGTTATAGGCCACAGCGCCAACGCCGCCGGGCATGTAGGTTACGCGCATTGGTTTTTCGATAGCGCCGGTTTCCATCATGCTCACCTGAATCAGTTTGCAGGTGAGATCGAAGCCACCGCCGGGTTTCGCTGGGGCGATACATTCGGTGCGCGATGGCGCTTGTTCTGCCAGAACAGAGGTACTCATCAGTAAAATGCTTGCAGTAAGGGTACGAAGTAATTGTTTTTTCATTGTTTATCCTCACACCGGAAAACCGGATTTTCGGGTACGGAAGAAGATTTTTGTGATTATGTGAGCCGATGTGTAGCAGTTCGGTTGCGTGATTGTTAAAACATTAACCTTTCAATTCCCTTTCAATGCGGCAGAAACTTTACAGGATGTGATATGCGTCTCTTATTAGCGGAAGATAACCGTGAGTTAGCTCACTGGCTGGAGAAAGCGCTGGTGCAAAACGGTTTTGCCGTCGACTGCGTTTTTGATGGCCTGGCGGCCGACCATCTTTTACATAGCGAAACGTATGCGCTGGCGGTGCTGGACATCAATATGCCGGGGCTGGACGGTCTTGAAGTCGTCCAACGGCTGCGCAAGCGCGGTCAGACGCTCCCCGTTCTGCTGTTGACGGCGCGCGGCGCGGTGGCCGACAGGGTGAAAGGGTTAAACGTCGGGGCCGATGACTATCTGGCAAAACCGTTTGAAATCGAAGAGCTTGATGCCCGGCTGCGGGCTTTGCTTCGTCGCAGCGCGGGGCAGGTGCAAGGCATACAGCAACTGGGGGCGCTGGCGTTTCACGATGAAGGCTATTTTATGTTACAGGGACAGCCGTTGGCGCTTACGCCGCGTGAACAGGCTCTGCTGACGGTGCTGATGTACCGTCGCCTGCGTCCGGTTTCGCGCCAGCAGTTGTTTGAACAGGTTTTCAGTCTAAGCGATGAGGTCAGCCCCGAAAGTATCGAACTGTACATCCATCGTCTGCGTAAAAAACTTCAGGGAAGCGATGTGCGCATCGCCACGTTACGTGGTCTGGGCTATGTGCTGGAGCGTAGCGATGAAATGGGTTAAGCCCCAGTCGTTGTATCTGCAACTGCTGATGTTTCTGGGATTACCGCTGCTGTTGCTGTGGGGACTGTCGGCATTTAACAGCTATGTCAGCGCGTTACAGGCGGCGACGCAGGCGTATGATCGGACCCTGCTCTCGTCCGCCAGAACCGTCTCTGAGCGGTTAGTGGTACGTAATAAACGACTGGAAGTGAATGTGCCGTGGGTGGTGTTGGACAGTTTTGAACTGAATATGAATGACAGGCTGTATTACAAAGTGGTCGACCCGGCGGGGAAGGTGATATCAGGTTATGACGATTTACCTGCGATGCCGCCTGCAACCTCGCGCACCCGGCTTTATCCGGCGCTGGCGTGGTTTTATCACACTGAATATCGCGGCGAGGCAATCCGCGTGGCACGTCTTCTTCAGCCAGTCAACGAGGGCGGCATTACCGGTATGGCGGAAATTTATGTCGCTGAAACGCTGCAATCGCGGCGTTATCTGGCGCGACAGCTGCTGTTCTCCTCGTGGGTTTCGCAAGGACTGCTGGTAATGCTCACGCTGGTGCTGGTTGGCTGGCTGCTACGCCGGGTGCTACGTCCGATGCGCCAGTTGTCATCGCTGATGGTGCGTCGTGAGCCTGGGCTGCTGACGCCGTTGCCGGAGCTGTTGCCGTGGTCGGAAACCCGTCTGCTGATTGTGGCATTCAACCGCTATCTGGACCGACTTCGTGGCCTTATCTCTCGTCAGGAACGCTTCAGCGCGGACGCATCCCATCAGCTTAAAACGCCGTTAGCGGTACTGAAAACTCAGGCGGCGGTAGCCCTCGCCAGCCCGCAGCCTCAGCAATGGTTCGAGAGTTTACAGGCCATGAGCGTGACTCTGGATAACACTATTCAGCTGACGGAAAGGCTGCTTCAGCTGTCGGCAGTGAAGCGCAAAGAGCAGGAAGAAAAGCACTTCTCACCGGTTAATTTGTATGAGGTGGTGCAAAGCAGCTGTTTTACCCGGCTGGCGCAGGCGCGCAGTAAAGCTATCGATCTGGGTTATGAGGGGGAACAGGGCGCGGTGTGGATTGAGGGCGATGAAGTCCTGCTCGGCGAGCTGTGTGGAAATCTACTGGATAACGCCCTGAAATACACCCCTGCGCATGGGGTGGTGACTGCCCGACTGCAGCGTGAAGGCGAAGCCGTGGTGCTGATGATTGAGGATAGCGGGCCAGGTATAGATGACCAGATGGTTCATCAGGCGATGCTACCGTTTCATCGACTCGATAACGTTGGCAATGTCCCTGGCGCAGGAATTGGTCTGGCGCTGGTTAACGACATTGCTCGCTTACACCGGACGCATCCGCAGCTGGCACGCAGCGAAACATTAGGTGGGTTAAGCGTGCGGGTGCGCTTTTTAAGCGTTGCTGCCTGATATGTTTTTATTGTGGCGCCGGCACTCAAATATAATTAAAAGTAATTAACTTTGTTATTGTTGCGTTTTTAAATATCACTATAAGGTATTTGTTGTTATTTAATTACAGCGTTTAGCCACAATGAAAGGTGGGTTCAGAATAAATCAAGCAAAGCCGTAGTGAAATTTGTCATACATAAAACTTTTTTTCATAGACCATGTTTTGTTAATTGTCAATGATGATTTTGTTGTAAAAAATGAACTTTTTTGATTTGGTGGTTAAAACTTATGTTGCATTAATTTTCTTTAAAATCATAATGATGAGAATGAATGAGTGGTTTGCATCACACTAATAAACATTATTTTTTACATTTACTGACAATGGGTCATTGCGTTTTTTAGACTTGTGATATAATTAGCAACATGAAATGAGAAAAAAATAATTAAATATCAATAGATAATGGGCTGAGATATGCTAAAAAAATCGCTAAAGATTAGCAGTCAAGGATATCCAGTCTTTTTAAAACTGGTTGATTTTATCGTTATTAATGTGACGCTAATTTTTAGTGCCCATCTGCTGGGGTTGATGCCATTTAACACCATTGCTATTCTGAGCATTCTGTTTTCAGTCTTTTTTTTGCTGTTTGCTGAATATATCAAGATTTATCAGCAAAAAATTAAAACGATTGGTTTACGTAATCAAAAACGGTTACTTTTTTGTACGCTGCTGGCTATTTTTTTTAACGAGCTGGTGAGTATGACAGTGGCAGAACCGGCGTCCCTCGGTTACTTAGACCGCTTACCTTCGCCTTTTTATTCTGCCATTATTTACTGGTACTTCATTCCATTACCTTTTCTTTATTACATTCGCTTTTTTATTTTTAAATATTCAACGAAAAAGAGTATGCGCGTGGCGATTATTGGTTTGACCGATAATGGTCTGGCCGCGGAAAGCGCGTTACTGTATGAGTACGCCAATATCAAATTGGATCTGGCTTTTTATGATGAGCGTGCGTTATCGCGCTGTGGCGACATTGTTGATAAGATCAAAAGCCCCTTTCGTGGCCCGGTGATTAATCTGGTTGAGGAAGCCCGACTGGGAAATATTGACGAAATATATATCGCTTTACCGATGGTGGCGCTGCACCGCATCCGCCATTTCCTGGCTATGATGTCAGACACCACCGTAGATACCTATATTGTTCCTGACTTTTATACCTACAGCAACAATATGTCCAAGCTACGCTCTATCCACAACCTGCAAACCATCGGTATCTTTAGCTCACCGTTTGAAGGGGCGGGTTCGTTTATTAAGCGGGCGGAAGATTTGGTGCTTGGCAGTATCATTATGCTGATGATTTCGTCGCTGATGTTGGTTATTGCTATTGGTATCAAACTCACTTCGCGTGGGCCGGTTTTTTTCAAACAAGACAGGTATGGCCTGAGTGGGCAAAAAATTAAGGTCTGGAAATTTCGCACTATGCGCGTTATGGAGAATTCCGGGACGGTAATTCAGGCCACGAAAAACGATCCGCGGGTGACGAAATTCGGTAGCTTCTTACGTCGTACATCGTTGGATGAACTTCCGCAATTTATTAACGTATTGCAGGGAAGTATGTCGATTGTGGGTCCCAGACCCCATGCGGTTACGCATAATGAGCAGTATCGTAAACAGGTCGAAAATTACATGATCCGCCATAAGGTAAAGCCTGGCATCACCGGACTTGCGCAGATTAACGGTTTTCGTGGGGAAATCGATGCGCTTTATAAGATGGAAAAACGGGTTCAGTACGATATTGAGTACATTCAAAACTGGTCATTATGGCTGGATATAAAAATTATCATTAAAACCATTTTCAAAGGATTTGTCGGTAAGAATGCATACTAAATTAATCGTTATTGCCGGAATCGTGATAACGCAGTCCGCATGGGCTGATTTAACACCGAAATCACACATAGGCTTTGCGGGGATCGACTTCCAGGGCAAGGTTGCTGTGGATTATGGTTATAATGATAACGTGACCTATCAGCCACATAACAGCGATGCTGTCGGTTCCTCGTTTCAGAGCGCAGCGCCAGTGCTGAGTATGATCGGCGAGCGCGGTCAGGATAAGTATTTACTGATGTACTCTGGGGATTACCGTAACTACTCGAGCGATTCTGCTGATAACTACACCGATCATTTTTTCCGTTTTAACGGGGCCTGGCGTTATGGACTCAAGCATGGCTTAACCCTCAATCTGGAGGATTCGCTTGGACATGAATCCCGTGGCCGCGGCATTACCGAGGGCTTTTTACCGGGCCAGTTCGAGCAGTATGGGATTAAATCACCGTTGACGACAAATTTCATCAACAGTGAATTACGCTACAGCTACGGCGCGCCAGAGGGGCGTGGCAAAGCGGAACTGGCGTTGTTATACAAAAAACTGACTTTCGGTAATACTTCTGATGTGCAGGATACCAGTGAGGATTTCTACCATTACATTCAGGAACAGGAATGGCACGAAAATAGTCTGGTAGCGGAAATTTTTGACCAATACACATCCAGAACACGCTTTCGCTATAGCTTTATTACTAACCAGCGTCGCTATGACAACAACTCAGAAAAAGATACTAATGAGTACTATTTGCTGTACGGCATGAAGTCGCAGTTGACCGGAAAAACTAACGTCGACATGAATATTTCATGGTTGTACAAAACATTTGAAAACAGCACAAATTCGCATGATTTTAATGGCCTCAACTGGGACATAAAAGCAGAGTGGAAGCCGCTGCAACAGTCGGTTTTCACAGCCCACTCGGCACAAAGTATTAAAGACCCGTCGGAGGTTGGGGGATACATTTTAGTGACCCAGTATGGCATTTCTTACCAGCATTTCTGGTTAGGGAATCGTTTTTCGACTTTGCTGGATTATTCATACACTGCGGAAGACTATAAAAAACAGAACAAGGATCGGCATGATAAAGATGGGGTATTTAGTGTAACCATGAGCTACGACTATACGCCATCGGTTAATTTTGAGATTAAATATCAATTAGATACATTGAATTCGAATAAGGATACTGACTCGTTTTATATCGGTCCCAACGACAACCAGGAAGTTATTAGAACGTTGGGTTATGATAATTCTATGATTATGCTTAAAGCTAAGGTTCAGATCTAAAATGAAAATAATAGAACTGTGCGCGTTTTTGCTATTCAGTATCCTGGTGGTCGGATGCACAACGTCCAGCCCGAGATTAATGGATGATCCTGCTACTGTTCAGCAGGATTACCGGCTTGGGGCGGGGGATACTGTCAATATCGCTGTTCACGGTCAACCTGATATGACGATGCGGTTTATTTTGGATAAGAGCGGGGAGATTAATTTCCCGTTTGTGGGCGCTCTTAAATTAAAAGATAAAACTGTCGAACAGGTGACTAACGAATTAACTCAACGGCTGACGGGAGATTACTTTACCACGCCGATGGTGACGGTAAGTATTGCCGAATTCCGTAAATACTATGTTTCGGGCGAAGTGAAAAGCCCGAACGGATTTGCCTGGGAGCCAGGTCTTACCGTCGAGAAATCAATTGCGCAGGCGGGCGGATTTACAGATCGTGCTGACCGAAAAGATATCAACATTCGCCTGTCGGGGAGCAATCAGCTGCTTGAGAATGTCGATTTAACGCACTCTGTTCATCCTGGGGATGTCGTGATTATTGGCATGGGGTTCTTCTGACGATGAAACTATCTATAGTGGAAAACGGCAAAAAACGAGAAAGTACGGTTGAATTCTCCCGCTTTGCCAAAGAGCTGAAAAAGAACGCCTGGAAAATCGCACTGGCCGGTATCGTTGCCGGGGTCGTGGCATACCCATTAATCAGCATGATGTCCTCAAAGTATGTCTCAACGGCGACGGTACTGATTAAAGCCCAGGCCGATAACGTTTCTCCATTCCCACAGGTTGATGGTTTCGATTCAACGCGCAGTGGTTACTATGAAACGCAATATGCGTTGATGCATTCGCGTATTGTGCTTGAGCAAGCCGTCCGCGATATGAAACTGGATGAAAACCCGGAATTTACCGGGGAAAAAGTCGGTACCCAGGGAGCGGAAAGCAATGAGAGCCGGCAGTTGAGGATGGAGCAAGCGCTGAAAACGTTGTCGAAAAACCTGAATGTCATCGGTATTCGTACAACGAACCTGGCGTCTATCACCTATGAATCCCCCTCGCCGCTGATGGCTGCTGACGTTGCCAACGGCGTCGCGCAGGCGTTCATCAACTATACGGTTGAGCAAAAGCGCCTGAAAGTAGAGAAAGCCCGCGAACTGAATTTTGAAAAAATGGAAGAGATTCAGAAGTCGATAGCGAAACAAAAAGAGGAAATGGACAGCTATCTGAAAAACGCCGGGCTGCTGACTTTTCGCGGTATCGATGGTTTTGAAACCGAGCAGTTAAGTATTGTCACCAATCGTCTGGCTGATGCGACCCAGCGTCGCGTTGCCGCAGAATCTGTCTATAACGAGGTGAACAGCGGAGGGCGGTCGGTAGAGAGCGTTATCTCACTACCTTCGGTCTCTAACCACGCCCAGATTCAGGATTTACGTATCGCGTTAATTCAGGCGCAGCGCACGTTGTCTGAACTGCGCAAAGTATACGGGCCAAAAAATCCCGCTATTTTAAAAGCAGAAGCTGATGTCCAGTCGATCCAAAGCCAAACCGGACGGGTTCTGGGTGAGCTGAAAGTGGGGTTACGTCAGCAATATCTGGCGGCGCTGGCGGATGAAAAGAACTATCAGCAGCAGGTGGAGCAACAGAAAGAGATCTTCCAGAAAATGGCCTCAAAACGTGATGCCTGGAATAGCCAAAAGCTGTCGTTAGATAAAATGGAAGATCTGTATAAATCGCTGTATCAACGTACTCAGGAACTGTCGCTGTCCGGCGTAAATGCCGACGCGGTGTTATATGATCCTGCCGTTCCCGCACTAAAACCAGCGAAGCCGAATAAATCCCTCTTGTTGGTGATGGTGGTCCTGCTGGTGGTGGTGTTCAGTATCATGTATTTCATTGTCAAAGCGGCGATGGACAACTCAATCGGTACGTTGAGTCGTATGAAAAAACGCCTGAACGTTGCTCCGCTGGGCGAAATCCGTCGTTTTAGCGGAACCTCAGGGCGCGCGCAGGTGCGGGACATGATCCTGAAGAACCCGCTGAATGCCGATATTGTGCACGGTATCCGTACCCGGATTATGTTGGATAATCGACCGTTACAGACGCTCGCCGTGGCGTCGACGGAGCACCGTGAAGGGCGCTCTTTGCTGGCGAGTCTGTTAGCAAATTCCTTTAGTTTCGATCAGAAAACGCTGCTTATTGATGCGGATTTCTTCAATACTGACGGACTCTCATCCGAGTTGGCATCGGCAACGTCCGTAGGCGTAGCGGAACTGCTGCGTGGGGAGACCCAGCTTGAACAGGCGCGGATCAAGCTCAGTGATAATCTCGATTTTATCCCGCACGGGAAGACCACCATCTCTTCTCTGCTGATGTTGTCGTCCGGGCACCTTGAGCCGTTAATGCACGAACTGAAATCCCACTATCAACGCATCATTATCGATGTGGCTGCGGTAAATCAGAGTCAGGACGTGCAATTGATCAAACGCGCCGTTGATGGCGTTATTTTCATCGTGAAAGCCGGCTCGGGTTCGGCGGGACATATAGCCAACGCGCTGGACAAGATCGAGGAAAATGATGGCGTTGTGATTGGCGCTGTGCTGAATGCGGTTGAAGAAAAGGACCTTGAAACACAAGAGGGCCTGCGTTCACTGAACTTCAGCACCGATCAACTGATGACAACGCCAGGCCGCGTATGAGTCTACTGAAGAGCGCCTCCACGATAGCCGGTTCATCAGTCATCTCGCAGTTGATTGGTGCGCTGTCTATCTGGTTGATCTCACACAAGTACGATATGGCTGAAGTGGGGCTTTATGCGCTCAACTACAGTATTGCCGTGGTGGGCGCTCAGGTCTGTACTTTTGCGTCACAGCTGTTAATTCCTAAACAGCAGGACGATGAACTGGTTCAGAATGTCGTGTTTTGCCTGATACAAAGCACGATCATCGCCTTACCCTACGCTGTACTGACCGCGTGGTTGTTTCACCAGAGCATACTGTTTCTCTATTTACTGACGCTTGCTACGGCGTGGGTTCTGATCTCGGAAAACCTGTCGCTGCGCACAGCTAACTTTCGTTTTCTGATCTTCCAGCGCATTTCTGTTTCTGTGGTGGTATTACTTTCGATACTGGTTACGCACCATGTGCAACTGTTCTACTGGTCATGGGCCTGCGCGACGATGGTACTGACCATCAGCTGTATTTTGCATTCGTTTGATATTCGTTTGGTGGCGGCCCAACATTTGCGACCCGCCAGCAATTGGCATTTTTTTAAACAGAATATTCATCACATCACTAAAGTTGGCAGCGCTGAGGTGTTGGCGATGGCCAGCAGCAATCTGCCGATTATGCTGATTAACTTCTGGTTTTCGGCGCTGACAGCCGGTTATTTTTCCGTGGTCAGCCGCTTCTGCCTGGCGCCGGTGGTGATCATCGGGAACGCGGTGCGTAATACTATTTTTTCCAAGTGGTCTATCGATTTTAGAAATAACACCTTTAATTATCAGGAATATACCCGGGTACGGATGCTGCTGTTGGTGCTGGGGGGTATCTGTACTCTTGGCGTGTTTATTTTCTACCCGATTGTGATGCGCCTTGGTTTTAGCGAAGACTGGATTAACTCCATTGAAACGTCACGCTACATGCTACCCTACCTGTTCCCAGCGCTGGCGATAAGCCCCCTGACGGTCATAGAGCTTATTTTTGGCTCACATCGCTATTTTCTGCGCATCCAGTTGGAGCAACTGGCGATTGTGCTATTCGCTTTTGTCGTGACGCCCTATTTTTATAAAGACTATGCAACGTCGGTGATTTTGTTTTCTTCACTGACATTTATTCGCTACGCCTTTATTTATTTGAAAATGAACAAGCGGGCTAATCTGCTGAAAGACAGGCCGGTGATACTATGACGCTGAATACCGGATATTATTTACAAGGTTATACCTTCGTTACCCTGATCCTGTGTGGCCTGGTGCAATACTTTACCGGCATACAGTCGGTGCTATGGATCCCCTTTTTTCTGACCCTGTTGATGGTGGGATTACTGGTGATGCAGACGCGGGATGGCTCGCTGCGTCTGGATGCGCAGGAGACGATTGTGCTGGCGCTGTATTTCTCATTCCTGATACTGGCCGGGGCTTCAACTCTGATTCAGGGCGGGATCACCGTCGCGATTGTGGCCTTTAAAAATGAAATCGCACTGTCGCTGGTGATGATCTGTTTACTGCTGGGATTTTGCCGGGAGTCGCAGATTTATCGCGTGACTCGCTATTTGTACTGGGTGTTCTACGCGCAGATCCCGGTAATGATTTATCAGGTTTTACTGGTTGTTCCCCAGCGTGTCGCGGTGCGTGGTGAAGATGAAAAATGGGATTCCGTGGTGGGTACGTTTGGCGGCGACCCGATGGGGGGCGGTAACACTGCTGCGATGGGCCTGTTTTGCCTGCTGATTATGTTGTTAAAGGTCTCTGAGTATAAGCACGGACTGACCACGTTTAAATCCATGGCGTTGCACATTGTTCTCGGGATCGGGCTATGTATTATTGGCGAAGTAAAGTTCGTTATCCTGCTATCGCCGCTGTTCCTGGCGTGGGTGTGGATCTCACCGAGCTACGTTAAAGACGTTAGCAAGGTTAATCTGAAGACGTTATTGGTTATTGTGGCGGGGATGTTGCTGCTGATTAGCCTGTCGATAGTGATCCTTGCGTATTATTATTCTACTGCGTTTGGCGGCGATCCGTCGAAAAGCTCGTTGAGTATTTTCATCGACTCTTTGAGCTATATTTTTGACCCGAACTACATTATGTCTACCGGGGAGTTAGGGCGCTTTACGACCTTCCTGTTCTGGCTAAAAAATAACGATCTGTGGGGACTTTCAGGAACGTTATTTGGCTATGGACTCAACGCCACTAACAGTGGTAGTACGGTTTCGCCAGGCTTTCTGAATATTATTTATAACTTAATCCTCGACTCGACTTCTCTGAGTATGCTGCTGTGGGAAGTGGGGGTGATTGGCACGTTACTCTTCATTAGCTTATTCATTTATATCCTGAAAATATGTCAGCCCAAGCCTTTACTGATGCTTGAACAACTGGACCAGCAGGATCTGCAATTGTTGAGCTTTGCTCCGGCATTTAATGCTTTTGCGATTGCTTGCTTAATTAGCTTACCTTACAGCCAGATACTGATGATTATACCGATGTTACAATTCCTGTTCTATTTATCACTAGGATCAAGTTTAGTGATTCGTCGAACCGTCCTTCGCTGCGTAGGGTAATTGTATGGACAATAAACCGTTTATTTCAGTGAGTATTAAAACGCTCAATGAATCTGAATGTATTGAGAAAACAATTGATAGTATCCGGAAACAGCTTGTTGATTATCCACATAAAATTATTGTGGCAGATAGTCTGTCAACGGATAACACCCAGCAGTTGGCGATCGATAAAGGGGTGACTGTGGTGTCATTAACCGATCCTGGCGATCGTTGCTGTGGCGTCGGACATCAGTTGGGTTACCTTTATAGTGAGGGGGAATATCTGTTGCTGATGGATGGCGACATGGAGCTGGAAGAAGGGTTTGTGGATCAGGCTGTCGCGTTTTTGCAGGCTGAACCGGAATATGCAGGCGTAGCGGGAACCGTCGAAATGGACGATGCCGTTAACTATGAATTTAAATCGCGTAAGCAACGCATTAATAAAATCTATCCCGTAGGGGACAGCGACCATTTAGGCGGCGGGGGGCTATATCGCCGTTCCGCCATTGAAAAAATTGGTTATCTAACCAACCGTAATCTGCACGCTTATGAAGAAGCCGAACTTGGCCTGCGTTTACTTGACGCGGGTTATAAACTACGTCGTCTGAATATTCCGTATTTCATTCACACTTCGCATACCATGCCGACCTTTCAGATGCTGAAGCATCGCTGGAAAAGCAAATACTATCAGGCGCCGGGCGAATTTTTACGCTGCGCCTGGGGAAAACCCTATTTCATCAACGCGTTAAAGATGGTTAAAAATGAGGCGATTTTTGCTGTTTACCTGGTCGCTTTGTTCATTGCGGCGGTGACCTTTAATCTCGAGCTTTTCGATATCGCATTTCTGCCATTGCTTGCCTTTGTCATACTGAAAACCGTGCAGAATCGGTCGTTATTGAACGGCCTGCAAAGCGTGATGAACTTAGCTGTGCTTTCTGCGGGACTTGTTATAGGGCTGACACATCCGCTACGCGATCCGTTGACTCCGCCTGACAGTAAAATCATTCATGAATAACTAAGGCAGACGCCATGAAAGTTTTATTAGTAAATAAGTTTTTTTTCATCAAAGGCGGCGCGGAAACAGTTTATTTTCAAGAGCGCGATATGCTGAAACAGGCCGGAGTGCAGGTGATTGATTTCTCGATGCAGCATGAGAAAAATTTCCCTTCGGACTATGCGGATTATTTTGTCAGCAATGTGGACTACCACAAAGAAAGTAATTTGTTGGGCGGGCTCAAAACGGCGGTTAACTTTATTCATAATTCGCAGGCCTGCAAAAAAATGCTGGCGTTATTGCAAAAAGAGCGCCCGGATATCGTTCATTTTCATAATATCTACCACCAGTTAACGCCAGCGATAATTAAAGTTGCGCGCAATTTTGGCTGCAAAACGGTACTGACTGCGCATGACTATAAGATTGTATGCCCTGCATATTCCATGCTGCGCGACGGCAAAGTGTGTGATGCCTGTATCACCGGCACGGTTTTTAATGCCTTCAGGTATCGTTGTCAGGAAGGTTCCGCCTCAAAAAGCTTATTGCTCTCTCTGGAGGCAACCTGGCAATACATTGCGCAAAATTACCAGGCGTTGGATGTAATTGTTTCGCCAAGCGTTTTTTTACGCGGCGTGTTGTTGCGTACGCTGCCGAATTCCCGCATTGATGTGATCGTTAATGGGGTCGATGACAGCCGTCCTCTGGATGAGACAAGCGATGAAGGCTATATGTTGTTCTTTGGTCGCCTGAGCCGTGAAAAAGGGGTGGCAACGCTGCTGGCGGCACATAAGAAAATGCAGAACAAGGCACCGTTAAAAATTGTGGGCCACGGTCCGCTACATGACGAGTTAGTCGCCCAATACCCGGATGTCGAGTTTTTAGGTTATGTGCAGCAAGGGGAGGCTCTCGATAAGCTTATTAAGCATGCGCGGGCGGTGATCCTTCCTTCTGAATGTTATGAAAACTGTTCCATGGCGATATTAGAAGCGATGGCTTTAGGCAAGCCGGTGATTGGATCGCGCATTGGCGGGATCCCGGAACAAATTCGTGACGGTATCGAAGGGATTTTATTCGAGCCGGGCAATGCGCAAGCGTTGGCGAATGCGATGGATACGCTGGCTGACGCACCAGAGAAAGCGCGGGTTATGGGGTTACATGGTCGTGCGCGGTTAAGTGAAAAATATGCGCTAAGCAAACATATGGATACCTTACTGGCGCTGTATAAAGAACTGCTGAGCAGGCCATAGTATGAAAAAAATAACGGTTTTTGGCACACGAGGTATTCCGGATGTGTTGGGTGGCGTGGAGACTCACTGCCAGAATCTTTATCCTGCTATAAAGCAGCAGCTCGATGTTGATATTTGTGTTATCGCTCGCTCACCGTATGTGAATTACAAACGGTCAACGTATAAGAAAGTCGAAACCTATGCGCTGTGGGCGCCCAAAAAACGTTCGCTGGAAGCGATTGTTCATTCCGTTTTGGCGGCATTGAGGACAGTTTTCGACCATTCGGATATTGTGCATGTGCATGCTATCGGACCAGGCCTTGTGATCCCATTATTACGTGTTTTAGGCAAAAAGGTCGTTTTTACCCACCATGGGCCTGACTACGATCGTCAGAAATGGGGTTTCATTGCCAAAAAAATACTGTTGCTGGGTGAACGCTGGGCGGTGAGATACGCCAACGAGGTGATTGTGATTTCTGAGGTGATTAATCAACTGATCCAGAAAAAACATGGTCGCTATGACGCGCATTTAATTCACAATGGCGTGAACGATCCGCGGTTATTATCTGAGCTGACTATCGAAAATACGCTCTCCCGCTTTAGGCTACAGCCGAAAGATTATCTTGTGGTGGTTGGACGATTTGTCGAAGAAAAAGGGATGCATGACGCCATCGCCGCTTATCAACAAAGCGGTTTGACCATGCCGCTGGTGTTAATTGGCGATGCGGATCATCCGACTGAATACAGCATTCGCCTCAAAAAGCAGGCCGCCGACACGCCAGGCGTCGTGATGACCGGATTTTTACGCGGTGATGAGCTGCAGGCGGTATTTTCACAGGCGAAACTGTTTGTGATGCCTTCATATCACGAAGGTCTGCCTATTGCGTTGCTGGAAGCGATGTCCTTTTCTCTTCCCGCCGTGGTCAGTGATATTCCGGCGAACCTGGAAGTTCAGCTACCTGCCGAAGCCTATTTTAAGGTCGGGGATGTGAACAGTCTGGCCGAGAAATTAACCCAGTGGGTGACAGCCAATCGCGTGGACTATCGTGTATATTTGCAAAACTATAATTGGTATGAAATCGCCAAAAAGACAGTCAACGTCTATCACTCAATTGATAAAGATATAGGTTAATTTTGACCAGTCCTCAAAATCGTCCTCCCGTCATCGAGCGATTCTACGCTCACCTAGATGAGCAAATAGCGGCGGGGTTGACCCCGGAACAAAAAGCAGGGGTAGAAAACGCGATCCTGGCCTCGACATTGGCGTCACGGCATCAGATTGATATTCGCCGGAGTTTTCCTTTTTTCAGTAAACGTTTTTATCTGGTTTTTTTGTTTGGCAGAGATTTACGCCGCCAGCATCGCCAGGAATCGACTTTATCGCGGATCTTGCTCACTTTTTTGCTGTTGATCGCCGTGCTGTTCGTCACCTGCTGCGTATTGTTGACGCTGTATATGATCAAATCAGCGTTAGGTATTGATGTATTCCAAAATTTTCACGTCGGTATTTGGGACTGGTGGTTAAATCTGAAAAACCGCTAGCGTGATTAAACCAGTGGGGGGCGTTACTGCGATGAAGAGTAAATGGGTTTCTGCGCTATTGGGTATGTTCCTCCCGCTGTCGGTCATGGCCGCATTAACGACCGTAACCCCCAAAGCATTGACGGGGCCGTTAACTAATCCGGGGATTGGCGTTGCCAGTTTTCATCAGGGATACGGTGAAACGCTGAGTCTGGCGGATTATCCCAATACCGGGTTCGAATATGAGCGATTTTACTGGCGAGATCTGGAACCTGTTGAGGGCCAGTACAATTTTGCGCTGGTGGATGATGCCTTTAAATACGCAGCGGCGCAGCGTCCTGCGATGAATGTCGGGCTACGATTTATGGCGCTTGCCGACCCGGCGGACGGTACTAAAATTCCCGACTGGCTGATTAAAAAAGGTGTAAAAGGGACCTGGGCGTCTGATAATAAGACGTTTGTGCCGGATTTAGATGACCCTCTGTTTATCGAATACAGCCAGCGACTGCTCAACGCATTGGGTCAGCGCTACGATGGTAATGAGAATCTCGCTTTTGTTGATATCGGCATGGTGGGGTCGTGGGGAGAGTGGCATAACAGCAACTTCCCCGACCTGCAACCACTCATGCAGCGATACACCACCGGACAGTTGGATCGCTACGTTGCGATGCACTTTTCTGCCTTTCCCAAAACGCCCAAAATTATGCTGATAAGCGGTGGGCAAAGCCTGGCAAATGCGGTGGCGCGTGGGGCCGGGTGGCGAGCGGACTGTTGGGGCGACCTGCGCGTGTTTTCAGACTCGTGGAATCATATGCAAGATGACTATCCTCAGCGATTACTGGCAGCGCAGCAAAGTTATGCAGGCTTTAACGATGCCTGGAAAAGCGCGCCGGTGAGTCTGGAAATCTGTTCGTATATGCAGGACTGGAAGAATTCTTTTCATTATACGCGCGCCGAAGTGCAGGGAATTTTTGACTGGGCGCTCAAGCAGCATGCCAGTACCATCAACCTGAAATCGAGAGCGATACCCAGCGATTATCGACCGATTGTCGACGATGCGCTGACCAAACTGGGCTACCGATTTCGCTTAGCGTCCCTGAGCCATGAGTCAGTGTGGAACAGTGGACAAACTCTGACGTTGAACAGTACCTGGTATAACGATGGAGTGGCACCGATCTACCTGTCCTATACGCTGGCATTTCGTGTAGTAGACAGTGCGAATAAGGTGGTGGCGCAGGGCAATGCGGCGGATGATATACGACATTGGCTCCCTGGAATTCATCAGGTTAGCTATGCGCTGCCTATGCCGGAGCAGTTGGCGAAAGGGCAATATGCGATTGAGGTTGCGATGCTGGATAAATCCGGCGCCGCGAGAATCAACCTGGCCAATGAAGGGAAGCAGAGCAACGGCTGGTATCGTGTATCAACAATAACGTCACGCTAGCCTGGTAAAGCCACGAGCCTGGCGACCAGGCTCGTGGCTGAGAACATCACAGGTTATAACCATTCGGGTTATTTTTTTGCCAGTTCCACGTGTCGCGCATCATTTCATCAAGGCTATAGATAGCCTGCCAGCCTAACTCTTTTCGCGCCAGGGAAGGGTCTGACCAACACTCGGCGATGTCTCCGGGTCTTCTGGCGACAAACTGATAATTAATTTTTGTCTGCGCCGCTTTTTCAAACGCCTCAATGAGGTCAAGTACGGAATACCCGACTCCGGTACCAAGATTAATCACCTTGTAAGCGGCGCCTTTGTTCTGGGAATCCAACGCGGCTAAGTGGCCGGTCGCCAGATCCATGACGTGTATATAATCACGAACGCCAGTACCGTCGGAGGTTGGATAGTCATTACCGTATACCGACACGGTCTCAAGTTTACCAATCGCGACCTGGGAGATATACGGGACCAGATTATTGGGAATACCGTTAGGATCTTCGCCAATTCGACCCGATGGATGGGCACCGGCCGGGTTAAAATAGCGCAGGCAGGTGATGCGAAAATCGGGCTGTGCGCGTGAAAAATCGGCCAGAATCTGTTCGACCATTAATTTAGACGTGCCGTACGGATTGGTCGTACCGCCCGTGCGCGACTGCTCGCTTAGCGGCACGCTTTCCGGATTACCGTATACCGTGGCCGATGAGCTAAAAATAAAACGATTCACGCCTGCGGCCCGCATCTCATCAAGTAATACCAGCGTACCCGTGACGTTGTTTTCGTAGTAGGCGAGGGGTTCTTTTATCGACTCCGAAACCGATTTGAGTCCCGCAAAATGAATGACATCAGTGATGTTATGGCGGGTGAAAATGTTCTTTAACGCCTGCCGATCCAGAATATCGGCGATATAGACAGTCGGTTTCCTTCCGGCGAGTTCCGCGACTCTGTCCAGCGAGACTTGACAAGAGTTCGACAGATTATCAATGACAACGACATCATCGCCTCTTTCCAGTAGTGTTAAAACAGTATGTGAACCAATATAACCTGCGCCACCAGTGACAAGAATTGCCATACAGACTCCAGATGAATGCCAGAAACCCGAACGATTTTCTACCAACGTCACCCGAAAATCCAGTGAATCAGTTATATCGATGGGAGAGATATACATTTCTGTATTTTATCATGAATTTATATGATAATTTTTTAAAAATCGCCAACAAACTGAACTTGTTTATTTTTGAGTCATAAACAATATAGTTATTTGAGAAGTTTAGTGTATGGACACCATCACTGTGGTTGATCGAGGAATTGATTTTCTCGATCAGGCTTTCATCGAAAACAGTATCGTTCAATGTAACTAATTCTTTGATGTAGATGGATTTTCCGTAGGTTTCAGGTGTGCACTCCTGGGTGAGGAAGTACATTTTGTTATCGACAAGGTAAGGCGCGCCGGCTCCCCGGTGGTGATGGTTGCTCATCTTCAGTGAGGGGGCAATCCGCTGCCACTCCCCAAAGATATTCTCAGCAGAGTGAATAATGATTTCGTTATCCATTGTGGTGGATAAAAGGTAGCAGGTTTCATTAATTGTGAGAAACACATTATCAGTTAATTCAGTATCCGATATTAATACTTTGATTTTCTTCCAGCGAGCCGGGAATTCTACCGACTGAAACAGTATGACTTCTTTTCTTTCTGAAGACTCAGGGATCATGAAAAGCTGATCGTTGATATGAATCAGGAAAGGGAATGACAAATGACATTTTAAGTCGTCAAAGCCCTCAAGTTTAACATCATCGATTTCAGTCAGTTCACGATCCAGGACGCGGCATCTTAGCGTACCTTTCGAATTTCGAAAGCTAAAGGCTTCATAAAAAACATACAGTTTATCGGCCTTTTCAACAATAAAAGGGTCGGCCTGAAACGTATATTTCTTTTTTAACTGCTGGGCAGTAGTTTTACTCAGTATTTCCAGAGTGTTATCGGGGAATAAGTGTGAGCCATGATCCTTTAGAATCATGATGTCCCACGACTCATGATAGAAAAATGTTTTAATTATTTTTTTTATTTTCGTTTGCATTCGCGCCTACTCCTTTAATTACCTGCATCTTAACAAAAATCTCATACGAACAGCTAATTTGCTGCTGCGTACATGATATCTGTCGTAATGTTGAAGGAATGCGCGAAGACCAATGCAGAAACATCAGAGGCTATTTTTAAAAATTAGGTCCGGGTGTGTTTTTTGTCTATAGCACAAAAGTAGGAAATAATTATCCAGAGCATCCTTGCTCCAGTGGAGGGTTTACTCGAAATGCACCTGCGGATTGTCAGCAAGGGAAACGTAGGTTTTGCTGTTTTTATCCAGGGTACGAATTTCACCGCTTTCGATGTCATACACCCAGCCATGCAGACGCAGCGCATTATTTCGCAGTCCAACAGCAACGGAAGGGTGCGTTTTAATATTGTTCAACTGAGCGATAACGTTCTCTTCCACCATGGCGTTAACTTTATCGATGGGATTATCCCAGATTTTCTTCTCGACCACGGCCTTAGCTGCATCGGCATAGTGCAGCCAGTGCGCCACTGCGGGCATTGGATCGAGGGGCTGGCTATCAGCAATGGCTTTCATCGCGCCGCAATTGGAATGGCCACAGATGACGATATCCGTCACACCGAGTGCGACTACCGCATATTCGATGGTGGCGGAGACACCACCGGGTTCCGGTCCGAAAGAGGGGACGATATTGCCGGCGTTGCGGATAACGAACAACTGCCCGGGCTCTTGCTGAGTCACCAGTTCTGGCACCAGACGGCTATCGGAACAGGAGATGAAAAGCGCTTTTGGATTCTGGCTGGATGCCAGGCTGCGGAAGAGTTCCTTACGTTGAGGGAAAATCTCTTTTTGGAAGTTGAGGAAGCCCTCAATGATATGTTGCATAGCAGTGTCTCTTTTCTCTGTTTGAGCAGGTTATGATGAAGATCACACTTTCCAGTTTAACACCAGCCGACAGAAGCGAAAGAGTTTATAGCAGTTTCGCAACATTTTTGACTGATTTTTCTCCACCGTAGCGAGGGGGAAATGTGATATGCGTTCTGCCGTTCTGAGTTAACAGATGGCGGGGGTAGACTGCAAATGGGGACATTCGCAAGCCTACGCCTGGCAAAATGACATCGCTTTTTTTGCCAATAAATCGGAGTTATAGCGATAGCCAGTCATCATGGAATACCTTACATTTTTATATGTATCCACACCTCAAGGAATCATCATGTCCAGACTCCGTACTTTAGCAACGGCTTTAGTCGCCGTTGCCGCGATGACGATGTGCGCCACCCCTGTATTCGCAAACCCCGGTAACGGCAATGGCAATGGTAATAGTGGCAACCATGGTAATAGCGGAAACAAGGGTAATAGTGGTAACAGCCAGAAAGGAAACGCCGGCCAAAAAAATAATGCACATACAGAACAGCGTAAAAATTATGGCAAGCCGGATCATGTGGATAGCGACATCAGCTATAACGTGGCCAGGCAGTATGCTGTCAGATATGGTTTGACGGGGTATAAATCACTGCCGCCAGGCATTGCCAAAAATCTGGCGCGAGGAAAACCGCTTCCTCCGGGGATCGCTAAAAAAAGCGTCCCACCTTCTATGTTGAATCAACTGCCGTATTATCCTGGTTATGAATGGCAGGTCGTTGGCGACAATTTGGTGTTGATTGCACTGAGCACGGCGATTGTCACTGCCGTTATTAATGGCGTGTTTGATTGATTCGCCATGGAATTGATTTGCTCTGTTATGCCTGCTGTACGCCCGCATTACGCGGGCTTTTTCGTTAAGTAAGGTCAGCTTCATAACCCGTACAGCTTTATTTTTCGATAAAGTGTGGCAATGCTGATCCCCAGTTCGGTCGCTGCCTGTTTTTTCCCCTCCACGCTTGCGCCAAAACGCTGGATGACATTTTCTATGGCCTCCCTTTCCGCTTGTTTTCCCTTATTAGCAAGCTGCTGAGGCTGGGCTGTCATCGACGTTTTTCTGCTGTCAGCTGCGGTGAGCAGGTAAGGAGGCAGATGGCTGGCGTTGATCCCTGCGGCTTCCCCGCGCATCACGAAAATATATTCGATAACGTTACGTAATTCACGAATGTTGCCAGGCCAGTGCCAGGCATAGAGGCGGTTGATGACATCATCGGGAAGTTTTTGTGATGGTCGCTGATAACTGACCGAAAACTCATCGGCAAAATATTGCGCGAGGACCGCAATATCTGCCCGCCGTTCGCGCAACGAGGGAAGAACCAAAGGGACCACGTTCAGGCGATAGAAAAGATCTTCGCGAAACTGATTACTCTCCACCATCGCGTTAATGTTTTTGTTAGTCGCGGCAATAATTCGTACATCAATATTGATGGTGTTGTTAGACCCGACGCGGGTGATCGCTTTTTCCTGCAGAACCCTGAGCAGCTTAGCCTGCAGATGAAGCGGCATATCGCCGATCTCATCCAGAAACAGACTGCCGCCGTTGGCCAGTTCAAATTTTCCCACGCGGCCTTTGGGGTCGGCCCCGCTGAATGCGCCGCGCACATAACCAAACAGTTCGCTTTCCAGCAACTGTTCGGGAATGGCAGCACAGTTGATTGTTACGAAGGGGGCGGCTTTACGGGGGCTGCTCTGGTGAATGGCAAATGCCACGACCTCTTTTCCTGAGCCACTTTCGCCGGTAATAAGCACACTGGCATAGCTGTTGGCGATTTTACCGATGGTGCTTCTGAGCTGTTCCATCAAGGGGGAGTGACCAATCAACCGCACCTGGGTGTCGGCCTCATAAGGCGATGGAAGAAGGGTACTCAGGTAGTCGTGCGCGTCACGAAAGATAATCATGGTTAAACGATCGTTATCCAAAGACGAGAGCGAAATTTGCTTGCACAGTACATGGTATTTCTGACCTTCGAGCGTCAGCCAGGCCTCCTCATCGCCATACAAACTGTCCCCGGTTGTTTCAATGGTCAACGGTAATCCCTGAACCTCGCGATTGAGAATGCGATCGGCTGAATGGTTGGCATGCCAGACAAGACCATCACCATCGATTGCCACGACGCCGCGGTCCATGGCATCGATCAGACGGCGAAATGCGCCCAGCCTTTCTTGCGCGCGTAAACGTTCCAGACATTCAAAAACCTTACTGGAGATCATCACGGCTATTTGCTCAATGAAAGTAACAAATTTCTCAATCTGGCTCAGGAGGGTGTCGCGCTGCGCCTGGGTTGAGCAAATAATCCCGATCACCCCAATGACGCGATTGTTGAGAAAAATTGGTGCGTTCAAATCCAGCATTTCAGAACAATAGTGGTGTTTTTCACATAACTGACACAGTGGATGTTCGCCAGGATTTTTGATCAGCACCGTTTCCCGCACCTGCAAAACGTGGCGGTAGATGTAGCCATTTTTTGCCACGTTTTCATTGAGCATATGCCGGTATTTACCGGTGCCAGCGATGCGCATTAAAGATTCATCAATGATCTCAACATCCGTTCCGGTGATGCCAGAAATAGCATCGGCATAATTGCATATATCATCCTGAATATTGCTGAGTACTGAAATCATGCTACTTCTCCGGCGCGTGTCGCATTTCTCATGGAAAATGATAAATAGGCGAACTAATCCAAAAATGATTTGCGAAAAATCAATCTACTGCTCTGTTTTAGTATGTTTTTTTTATTTTATCTTCCGCGATCACACTATTTATCAATTGTGAGAATTTATCAAAATGAAACGATAAACTAACGCGATGATATTTTTGGCTGCAAATATTGCATTCTATCTATTTAATTGAAATTTAAGTGTTTATTAAATTATTCATAAGATTTTACTCAATTAATAAAAAGCTGGTAAGCATTTTGCTCTATTGGCATTACCGATAGCGGAAATATCTCTGTATGACATCAATTGCAGGGAATGGATTACCAGCACAATGAGGTTTTATGATGCAGGAAAACTTATCATTTTTTATCAACCAGACACCGTTTACCGAACATCCGAACGCGCCGTTGGCTCCGTTTAGCCACCAGGAGTTGGTCAAGGCGTTGAATTTTCATCGGTCTATTCCGGGATATTCCCCAACGCCGTTGTATACGCTGCCGACACTTTCACAAAAACTGGGCGTAAAAAATATCTACCTCAAAGATGAGTCGCAGCGTTTTGGCCTGAAAGCCTTTAAAGCGCTGGGCGGTTCCTATGCGATGGCGTGCCATATCGCAGAATTACTCGGTAAAGATATCAGCGAATTACCGTTTGATGTGATGACCAGCGAAGAGGTGCGCCGCGATCTGCAAACCGTCACGTTTGCTACCACCACCGATGGCAATCACGGTCGCGGCGTTGCCTGGATGGCGCGACAGTTGAAGCAAAATGCCGTGGTTTACATGCCAAAAGGTTCTTCACAGCAACGTCTGACGTCGATCCGTAACGAAGGCGCTACCGCCGAAATCGTCGATATGAACTATGACGATGCGGTTCGCATGACCGCGGAACAGGCGGAAAAGCATGGCTGGATAGTGGTGCAGGATACCGCCTGGGAAGGGTATGAAAAGATCCCGCAGTGGATTATGCAGGGTTACGGCACGCTGATGCTGGAGGCGATCGACCAGCTGCATCAGGTTGCGCCGACGCACATTTTTGTTCAGGCAGGCGTTGGCTCGTTTGCCGGCATGGTTCAGGGAATGGTGACGGCGGCATGGGGAGAAAATCGCCCGAAAGTGATCGTCGCCGAGGCGTTAATTGCCGATTGTCTCTACCGCTCCGCCCGCTCGAAAGAGGGTGATGCCATAGCGGTGGGTGGAGATTTGCAAACCGTGATGGCTGGTCTCGCCTGCGGTGAGGCAAATAGCATTGGCTGGAAGCTGTTGCGTGATTATGCCACCGCATTTGCCTCCTGCCCGGATGAGGTTGCGGCGCTTGGCATGCGCATGTTGGGTAATCCGCTGGCAGGCGATCCGCAGATCGTTTCTGGTGAGTCCGGGGCGGTGACGACCGGCCTGCTGTCACTGCTGATGTCCTCGCCTGAACTGGCGCAAACGCGTACGCAACTGGGACTGGATGAGCATTCCCGCGTGTTGTTGATAAGTACTGAGGGTGACACTGACCCACAACAGTATCTGGATATTGTCTGGGGCGGTCAGTACCCGGGCATCAACAAATAATTTCCTGATTGAGAATAAGAACGGAGAAAACCATGTTATCTGCAAACCGTATTGAAGAAGTGATTAAAAACTGTCAGGCGCTAATCCAACAAAAAAGTTATTCCGGTCAGGAAGGGGAAGTGGTTAATGCCATAAAAACAATGATGCAGCATTACCAGTTCGATGACATCCATGTTGATAAGTACGGCAACATTGTTGGCGGTATCGTGGGTAATCAGCCAGGGAAAACGCTGGTCCTCGATGGACATATTGATACTGTACCGGTGAACGAAGAGAAGTGGACCCGCAACCCGTACGGCGGTGATATCGAAGATGGCAAGATTTATGGTCGCGGTACGACCGACATGAAAGGCGCCGTGGCGGCAATGATCTCTGCCGTAGGTTTTTTCGGCCAGGACAATCAGCGCAATTTCGCCGGGAAAATCTACGTTGCCTGTATCGTGCATGAAGAGTGTTTTGAAGGCATTGCCGCTCGTCTGGTCAGCGAGCGCTATAAGCCAGACTACGTAATCATCGGTGAAGCTTCCGAGCTAAACCTGAAAATTGGCCAGCGTGGCCGTGCTGAAATTGTGGTTGAAACGTTTGGTAAACCTGCGCACTCCGCCAACCCGCAGGCAGGGATTAATGCGGTGTATAAAATGGCGCAATTGATCGACAAAATTCGCACCATTACCCCGCCAACGCACCCAGTACTCGGGTCTGGCATTCTCGAACTGACCGACATTAAATCTTCGCCGTACCCGGGTGCCTCGGTCGTGCCGGATTACTGCCGCGCAACCTACGATCGCCGTTTGCTGGTGGGCGAAACCAAAGAAAGCGTCATTGCCCCGCTGGAAAATGTCCTGGCAGAATTCATCACGCAGGATCCGCAGTTTAAGGCCCGTGTCTCCTACGCTGTGGGCCAGGAGTCTTGTTATACCGGTGCCACCATTGAGGGGGAGCGCTTCTTCCCGGGTTGGGTGTATGACGAGTCGGACGAATTCGTGCAAGCCGCTCTGGCTGGCGTCCGCGAGGCCGGGTTTAATCCGACCATCACGCAATACTCATTTTGCACTAACGGTAGTCACTATGCGGGCGAAGCGGGAATTAAAACTATCGGCTTCGGACCTTCGCGTGAAAATCTGGCGCACACCATTGATGAGTATATCGAGATCGATCAGTTAACCGGTTCGGCCAGCGGCTATTACAGCATCATCCAGACACTCTATCGCCAATAAAAGAACGATAAAAATCCTCTTACCTTACAGGCGGTGCCGCGCAGCGCCGCCGCAATGGAGAATAACGATGAAAACCATTTTCAAAAACGGAAATGTGATCGATGGGACGGGCAGTGAAGGCAGAATTGCCGATGTGGTCGTTGATGACGGACGTATTGTCGCAATCGGTCAAATAGAAGTTGGCGTCAATGAACAGGTTATTGATGCCACGGGAAAAATTATTTGTCCTGGCTTTATTGATACCCATACGCACTCTGACCTGTCGGCGATTATTAACCCCGCGCTGTCGGCAAAAATTCGCCAGGGAATTACCACTGAATTGCTGGGGCAGGATGGCGTCGCGTTAGCACCGTTGCCGGAAGAATATATTCCGGCGTGGCGTAAAAATATCGCCGGACTGGACGGCGATACCGACAAAATAGACTGGAAATATAAAAATACGGACGGTTATCTCAATCTGTTGGCATCACGACATCCGGCGACAAACCTTGCCTATTTAGTTCCGCATGGCAATGTGCGCATGGAGGCGATGGGGCTGGATGGGCGGCCTTCGACCCGTGAAGATGTGGCGAAGATGTGCGAAGTTCTTGAGCGGGAATTAAAAGCGGGCGCGTTTGGTCTTTCCACCGGGCTTATCTATATGCCTTGCGCCTTTGGCGATACTGCCGAAATGATTGAACTGTGCAAGGTCACGGCGAAATATAACGGGATCTTTGTGGTACATCAGCGCAGTGAAGCTGACTATATTATCAACTCAACGCAGGAGCTGATTGATATCGCCAAAGCCACAGGCGTCTGGCTACATATTTCACATATGAAGGTTTGCGGAAAGAAAAACTGGGGACTGATCGACCAAATGCTGGGGATGCTGGAGCAGGCGCAGGAAGAGGGGATCCGCATCTCTTTCGACCAGTATCCCTATGTGGCGGGCAGCACGATGCTCGGCGTGATCCTGCCGCCATGGGTCCACTCCGGTGGAACAGACAAATTACTGGAACGCCTGGCCTCACCTGAACTGCGCGCCAAAATGATCGAGGATATTCAGCAGGGCATCCCTGGCTGGGATAACTTTATCGATTTTGCCGGTCTGGACCAGATTTTTGTTACCAGCGTGAAAACGGCCAAAAATCAGGATGCCGTTGGTCTGAACCTCGTCCAGTTGGGTGAATTGCGCGGGAAAGACCCCTACAACGCCACCTTCGACCTGCTTTATGAAGAAGAAAACGCCGTCGGAATGGTCGACTTCTACGGCACTGAAGAGCATGTGATTAAGTTTCTCTGTCGGCCAGAGCAAAACGTTTGTACCGACGGTTTAATGGGGGCCGGAAAACCGCACCCTCGCGTGTTCGGCGCATTCCCACGTGTGCTCGGTAAATACGTGCGTGAAGAGGGATGTCTGAGCTGGGAAGCGGCAATTCGCAAAATGACGGGTAAACCTGCTGAGGTGCTGGGCCTGCAGGATCGCGGGCTGCTGAAGGTGGGTTACGCGGCGGATATTGTGATGTTCGATCCGAACACTATCGCTGATAGGGGCACGTTTGTTGAACCTAATCAGTATCCGCAAGGGATTGAAATTGTCATGGTTAATGGGCGCATTGCCTTAATTAATGGCACGGAAAGTTATGCCTGTAGCGGTACGGTTATAAGAAAACAATATTAATAAATAACGCTAAACACGCATTGATCTATCGCGACTATTTATGGCCGCGGTAGATCACTACACCCTAAGGACATCACAATGAACCTACAAACATCTTTACCTTCAGGTAAACCAAAGACCTGGAAAGCAAGATATACCGTCCTGACATTGATCTGGCTGGCGTGGCTCCTCTCTTTTCTCGACAGAATGGTCATGAGCGTTTCGCTCCCTTATATCGGCAAAGATTTAAATCTGGATACCACTCAACAGGGTTTAATTATTAGCGCCTTTTTTATTGGTTATGCCGCGTTTCAAATTCCCGGTGGTTTACTGGCGGATAAGTTTGGCTCGCGTAAAATCATGGCCATTGGTATTGCCTGGTGGTCTGTTTTCACCAGCTTAACCGGCGCTGTGCTGACGCTACCGCTAATGCTGGCAGTGCGCTTCTTCTTTGGTATCGGCGAAGGGTGCTTCCCGTCGGCCTCCTGGAAGATGATTTCGACCTATTTCCCGTCGAAAGAGCGCGGGCGCGCGACGGCGATTCAATCAACGGTGAACACCTTAGGCCCGGCGCTGGCGGTTGTGGTCGCAGCCAGCATTATTGGGGCTTTTGGCTGGCATATGGTTTTTATCGTGCTGGGTATTCCTGGACTGTTTATTGCCGCAGGGATCTACTTATTTACGCGTGACAACCCGAAAGATCACCCCGCCATTACGCAGCAGGATCTGGCGGAACTGGCCGTTGACGATCAGGGTGGGCTGCAAAATACCAGCGCTATCGCGTTTAAAGACGTACTCAAAATGCCGGTGCTCTGGCAAATGGCAAGTATCTGGTTTTTGTTTGATATCACCTTCTGGGGATTTTCAACCTGGTTGCCCAGTTATCTGATCACCGTACGTGAATTTTCTCTGGCCAAGACCGGCGTAATGGCGGCAATTCCCTTCCTGTTTGGCGCAGGAGGCACATTGTTAGGCGGATACTGTTCAGATAAATTCAAACCGATGCGTAAAACGTTGTACGTCGTAACCTCAGTCATTGCCGCAGGCTTCCTGTACCTGACCTTCAGCGTGAGCAGCGCAGATATGGCGGTGGTTTATCAGTGTATTTCAGCCCTGTTCATGTTCTTCGCTATGGCGACGTTCTGGGGAATTTTGATGGATACCATCCCCAGCAACATTATGGGACGGGCGTCGGGGATCGTTAACTTTGGCGGTCAGATGGCGGGCGTTGTTTCTGCACCTATCATCGGCTGGCTGATCCAAAGCAGCGCAGGAAGCTATAACAGCGCCTTTATCTTTATGATTGCCGCACTGTTATGTTCTGCCGTCGTTACGCTGACCGTGAAAAACTCGCGCGCGGTTGGAGCATTACCCAGTCAGGCTTGATTAATGTCTGTCTCCTGTGGCTCTGCTGTTTCAGAGCCACAGGGATTGACGGGCATCAACGTTTAATAACACGCAATAACTGAATTTCCCGCCAGATGTACAGTTACCACTGCAATTCTATTCCTCTCCTTATTAAGAATTAAGCATAATAAATGAAAGACCAGTCCTACATGTGTAGGAATATTCCCTCTATAATGTGTTAATGATTTGATCTACAGAAAGGCTCAAGGTTTAATTCTTGTAAATCTAAATGTTATTTTTATGATTTATTCATCTTGATTATGAAAAAATCATAAAATATACACGTGACTATGTTAGAATTTGCGTCCTGGGTCTTGCACTTATAAATCAGTAATATTGAAGACTCACCTGCACTATAGCCATCGCCTCTCTTTATTTATCGGGATTCTTATACGCAATGAACGCGATAATCGTTGATGATCACCCTTTGGCCCGCATTGCCATTCGCAACTTACTCGATACTAATGGTATCACTGTGACCACTGAACTCGACAGTGGCGAGCAAGTCGTACAGGTCGTTGAAAAAAACAAACCTGAACTGCTAATTATTGATGTGGATATTCCTGGTATCAGTGGCATCGAGGTGCTGGAACAATTACGCAAGCGGCACTATGCTGGTGTGATCATTATCATTTCAGCAAAAAATGAATATTTTTATGGTAAACGTAGTGCTGAATACGGTGCTAACGGATTTGTGAGTAAAAAAGAAGGCATGAATAATATTCTTGCCGCCATCGAAGCCGCCAAAAATGGTTATAGTTATTTCCCTTTCTCCCTTGAACACTTTACTGGTTCATCGGCCAGCGAACAGGATAAACTTGATACGTTATCAACACAGGAAATGAGAGTGTTGCGTTATATCCTTAATGGTATGGATTACAGTACGATTGCCAGTAAAATGAATATCAGTAATAAAACGGTCAGTACTTATAAAAGTCGTTTAATGGAAAAATTAGATTGTTCTTCATTAATGGAAATTTATGATTACGCGCAAAGAAATAAAATAGGGTAGAGTAATGCTGGAACGCTTATTTATTTTTTTGATGGTCATATTTACCATCGGATTATCTACGGATGTGAGTTCAGCGCGCCAGGTTGAACTAAAAAGTAACTATAATACTGCGGTGCAAAATATCAGCTTAAACAGGGAAGAAACAAACTGGTTGGCGCATAAAAAAACATTAGTGGTTGGCACCTGGTTACCGGAAGTCTCACCTATTGTCTATCAAAACAGCGGGGAAAATTATCGGGGCGTTAACGCGGACTACCTTGCGCTAATGCAAAAAAGTCTCAATGTAAAAATTGTTATAAAGCAATACGATAACGAGCAGCAGGCGCTTGCCGCACTCGCCAGTAATGATGTTGATACGTTGATAACCCAGCTTTCCCGGCGGCAGGATGTCGGCGGGCATTTACTGCGCACATCGGCATTACTCACAACGTGGCCGACGCTTGTGACGTCATTAAAAAACACGATGCTACCGCTGATGACGAACCATAAGGTCAGCGTCGCCTGTGTGCGGGATTGCCCTTTTCTTAACGTTATCCAGGACGCTTTTCCTGATGCTAAAGTCTCATTTTATGACGACGAGTATCAGGCAATGGCGTCGGTAGTGAACGATGATAACCAATATTATATTGGTAACAATATTACCACTAGTCATTGTATCTCGCGGTATTTCTCGCAATCCCTGGTTATTACGCATTATTTTGATAAGCAAGAACAATATAATTATTTTGTGGTTAATGAAAATCAACCGCTATTAAGAAATATTCTTGATGGTTTTATTACGTCAATAAGTAATGAAATCCATATGCAGGTGATGCAGAACTGGTTAAATCGCGGTAATCTTGCTTATCTGAATGCGCCCATTCCTTTCAGTCATCAGGAAAAAGAATGGCTGAAGAATAAACATACTATCCGCATTTTGATCAACCCGGATTACCCACCCTATACGCTGGTAGATAGCAGCGGCGAGTTACGTGGTATTCTTGGCGATTTGCTGAATATTATTCATCTGCAAACGGGTCTTAATTTTGAACCTGTTTTGGCCACGTCCAGAAGTGAACAGACCAAACTCATCAGTGGTGGGCAGTGGGATATGTATCCGACGATCGCCCCGACGAACCAAAACCAGGACGATTCGGCATTGAGCGATCCGCTGATGAATGTTGCATTCGTGGTTATCACATCGCGCCAGGAAACAGCCGACTCGCTGCTGGGAAAACCGATACGTATTGCTCTGCCTGCCGGACATATTCTGGAACGTGGCCTCAAACAACAGTATCCGCAGGTGACCTGGGTGAATGCGGATACCGGTAGCGCTGCAATGGCTATGGTCAAGGAGGGCGACGTTGATGCGGCAATCGCGACCGAATTGTCGGCAAAGTTCATTACCGATCATTACTACCAGAATAATATGCACTTCTTCCGGCTTCCTGATATGCCAGGCGCATCGGTGAGTTTTGCTATTTCTTCTCATGAGCCGATGCTGAAGTCTGTCATTGATAAGGCCCTGCAAGCCATACCTCCGCGTGAAATTTTACAAATGACGGAGAAGTGGTCGAAGATTTCCAATACCCAGGTTGATATCTGGAGCCGATATAGTAAACAGTTCTATCAATTGGGGTTATTTGCGCTGGTACTTATTGCTATTAGCCTGATCTGGGGGATATCACTCTCCCGTGAAGTCCGTAAAAGAAAGCAATCGCAGCGGTTACTGGAAGAACAGTTGCATCTCAAAGAGGTTTTATCTCAAGAGCTGGAGACCGAAAAGAATAAAGCGATTGCCGCCACAAAAGCCAAAAGCCGTTTTCTGGCGAGCATGAGTCATGAGTTACGTACCCCGGTAAGCTCGATTGTTGGTTTTGTGGAATTACTCTCAAGCTCTGAGCTCAGTCCGGCACAACGCAAAGAGGCCATTGCTTTGACCGGGGCGACGGCCCAATCATTGCTGGGACTGATTGGTAAGATTCTTGACGTTGATAAGATTGAATCCGGAAAATATGAGGTTGTTCCCCAGTGGACCGATCTCTCGCAGCTTATTGAATTGCAGTGCCACTCTTTCGATGCCCTGGCCAGGCAGAAAGGTATATCGCTTGCCTGCGTCAGCCAGTTGCCAGTAAATGAGCGGGTATTTGTCGATCAGCAGGCTTTGCGGCAAATTCTCACCAATCTGCTGGGAAATGCGCTGAAGTTTACGGCGCAGGGCAGTATTCATGTTACGGCCCGACTGACTCCGGACACAGATAATCACGGCACCCTGACAATCGCCATCAGTGATACCGGTTGTGGCATTAGCGAAGAAGAGCAGGCTGGACTGTTCCATCGTTATGCTCAGGGGCGTTGCGGACGTCAACAAACGGGGTCTGGTCTGGGGTTATTTATCTGCAAAGAATTGGTAACGCTGATGGGCGGTACGCTGGAACTGAGGAGTATTCCGGCTCAGGGAACCACGTTCACGATTACGCTGCCGGTTGAAACTGCCCGACAGTCGATAGTAGCGGATGGGGATACCCCTGGCGCTGTGCTACCGCTACCGTGTCTGTCGATTCTGATCGCAGACGATAACCCAACTAATCGCCTGCTGCTTAAACGCCAGTTGAATACCATTGGCTACAGCGTGGATGAGGCCTGTGATGGCGAGGAAGCCGAAGCCAAACTGGCCAAAAAATCATACGACCTGTTGATAACCGACGTGAATATGCCGAAGAAAGACGGGTTTGATCTCGCGGCTTCACTACGTCGTCAACAACCTCACTTGCAAATATGGGGGCTGACGGCCAGTGCGCTCCCGCAGTCACGCGATCGATGTCTGCAAAACGGTATGAATTTGTGTCTGTTTAAGCCGGTGTCAATCCAGACGCTGACGCATGAACTGAGCAAAATCGACACGGGCTATGCGTCACCTTGTGCAATCCGGCATTTAAAATTCAATGTACTGACTGAAAATACCGGTGGCGATCGCGCATTAATGAACGAGATACTCGAAACATTCCGCGAAGCAACGCTGAGTGATTTACAAGCGGCTGAGAAAGCCGTTGCGCAAGATGAGCCGCAGCTGTTTTTACGGGCGCTTCATCGGTTGCATGGTTCGGCGCAAATTCTGGGTATCACCGCGCTTCAGACGCTGTGCGAACCTTTTGAGTCTATGCGACATGACGATCTTCCGCTGGCTGTACGGCAACAGGCATTACAGAAAATTGTTGCTGTCATGCGAGAAATTGAAATTGAGATCGACAGTCTGATGAGCCATTAATCCCCCCGGATCGGGTAGCCGTAGCTGCCCGATCCGGAGAGAAATGTCTTGATTCATCACTCGTTAGTACAGAGTATTACTGGCCTGCACCCACCATTTCGCTATCAATAACAATGCCTTCTTCAGCACCTTTTAACACAAGGTTAGCCTCATAAAATTTACCCGTGGACAGCAGTTTTTGGGCGCTGGCAACGGCTTTACGCGTCTGATTCAAAGGCATCAGGTATTGGGTCTGAAGCACGCTGATCCCAGCCAGTTGCAAGGTATCCACTGCACCTTTCCAGTCACCTTTGGCCATTTTGCCATTCGCGGTTTTGATAGCAGATTCTTTTTCCGGCGTAGCAATATAGTCTTCTGATAATGCGATCGTAGCGTTAATAATTACGTACTGATCGTCAATCATCTTCGCCTTAGGCGCTGCTTTGACAAATTTCGACCAGTCGCTGCTGTCGCCTGCCAACAGGGAAGCGGCGTCATTGGTTAATTTTTTTGCGCTGTCAGGCTGTCCGTGAAACAGAGCCAGACGAGCCAGTTGAATATCGCGCATCGCATTGGCACCTTGTACGGCGACCTGCATAATATCGGCTGCTTCTTTTTGTACATTGGCTGTGGCTGTTTGTGCCGCAGTGGGAGTAGTGGCAGAAGCCATTACCGGAGCTGAGCCCATCATAGTTGCAAGCAGACCAGCAAGAATAATCTTTTTCATTACGTTCTCCTGAATAAAGTTGGTATTGTTCACCAAACGCAATAATCATATTAAATAAGTTTAAAGAGAGGAATCAGAGCCAGGATAGAATAATGAGCGCTTAATCTTACAGGTGTCAGACGTCTGACATGTGTAGGATTAAACGGATAACAACATTCCTTTCTTCTTATATACGCATCCTTATCTGAAGTCTTATTATTTCATTGTAAGTAATATGTATTGTGTGAGTATTAACTCTTTTATTAGTAGGTTACATTACGTTTACATGTAACGGAGGATGTATGTTCATTTTTAATCAGCAAGCCCTGAGAACGTTTAATGAAAAAACACTTTCTCATTATAAAAGACACGCAACAATTATGGCGGTGCTGTTGTTGGTATGTGGCATTTGCTGCTTAATCTATCCTATCGCTGCTGGCGTTTATTTAAGCTATGCGACAGGTTTTATGTTCCTGGTGTGCGGTTTTTATTCTATTTATAGCCTGTTTAGCGCTGGGAAGAAGCAGTTGAAAGCCAAATTTACCTATGCGTTTTTTGCTATCGCATGGTTACTGCTGGGGTACTGTTTCCTTGTTAACCCGGTGATCGGCATGAATTCGTTGGCTATGGTTTTTTGCTGCTTGTTTATTCTTGGCGGTATTTTTCGTGTGGCTTCCGGAGTTCAAATGTTCCGCAGTCCGGGCTATGGCTGGAACATTTTTATCGGCATTTTAGATCTGCTTATTGCTGGCGTATGGCTGAATATGGATCCCGACAAGTCTTACGTGTTTACCTCGATTTTTATTGGGGTCGAGATGATCTTCAGTTCTTTGGCTTTTATCAGTCTGCGCAGGAATACGAACCTGGTAGCAACAGACAAACTTGCCAATAACCATTAATACTGCCTCTGGAGTGTATCGTGAATATTAAAATGATGGTTTCAGCTGTTGTTATTATGACCTCTGTTTTGGCACCGATGAGCTGTGCGTTTGCTACTCAGGCAACCGAAGCTGCGCCACAAGATATGACCTGTAAAGAGTTTGCTGATATGAGTCGGCAATACATGACGGCAATTGCCTTTGTGATCGTTAATAAAAATTCTGACTTTAAAGGCGATGATTATGTTCCGCTGCATGAGGTGGAAACTGTCGCTGTTCCGAAAATGATTAACATGTGTCATCAACACCCGGATACGAAATTAGGCGAACTGACCGTAAATCTGAAGGGGGCCGGTCTGCACTACTGATTAACCGTTTCGATAGCCTGGCTTTAGTTAGAATTGACAACCTCTGTCCCCACACCCACATTTCCCCTCACAATAAAATAACTCGCCCAGCTATCCACGAGGAAACTCGCTGGATAGCTGTGTCTGCTAACTACTGTAGATCTGATAAGCGAAGCGCCATTCCGGGATCTTATTACCCGATCCCAGGGATAAGCACTTACAAGGGTAGGGAATCAATGTCGGGTTTTAAATCGCGCCAGCATGTTTTCGACAAGAACAAAGAAGACCGGAACAAAATAGATCGCCAGCACGGTCGCGGCCAGCATCCCACCGATAACGCCCGTACCGACGGCGTTTTGCGCGCCTGAGCCAGCGCCGTCACTTATTGCCAGTGGGATAACCCCCAGAATGAAGGCCAATGACGTCATCAAAATAGGACGTAAACGCATTTGCGCAGCTTCCACCGCGGCTTCAAGCGGCGTTTTTCCTTCTTTTTGCATAATCTCGACAGCAAACTCGACGATCAGAATAGCGTTTTTAGCTGAAAGTCCCATGGTGGTGAGCAGGCCAACCTGAAAGTAAACATCATTGCTCAGGCCACGCAGATCGGTCGCCAGCAAAGCACCGACCACCCCAATTGGTACAACCAGCATTACGGAAAATGGTATTGACCAGCTTTCATACAGTGCCGCCAGCGCCAGAAATACGACGATCAGAGAAATGCCGTACAGCATTGGCGCCTGGTGGGTGGACAGCGCCTCCTGATACGACAGCCCCGTCCAGGCATAACCGACGCCCGCGGGCAGTTTATTAATCAATGACGCCATAAATTTCATCGCATCGCCGCTGCTTTTCCCTGCGACCGGTTGGCCGAGAATTTCCATTGCAGGCTGTCCGTTGTAGCGTTCAAGACGGGGAGAGCCGTAGGTCCATTCGGTTGATGAGTAGGCTGAAAGCGGCGTCATCGCGCCGGAGGCGTTACGTACGTACCAGTGGTTGATATTGTCCGGCAACATACGGAACGGCGTATCGGCCTGGACATACACTTTTTTAACGCGCCCCTGGTTAAGGAAATCATTGACGTAGCGGCTACCAAACGCCGTAGAGATGGTCTGGTTGATATCCGACAATGCCACACCCATCGCCTCTGCTTTTGTCGCGTTGACGTGAATGCGAAACATCGGCGTATCTTCCAGCCCATTTGGGCGCACCCCGTTAACTTCATCGGGTGACTGGCTGGCCAAAGCCAGGAGCTGGTTGCGGGCCTGCATCATTTTTTCATGCCCAAGGTTACCGTTATCCAGCAACTCCATATCAAAACCTGAAGCGGTACCCAATTCGGCGACTGCGGGTAAATTGAACGGATAAACGACGGCATTATTAATGGTGCTTAAGGCCATCATTGCCCGTCGAATGATGGCGGTAACCGAGTTTTCTTCGCCAACGCGTTCTGACCACGGTTTCAGGCTGATAAATGCCAGACCGTTATTTTGCCCCTGTCCGCTGAAGCCAAATCCGCCAACGGTAAAAACAGACGCAACATTTTTCTGTTCTTGTGTCAGATAGTAATCCGTTATTTCCCCAAGCACTTTGCTGGTATTTACCATCGTTGAACCGGAAGGTAATTGTGCCGTGGTCATGAAAACGCCCTGATCTTCTTCAGGCAAAAAGGAGGTGGGAGTACGGAGAAACATCACCATCATGCCAGCGCCAATCACTAAATAGACTACCATATAGCGGCCGGTGCAACGTAATAGCCTACGGGTGCTGTCAGTGTAGTGATGGGTGCATTTCTCCATGAAGTGATTGAAACGGGTAAACAGAAAATGGGTGTTTTCTTTTTCTCCCTCGTGGGATTTCAACAGCATAGCGCAGAGTGCGGGCGTCAGGCTCATCGCCACAAATACCGACAGCAGCATGGAGGAAATTAAGGTGATGGAAAACTGACGGAAAATTTCACCCGTAGCCCCGCTCATAAACGCCATTGGCATAAACACGGCGGATAAAACGACGGCAATACCAACCAGCGCTCTCTGGAGCTGCCCCATCGCTTTATGCGTCGCCGCTTTGGGTGACAAATGCTCTTCGGCAATAATACGTTCTACGTTCTCAACCACCACGATGGCATCATCAACTAGCAGTCCTATTGCCAGCACCATGCCAAACATCGTGAGCGTATTGATCGAAAAACCGGCGACGTCGAGTATCGCAAAGGTTCCGAGAATAACAACCGGAACCGCGATAGTGGGGATAAGCGTCGCGCGGAAACTTTGCAAAAACAGGTACATGACGAGGAATACCAGGATGATTGCCTCGATCAATGTATGAAACACACCCTGAATTGAAATCTCGATAAAGGGGGTAGTGTCATAGGGATAAACGGTTTTCATGCTGGCCGGAAACCAGGCTGATAACCTGTTCAGCTCTTGTTTAACGGCCTGGGATGTTTCAAGGGCATTGGCGCCAGCGGCAAGTTTAATTGCAATCCCGGCAGCGGGTTTTCCGTTGTAACGTGCCACCGTTGCATAATTTTCCGCACCCAGCTCAATACGAGCGACATCCCGCAGCAGAACCTGGGAGCCATCCTGCTGAACCTTAAGGAAGATCTTGCCAAATTCATCGGTAGTTTGCAGGCGTGTCTGAACAATGATCGACGCATTTAACTGCTGGTCGGCTGATTGCGGCATTCCTCCCAGCTGTCCGCCCGATATCTGGTTATTCTGTACTTTGAGCTGGGTAATAACGTCCTGCGGCGTAAGGTTATATTTGTCGAGCTTTTGCGGATCCAGCCAGATACGCATGGCGTATTGCGAACCGAATAACTGTACGCTCCCGACCCCGGGGGTCCGGCTCAGTGGGTCTTTAATATTCGACGCCACATAGTCAGCAATATCATATTGGCTCAGACTGTTATTATCAGAGATAAAACCCGCAACCATTAAGATATTGCTGCTGGATTTATCAACGCTGATCCCTTGCTGCTGGACTTCCTGTGGCAAGGAAGGCATCGCCAGCTGTAGCTTATTCTGTACCTGAACCTGCGCTATATCAGGTGAGGTCCCCGTTTTAAAGGTCAGGATAATCGACGCATTACCGGCCGCATCGCTGGTGGATGACATATACATCAGGCCATCAAGCCCGTTCATATTCTGTTCAATCACCTGAGTCACCGAGTCTTCAACGGTCTTGGCGTCTGCACCGGGGTAGGCTGCGCTGATGGTAATGGTGGGGGGAGCAATTTGCGGATATTGCGCGATGGGCAAGTTCATTATCGCGATACCGCCGGTAAACATCATGATAATAGCGAGCACCCAGGCGAAAACCGGGCGCTCAATAAAAAAGTTAGCCATGAAGAAAGTGTCCTTAATACCTGAAATATTACTGTTCAGTTACCGTGTCAGGTGTGTTTGGTTTTGCAGCGAGGATTCTGGCTTTGATTCCCGGACGGATTCTTTGTAATCCGGACACAATGACCCGATCGCCGGGATGTAATCCTGTCGTCACCAACCATTGATTGCCTACAGCCTTCACCGCATTTATTTCGCGTAGTTGCACCACGTTTTCTTGATCGAGGATTAACGCAGTGGCCTTTCCCTGCGCGTTATGCGTAATCCCTTGCTGTGGGACCATTAAAACATTTTGTTGGTTGCCCTCATCCAGCAATGCAGTGACGTACATTCCGGGTAAAATTTCACCCTGCGGATTGGGGAATACGGCGCGCAAGGTCACGGAACCGGTAGTCTCATCGACGGCAGGATCGGAAAACTCAAGCGTGCCGGTATAGCGATAGGGCTTGCCATTTTCCAGCATCAGTTCAACCGGAATTTTGCCCTTTTGCTGGGCAATCTTCCCACTGGCTTTTTCTTCTTTCAGGCGTAAGAAGTCTTGTACTGACTGCGTTAAATCAACATAAATCGGATCCAGTCTTTGCACGGTAACCAGCGCGTTTCCCTGATTCGCGGTGACCAGCGCGCCCACGGTTACGGAGGATTTACCGCTGATACCCTCAATCGGCGAGGTGACATTGGCGTAACGAAGGTTGATGGTGGCCTGCTCAAGATCCGCTTTGGCGACGGCGACATTGGCCTCTGCTTCATTAAGCTGTGAGCGCGTCGTGTCGTAGTCCTGGCGGCTGACGTAATTGGATTTTATTAATGCTGACTGCCGATTTAATGTCAGTCGCACATTATTGGCCGTCGCCTGCGCCTTTGCCAGTGCGCCTCTGGCTGCATCCAGCCTGGCCTGCAACGGGGCGGGATCAATTTGATACAGTGACTCTCCTTTGCTGACTTTGTCACCTTCAATAAAATTACGTTTAATGATGATCCCACCAACCTGAGGGCGGATTTCGGCGATCTCAAATGAAACCGCGCGGCCAGGAAGTTCGCTTTTAATATTCACCGAGGAAGGCGCTAAGGTCACAACGCCGACCTCGGGCTCCATGGAGGGGGTTTTTACTGCAGGTTTATTATCGCAGGCGGTAATAATGACGCTGCTAAAAAATAGTGGTATCAACAGTAAGCATTTTCTGTTCATAGTAATCCCTGAAGAATTCGTAAGCACAAATGTTTTTTTATGGCATGCAGGGTGGGGGAGTTATCGGTAAATAACAGAAGATGGTCAGGCATGAGAAGAGTAACGCCCATTTCCGCGCTAAAAGTTAGCGGTTAAAATTATATGTAACAGAAACAATGAATATTTAGCGAAGGATCGCATGGAGCACGATGACGAAATAAGCAAAACGCGGAGTGATTAGAAAGCGTGTTGGCAAACACTCGGCTCCGGAGTCTATTCACGTCATCGTACTACAGAGATTATTTCACTAGCTCTGGCGTAACCTCGGTTACGGTATTTGCGGAGTAGGGCATTCCCCACATTGGTCCTGGCCAGAATGCGCCATAACCGTAATCCCACATATTATAGGTGGTGTTGACGGACTCAGTTAAATGCCAAACCTGAATACCTTGTAAATCAACTTTAACAAAATTGTACGGGATTTTGTTGATGAATCCTTGTTCACCCCCTTGAATTGTCCCTAAAATAGTCACGAAGTGGTTTCTGTAGTTTACCGGGTCGAGAAAACCTTTCTGTTGGGCAATAATACGGCCCTGATAGCTGGCGTCTATTTGTGGTTTAGCGTCGTTGTTCAGCGGCAGAACGGCGATTTCCAGTAACGTATCCGTTTTGGTGTTAATTACATTGATGACTTTACCCCCAAATCGGGCCTGCTGGCCTGTATATAACCCCGGTTGGTTATGCACGGAGATAAAGTTTTTTTGTATATCTGGTTGATTATTACCTTTGATATTTTCAGGAATTGAAGCACATGATGCCAGAGTGAAAGCAAGGGCAATAATCAGCAACCCTTTTGTTTTTTTCATTTTACTTTCCTGCTAAAAAAAGACAGGTCTATAGTAAACCTTTACTCATTATTGTCAGCAGGCGCGAGGCTGATTATCTAAAATTAATATAATTGTAGCTTATGGTAATAACAGACAGTATTTTAACGGGGCGCTGGATGAGTGTATGACAGTCTACAACCGTGATGGTGATGGCGCCACAAGGTTATCATCCGGTGACGATCATGGCATCATGTTGGGTCCGTTTGAACGCTGTCATCATCACGTTCTGCGGATTTAAGTCAGGAACGTGTCAACGCTGTGCAGGACGGATCATGCTACTAATAAAAAGCCGCTTTCGCGGCTTTTTACTATTGAATGGCTGGAGGATTATTCGCTGATTTTTTTCTCAACGGAGGCTGCACCTTCTTTGGTCTTATTCCAGCCTTTCTCTGCACCTTCTTTTGTTGCATTCCAGCCTTTTTCTGTACCTTCTTTGGTATCATTCCAGGCTTTTTGTGAACCTTCACTCACCTTGCTGCTCAGGTCATCTTGCTTACCTTCAGCAGCATGTTTTGCTTTTAATTTTTGCTCTTCGCCCTGATTCTGCGCCTGATGCAGTTTTTCTTTTGCAGTATTCGCGTTTTCGTGCGCGGCAGCTACATCATTATCGGTTGCGTGTGTTGTTGCGGCAATAACAGGAGAAGCCAGCAGAATGGCAGATAATGCGATAATTGTCTTTTTCATAATATCCTCGCTTAGCGTTATAAGTTATTAGCGTAATGAAGCATGGCATACAAACGAAGCGCTGACTTTAGGAAAAAACTGTAAGTGCTGATAACGTTATTTATCCATTTAGTGCAGCTGTGAGCAATTAATACGGTTATTTTTGTTGCGGGTTTTGTTTTTTTGCGCGAAAGGGAAGGTGTAAAAAGCGTAGTGATAATGTTGATATGAAAAGTGTTATCTGTTTGATTTTTATGTGATTGATTGGGGCGTTATAGGCTGGTCGTTCGTTTCCTGAGGTGAGCGTTTCTATCAAATAATTCACTCTCTTGATTTTTCCGGCCTGTAGACCATGCTTATTTAATACGGGCATAAACAATAACGTCGTTTATCGCAAAAGTGATACCGATAGAGGGCTTTTGGTATGTCCAATGATGTGCCTTTAACAATAAGAGAGCACCATGCTTGAACTCCGTCCTAATTGCGAATGCTGTGATAAAGATCTGCCACCTGAATCAAAAGGGGCCTACATCTGTTCATTCGAATGCACATTTTGCGTAGATTGCGTGACCCAACGACTTAATGGCCAGTGCCCGAACTGCGGTGGGGAGCTGGTGCGACGTCCAATACGCCCCGAAGCATCCCTCCTGCGGCACCCAGCATCCACTCAGCGTTACTATAAACAGTAGAGATGTAAACTATGTTCGCGCGTTGCTTGTCACGGCCCATGATTCTGTTGGTCGTCAGCTTAGTGCCAGAAGCGGACTTTGGTTGAAATAAGACTGCAAAGGTTCTTTCCCTTTTTTAATTTACTAAACGTGCTGTCCTGCTTGCGAGGGATCAACGACTGATCAAAAATGAATGAGCGTTCATTCATTTTGCGGGTAATTACTTCACGCAAATCATTTCGTTTATAAATAGGCACAGGCAAATTATGACCAGTAAAACGCTCAGACTTTTATTCCCTCAATGGCAAGGTGGCAATAATCCAGCCTATCATCTTGGCTCGCTGCTTCTCTCGTATCTTTCCCCCGAATCAGATGGCCCTTTTGAGTCTGTTCCGGTTGATGAGCCCACAACGGAGCCACAGGCCGAAGTGGACGGCATCACAGCCAAACCTCAAATTATCAGTCAGCTTACCGATGCAGGCGCTCTGATTAAGAAATATGATCCTGATTCAATCGTCGTTTTTGGTGGCGATTGCCTGGTATCACTGGCTCCTTTTGCCCATCTGCTCAATAAATACGGTGATAAACTGGGGGTGCTCTGGATTGACTCTCATCCTGATGTGCAGACTTCCAAACAATATCCAAACGCCCATGCCCATGTTCTTGGAGCGCTAATTGGGACAGGTGATAAAGATTTAGTTGCTCATGTATCCACCAGACTCAACCCTTCAAAAATAATGATTGCAGGTATCCACGATCCGCTGCCTTATGAAGCTGAGTATCTGGCTAGTCATCGCATTGAGACAATAGGTCCTGAAAAGGTTAAAAACGACGCGAAAGATGTCGCGGAATGGGTAGAGAGAGAAAATATTGAACATCTGGCAATACACATTGATCTGGACGTTCTCGATCCGTCACTTTTCCGTTCGGTTCTTTTCGCCAGGCCTGGCAGAGGAGAACATGACTTTGGTGATGTCGCCGAAGGTAAACTATCTATTGCAGATGTTCTAAATCTGGTAGATCAGGCAACCTCAAAAGCGGAACCTGTCGGCCTTACACTTGCTGAACATTTACCCTGGGATATGCTGAATCTGAAGAACATGCTCAATGCATTGCCGCTTATGAAGTAATGTCTGATTCTGGGGGCAGAGTTCAATACTGGCTCCAGGATAAAAAGCGCGCTAAAGTCTGGGCCCTGGATTAAACATAATAGTCAACATGTTAAAGAAAACCGAAACCTACCATAAGCTGATTGCCGCTGCCGCTACTTGTTTTGCAGAAAAAGGCTTTAGTGCGACAAGCGTGCGTGAAATTTCTAATCGGGCAGGGATCAGCCAGGGAGCGATGTACACGTATTTCAAAAGCAAGGATGACCTCATCAAGGCAATCGTTCTTGAAGAGCAGAATTCAGCGTTGACCGCTCACAATGCTCCGTCTAACAGTACTTATTTCGAGCGCCTTTGCGCGCAGGTTACATCGTGCATAAGCGATGTAGGTTACCCAGTTACGCATCAACTGTGGGTTGAAATCATGGCGGAGTCTGCGCGGAACCCTGAATTGCAGAAAACGTATATATCCAGTGATACCATCATGCGGCAAAGTATTGCGGGAATTATTGTAGACGGAATTGCAGCGGGAGAGTTTCGTCGGGACATTAGCCTTGAGGAAGTCACGATTATTCTTTTTGCCTTTATTGACGGTTTAATCGCGCGCAAGGCTATAAACGCATCCTTCTCTTTCAGCCGCGACCTGCCTATGTTTTTTGAGTTGATGGCAAAATTATTGAAATAATACTAACAGCGTTAGTTAACGCGCTAGCCAGGGAATCGTAAATGTCCGTTCTTCGCTCATAGCGGACCTTCAGCTCAGGTAACTTGTCCACTTCGTGCCAGAAGTGGACATCTAAGCCGTTTCTGAGAGTTAAGTGCAGGGGGAACCTTCGAGTATGTTAATTATCAAATCGAGTGGGAAGATGATTTCATTAGTTTGTCTGAGCTCGTCTAAGCTCCACCAGTAGTGCTCGCGAATGACTTCTTTTTCGTTATTACTCCAACCTGAGCGGTCAATATCTGATTTATCTGCAGTAATAATAAAGAAACGTTCTTCAGCAAGAACGTTCTCACCACCTGGCAACATCATAGGAAAGGTTCTGGAGGCGATTTGTGGTCCCGCCGTTTTTCTTGTCAGGCCCGTTTCTTCAAATAATTCACGTAACGCCGCCTGCTCAAAAGACTCGTTGTGCTCAACTCCTCCCCCTGGCGTTGCCCAGTAAGTTTTTCCATCCAGAGCATCATCTTTATGGCAGAACCTAAAGAGCAGAACGTGATTTTCAGGTGAAAGGACTATCAATCGAGAGGATGGACGAGTACGCATTTATTCCCTCTTAAATAAAATTTAAACCCTCATTGCGGATTTTCATACAAACATAAATTGCAGTCTGCAAGGGCGCGCATAGAGAATGTATTTTCATGCCACGATGGCCGATTCAGGCAGGGGGATTCGCCATTACGCGTAGTTGCTGTTTTATCAGCATACTATCCTGGAAAGGATAAAATCCACACGCTCCTCAACGGAAACGCATGGCAATTCAATCAACTGATAGTCATACATACGGTATGTTTGCACCATTGCGTGATAGGTCGCGACGGCGACATCGAAAGATTGCTTGCGCTCGGTATCCTGTACATATATGTCACGCCAGGGGGGGGCTATAAATACGGTTCGGTTATAGCGAAATCTCTCGATGGCGTTTTCCAAATACTTCGGTATGGTAAGCTTTGAAAGACGTAAATAACCTACAACATCAGGAACACCGCGGTCGAAGAAGCAGGGTCTTGTTTGCCCTTCTGCTTCGTGCCATGAACGCATGTCCCAGGATAGCATGAGCTCTGCGAACGCAGTTTGATTGGCCCATGGCAATGCATCACCGCCGATGGTAACCTGGTCTTGTATAACACCTCGTCCAGCTTCTTTAGAACACCAAAAACCTCTTTTTATAATGGTATCAATTATCGTGCTTTTGCCTGACCCTGGGCCACCTGTGAGAATGAAACGATGTTGAAAAGATGAAGACATTGAACCCTCCTGAACATTTATAGACGCGATGAAGTAGCAATTCTTATGGCGTATTTTCCCGTGTCGGCAGATTACTTGTTGATGGTTTGACTAACTACATTTTATCCTGGCTTGCATATCCGCTACTCGTTCTGACAGGACGTTCTAAAACTGTGCTAGCAATACGACTGAAAGGTGGGCAGGATTTCACCATTCGATGGAATCTGAGGACGTTGCCAATGCAGACGATCAAACGTTCCCCCAGCTAAACGCTGCACTTCGCTCTCTGGTCTTCCCCACCAATCGTGGGCATGCGGCTAAGTGAGCGTCTTCAAAGGACATGACTGTTCCTGCAAAAAATATCTGGCCTGAATATAAACTACTCGATATTCTGAAATGCTTTGTATTTTTTGTGAACAGGAAAAAGTATGCTTAGTACGTTACCCGATTTACACAGAAGTTTTGCAGAGCAACTCAAGCTTAAATTTCAGTCGGATTCGCGAATCCATTCCCTTCTTGCTGGTGGCTCGATTGTTCATGGCGGGTTTGATAAATACTCCGATCTCGATTTTGTCGTTGTCGTAGATCCCCTCTACTACAACGAAATCATAGCGCAGCGTAGGGCACTCGCCGGAACATTAGGCCATCTGCTGCATGCTTTCACCGGGGAACATGTCGGAGAGCCTCGTCTGCTTATATGCCTGTATGGCCCTGAACTCCTTCATGTTGATCTGAAATTCGTCACCCTGGATATGCTCACTCAACGCGTTGAGGAGCCAGCGGTGTTATTTACCCGTGATAACACTGCTCTGGAGCGACAACTGACAAAGTTTAGCGCTCACTGGCCAAACATGACGCCGGAGTGGTTTGAGTCCCGCGCCTGGATCTGGCTTCATTATGCGGTGGTTAAACTGGGAAGGGGCGAACTTTTTGAAGCGATGGGTATGTTGGCATTCTTCCGCGAGCAGGTGCTGGGACCTATGCTGTACCGTCGTGCAAATTTACCGCAACGTGGGGTTCGCCGCATTGAATTCCTCAGCATTGATCCTGATGACCTGCTGACTTCTACGCTGTCCACGCACGATTGTGACTCCGTCAGCATGGCCATTAAAATGGCCGCCGATGCTTATATCAATCTGCGAGCTGATGCTTTGCCTGACAATATTGCAGACGATGTGGCTCGTTGGGCGGTTCTTGCCATGCTGAAAGAGTACTCTGACTAAGTCCCTTCTTATCGCTAACATCTGGGATGCCGCCAGCAATGCAGCCGAAAAACTTCTGCTCTGTATTAGTGCCTTGAGTTTGTAATCTAAGACGTTTTTCGCAAGTAAAGGTCAGTATATCGTTCAAAACTGACCATGGTTTCTTTTTCTCGGGGCTTAGCTTTAAGGATCTCGTTGTTAGTGAGGGGCATGTGATACGCGCCATGTCTGGATTCTTTCCATAGTTGGTATACGTTGAATGGACCACAGTATAGATAGCGTGTACCTATACGTGTACCAATTTTCTCTGGATTTAGCTGGATGCCTTCGGGCAATAACAGACACAAAAAAGCCCGCAGGGCTTGCGCCGTGCGGGCTCTTAGGACTTTATTGGATGACTCTGGTAATCACCAATCGAGAAATTTGGGCTGGCGGGAGTTGAACCCGCGTCCGAAATTCCTACATACCATCTTTACTATAATGAAAACAAATAATTATCTTTTAAAACATATAGTTGGTTTTATTTTGTTTGAATCAGTATTAGTTATTTTTAACCCTCTGTCGCCATATTGTCGCCATCCTTTGTAACAATAACTTCATTTGTCACATAAGTTAACCAAGATGGTGAGTAAATCGGATGTGTATGTTCTACATTATTAAATAAACCAAAGGAGGGTTCTGTGTCATAAATATAGCTTGTGATGTTATCAAAAATCGGGGGTTCATTCCCAGTTATTATGAAAACCAGTTTTCTTGAAATATGGTACGCCGCTTCTAATATTTCTAAGAAAATGAACTCATCATCTGTAAATATTTTTATTTCTCCACGGTCAGTGCGTATTTTGTAAAATGCTAATGATATATTATCAATGCATAAATGTTCAAATAATAAAGCTATATTATATGATACCGTGTTTAGTTTATTTAAAGATGGTGATATCAAGGTGTTATCAGCCACATTCCTTTCAAGGCTTTTATTTATAATGTCAAGGGTGTTTTCTATTTTAGTTATGAAATTATTGTCAAAATTATAATTTGATTCTACATCCATAGTTGTGAATGGGTATATTTTCTTATACAGATGATACGGGTTTGATATGTTTATTGAATCCCTTGTTGTTATTTTGTGTTTTGAATTGTGTTTAATTTGTTTTATTTTTCCATCTGCATCAGTTGTTTCGAGTATATTAAATTTTGCGACCTCTTTTATTTTTTCAATAATGTTTTTTTCGTGCGCGAGATATCTATCTATCGCATTTTTAGATTCTGATGTGTTAATTTGAGATTCAGTTTGGATTGTTCTATGGATATTATTAACTATAGATGCAAGAGGAACCGAGCTTGCTAAAATTAATAAAGGGAATTTGCTTATCTCATAAAATCTTGCATAGCCGTGAGCAGAAAGGACAGGTGTTTTTCCCCACCACGCAAATGCTCCGAAGTATATAAATGAAAACAAAGGAATGCCTATTGAGAACCAAAAAAGTTTCTGCTTAAATAGGTTTTCTTTGCTCAAAATGTACCATTTTCTCCAGATTATAATTGCGATTGTAATTAACAATGCTAGTAAGTATGAACGAATAGCTGGGTTATCAATAATTGAGGTCATAAGAATCATAGGCTGATTAGGTTATATAGTGGATTTTTAGTTACCGCATCTTCCAAATGCTCAGGTGCGAAATGCGCGTATATCATTGTCATTTTTATATCTGAGTGACCAAGAATATCCCGAAGTACCAGTATATTTCCGCCGTTCATCATAAAATGGCTGGCGAAAGTATGGCGCAGGACGTGGGTACATTGGCCCTCTGGCAAGTCGATACCAGCTCGTTTCACTGCGCGCTCAAAAGCTTTTCTGCATGGCGTGAATAGTTTCCCTCTGTTTTTGGGGAGTTCATCATACAGCTCCTGAGATATCGGTACGGTACGGTTTTTCTTGCCTTTGGTTTTGGTATAGGTGATCCGATATTTAGTTAACTGATGGCCTTGAAGGTTTTCGGCTTCACTCCATCGCGCGCCGGTGGCCAGGCATATTTTTGCAATCATCAGCAGACTGGGGCTTTGAGAATCTGCGCAGGCATCTAATAGGCGCTTAATTTCTTCTGGTGTCAGAAACGCTAGTTCGCCCTCTGCGATTTTAAATGTTGGCAGTCCGGCGAGCGGATTGGGAGCTGACCAGTGGCCCAGCTTTTTCAGGGTGCCAAAAACTGATGATAGGTTGCGCTGTTCAAGGTTTACCGTGCGGGGTTTAACAGGTGACATAAGCGCGCCATCTTCATTTCGCACTTCACCTTTTAGCCGCGCTTCGCGGTATTTCGTAAAGTCACCGGCGGTCAGTTCTGAGGCGATGGGATCACCCAAACCATTACAGATAATTCTAAGTTTCGCCATCAGGCGTTTGGGGTCTGCAAGCGTCTGCCCGTAGAGTGAGTGCCATTGCTCTATTACCTCTGACAGATGTCGCCGATCTTCTTTTTCTCCTAGCCATGGTTTTTTGTTCACTTCATCCATGGTGAAGTTTTCGAATGCTATGGCCTCGCCTTTCGTCGCAAATTGCTTGCGCACGCGTTTGCCGTCGCGCCCGTTCGGGTAGCACTCACACAACCATTTTCCGTTCGGCTGCTTTCTGATCGTCATATCACAGACTCTTAATTACTTTTATAGCACGGCCTACTACCTCGATATCATCAAGGCTGCACTCAAAAGATGACTCACCCTGCTGGACAATTAAGCGATTGCCGGGGATGCGTGCAAGTTTAGCTATCGTTTTTATTCCATCAATATCAACGAGCCATACGCCATTTACTGGTGGAGTGCCGCTACGGTCAACGAGGTAAGAGCCATCGTCTGTATGGATGAGCCACGGATTAGTCATGTTGTGGGGGATTAGACTGTTATCCAATATCACCTTGCCTTGGTCCACTAAAGCGCCACCATCTAATGTGGCCTTATCAATTTCAGGCGCTACAACTTCGGATAACGGTTTGATATGGGGCTGGTTCACAAAACCAAAACTATTTTCCTGCGCGTTATTATCATTTTTATCACCTTGCCCAGTCGTTAACCAAAGCAACGAAACCCCAGTTTCAAGAGCGCACTGTATAACCCATTCAGCAGGGAAGCTGTCTCTTAAGTATCTGTTTGCCATGGTGCTTTTTGAAACGGAAAGATGGTCACACAACTGCTGTCGAGAGCTGAAGTTATAAGCCTTAATCAGCCTATTGATAGCTTCACGCCCTCCACTGTCATTACCTACCTTGATGGATCTCATAAGCAAAACCCTTGACGTATATAAAATGTGATCTTAGTATTCACTCAAGGTTTGAAAAACAAACCTTAACCCTATAAAACGAGATAAATCGAAACCAAACTAAGAGATACTGCACTATGAGCACTGATATTTCAATTCGTGTACCAAAAGAGATGGCTACGCCTGCAGAGTTCGCTGAATGGGAAGGTATCTCCCGTGGCTCTGTTTACCAGAAAATTCACCATGGTCAGCTTGCTAAGTACATGGTCAAGAAAGAAAAAAACAAAGGTCGCGTAAGTCTGCGTTACCTGATGTACAAAACAGACCAGGTTCGTGAATCCCTCGGTCATTCCAACTTTCGCGTCATTGTTGGTCAGTAAGTTCAATTATGAGAACTTTTTGAGAGGGGCGCATGTTTGATTATAAGATTTCCAAACATCCACACTTTGACGAAGCCTGCCGGGCTTTCGCACTGCGTCACAACATGGCGAAGCTGGCAAAACGTGCAGGAATGAATGTCCAGACGCTGCGCAATAAGCTGAACCCGGAGCAACCGCATCAACTTACGCCGCCGGAGATCTGGCTGCTGACTGATATCACAGAAGACTCAACGCTGGTTGACGGTTTTCTTGCTCAAATCCATTGCCTGCCGTGCGTGCCATTGAATGAAGTGGCAAAAGAGAACCTGCCGCATTACGTCATGAGTGCAACTGCGGAGATTGGGCGTGTAGCTGCAGGCGCAGTATCTGGTGATGTGAAAACCAGTGCAGGCCGCCGCGATGTGATCAATAGCATCAACTCTGTTACGCGCCTTATGGCACTCACTGCAGTTTCATTGCATGCGCGTTTGCAGGCTAATCCGGCGATGTCAAGCGCAGTAGATACCGTGACGGGCCTCGGCGCTTCGTTCGGCCTGATCTGAGGTGGTTATGCTGACTAAAGAACCATCTTTTGCATCACTGCTCGTTAAGCAAAGTCCTGCAATGCACTGCGGTCATGGCTGGATTATGGGGAAGGATGGTAAGCGCTGGCATCCGTGCCGCTCTCAAGATGTGCTGCTGACTGAACTGTCTACAACCAAAAAGGAGAAATCATGGCGCAAGCTACAGAAGGTGTGTTTTACCAGTTCTTCCACAAGGGCGAAAAGTATTCAATTCATGAGGATGAGTTTGCAAGTTGTTATCCGTCTCTTTCGGGTGATGGTAGTTACTATTTCACGTTGCGAGATGGGACATTCTTTCGGGGAGAAAGGGTTCAGGAAGTGATGCGAAAAAGCACATCACCTCTTGAACAGTATCGCCAACCAACTTATCGGTAACGCTCTATTAGCTCCTGGAGCTTGTGGGTGAATTCCTGACGTTTGAGTGAGCCTAGCGGCAATTTGTTTAATTCTTCACGAAGGATGTTTAAAAATGCTGACTGATTCGATGATTCCCCTCGTAGCACACTGTGTAGTAAGCCAGACAGCAGAATTTGTTGCATCTCAACATCCTCGCGCAGTCGCGCAATTTCATTTTCAAGCTGCTCGATACGTTCCTTCTCAACCAGGTTCAACATTGCTACATCCTCTGAGTTATCTCGTTGCACCGGAAAATCATATCAGAGAAGGAGTTGCAAGTGATCTGTGGAGGAAATTATGGCTATTGAAGGCGCTGCGGTGACTGTCCCATTAAGCCCCGGTAAACGCCTGGACGGACTGAATCATATTGCGGAACTACGTGCAAAAGTGTTCGGCCTAAATATTGAGTCGGAGCTTGAAAGGTTTATTGAAGATATGCGCAACCAGAGGGACGTTAACAATAAACAAAATGAGAGGGCACTGGCAGCCATATTTTATATGGCAAAGATTCCGGCAGAACGTCATAGCGTCAATATAAGTGATCTGACTACTGACGAAAAGCGGGAGCTGATTAAAGCAATGAATCATTTTCGTGCAGTGGTGAGCTTATTTCCCAAGCGGCTAACCATGCCGAATTAACCCTCAACCGAAATTAAAGGCGTAAACCCGCCGGGCTTCTTATTGCCCAAATTCAGGAGAAACAACAATGCGAAATATTGAAACCCGTATTACCAAAACAGGACCAGATGATGCTGGCCTTAACCAGATGCTGACTGATGCACGCATGGAAGAACGCAGGGCACGTGCTGCGGCAATGGCTGCCCGTCTTGATAGCCTGGCTTGCCATATCACGTCGCGCCAGCTTAACCACGTTGAAGCGGCGGAGCTGCTGCGTATTGCGGCTGAAAACATTCAGAACGAAGCGCAGGAGATCCACTGATGGCTGATTCAATGGACCTTGTACAGCAGCGCGTTGAAGAAGAACGTCAGCGCCACATCCACACCGCCCGCAATAGAACGCCGGGCGTTTCCCGTGTGCTTTGCATTGATTGTGATGCACCGATCCCGCCAGCACGCCGTCGCGCCATTCCAGGCGTGCAGTGTTGCGTCACTTGTCAGGAAATCGCAGAGCTGAAAGGCAAACACTATAACGGAGGTGCAGTATGACTATGCGCATCCATCAGATAAAAATTGCACCTAAGTATTTTAATGCCGTAGTCGCTGGCAGCAAAAAGGCAGAGCTTCGCAAAGATGATCGCGGCTACAAAGTAGGTGATGTCCTTTCTCTCTGCGAATGGAAACACGGTTCATATACTGGTCGGGAATGGGCCGCTGTTATTACCCACACTTTGCCGATTAATGAAGTTGTGGCAGTGGAAGGGCAATGGGTAATTCTTTCTATTCGCTCATTAACGCCGCTTGAGGCTCTCTCCTATGTCATTTCAGGGGGAGCTATATGACCACTATCCTGAAATGGGCGGGAAATAAAACCGCTATCATGCCGGAATTGATTAAGCACCTTCCTGCTGGCTCGCGGCTGGTTGAACCTTTCGCGGGTTCCTGTGCTGTGATGATGGCGACAGACTATCCTCATTATCTTGTCGCGGATATTAATCCTGATTTGATTAATCTTTATCTGATGATTCAGAAAGACCATGAGGCTGTCATTCAGATAGCGAAGGAGTTATTTAAAGATTTTAATTCGGATGTTCAGTATTACCGTGTTCGCCAGCATTTCAATTACTCTATTATTAATGAAGTAGAAAAAGCAGCATATTTTCTATATTTAAATCGCCATGGCTATCGTGGCCTTTGCCGCTATAACCAGAAGGGTGAATATAATAATCCATACGGACATTATAAAAAGCCGTACTTCCCTGAAAATGAAATACGCGCATTTGCAGAAAAAGCAAAACGCGCAGCGTTTATCTGCGCCAGCTATGACGAGACACTGGCACTGCTGCAAACGGGTGATGTTGTCTATTGCGATCCACCATATGACGGCACGTTTAACGGATATCACACAGCTGGTTTTACAGAGGATGATCAGTACCATTTGGCGTCTATTCTTGAACGCCGGTTATCAGAAGGTCATCCGGTTATCGTGTCCAACAGCGATACGTCTCTGACCCGTTCGCTTTATCGTGATTTTACCCGTCATCGTATCACCGCTAAGCGCAGCATGGGCGTGGCTGCCGGTGATAGTAAAACTGCAGTAGAAATCATCGCCACAAAATCAGCATGCTGGTTTGGTGTTGATTTGGCGTCTGGTCCTGATATCTCGGTGGAAACTGAGGTGCGGGCGTGGCAGTGAGTAAATTCACATTACATCATGCACAAACCACCGGCGGCTCGAATGAGGCCGCCGTGGCCTTTCCATGGAATACCCCAAAAAAAGCGGTTAATCCGTATCTGGACCCGGCGGACGTTGCGCCGGAGTCTGCGCTTTCAAACCTCATCACTCTGTATGCTGCGGATAACGAGCAGGAGCATCTGCGCCGTGAGGCGCTGAGTGATGAGGTTTGGGAACGCTATTTCTTTAATGAATCCCGCGATCCTGTCCAGCGTGAAATGGAGCAGGATCGGCTGATTAGCCATGCCAAAATGTCCCGCGAACAGCAGCGCGTTAATCCCGATTTGGTGATTATTGCCGATGTTAGCGCCATGCCTGCCCATATAAGCAAGCCTTTGCTGGAGCGGATTAAATACTTCCATAGCCTGGGCAGGGCTAAAGCTTATTCCCGCTATCTGCGCGAAACAATCAGGCCTTGTCTGGAGCGGCTGGAGCGCGTGCGTGACAGCCAGGTGTCTGCGTCTTTCCGGTTCATGGCGAGCCAGGACGGGCTGGAGGGGCTGCTGGTACTGCCTGAAATGAATCAGGAGCAGGTCAAGCGCCTTTCCACGCTGGTTGCGGCACATATGAGCATGTGTCTTGATGCGGCCTGCGGTGATCTGTTTGTCAGTGACGATGTTAAACCAGAAGAAATCCGCCAGGCATGGGAAAGGGTTGCTGCAGAAGCCATGCGCCTTGAGGTCATCCCGCCTGCCTTTGAGCAGTTGCGCCGCAAAAAGCGCCGCCGCAAGCCGGTGCCTTATGAACTGATCCCACCGTCGCTGGCGCGCATGCTGTGCGCGGACTGGTGGTATCGCAAATTGTGGCAGATGCGCTGCGAGTGGCGGGAGGAGCAGCTGCGCGCCGTCTGCCTGGTCAACAAGAAAGCGTCCCCGTATGTCAGCTATGAAGCCGTGATCCACAAACGCGAGCAGCGCCGCAAATCGCTGGAGTTCTTCCGCTCGCATGAACTGGTCAACGAAGACGGTGACACGCTGGATATGGAAGATGTGGTGAACGCCAGCAACAGCAACCCGGCGCACCGCCGTAATGAAATGATGGCCTGTGTTAAAGGGCTGGAGCTGATCGCGGAAATGCGCGGAGACTGCGCCGTGTTCTATACCATCACCTGCCCGTCACGCTTCCACGCAACCCTCAACAACGGCAGACCTAATCCGAAATGGACCAGCGCCACGGTCCGGCAGAGCAGTGACTATCTGGTTGATACATTCGCAGCTTTCCGCAAGGCCATGCACAAAGCCGGGCTGCGCTGGTACGGCGTCCGCGTTGCAGAGCCGCACCATGACGGCACTGTGCACTGGCATCTTCTGTGCTTTATGCGCAAAAAAGACCGTCGTTCCATCACCGCGCTGCTGCGTAAGTTTGCCATCCGTGAAGACCGCGAGGAGCTGGGCACCAATACCGGACCGCGCTTCAAGTCCGAGCTAATCAACCCGCGCAAGGGCACACCGACAAGCTACATCGCCAAATACATCAGTAAGAACATCGACGGGCGCGGGCTGGCTAAAGAAATCAGCAAAGAAACCGGCAGATCACTGCGTGACAGCGCCGAGCATGTCAGCGCCTGGGCGTCACTGCACCGTGTCCAGCAATTTCGTTTCTTTGGTATTCCGGGGCGCCAGGCATACCGCGAGCTTCGCTTGCTGGCTGGTCAGGCGGCGAGAGTACAGGGCGAACGCAAAGCGGGTGCGCCTGTACTGGATAATCCACGTCTGGATGCGGTACTGGCGGCTGCAGATGCGGGTTGCTTTGCCACCTACATCATGAAGCAGGGCGGTGTACTGGTTCCCCGCAAACATCACCTTGTCCGCACGGCTTATGAGCTTAACGACGAACCGAGCGCCTACGGCGATCACGGTATCCGTATCTATGGCATCTGGTCCCCGATTGCTGAGGGCAAGATTTGCACGCACGCGATGAAGTGGAAAAAGGTTCGTAAGGCCGTTGACGTTCAGGAGGCGGCAGCCGACCAGGGCGCTTGCGCCCCTTGGACTCGTGGCAATAACTGTCCCCCTGTTGAAAAATTGAACCATACAGGGGTAGATTTGCCCGATATTAAAACCATGAATGAGCAGGAACTGCAGGATTACCTATACAATATGGGCCAGAAGGAACGCCGGGAGCTGACAGCCAGGTTGAGACTGGTAAAACCTAAGCGGAAAAAAGCATACAAACAGAGTATTTCGGAGCAGCAGCGCCTGCAGCTTGAAGCGGAATTGACTGCCAGAGGGTTTGAAGGTAGTGCATCGGAGATTGATTTGCTTCTGCGTGGTGGCAGCATTCCATCCGGGGCCGGTTTACGTATTTTTTACCGTAACCAGCGGCTGCAGGAAGATGACAAATGGCGTCAGTGGTACTAAGACTGCTGTTTAACATTTCGTGCTTTATTGACTGGTGTCAGTGTATCCAATTAACTGACAAAAAACAGTTTTACATTTTTTTGTTCCTATTATACTGTTCATATAAACAGTGGGTATATATACAGTTGTTGTGTATCCGTGTAATGATAGGAGGGAAGATGCAGGACTATCTTTTGGAGTCATTGAAGCTCCAGCGTATTGATTTTTTTATCAAGCTTGTAGCGGCTAGTGAGTGCAGCGATGAAGAAAAGCGGCTGGCTATCCAGTGGGTGTCTGAACTGACTGACGAGTTGATGGCGAAAATTCGCAGCCATGAATACAGCCGGTCAATGGACGTTACCAGTTAAAGGGAATCTGTATGCGCATTGAAATAATGATCGATAAAGAGCTGAAGATTAGCCAGGTCACACTGGAAGCCCTTGAATCCGAGCTTTACCGTAATTTGCGCCCTCTGTATCCCAAAACAGCAATTCGTATCCGTAAGGGCAGCGCCAATGGTGTTGAACTGAGCGGGTTAAAACTGGATGAAGACAAAAAGCGAGTGATGGAAATCATGCAGCAGGTCTGGGAGGACGACAGCTGGTTACATTAGTGAACGTTGCGGACGATAAAACTGGTTTTTACCGTTCGCAAGGTTGAGCAACGAGCCGTGCGAGGCGTTAGTTATGGATAAATTGGTTGCAGGGTGATATGTAAATAGGTTAATACGTAGCACTCTTCGAATAGTTTCGTATTTTTGTTGTCCTATAATTATAAGATGACAGCCTCCATGCACCACAATCCGTGGCGTTTGAGGCATAAGGAGGAAAATATGTCTGAACTTCTGCGCAAAGTTCTCTCTGCACCGGGTAAGATTATGCAGGATGTCATCCGTCAGGATGTGCAACAGTCTGATAATAGTAAAATTATCACAGATGCTAATGGTGCGGCGACCTTAAACATGAACAATAAGCAGGTACGTGAATCAATGCGTGCCAGAATGGAAGAATTGGCTGCAAAACGACAAGGATGAGGAATGGGACCCTTAGTTATCATGGTCGTCCTGGTTTGCGGGTTCTGGTACACTGAAAATCATTACCAGTCCCGCATCAGGCAAGCAAGAAGTAATGGTTGGAATTCCTATTTTTATGTAGCTATGCATGGTTGTAAGTTTGCTATTCAGGGGTTTACTCTGATGGCTGTTACATTCGTTACCTTGCTAGTTATAAGCTCAGTTATCAATGTTTTTGGTTATTTTTGGCCTAAGTTACATGTGGACTTTTATTCATGGCTCACAGACGTAAAGATAATGTCTTACCCATTGTTCTTTGTGTTGTCTATGCTGCTTGCGGTGTTTATTGCTTATGACCAAGGTAACAATGCGCGAAGAGCAATAGAAAACGAAGAGATTCGTCAATCTGCATATCGCGAGATGGCAGCTCAAGATGGAATTGAGTCACTGTTAGTTCAGGCTATAGATGAAGGTAAGCTCATCTTTGTTACGCTAAAATCCAGAAAAGTTTACATTGGTTACGTAGCTGCTCCTCGGATGGAGCATCAGGAAACTCAGCATCTGGCTCTCATACCATACATCAGTGGTTATCGTGATAAAGATACGCTCAGATACCATGAGCAGCATCGTTACTATGAACTTTACCTTAGTAAAAATATTACAGCAGACTCAACTCCACTGAACTTAAATCATTTTAGGCATGTAATCCCAATGGATCAGGTTGAGAGTATTTCAATATTTGATACTGAAACTTATAAATCTTTCGAAGATTTTTCTACGCCTGACCAGACCAAAGTCACTGCATGACTATGCCGCATGAATATGCATGATCGTTTGAGGATCGTTTTTGCTGAGGCCCGCCAGTTCTGGTGGGCTTTTGCTTATGTCATGCACCTGCATGAAAATCGCTACAAAAAGCGGGCAGGCGTGGCGGGGATACGAGCGCGCGCTGATGGTTGTAAAGCAGAAGCGTTGATATCAAAATGTAATACGTCAAGGGCCTCGATTCGGCTCGGTTTATAGGGAATTAGTGGGGGATTGGGTCATGGCAACGTATGTAGACGACTGTCCGAGATGTGGTACACAAAAAATTGCTTTTGATGTACGTGGTGCAAACTGTTGTGGGACTTATCGGTCTTTTGATATGCAGGATATTCCTGTGTATGAAGTTTATTGTGTGTGCAGAGAATGCCATAAAACGACGCTTTTTCTTTGCGAAAATAAACAAAAAGAACAAGCATTGGATTCTTTTGATTGGAGGATGGCAATATTTGGGCTGAAGGATGTAGCCAGAGTAAAGCGTTGTATTTCTCCTGCAGATCTTATGGTTGGTGAACCGCCTGAGTTTTTGCCTGCACATATAAATACTGCATATGAAGAAGGGGCAAAATGTTTGGCGATTGGCTGCTACAACGCAGCGGCCACTATGTTTAGGCTTTGTCTTGATTACGCAACAAAAGGGCTTATTCCAAATGGTGATGACGCGCCTGCGGCAAAAATAAAAAGAAGCCTTGGGCTAAGAATGGAATGGTTGTTTGAAAATAGTATTTTGCCTGAGTCCTTGAGAGAGTTGGCTGAATGTGTCAAAGATGATGGGAATGATGGTGCTCACGAAGGTATATTAGATAAGGATGCCGCTGAAGATTTAGAGGATTTCACCTACATTTTTCTTGAGCGTTTGTACACTGAGCCTCAGCGCCTTGTTGAGGCTAGAGCAAGGCGTGAGGCAAGAAAAAAGAAGGGAAACTAAGTTTAATCTATGTTTAGGCTGTATGGAGAGAATGAAATTACTTCTTCATCCAGCCATTCATTCAATTCCTGCAGTCGCTTCTGTAGTGGTATCAGCTCGTTGCGGACAAAGACGCGGCTGGCCTTTTCCACGTCACCAAAGCCGCCGGTATTGTTGGGAATGATGCCCATCATCTGCGGTGGAACACGGTGTGCTGCCATCATGTCATCGCGGCTCACGTTCTTGATGTTCAGAAACTCATCCTTTGCCGCCACCTCTGACAGTGGGATGATCTGAATGCCATCCTTTTTGCCGTTGGGTGAGTACATAAACAGGTTGCGGAAGTTACCCGGTCCTTTGGCGCTTTTCATTGCCTGACGGATGTTGTTCACGTCCTCCTGGTTTTGCGCGGCGTCAGTCATATACATGATAAAACCCGCGTGGCTGCCGTTGATGTAGTACTTCCGGCGGAACAGCGTGGCGGATTCGTTCAGCAGGGCGGAAGGGATGGCGGACAGGTATTCCGGCAGGCCGTAAATCTCCTGATTTAAGTCAGGCTCCATCAGGTGGAAGATACTGCCTTTGGTGAATTCATACGGCTGAGTGGTCATGCCGTATTGCACAAACCAGTAAGTATCGAGGTCCACGCCACGGCGGGTGTATTTTGCCAGAGAAGGCTCCAGCGAAAGAATACCGCCCAGTCGGTTGGTCCTTTTCTCCAGATAAGCGTTACCAAACACCAGATAGTCCTGCACAAAGCGGCTGAACGCCTGCTGGCTCAGGAGTGGATGTGGGATAAAGGTGCTGGTCAGAATATTGCGTTTAACGGCAATCGGTGAGCTGTGGTGCACGGCGGCACGGTAGGTGCGAGCCAGCCCATCAAAACTGACCGGTGGTTCATACCATCTGTCCATCTGTACGCATTCCACATAGTCCAGCAGCTCGCGGCGGTCCAGAACCGGGATCGGATCGCCAAAGCTGAAAGCCTCGGCAGTTACGCCTGCGTTTTTAGGCGCCGTAGCTTCTGTTGGCGTTGAACTGGTTAAGGCTTCGAGTTCACTCATCAAAAAATCTCCACAATATTGCTGGTATTGGCGGCTTCGCCCTGCAGCGGTTCGTTAAACAGTGCGTGCATCGTTGCCCAGGCCAAATCTGCGTGGCTGGCTTCTTCGCTGCGGCTGGCTTCATAGGTTGGGCGGTTGCCGCTGGCGGTGGTGGCCCGGCGGATAGCCATAAAGGACTGCGCAATGTCGGTGTGTCCCGCGTCAAACTCCAGACGGCGGTGACTGATAATGTCGTATGCCTTGAGCACCAGGGCGTTTTTGACGTTGGGGTTGTAGACAAACTCCCGCACGGCAGGAAAGAACGCTTTCACGTTCTCATAAACACCGTGCCCGACGCCGGTCGAGTCGATGCCGATATAGGTCACGTTGTACTGCTGAGTTAGTTTTTTGATAGCGTCCGCCTGGGCGCGAAAGTCCATCCCGCGCCACTGATGACGCTCCAGAATGCGGAACTTCCCGCCCGGTACAGTTGGCGGTGCCATAACCACGCAGCCTGCGCTGTCACCGTTCTGCGTACCTTTCGCCGGGTCGTAACCGATCCAGACTTCCCGCCAGCCAAACGGGCGCAGCGCCAGCGCCTGAAAATCGGTCCAGACTTCCCAGCTGTCCACCATGCACGCCTGCAGTTCGCTGAGCGGGAATACTGACGCCAGATCGTCAATAAATTCGCACATCAGCAGGTTCTGGTATTCGTCCGGGCTGTACTCCATGCGCAGCTGGTCGAGGTCGAACAGGTTACAGCCGCCGCGCACCGCATCCTCCACGGTGACGATCTGGCGGTACTGTCCGTCAGGGCAGAGCAGGCCGCGCGCAAGGTTGCTGTGGGTCAGGTCAATATCCACCTTGTCCGCTTTGGCACGGCCCCGGTTAAACAGCGCGCCTGACCAGAACGGATAGGCACTGTGGGTCAGGCTGGACGGCGTGGAAAAGTAGGTTTGTCGCCATTTCTTGTGAATGGCCATACCGGAGGCAACCTTGCGCAGCTCCTGGAATTTCGGTATCCAGAAATATTCATCAAGATACAGGTTGCCGTGGTAGCTCTGCGCCGTGCGGGCGTTGGTGCCGAGAAAGTACAGGCACGCGCCGTTGCTGAGCGTCATCGGGTCGCCTTTCAGCTCAACATCCACCTCTTTTGCAAAGTCGATGATGTACTGCTTAAAGACGTGCGCCTGTGCCTTACTGGCTGAAAGGAAAATCTGGTTGCGCCCGGTGGTGATGGCATCAATCAGCGCTTCGCGGGCAAAAAAGTATGTTGCCCCAATCTGGCGTGACTTAAGCAGGTTGCGAATGCGGTGTTTTACGCCTGCCTGCCACCAGTGGTGCTGATATTCAAACATGCCGTTGCGGAAGATTTCTTCCAGCTTTTCGGTCTGTTCATCAGTGAAAACATTCTTTTCGGGCTGGCGGCGTGGCCCTTTGTTACGGTTGGCAACTTTCGGGTTTAAATCAGCTTCGTTCCCGCCATCGTTAAATTTTCCGATCCGGGCATGGCGCTCTGACTGGCGCGCCAGCAGGTCAATTTCCTTGAAGTCTTTCCCTTCTTTCTGCTCCTTCATGATGAGCTGGCAGTAACGTGCGGCGGTGGTGAGCTGCATTTGATCCAGCGGCCCATAGTCGCCCCACTTGTCGCGTTTTTTCCAGCTGTGAACGGTTGCAACTTTTTCGCCCAGCATTTCAGCAATGCGGGCTACGCGGTATCCCTGAAAGTACAGCAGCATGGCCTGCCGACGGGGATCGAGGTCTGCGGGGGTCAGTGTCGTGTTCATGGCCCAAACATACGGCCTTGTATGGCGGCTTTCCCCGGCTGCGTTTTGTGTGGTTTACCGTACAAATACAGCGCGTTGTCTCACTCCCCCCATCACCGCAAACATAAGGCTCCAGTAAGTTATTTCTAACGGAGCATGGCTCATGACAGTGAAAGCAAAGCGTTTCCGTATCGGGGTGGAAGGTGCCACCACTGACGGGCGCGAGATCCAGCGTGAATGGCTGGAACAGATGGCTTCCAGCTACAACCCGACGGTCTATACCGCGCTGATCAACCTGGAGCATATCAAGTCTTATTCCCCGGACAGTGCCTTCAACCGTTACGGCAAAGTGACGGCGCTGGTTGCAGAAGAAATCCAGGACGGTCCGCTGGCGGGCAAGATGGCTCTTTACGCCGATGTTGAACCGACGGACTCCCTGGTGGCTCTGGTGAAAAAAGGTCAGAAGCTGTTTACCTCCATGGAGGTCAGCCCGAAGTTTGCCGACACCGGCAAAGCCTATCTTGTGGGACTGGCGGCGACTGACGATCCGGCGAGTCTCGGCACCGAAATGCTGATCTTCAGCGCCAGTGCCACGCATAACCCGCTGGCGAACCGCAAGCAGAACCCTGAAAACCTGTTTACCGCTGCCGAAGAAACGCAGATCGAACTGGAAGAAGCCCAGGACGAAAAGCCGTCCCTCTTTGCCCGCGTCACCGCGCTGTTCACCAAAAAAGAGCAGACCGACGATGCGCGTTTCTCAGACGTGCATAAAGCCGTGGAACTTGTCGCCACCGAGCAGCAGAACCTGAGCGAGCGCACTGATAAATCCCTGGCTGAAAACGGTGAACGCCTTTCCGCGCTGGAGTCCTCCCTACAGGAACAGCAGGCCGCCTTTGCCGAGTTACAGCAGCAGCTGAGCCGCGAAGACAGCCGCAAGGATTACCGCCAGCGCGCGCCAGGCGGTGACGCACCGGCAGGCACCCTGACCAATTGCTGATGGAGCATAAAACCCGATGAAAAAGAAAACCCGCTTTGCCTTTAACGCTTACCTGCAGCAACTGGCGCGCCTGAACGGTGTGGAGGTTGAAGAACTCTCCAGCAAGTTCACCGTTGAGCCGTCCGTACAGCAGACACTGGAAGATCAGATCCAGCAGTCCGCCGCTTTCCTGACGCTGATTAACATCACGCCGGTCACTGAGCAGTCAGGACAGTTGCTGGGGCTGGGCGTGGGCAGCACCATTGCCGGAACCACCGATACCACCACCAAAGAGCGCGAGCCTACCGATCCGACGCTGATGGAAGACGTGGAATACAAATGCGAACAGACCAACTTTGATACGGTACTGACCTACGCAAAACTGGACCTGTGGGCGAAATTCCAGGACTTCCAGGTGCGTATCCGCAACGCCATCGTCAAACGTCAGGCGCTGGACCGCATCATGATTGGCTTTAACGGCGTGAAGCGCGCCAAAACCTCCAACCGTGCTGAAAACCCGCTGCTGCAGGACGTCAATAAAGGCTGGCTGCAGAAAATCCGCGAAGACGCGCCGGATCACGTCATGGGCAGCAAAACCGAAGAAGATGGCACCACTACTGCAGAGCCGGTAAAAGTTGGTCCGGGTGGCAAGTACGTAAATCTGGATGCGGTGGTGATGGATGCCGTTAACGAGCTGATCGATGTCGAGTATCAGGATGATGACGAGCTGGTTGTTGTCTGTGGTCGTGAACTGTTGGCTGACAAGTATTTTCCGTTGGTCAACAAAGAGCAGGACAACAGCGAAAAAATCTCTGCCGATCTGATTATCAGCCAGAAACGCATGGGTGGCCTGCAGGCCGTGCGTGCGCCTTTCTTCCCGGCAAATGCGCTGCTGATCACCCGTCTGGATAACCTGTCCATCTACTGGCAGGAAGACACCCGCCGCCGTTCTGTTATCGACAACCCGAAACGTGACCGGATTGAAAACTTTGAATCCGTCAACGAGGCGTATGTGGTCGAGGACTACCGTTGCGCGGCACTGGTGGAAAACATCGAAATCGGTGATTTCACCCCGCCTGCAGCAGAAACAGGAAACGGAGAGTAACGCATGAGCCTGAGTCCCGCACGGCAGCACCGCCTGCGCATTCAGGCCGAACAGGCCGCCCGTGAGGGCGGCAGTGTTCGCCATACGTCGGGCTATGACCTGATGCTGCTGCAACTGGCAGAAGATCGCCGCCGGCTTAAAGGCATCCAGTCCACGGTGAAAAAGGCGGAAATCAAGGTGGAACTGCTGCCGAAATATTCCGCATGGGCGGAGGGCGTGCTGGCTGCCGGAGGTACGCAGCAGGATGACGTGCTGATGTACGTGATGCTGTGGCGTATCGACGCCGGTGATTATGCCGGTGCGCTGGAAATCGGGCGTCATGCGCTGCGCCATGGCTGGGTGATGCCGCTGGGCAACCGTAACGTGCAGACCGTACTGGCAGAGGAAATGGCAGATGCGGCGCAAAGCGCTCTGCTGGCCGCTGCCGGTTTTGATGCCGATCTGCTTCTGCAGACGCTGGACCTGACAACCGATCTGGATATGCCGGACCAGTCGCGGGCGCGCCTGCATAAAGCCATCGGCGCTGTACTGAGCGAAAGCAACCCGGCGTCAGCCCTGAATCACCTTACCCATGCGCTGCAGCTTGATCCCCGCTGCGGTGTGAAAAAAGAAAAACAGCAGCTGGAGCGCAGACTGCGCAATGACAGCCGCTAACGAACGTGCCCCGCGCACGGGCGGCACGGGATGGCGAAAGGCACTGCTACATCAAAATTCCGTCCACCGCCCACTTATTCAGGAGAAAGCCGCATGAAGTTTGTTGCGCCCGAACAGGCACCAGAACAGGCGGAGGTCATCAAAAATACGCCGTTCTGGCCTGATGTGGACCTGTCGGAATTTCGCAGTGTGATGCGAACTGACGGCACGGTGACGCAGCCGCGTTTAAAGCAGATTGTGCTGACGGCTATTTCTGAGGTTAACGCTGAGCTGTTCGACTTCCGTAACCGTCAGCAGATGCTGGGCTGGCGGACACTTGCTGAGGTTCCGGCGGACATGCTGGACGGCAAAAGCGAGCGTATCCGGCACTACCATAACGCCGTTTTTTGCTGGACGCGTGCCGTACTCAATGAGCGTTATCAGGATTATGACGCCACGGCGTCAGGTGTGAAACGGGGGGAGGAGCTGGCGGAGGCCTGCGGTGATCTGTGGCGTGATGCCCGATGGGCCATCAGCCGGGTGCAGGTTGCGTCGCACTGTACGGTGGAGCTTATCTGATGAAAGTGCGTGCGCATCAGTATGACACGGTGGACGCGCTTTGCTGGCGTCATTACGGGCGCACGCAGGGAGTCACTGAGCAGGTTCTGAAGGCAAATCCGGGGCTGGCAGAGTACGGCCCATTTTTACCGCACGGGCTGCAGGTGGAACTGCCGGACATTACGGCGTCAACCAAGGTGCAGACCGTCCAGCTATGGGACTGAATTATGACGCTTGAACGAATCAGCGCCTTTATTACTTACTGCATCGCCGTGCTGCTGGCATGGCTGGGCGATCTGTCGCTCAAGGACGCATCAACGGTTGGCGGCGTGCTGATTGGTGTGCTGATGCTGGCGATCAACTGGTACTACAAACACCAGTCTTTCAGGTTGCTGCGCGATGGCAAAATTTCACGGGGAGAATATGAATCCTTCAATCGTTAAGCGCTGCCTTGTCGGGGCTGTGCTGGCTATCGCCGCCACGTTGCCCGGTTTCCAGTCGCTCAAAACCTCCGTTGAAGGGCTGAAACTGATTGCCGATTACGAGGGATGTCGTCTGCAGCCGTACCAGTGCAGCGCAGGTGTCTGGACTGACGGGATCGGCAATACATCCGGGGTGGTGCCGGGGAAAGCTATCACGGAACGGCAGGCGGCGCAGGGGTTAATAAACAATGTACTACTGACTGAAAAAAAGCTGGATGCCTGCCTGACGGTTAAGCCCCCGCAACATGTCTACGATGCGCTGGTGAGTATTGGTTTCAATGTGGGGACCGGCGCGATCTGCAGGTCAACCATGGTGTCATATATCAATCGCCAGCAGTGGTGGCAGGCATGCAACCAGCTACCGCGCTGGATTTACGTTAACGGTGTGAAAAATAAAGGTCTGGAGAACCGCCGTGCGCGGGAAATGGCCTGGTGCTTAAAAGGAACTGGGGTATGACGCGCTTGCTGGCGGTAGTGCTGGTGCTGGCTATTGCGGCGCTGGGCTGGCAGTCGTGGCGGCTTAACAGTGCCCGTCACACCATCGAGACACAGGAACGTGAACTGGAAACGAAAGGGCGGGCGCTGGCAAAGAAAAACAGTCAGTTGATCGGCCTGTCCATTCTGTACGAAACCAACAGCCGGGAGCAGACGCAGCTTTATGCGGCAGCGGAACATACCACCGCACTGCTGCGAAGCCGCCAGCGCCGGATCGAGGAACTAAAACGTGAAAACGAGGATTTACGCCGCTGGGCTGATGCTCCTTTACCTGCTGACATTATCAGGCTGCGCGAACGTCCGGCCCTTGCCGGAGGTGCAGCTTACCGTGAATGGCTGTCCCAGAGTGACGCAGTGCCGCCTGGAAAGGTCAGCGCCGCGCAGTAACGGTGATCTGAATGCGGTGCTGGATGAAACAGAGGCCGCCTGGGCGGTCTGTGCTGACAAAGTCGACACGATAGTTGCGTGTCAGGAGCGAAACAGTGAACAAACCGCAGTCCCTGCGCAGCGCCCTGAATAAAGCGGTGGCGTATGTCCGCAACAACCCGGATAAGCTGCACCTTTTCGTTGATAACGGCTCACTGGTGGCAACCGGTGCCAGCTCTATGTCATGGGAATACCGCTACACTCTGAACGTGGTGATCGAGGATTTCAGCGGCGACCAGAATCTGCTGATGGCTCCCGTGTTGCTGTGGCTCAGTGCCAGCCAGCCGGACGCCATCAACAACCCGGAGCTGCGTGAAAAACTGTTCACCTTTGAGGTGGATATTCTGCGCAACGATGTGTGCGATATCAGCCTGAACCTGCAGCTTACAGAGCGCGTGCTGGTCAGCACTGACGGTAGCGTGTCGAGCGTTGAAGCGGTGCCGGAGCCGGTCGAACCCGAAGAAATGTGGACGGTGAAACGTGGATGATCTGCAGAGGGTGGATGACTGGCTGACGGCACTACTGGCGAATCTTGAGCCTGCCGCGCGCAGTCGTATGATGCGGCAACTGGCGCAGCAACTGCGCAGGACGCAACAGCAGAACATCAGGCTGCAGCGTAATCCCGACGGCAGCGGCTATGAGCCACCCCGGGTGACGGCCCGCAGCAAGAAGGGGCGCATCAAACGCCAGATGTTTGCAAAACTGCGCACCACTAAATACCTGAAAACCGCAGCCAGTGCGGACTCCGCCAGCGTGCAGTTTGACGGTAAGGTGCAGCGTATTGCCCGTGTTCACCATTACGGCCTACGCGATCGCGTCAGCCGTAAAGGCCCGGAGGTCCGCTATGCTGAGCGCCGCCTGCTGGGTGTGAATGATAAAGTAATGGAAGTCACAGTGGATACGCTATTACGCTGGTTAACTTAACTAAATTGTATGCATATCAAAGCATTATTAGTCCATGAATGGTTCCAGAATTTCACAAAGCTCTGCATCATCAAGGATAATCCATCTGCAAAATGCAGAAAACTTAGCATCACGTCTAATCATAACTTTTATTTTTTCAATGAGATATTGTTTTCGATCGTTTGGAGTATCATCCTCGTAATATTCAATGATGTTTCTGATAAGTTTTTGCGTTGTTTTTGTTATTTGTGAACGTAGAGCGGCTGATGTCAACCTTTTATTTATCGTATGATCGCTGTTATAAACTTTTTCAAGTAAATCGGCGGTGGTTATGGTTTTTTTATCATTAAATAGTGGTTCTACGGTTACTTTTTTTGCTTTTGCTGAAAATCCAGGTAGTAGCTTTATACGATTCCATACAACTTCGTTGCAGCAATCAAGAAGTTCATCATGTTTTGCTAGTTTTATATTATTGCATCTGCCGCAGGATAAATAGAGGTTATCCCAGTCATAAGATTTTTCGTCATCAGCTTTCCTTGAGACGAAATGCTCAATGTTTATATCTAGAGGGTCTTTATTTTCGCAAATGTAACATTTCCCAAAAAAACATTCCTGTAAGGCTTCATGCACATCAGGGCCGTCATAACGCAATTTACGAGACAATGAAACTGGCGCAGGGTATGTTCTATTAACTCTAAACATTATTTCTCCTGGGCATTTTCTTTTTTAAATTTGATGATTTGAAGTTTTGCAAAATCTACAAAGGCACTGGCTTCAGTGTCCATTGATTCTTCTGAAGATGCGAGTGACTGTATTATTTTAATGGCTATTTCAATATTATTATTGTCTAAGCTTGTTATGATTTTTTCGATTTCCTCTAACTTATCAGATAACACAATCGACATTGGGTTAACGCCAAATAACTCTTGCAGTATTATATTATTTGAATAAGAAGATACATCAACAATTTGTTGATTGCTGGATAAATCATAGATCACTGCATCAGTAACAGAAGAAACCACAAATGGTGAATGAGTCGTAACAATAAATTGAATTTTTGGAAAAGAACTGCTAAAAAAACGAAGTATCTTTTTTTGTAAGGAAACATGCAAGTGGGCATCTATCTCATCAATGAAAACAATGCCTTCAATACTTTCAGGGGTCAGTTCCCACATTTCTATGCGCATAATCAAATCCGCGTATATTCTTAAAATTGAAGAATATCCGGAAGAAAGAGTCTGAAAAGTAAATTTATCTTTCATATTTTGATAAAGATAAAATTTTCCTTCAGTGCTATCAAATCTTAGTTTAAGTTGTGTGTCCTCGAATAGACCTTGCAGATCAGATTCGATTTTATTAAACCAATTTTGTATTCTTGTTGCCTTTTCTTGATCTTTGTCGAAAGAAATTGCGTAACTTTGTGATGTCTTCAGACTAATCAAATAGTTCTCAAAAATATTGTCCCCATCCTTTTCATTAGAAAAATGAGCATTCTCTTTGATAAGCGCTGAAAGCCTTGGCACAAACTGCGGGGCAGTAATTGCTGCTTCTCTAAGAGCTTTGTGGAAACGAAGGAGCGAGCGAGTGTTTGCACCATCTTTTGTATATGTTGTTATATGGAATTTATCTAGAGCATGAAGTCTTTCTTTTATTTTTATAATTTCTTGCTCATACCATGAATAATTATTACTATCGCGGCCTCCTTGTTTTAGATTGTATTCATAGTTGCTAAGTTGTTGCTCAAGATGCTGTTTGTTATTATTGTTCGGTTGATCTAGTCCATTTTTTAAAAATTCGTAGATAGAGCTTATAAAGCTGGTTTTACCACTCCCATTACCTCCTGTGATTATTAAATTTTTCCCGTTAAGGCTAAGTTCGGCCTTTTTTTCAGTGTATGGGATGGGGATTGAAATTTCGTTTATTGCTGTAAGCATATTTCCTCTTGTGTCGTAGTTGATACAAACCTTTCGATGATGAATATAAACCGAATTGAAATATAGTTCATCAAAAAGTGGAGCTTATGAACGCACAACTTACCGAAATCATGCGCCTTATCACCAACCTGATCCGCACCGGCACTGTGACCGAAGTGGACCGGGAAAAGTGGCTGTGTCGGGTGAAAGTGGGCGAGCTTGAAACTAACTGGATTAACTGGCTAACTCTGCGCGCCGGTGGTACCCGTACATGGTGGTGTCCGTCGCCGGATGAGCAGGTGGTGGTGCTGAGCATGGGCGGCAATCTGGAAACCGCATTTGTGCTGCCTGCCATCTACTCCAATCAATTTCCGCCTCCGTCGGATTCCGTGGACGGCTGCGTGACGGAGTACCCGGACGGGGGCTGGTTTGAGTATGAACCCTCCACCGGGCGGTGGCATGTTCGGGGTATTAAATCCATGGTGATCGAGGCGGCGGACAATATCACCCTCAAAACCGGTGAGTTTGTGGTGGAGGCTGACACCACGCGCATTAACAGCGAGGTGGTGATCAATGGCGGCGTCACCCAGGGCGGCGGCGCAATGAGTTCTAACGGGATCGTAGTTGATGGCCATGAGCATACTGGCGTTCTGAAAGGCGGCGCTAACACGGGAGGTCCGGTATGACGTTGTATATCGGTATGAGCAGGAATGACGGGCAGACCATTGCAGATACAGACCATCTGCGCCAGTCGGTGCGGGATATTCTGCTGACGCCGCAGGGCAGCCGTCTTGCCCGCCGGGAATATGGCTCCCTGCTGTCTGCCCTGATTGACCAGCCGCAGAACCCGGCGCTGCGCCTGCAGATTATGTCTGCGGTCTATGTGGCGCTGAACCGTTGGGAGCCGCGCCTTACGCTGGACTCCATCACCATCAACGGCAATTTTGACGGCTCTATGGCGGTTGGGCTTACCGGGCACAGCAATAACGGCGCGCCGGTTTCCCTTTCCGTATCAACAGGAGCAGACAATGGCAGTCATTGATCTTTCCCGACTACCGCCGCCGCAGATTGTGGACGTGCCGGACGTTGAGGCATTGCTGGCAGAACGCAAGGCCGCCTTTGTGGCCCTCCATCCGGCTGATGAACAGGAGGCCGTTATGCGCACGTTAGCGCTGGAGTCAGAACCTGTCACCAAACTGCTGCAGGAAAACACTTACCGTGAAATCCTGCTGCGCCAGCGTATTAATGAGGCTGCGCAGGCGGTCATGGTGGCCTATTCCATGGGAAATGACCTTGAGCAACTGGCAGGTAACTGCAACGTGAAACGTCTGACGGTAGTACCTGCCGATAATGACGCGGTGCCACCAGTCGCCGCAGTGATGGAAAGTGATGAAGCATTACGCCAGCGCATTCCTGCAGCATTTGAGGGGCTGTCCGTTGCAGGGCCGACGGGAGCCTATGAGTTCCACGCCAGAAGCGCCGACGGGCGCGTGGCGGATGCCAGCGCAACCAGTCCGGCACCGGCAGAGGTGGTGCTTACCGTACTGAGCCGCGAGGGTGACGGTAAGGCAGTGGCTGACCTGCTGGCAGTGGTAGAGCAGGCGCTTAACAGTGAAAAGGTTCGCCCGGTGGCAGACCGCCTGACGGTGCGCAGTGCTGAAATTATTCCATACAACGTGGATGCGACGATCTTCCTTTATCCGGGGCCGGAGGCTGAGCCGGTGATGGCAGAAGCTAAAGCCAGCCTGCAGAAGTACATCGCCAGTCAGACGCGGCTGGGACGTGATATCCGCCGCAGCGCCATTTATGCCGCGTTGCACGTGGAGGGCGTCCAGCGTGTGGAGCTGGCGTCCCCGCTGGATGATGTGGTGCTGGATAAGACGCAGGCGGCATCCTGTACCGAATGGAACGTCACCAACGGGGGCACGGATGAATAGTCTGCTGCCGCCGGGCTCGTCGCCGCTTGAGCGCCGACTGGCGCAGACCTGCAGCGGGATTTCCGATCTGCAGGTATCGCTGCGTGATTTGTGGAATCCGGCAACCTGTCCGATCAGATTCCTGCCCTATCTGGCCTGGGCGTTTTCTGTTGACCGCTGGGATGAAAGCTGGACAGAAAGCGTCAAGCGCCGCGTTGTACAGGACGCGTTTTATATCCATCAGCACAAGGGGACAACCAGCGCCGTGCGGCGCGTGGTGGAGCCGTTCGGCTTTCTGATCCGCATCATTGAGTGGTGGCAGACTGGCGAAACACCTGGGACGTTCCGTCTGGATATTGGCGTGCAGGACCAGGGCATAACAGAAGAAACCTATCTGGAGCTGGAGCGTCTGATCGGTGATGCCAAACCGTGCAGCCGTCATCTGGTTGGCATGTCCATCAACCTGCAGACAGGCGGCCCGTATTTTGTGGGTGCAGCCACTTATACCGGCGAAGAAATCACGATCTACCCGTATATCAACGAAACCATTATTTCCGGCGGCACCGCTTATGAGGGCGGCGCGGTCCATGTTATTGACACGATGAGAGTGAACTCATGAGCGCAAAATTTTATACCCTGCTGACGGATATCGGCGCGGCGAAACTGGCAAGCGCCGCCGCGCTCGGTGTCCCACTAAAAATTACCCATATGGCGGTGGGCAGCGGTGGCGGTGTGCTGCCAACACCCAACGCGCAACAGACCGCGTTAGTGGCTGAGGAACGCCGCGCAGCGCTGAATATGCTGTATATCGACCCGCAGAACAGCAGCCAGATTATTGCTGAGCAGGTGATCCCTGAAAATGAGGGTGGGTGGTGGATTCGTGAAGTCGGCCTGTTTGATGAAACCGGTGCGCTGATTGCTGTGGGTAACTGCCCGGAGAGCTACAAGCCGAAGCTGGCGGAGGGCAGCGGACGCACGCAGACCGTGCGTATGGTACTGATTACCAACAGCACCGATAACATCACCCTGAAAATAGACCCTGCTGTGGTTCTGGCAACCCGCAAATATGTGGATGACAAGGTGCTGGAGCTTAAGGTGTATGTGGATGACCTGATGGCAAAGCATCTTGCTGCTGTTGATCCTCATTCGCAATATGCACCAAAAGACAGTCCGACTCTGACTGGTATGCCTAAAACGCCAACGCCACCGGCAGGAAATAACAGCACCCTGATTGCCAGCACCGCCTTTGTACAGGCTGCTATTCTTGCCCTGATTGGTGGCGCACCGGCAACGCTGGATACGCTGAAAAAAATTGCATCAGCTATCAATAATGACCCGAATTTCAGTACCACCATTAACAATGCGCTGGCACTGAAAGCACCGCTGGCAAGTCCGGCTCTGACCGGAACGCCAACGGCTCCCACTGCTGTTCAGTCAACGAATAATACGCAGATTGCCACTACCGCGTTTGTGAAATCTGCTGTTGCGGGGCTGGTTGGTTCGTCGCCGGAGGCGCTGGACACACTGAATGAACTGGCGGCTGCGCTGGGGAATGATCCTAACTTTGCGACAACAGTGATGAACGCGCTGGCGGGGAAACAGCCACTTGATGCCACTCTGACGAATCTCAGCGGGAAAAGCATTTCAGGGCTTCTCGAATACCTT
>NZ_SZWW01000041.1:0-1070 GCF_005280955.1 Citrobacter sp. wls717
ACCGTACTGGCTAAAACCTACGGCGGTGCTGCTCGTGCATTCGACCAGATCGATAACGCGCCGGAAGAAAAAGCTCGTGGTATCACCATCAACACTTCTCACGTTGAATATGACACCCCGACTCGCCACTACGCACACGTAGACTGCCCAGGCCACGCCGACTATGTTAAAAACATGATCACCGGTGCTGCGCAGATGGACGGCGCGATCCTGGTTGTTGCTGCGACTGACGGCCCGATGCCGCAGACTCGTGAGCACATCCTGCTGGGTCGTCAGGTAGGCGTTCCGTACATCATCGTGTTCCTGAACAAATGCGACATGGTTGATGACGAAGAGCTGCTGGAACTGGTAGAAATGGAAGTTCGTGAACTTCTGTCTCAGTACGATTTCCCGGGCGACGACACGCCGATCGTTCGTGGTTCTGCTCTGAAAGCGCTGGAAGGCGAAGCAGAGTGGGAAGCGAAAATCATCGAACTGGCTGGCTTCCTGGACTCTTACATCCCGGAACCAGAGCGTGCGATTGACAAGCCGTTCCTGCTGCCTATCGAAGACGTATTCTCCATCTCCGGTCGTGGTACCGTTGTTACCGGTCGTGTAGAGCGCGGTATCATCAAAGTTGGCGAAGAAGTTGAAATCGTTGGTATCAAAGAGACTGCTAAGTCTACCTGTACTGGCGTTGAAATGTTCCGCAAACTGCTGGACGAAGGCCGTGCTGGTGAGAACGTTGGTGTTCTGCTGCGTGGTATCAAACGTGAAGAAATCGAACGTGGTCAGGTACTGGCTAAGCCGGGCTCTATCAAGCCGCACACCAAGTTCGAATCTGAAGTGTACATCCTGTCCAAAGACGAAGGCGGCCGTCATACTCCGTTCTTCAAAGGCTACCGTCCGCAGTTCTACTTCCGTACTACTGACGTGACTGGCACCATCGAACTGCCGGAAGGCGTAGAGATGGTAATGCCGGGCGACAACATCAAAATGGTTGTTACCCTGATCCACCCAATCGCGATGGACGACGGTCTGCGTTTCGCAATCCGTGAAGGCGGCCGTACTGTAGGTGCGGGCGTTGTTGC
>NZ_SZWW01000039.1:0-1320 GCF_005280955.1 Citrobacter sp. wls717
GGCCTGATAAGCGAAGCGCCATCAGGCATATCCGTTATTGTCTGCTGAGCAGCGTTAACACTTCGTAATGCGCGGTATGTGGGAACATGTCGAAAAGCTGAACGCGGTCAATGCGATACCCTGACAACTCGTGAATATCCTTCGCCATAGTTTGCGCATTGCAGCTTGAATAGACAATAAAACGTGGCGCCATGCGGGAAAGAAAATCGCACAGCGGTTTGCCAATCCCGCGACGCGGCGGGTTCACCAAAACCAGATCGGGTACTTCGCCCTGGGCGATAGCAAACTGAGTCGAATCCAGCGCCTGAAAACGCAGATTTTGCAACCCAAGCTCCTGCGCCGACTGTTTCGCACAGGTAATCGCCTCTGGCGCGATTTCAATACCTGTCAGTTTCATCTGCGGCGTGGCGCAATGCAAACCAAACCCTCCTACGCCGCAAAACAGATCCCACATATGATTAACCGGAAGCTGGCGCACCCAGTCGCGTGCGGTGGCATATAAATGCGCCGCCACCACTGGGTTGGTCTGGAAAAAGCTCTGCGGACGTATCCACAGCGGCACATCATTAAAGCGTTCCGCCAGCGCCTGTTGTTCGGTCAGGAAGATTTCTGTCTCCCCTTCCATAATCGCCATATGCACCGGTTGAATATTCACAGTGATCACTTTTAACTGTGGCAACCGTTCCTGCAACCACGGTAGCGCTGCACGCAACTGCGCCAGTTTGGCGTCTGAACGCAGGACAAAGCGCAGCATCATACCGCCATCAAACCGGCTTTCCGTTAACAGCAGATATTTAAGCTCCCCGCGTTTACGCGCCACGTTATAGGGCGTTAACCCCGCACGGGCGATAAACGGTTTGAGCGCGGCAAATACGGGCGAAAAAGACGCAGGATAGAGCGGACAATCACACAAATCCTCCGGCGTACCGTCACGATGCAGCATCCCAAGCAATGGTTTTTCCACGCTGCCGCTGACCACCATTTTGGCTTTGTTGCGAAAAGCGCGTTCCGTGCCGCTGACCGGCGCGCGCCACTCCGCCACCGCATGTTCAGCAAGCAGTTGGCGTAAATCGGCCATTTTGGCGGTGAGTTGGTGGGAAACCGGCTGTTCAATCCACTGACAGGAACGACAGCGACCGGCGTCATAGAGTGCGCACTGCATACAAAAACCTTTACGTGATCGAGGGCGGAGATTATATACGTAAAATCATTCGGGATGCATATCAGGCCTGAGCTTTCGTAGGCCTGATAAGACGCGTTAGGGTCGCCATCAGGCAATTGTGCGGCGTCGGTGCCGGATGGCGGCGTAAACGCCTTATC
>NZ_SZWW01000040.1:0-1820 GCF_005280955.1 Citrobacter sp. wls717
TTGGTTTAAGAGCAAGCGGGCAGTACACCGATAATTTGTTATTTACAGGCCCTGATGGTCTTAAGATTCAGGTGTTTCGCCGAACACTCGCAAATCAGACTACTGTCGGTGTAATAAATACTGTGCCAGTGACTTTCCCTGTCCCGTTCCCTGTTAATTGCTGGGGCGTTTTTTCTACCAAATCAACATGGGTACAGATAACTAACTCATGCGAGTGGGTAAGCAATACAGGTTTTACCGCTCAGGTCATGATGAATATTGCTGTAGATACAAACACCTCAGAAGCCATGTTTTTAGCTATAGGATATTAATATGAATCGTTTTGTATTCAGCCCATCAGAGTCCCGTTTTTATGCCATCGAGTGGCGGGCTGATTATGTTGATAATAATCGTTGGCCACATGATGCCATTAACGTTAGTGACAGCATTTATTATGAGTTTTCCGGCACTCCACCTACAGGTAAGCAACTTATAACTTTAAATAACATGCCATCATGGGGTGATATTCCTCCGCCTACACGAGAAGAATTAATCGCCGCCGCTGATGTGGAGAAGCAAAAAAGAATAGATTCAGCCAATAATTACATGAACGGTAAACAGTGGCCTGGTAAGGCAGCGATTGACAGGCTGAAAGGAGACGGGTTAACGCAATACAATCTGTGGCTGGATTATCTGGATGCGCTGGAAGCGGTAGACACCTCCAGTGCGCCGGATATCGAATGGCCTACGCCTCCGGGGGAACAGGCCAGTTAACATGCTCAGGGTCGGCTGTCACATCAGCTGACTTAACTTCATTTTTATAGGCCAGCCACGCCGACAGTTTAGCCCTGTTGGCGTCGCTGATTTCACCCAACATCAACTCAGTTCGCCAGTCGAGCAGGATTGCATCTGCATGTGCCAGCAGGCGCTGGCGCTCATTCTCTGCCATGGCTATTGCTGCGGCGGTTTTAATATCAGTATCAGTAACCCACGCTGAGCCATTCCATTTATCATGTGGTGTAACCGTTGCCAGAGTGGTGGTATTTTCCGGGTAGTTTCCGAGGGATGAAATCACCATAGCGGTGCCGGTTTCAGTGCTGTACACCGTTTCACCACGATGATCAGCGACGTATTCCCAGGCGATAAAATCTGCTGTACGGCATATAGCAAAACCCACTTTACTTTCGCCCGGGGCGTCAATGCAGGAATTTGCAGGAATACCAACCCCCACAGCCAGATACTCAACGGATGAAGACAGATATTCACGCGTCTCGCCATCGTAGCTAAATACAGTAATATCACCGGCCACCGTGGCAATAAGTTCATTGTTTAATTTCGCCTGCATCATTATGCCGCCCTCACGATATAGTTAAATGATACGTTTCTCGGCCTATTTTCAACAGCAGTGGGTACAGCCCTGGATGCATCAAACCAAAGGGAGGCTAATCTGTCATCTGTCGCCCCGATTGACGTATCAGCTACGGCAGCGTATGAACCAAACTCACCGTCAGTACGGAAAGCCCCTGTTGTCCCGGCATTAAAAAGTCTTGCTGATGTAGCAGCATTTCGTCCCTGAAACCCGCCAGTAATATTCCTTATTGCATCACCCTGAGCTGACAGCAGGCTACGCCCCGAATCTACTCCGCGCTCATCATCCCAGCCTCGAATAAACTCACCGCGTAAATCCGGTAGTACTCCACCAGGATAAATGGCACCTAATTTCGGATATATATTTTTATCAAAGGGCGCGCCGTTATATTTCAGCCAGCCTTCCGGTGGATTCGGGAGGGGCCATGGCACCGGCACACCAACGGGCAGTGCAGAGCCTTCTCCCAATCGAA
>NZ_SZWW01000045.1:0-1116 GCF_005280955.1 Citrobacter sp. wls717
GTTGTGAACTCGAAGAGTAGGGCGGGACACGTGGTATCCTGTCTGAATATGGGGGGACCATCCTCCAAGGCTAAATACTCCTGACTGACCGATAGTGAACCAGTACCGTGAGGGAAAGGCGAAAAGAACCCCGGCGAGGGGAGTGAAAAAGAACCTGAAACCGTGTACGTACAAGCAGTGGGAGCATCCTTCGGGGTGTGACTGCGTACCTTTTGTATAATGGGTCAGCGACTTATATTCTGTAGCAAGGTTAACCGTATAGGGGAGCCGAAGGGAAACCGAGTCTTAACTGGGCGTTAAGTTGCAGGGTATAGACCCGAAACCCGGTGATCTAGCCATGGGCAGGTTGAAGGTTGGGTAACACTAACTGGAGGACCGAACCGACTAATGTTGAAAAATTAGCGGATGACTTGTGGCTGGGGGTGAAAGGCCAATCAAACCGGGAGATAGCTGGTTCTCCCCGAAAGCTATTTAGGTAGCGCCTCGTGAACTCATCTTCGGGGGTAGAGCACTGTTTCGGCTAGGGGGTCATCCCGACTTACCAACCCGATGCAAACTGCGAATACCGAAGAATGTTATCACGGGAGACACACGGCGGGTGCTAACGTCCGTCGTGAAGAGGGAAACAACCCAGACCGCCAGCTAAGGTCCCAAAGTCATGGTTAAGTGGGAAACGATGTGGGAAGGCACAGACAGCCAGGATGTTGGCTTAGAAGCAGCCATCATTTAAAGAAAGCGTAATAGCTCACTGGTCGAGTCGGCCTGCGCGGAAGATGTAACGGGGCTAAACCATGCACCGAAGCTGCGGCAGCGACACTATGTGTTGTTGGGTAGGGGAGCGTTCTGTAAGCCGTTGAAGGTGGCCTGTGAGGGCTGCTGGAGGTATCAGAAGTGCGAATGCTGACATAAGTAACGATAATGCGGGTGAAAAACCCGCACGCCGGAAGACCAAGGGTTCCTGTCCAACGTTAATCGGGGCAGGGTGAGTCGACCCCTAAGGCGAGGCCGAAAGGCGTAGTCGATGGGAAACAGGTTAATATTCCTGTACTTGGTGTTACTGCGAAGGGGGGACGGAGAAGGCTATGTCGGCCGGGCGACGGTTGTCCCGGTTTAAGC
>NZ_SZWW01000046.1:0-2811 GCF_005280955.1 Citrobacter sp. wls717
TGAACATGAGGTGAACGGAACCCTTTCTCAGAGAGAGCATGTTCATTATCCCGCCAACACATGTTGATGCTTTCTGAAACTGAGATGTTAACTGAACATGGTGAGTGGCGGGGGGGGGTTATTGTCTGCCGGATGGCAGCATGGAGGGCTTACCCGACCTACACTATCTTACGTAGGTCGGATTAGCACGGTGCCATCAGGTACAAGATTACTTCTTCACGCGTCCAGGGAATTTCATTTCACTGTAGCGAACGAAATGAGTCCCTTTCGTCAGCTTGTAACCAAACCAGATAATCAGGAACAGTGGAATACCGATATAGGTTGCCATCACGCCGCCCCAGTCAATACTGTCCTTCAGGAACGCTTCGTAGTTCTGACCCAGAGTGATGATCAGGCACAGCACAAAGGCAAAGATCGGCCCCAGCGGGAAGAAGCCAGAACGATACGGCAGATCCTGCACATCATGCCCCTGCAGCACATAACCACGACGGAAACGATAATGGCTGATAGCAATCCCTAACCAGGCGATAAAGCCCGTCATCCCGGAAGTATTCAGCAGCCACAGGTATACGGTCTGGTTGCCAAACATTGAGGTCAGGAAGCACAGCCCCGCCACCACCGTAGTTGCATACAGTGCGTTACGCGGCACACCGCCACGAGACAGTTTGGCGAAGATACGCGGCGCTTTACCGTCGCAGGCCAGGGTGTAAAGCATACGCGTTGAGGCATACATCCCGGAGTTACCCGCAGACAGTACCGCCGTCAGGATAACCGCGTTCATTACCGCTGCCGCAGACAGCAGACCCGCATGCTGGAATACCAGCGTGAACGGGCTAACGCTGATGTCTTTCACATCGTTACGCAGCAGGCTTGGATCGGTGTACGGAATGATCAGGCTAATAATCAAAATCGCGAACACATAGAACAGCAGGATTCGCCAGAACACCTGACGCACCGCGCGTGGAATATTCTTCTCAGGATCTTCCGATTCACCTGCCGCGATACCAATAAGCTCAGTTCCCTGGAAGGAGAAGCCGACAATCATCGCCACGCCAATCATAGCGGCAAAACCACCGGCAAACGGCGCATCACCGGTCGTCCAGTTGCTCCAGCCCACCGGCTGAGCGCCTTTGAAGATACCGAAGATCATCATTACGCCAACCACGATAAAGATAATCACGGTGGTCACTTTGATCAGTGAGAACCAGTACTCCGCTTCGCCAAACCCGCGCACGGAAATGTAGTTCAGCAGGAAGATAACGCCGAGGAACAGCGCACTCCAGATCCAGCCTGGCGTGTCCGGGAACCACCAGCTCATTACCAACTGTGCGGCTACCAGGTCAACGGCAATTGTCACCGCCCAGTTGTACCAGTAGTTCCAGCCCAGCGCGAAGCCGAAGCCTTCTTCTACATAGTTCTGACCGTAGGTGGAGAACGAACCGGAAACCGGCATGAAGGCTGCCAGTTCACCGAGACTGGTCATCAGGAAGTACACCATCAGACCAATCAGAATATACGAGAACAACGCGCCGCCAGGACCCGCCGCAGAAATAGTTGCACCAGATGCAACAAAAAGACCTGTACCGATGGAGCCTCCGATGGCAATCATCGTCAGGTGACGCGCCTTCAGTTCACGACGTAGCGTGGGCGCTTCTGTGGTTTTAGTTTCGGAAACCATGTGAAAATGCTATCCATCCAAAAAATGAGGCGCGATTGTAGCAGACGAAAGGGCTTTCTTCCGGCACAAATGCGCTGTTATAAGAGACCTTCATGACTGGCCGCGGATTATAAGTAAAGCAGAAAATGGGCGGAGCATGGCGGTTAAGACGAAACCGCCGTTATGCATAGAGGTGATATTACGCCAGTGAGTGCCTTATTCGCCCTGCGCAACCTGATCGCTGTAATGTAAAAAGCGCGTAATGGCATTAGAGAGATGCTTTTGTCGATGATGAACGCGCCAGAGCGTGCGAACTAAACGCGGCAGCGGCACAGGGACTTCACTCAGCGTACCCGCCTGTAACTGTTCTGCAATGACCCGACGCGACAAACAGCTGATACCGAGCCCATGGCGGACCGCATGCTTAATGGCCTCGGAGTTACCCAACTCCATCGCCATCTGGAATCTCGGCAGATGCGATAACAACAGGTAATCTACCAGTTCACGCGTACCGGAGCCTCGCTCACGTAAAATCCACGGCGAAGCAGCCAGTTGATTCAGCGTCACGGGACCTTTTGTCAGCGGCGAAGACGGGGCGGCAAACACCACCAGTTCGTCCTCCAGCCATGGTTCAGAGATAATTTCTGTGCTGTGGCACGGCCCTTCGATCAGCCCAATATCTACCCGAAAATCCAGAACAGCGTTGATCACATCCTGGCTGTTACCCACGCTTAGCTCCAGCGGTAAATCGGGAAAATCCTGGCGATAGCGGGCGATCATGGCGGGCAAAATGTAATTGCCGATGGTGCTGCTGGCATAGACGCGAATCGCACCATTATCCTCACGAAAAAGCTGTTCGATTTCTATCGTTTGCTCAAGTAACGCCAGCGCGCGCGGGTAGAGCAAGCGCCCGTGCTCATTGACCACCAGCCGCTTGCCAACGCGGTCGAAGAGCTGTACGCCAAGCTGCCCTTCCAGATCGGTAAGCGCCGCACTCACCGCCGACTGCGACAATGCCAGCATGACAGATGCCTGAGTCGTCGAGCCGCTTTTCAGTACCTCAGCAAACACTTCAAGTTGTCGCAGGGTGATATGCATAGTCGTTTTCCACCGGATATCCGTTACTTATACCCTAAATAATTCGAGTTGCAGGA
>NZ_SZWW01000043.1:0-3526 GCF_005280955.1 Citrobacter sp. wls717
GGAGCCTGGGATGCAAGGGAGGCGGCGGGAGCCTCCCTTGCACGTTCATGTGTAATGCGGTTTCAGAGAAGTTATGAGCATAAGGTGAACGTAATCCTGTTCATAGGTGGAATGTTCACCCTATATGCTTAACTGACTGGCATTACCCATTTAGCGGTGCTTAATGCCGTGCGGAAGGTTATGCCGCTTCGACTTTACGCACTTTCTCTGGCAGCTTTACCGGCTGCGTCGCCAGCTCCTCGGGTTCGAAGTCATCCACGTTAATGCTGCGCAGACGGCTCGCTTCGGCTTTCACCAGAATCGCGGCTTCGTCTTTATCAATCAACCCTTTGGCCAGCGCGTTATGCGCCAGTTCGTCCAGGCGGGTAAACGGCAGATTTTTACCCAACTCTTTGCAGATCCGCTGGTGGATAGGGTCGGCTGCAATCACGTCCAGCAGAGCCTCTTCCAGCAAACCGACCGGGTTATGCTCGCTTGGCGTCAGGTATTGACCGCGACCAAGGCGAGAACGGGTGGCGCTCGGAACCTGCAAAATCTTCGCGACCTTATGATCCAGCTTGTCGGACGGTGCATGATAGTGGCGACCGGTCGGGAAGATAACCACACTCAGCAACCCGGCAACCAAACGGTTCGGGAAGTTTTTCAGCAGATCGTCCATCGCCTGTTCGGCTTTGTACAACGCATCCTGGACGCCCCAGTGAACCAACGGCAGGTCGGCTTCATTACGGCCTTCATCGTCATAACGCTTCAGCACCGCGGAGGCCAGGTACAGCTGACTTAACACATCCCCCAGTCGCGCCGAGATACGCTCACGACGCTTCAGGCTACCGCCCAGAACGGCCATGGACACATCCGAAAGCAGTGCCAGGTTGGCGCTCAGACGGTTCAGGTGCTGATAGTAACGTTTGGTCGCATCGGCGGTTGGCGTGCTGCTGGTTAAGCCACGCGTCAGGCCCAGCCAGAAACTGCGTACTTTATTGCTGCCAACGTGACCGATATGTTTGAACAGCAACTTATCGAACGCATTCACATCGTTATTCTGCGCTGCAGCCATCTCTTCCAGCACATACGGATGGCAGCGAATCGCACCCTGACCGAAGATCATCATGCTACGGGTCAGAATGTTAGCGCCTTCAACGGTAATGGCGATAGGCGCCCCCTGATAAGCACGGGCGAGGAAGTTGCTTTCGCCAAGCATGATGCCTTTACCGCCAGTAATATCCATGGCATCGATGATTGATTGCTGTCCACGGTGAGTACAGTGATACTTCACGATAGCCGACAGTACCGCCGGTTTTTCACCCAGCATAATGCCGTAGGTAATCAGCGACGCCGCAGCATCCATCACGTAGGCGTTACCGGCAATACGCGCCAACGGCTCTTCAATACCTTCCATCTTGCCGATAGAGATTTTGAACTGGCGACGAATATGCGCATATGCGCCGGTTGCCATTGCGACCGATTTCACGCCGCCCGTGGAGTTAGACGGCAGGGTAATACCGCGCCCCACAGACAAACATTCCACCAGCATACGCCAGCCCTGACCGGCCATTTTTGGGCCACCGATAATGTAATCAATCGGCACGAAGACATCTTTGCCCAGCGTCGGACCGTTCTGGAATGGCACGTTAAGCGGGAAGTGGCGACGGCCAATCTGTACGCCCGGCGTTGAGGTTGGGATCAGCGCACAGGTAATACCAAGATCTTCTTCCCCACCCAGCAGTTTTTCCGGGTCGGAGAGTTTAAATGCCAGACCCAGTACGGTAGCGATAGGCGCCAGCGTGATATAACGTTTGTTCCAGGTCAGGCGCATCCCCAGCACCTGCTGGCCCTGCCAGTCGCCCATACAAACCACGCCGGTATCAGGGATCGCGCCTGCGTCGGAGCCTGCTTCCGGGCTGGTCAGAGCGAAACATGGGATCTCCTGACCGCGTGCCAGACGCGGCAGGTAATGATTCTTTTGCTCTTCGGTGCCGTAATGCTGCAGCAGTTCGCCTGGGCCTAATGAGTTAGGTACGCCGACGGTGATCGCGAGGATCCCGGAGACGCCGGAGAGTTTCTGCAATACGCGAGCCTGAGCATACGCGGAGAATTCCAGCCCGCCGTACTCTTTCTTAATGATCATCGCAAAGAAGCGGTGTTCTTTCAGATACGCCCACAGTTCCGGCGGCAGATCCGCGAGTTCGTGGGTGATCTGGAAGTCATTCGCCATGCGGCATGCTTCTTCCACCGGACCATCAATAAACGCTTGTTCTTCAGCTGTCAGGTGCGGCTGAGGATAGTTATGCAGTTTTTTCCAGTCTGGTTTCCCCTGGAACAGGTCGCCTTCCCACCAGGTTGTACCGGCATCAATCGCCTCTTTTTCTGTACGCGACATGGGCGGCATGACTTTACGGAAACCGCGGAACACCGGCGCAGAGATCATGGATTTGCGCATCGGCGTCAAGTTAAACGGTACGAGAATAATGGCCAGAGGAACCAGCAGCCAGACTGACCACAGACCAGCCACGCCAAGCGCAGCCGTCCAGGCGAGCAAAATTAAGCTGCTGAGGAATAAGCTCACGCGGTGATAGAACAATACGCCGAGCAGAACAACCGTAGCGATAATACTCAAAATCATCATAACGAAAAGCTCCCTTGCTTGTAGGAGGTCTGACCACTTGTGATGATATGGTTGTAGTAGATGTAAATTCTTTTAGCAATGTGTTTACAAAATAATTACAACAAAGCTCACATTGTTGGTGTTTTAACCGGCACAAAAAATCAAAAGCCGCGGCCATTCCTGTGGCTTGTACTTCTCGCTGGTAGCGCTATCCGGTACACTGCATCCTGTCATTTACATTCATGCTGAAGGATATCCTCATGTACCAGGATCTTATTCGTAACGAACTGAGCGAAGCGGCGGAAACGCTGGCTAATTTTCTTAAAGATGACGCCAATATTCACGCCATTCAGCGCGCGGCGGTCCTGTTGGCAGACAGCTTTAAAGCCGGTGGTAAGGTACTTTCTTGCGGTAACGGCGGTTCCCATTGCGATGCGATGCACTTCGCCGAAGAGCTGACCGGGCGCTATCGTGAAAACCGCCCAGGTTATCCGGCTATCGCTATCTCTGACGTTAGCCACATCTCCTGCGTCAGCAACGATTTCGGTTACGATTATGTGTTCTCCCGTTACGTTGAAGCCGTGGGACGCGAGGGCGATGTCCTGTTAGGCATCTCTACTTCGGGTAACTCTGGTAACGTGATTAAAGCGATTGCCGCAGCGCGTGAGAAGGGGATGAAAGTCATCACCCTGACCGGTAAAGATGGCGGCAAGATGGCGGGCAGCGCGGATATCGAAATTCGTGTGCCGCACTTTGGCTACGCTGATCGTATTCAGGAAATTCATATCAAAGTGATCCATATCCTGATTCAACTGATCGAAAAAGAGATGGTTAAATCATAAGAAGGCGATTGCCGGATGGCGGCTGAAGCCTTATCCGGCCTACATGAGCTCCACGTAGGCCTGATAAGCGCAGCGCCATCAG
>NZ_SZWW01000044.1:0-3362 GCF_005280955.1 Citrobacter sp. wls717
CTTGCACGTTCACGGGTAACGGCGTTTCAGAGAAATGACACCGCGGAGGTGAACGGAACCCTGAGCCAGAATCACATGTCCTTCATAATACTTAACTGACAAGCATTAGATCGCTACGGCGCGGCTTTTCCGGCATCAAGTATTCATAGGGTGTATGCTATAAGCGGTGGAGGTCATACAATCGTATGGATATAAATCATTATGTTGCGCAATACGGCTATGCCGCATTAGTGATTGGCAGTCTGGCTGAAGGGGAAACCATTACCCTGTTAGGCGGCGTCGCGGCCCATCAGGGAGTACTTAAATTTCCGCTGGTGGTGCTCTCCGTCGCGCTGGGCGGGATGATTGGCGATCAGTTGCTCTATTTACTCGGACGTCGTTTTGGCGGCAAAATTCTGCGGCGTTTTTCGCGTCATCAGGCAAAAATTGATTACGCGCAGAAGATGATCCAACGGCGTCCTTATCTGTTCGTGGTCGGCACGCGTTTTATGTACGGTTTTCGCGTTATTGGCCCTTTGCTGATTGGCGCCAGTCACCTGCCACCGAAGATCTTTTTACCGCTCAATATTCTCGGGGCGCTGGTGTGGGCGCTGATATTTACCACTCTGGGTTATGTGGGGGGAGAAGTCATCGCGCCGTGGCTGCACAATCTCGACCAGCACATTAAGCACTGGATATGGCTGGTTCTGGTGATTGTACTGGTGGTAGGTGCACGCTGGTGGTTGAAAAAACGCAGCAGCAAGAAGACGGCCCGGTAGAGCGGCATCTACCGGGCAGGTGTGTTACGACGCGTGGTAACCGCCGCCCAGCGCGCTGGTCAACTGAATGGAAGCATCCAGCCACTGGCCTTGCAATACCAGACCGTTGCACTGCTCACGTAACGCCGGGATCTTTGCTTCGCTGACCCGGGAACCCGCGATAATACCGGCGTTAAATCGCGCCTGCGCAAGTCCCACCACACGCTGTGCATCATGTTCGATCTGCTGCTGATGCTGATTCTTCTGCGCCAGTGTTTCCACCTGCGATGCGGCACGCGCCACGTCATTCACCGCATCTACCACGGCTTTGTTGTAATTCGCCACCGTCAGGTTGCTTTGCGCTTTGGTGATATCAAGATTGGCATTCAATCTGCCGCTGTCGAAAATAGGCAGCGTGAGTCCGGCTGTGACGCCCATTTGCTGCGCGGAATGGCGGAACAGATCGCTCAGATGTAACGCATCTTGTTGTAAAAACGCCATCAAATTCACGTCCGGATAAAACGCGGCTTTGGCCGCATCAATGCTGCTCAGGGATGATTCAATATACCAGTGCGCGGCCTGTAAATCCGGTCGACGGGCCAGCAGCGAATAACCTAACTGAGACGGGAGCTGGCTTTCTACGGTAGGTAACTTACTGGTATGCAGTTTCAGAACGGTAGACTGTGAATTAGTCAGGGCGCTCAGCCGCGCCTCAATCACTTTCATTTTGCCGTTAACATCGTTCAGCTGCTGATCCGTTTTACTGGAATCGATATCGGTCTCAACGCCTTCCACTGATGAGGTAATGCCGTTTTGATACAGCTGACGATCGACGGTTATCACGTTCTGTTGCTCATTTTTAATCTGCGTCAGCACGCTTTTCAGTGCCGCCTGCGTCTGCCATTCCCAGTACAGACGCGAAACACCGCTCGCCAGCAGTTGGCGGGTTTGTTCACGCTCAGCTTCACGCGCTTTAACGGCCCCAATACGCGCCGTCACTTCGGCCCGATTTTTCCCCCACAGATCCAGATTCCAACCGGCGGTTAAACCAAAGGTCCCGTTGGTGTACCACGGGCCTGTCGTTCCGGCGGCAGGATCGGTAATGGCAAACGGTCCCATCAGCCCTTCAGCTGACATTCTCTGACGCTCAACGTCCGCAGAGAAATCGATCTCCGGACCATCCTGCGCCTCAACGGCCTTCGCCTGTGCCTCCGCCAGTTGAATGCGCTGTTCCGCCACCTGCATATCAGGAGAGTTTCGCAACGTGCTGTCAATCAGCGCATTAAGCTGAGGATCGTGGTATGCCTTCCACCATTGGCTGTCCGGCCAGCCATTTTTTAACGCCGCAGGTAAGGCGGAATCGACATTCGCAGCAGGGGTCTGCTGCGACAGAGATTGACGGTCATCATGCATAGGCGCACAGCCAGCCATGAGAATAAAAAGGGGCAACAATGCCGTCGCGGCAAAAACAGAATTACGATTCATGGAGATATACAGGTAAGAAAAGATGCGCAGAGAGTACGACTTGTCGCTGTTACTTTTTTAGTTACGCGTGGCAATACATCTTTGGCAATAAAAATATATAATCAGAAAAATATACACCACACAAATAATACAGATTAAATAATTTTAATAATTTATAGATGGAAACCTTATGTCACAGAATATTTATGACGACCCGGAATTCTTTGCCGGATATGCCACGCTGGATCGTTCAGTAAAAGGGCTTGACGGCGCACCGGAATGGCCAGCAATACAAACTATGCTCCCCGCTCTGCAGGGTAAAAACATTCTCGATTTGGGCTGCGGATATGGCTGGTTTTGTCGCTACGCGCGCGATAATCATGCCGCCAGCGTCGTGGGGCTGGATATCTCACAAAAGATGTTAACCCAGGCGCATAATATGACTCACGGCAATGGCATCGTCTATCGCCGTGAAGATCTCGAAACGCTTACGCTCTCGCCGGCGTCTTTCGACCTGGCGTATAGCTCCCTTGCCCTGCACTATTTACACGATATTGAACGGTTATTCGTAACGATTTACCAGGCATTAACACCGGGAGGCATGTTGGTTTTCTCTGCCGAGCACCCCATTTATACCGCACCGCTTAACCAGGGCTGGATAAAAGACAAAACCGGGCAGCTGTCCTGGCCGGTTAATCATTACCAACAAGAAGGCGAGCGTATCAGTAACTGGTTTGCGGAAGGCGTTAAAAAACAGCACCGCAAGCTGGCGACCTGGATTAACGCGCTCATTGCCGCCGGATTCGACATTGTGTGTGTTGATGAATGGGGACCCTCTGCGCAGCAGATTGCTGAAAACCCGGCGCTGGATGAAGAAAAAGAGCGGCCAATGGTGTTTCTGCTAAGCGCACGTAAACCCGCATAACAGCGCGGCCAGGCAGAATAGTTGATACTTTCCTATACTCAATCTGAATTTACCAAAAAAAGGAAAGTTAATGAAAATTCTGCTGTGGATTATTCTAATTATTTTTCTGATTGGACTGTTGGTGGTAACCGGCGTGTTTAAGATGATTTTTTGATGTTGTCTTTTAGCCCAGGCCTGATAGCAGAAATGTCAGGCGATTATTCTCTCTGATGCCGGATGGCGGCGTAAACGCCTTA
>NZ_SZWW01000047.1:0-4909 GCF_005280955.1 Citrobacter sp. wls717
GGCGCTGGCGGCGCCTTTTTGCTATCTGCTATCTGCAATATGGAAGATTCGAACCTGCTTGCCTGATGCGCTTCGCTTATCAGCCTTACGGGTGCCAAATGTAGGCCGGATAAGACGCCAGTCGCCATCCGGTACTCATCACACGCAATTATTGTGACTTTTCTGCACTAATCCGCTATCTTGTTTAGCATATAAAACAAACTAAACCGAATATGGCGTGTGTCACGCTTTTAATCGGTTATTTCGTTAAGCCAGTAAAACGAGAAAGCAAGATGAGCGTGATGTTTGATCCTGAAGCTGCAATTTATCCATTTCCGCCGAAGCCAGCACCGCTGAGTGCGGACGAAAAACAATTTTACCGTGAAAAAATCAAGCGCCTGCTGAAAGAGCGTGATGCCGTTATGGTCGCGCACTATTACACCGATCCTGAAATCCAACAGTTGGCCGAAGAGACCGGCGGCTGTATTTCTGATTCTCTGGAGATGGCGCGGTTCGGCTCAAAACATCCCGCTTCTACGCTGTTGGTTGCGGGCGTGAGATTTATGGGAGAAACCGCCAAAATTCTCAGCCCGGAAAAGACCATCCTGATGCCAACCCTGCAGGCAGAATGTTCATTAGATCTGGGTTGTCCGATTGATGCGTTCAGCGCGTTTTGCGACGCGCATCCGGATCGCACCGTAGTGGTTTACGCCAATACCTCAGCAGCAGTTAAAGCACGTGCCGACTGGGTCGTGACCTCCAGTATTGCGGTTGAACTTATTGAGCATCTTGATAGTTTGGGTGAAAAAATCATCTGGGCCCCGGACAGACATCTGGGCAACTACGTGCAAAAACAGACCGGTGCAGACGTTCTTTGTTGGCAGGGGGCGTGTATCGTCCACGACGAGTTTAAAACTCAGGCTTTAACACGCATGAAAGCGCTTTACCCCAATGCCGCCGTGCTGGTGCATCCGGAGTCCCCTCAGTCCATCGTTGATATGGCCGATGCGGTCGGGTCAACCAGCCAGTTAATCAACGCAGCAAAATCGTTACCGCACCAGCAACTGATAGTGGCGACAGACCGGGGTATTTTTTACAAAATGCAGCAAGCTGTTCCCGATAAAGAGTTGCTTGAAGCGCCAACGGCTGGCGAAGGGGCAACCTGTCGCAGTTGCGCGCATTGTCCGTGGATGGCGATGAACGGCCTCAAGGCGATTGCTGAGGGTCTGGAGCAAGGGGGGACTGCTCACGAGATACATGTAGATGCAGCGCTGCGAGAAGGTGCATTGCTGCCGTTAAACCGCATGTTGGAATTTGCGGCTACACTTCGGGCTTAATTAATTTATTTGCTCTGGGGGAAAAGATGGACTTTTTTAGCACGCAGAACATTCTGGTACATATTCCGATCGGTGCGGGCGGTTACGATCTGTCGTGGATCGAAGCCGTGGGGACGATCGCCGGGTTATTGTGTATTGGCCTGGCGAGCCTTGAGAAAATCAGTAATTACGTCTTCGGACTGATAAACGTCACGCTGTTTGCGATTATCTTCTTTCAGATCCAGCTCTATGCCAGCCTGTTGCTGCAGGTTTTCTTTTTTGTCGCGAATATCTACGGCTGGTATGCCTGGTCCCGGCAAACCAACCAGCATGAGGCAGAGTTGAAAATACGCTGGTTGCCGTTACCGAAAGCGATCGGTTGGCTGGCTGCTTGCGTGGTGGCGATTGGCCTGATGTCGGTCTATATCGATCCGGTGTTTGCATTTTTGACACGTATTGCCGTGAACATTATGCAGGGGCTGGGATTACAGGTAGCGGCTCCAGAGTTGCAACCCGATGCATTCCCGTTCTGGGATTCCTGCATGATGGTGTTGTCGATTGTGGCGATGATCCTGATGACGCGCAAATACGTTGAAAACTGGCTGTTGTGGGTGATCATTAACGTCATTAGCGTAGTGATCTTTGCTCTGCAAGGCGTATATGCCATGTCACTGGAATATATGATCCTGACGGTTATCGCCCTGAACGGAAGCAGGTTGTGGATTAACAGCGCGCGTGAGCGGGGTTCCCACGCGCTGTCCCATTAATGGTGATGATGTGCATGGCCGGACACGCCCTGATACAGGTGGCAGTCCGGCCCATTACACGGCTGATATTCCATCTGGATCGTGGCGTGTTCAATCTGGTAGTGATGAATCAGGAAATGTTGAATACGCTCCAGCAGCGCGTCGTGATCGTGCGGCGGGACCACCTGCACATGCAGCGTCATGACCGGTTTTTCACCTACCATCCAGACGTGTACATGATGCACATTGCGAACTTCGGGGATATCCCGGCTGAGATGGCGCTGCAAGGCGGCAATATCCAATGTAAGCGGAGCGCCTTCCAGTAATTCATTTACGCTATCTTTCAATAACCGCCAGGCGCTACGCAGTACCAGCACGGAAACCAGAATCGAGAGAATTGGGTCCGCTGGCGTCCAGCCCGTCCAGATAATAATCAGCGCAGCGATGATTGCTCCAACCGAGCCGAGCAAATCGCCCATTACGTGCAGCGCTGCGGCGCGGACGTTAAGGTTTTTCTCTTCACTGCCGCGATGTAAAACCCAAAAAGCGAGCACGTTCGCCAGTAAACCCGCGACAGCAATGATCATCATCATGCCGCCCGCAACGGGACGTGGCGTATGGAAGCGCTCAATGGCCTCCCAGACGATTAAAATGGTGATCACAACCAATGCGATGGCGTTAACAAACGCGGCTAATGTTGTGAGTCTCAACCAGCCGAAAGTGTGCCTTATAGTGGGCGGGCGCCTGGAGAACTGGACCGCCAGCAGGGCAAATAGAAGCGCGGCGGCATCTGTGAGCATATGTCCGGCATCAGCCAGTAACGCCAGCGAGCCTGAAATAATTCCACCCACCACTTCAACCAGCATAAATCCGGCTGTAATGCAGAATGCGAAAAGCAATCTGCGGGCATTATTGTCCTTAGGTTGCTCAGGGGAAGTATGAGTATGTGAGTGCGCCATTATGCCATCCCTTTGTTATTCTCACCTTTACTGTATGTCATGATACCGTTTTTGGGATGATAAAATTAAAAAGGAGAGCTATTGCTCTCCCGTTATTAGCTTTATTTTCAGCGTTACTGGGTAGTACCGTCAGTTTTGGTGTCGGCATCATTATTGATGCCGTTTCCGGTCTCAACTTTTTTATTCACATCCGGGCAGCGTCCATCCTTACACATGGTGTTTTTATGCACCTCGTCTTTGGTCATTCCTTCATGGTTCATTGATGAACCGTCCGGATGCAGCATTGTGCCACCCGAATTCACGTTGTTGTTATCGACATTATTTGGCGCAACGTTTTCGCGCGCGTCTGGCGCGACTTGACCGGCATCTGCCGAGGAATTTGCCTGGCCGTTATTCGACTGCGTGTTGGTGTCAGCTGCGAGCGCCGCGCCGCTGGCGAGGCTGAGTGTGGCCGTCAAAAAGAGTGAAGTCAGCTTTGTCATATGCATATTATGCTCCTGTTATGATTGAGATGTCGGATAACGTCTTCCAACAGTGCATGTGCCAGTACATCAGCAGGACATGGTTAATAGTTTTGCTATGCAAATTAAAACCAGCATAGAATCTTGAAATTTATGAGAATTTAAGCTGTTACAGTTATAAATTGTAGTCTGGATCTCTTTTTTCGCTACTTTATTGCGTTTTTTGGGCCTATTCCAGGATTAATCCGTCCAAAGTGTAAAACCCCGTTTACACTTTATGACTGAAGATATAGATTGGAGGGATTGCATTCATTTATATAAGTATGGCAACGCTGGAATAATCATGAATTATCAGAACGACGATTTACGCATTAAAGAGATCAACGAATTATTACCCCCGGTCGCACTGCTGGAAAAATTCCCCGCTACTGAAAATGCCGCCAATACGGTGGCGCATGCCCGTAAGGCGATTCATAAAATTCTCAAAGGCAGTGACGATCGTCTGCTGGTGGTGATTGGGCCGTGTTCTATTCATGATCCGGCAGCGGCTAAAGAGTATGCCGCTCGCTTGCTGGCGCTACGTGAAGAGTTAAAAGGCGAACTTGAAATCGTCATGCGCGTCTATTTTGAAAAACCGCGTACAACCGTAGGCTGGAAAGGACTTATCAACGATCCGCACATGGATAACAGCTTCCAGATCAACGACGGTCTGCGCATTGCCCGTAAACTGCTGCTGGATATCAACGACAGTGGTTTGCCGGCCGCAGGCGAGTTCCTGGATATGATCACCCCACAATATCTTGCCGATCTTATGAGCTGGGGCGCAATTGGCGCACGTACTACAGAATCTCAGGTACACCGTGAATTGGCGTCAGGTTTGTCCTGCCCGGTTGGTTTTAAAAACGGTACTGATGGCACCATCAAAGTCGCCATTGATGCAATCAATGCTGCCGGGGCGCCGCATTGCTTCCTGTCTGTAACCAAATGGGGCCATTCGGCGATTGTGAATACCAGCGGTAATGGCGATTGCCATATCATTCTGCGCGGCGGCAAAGAGCCGAATTACAGCGCTCAGCACGTTGCCGACGTGAAAGAAGGTTTGGTCAAAGCGGGGCTTTCTCCGCAGGTGATGATCGACTTTAGCCATGCCAACTCCAGCAAGCAGTTCAAAAAGCAGATGGATGTTGCGAAAGACGTTTGCGGGCAGGTTGCCGGTGGCGAAAAAGCAATTATTGGCGTGATGATTGAAAGCCATCTGGTTGAAGGTAATCAGAACCCGGATAGCGGTGAACCCCTGACCTACGGCAAGAGCATCACCGATGCCTGCATTGGCTGGGAAGATACCGATGCGGTGTTACGCCAGTTGGCGGAAGCGGTAAAAGCGCGCCGCGGGTAAAAAACTCATCCGGGTTAGCCTCGGTAGGCCGGATAAGGCAACGCCGCCATCC
>NZ_SZWW01000048.1:0-7687 GCF_005280955.1 Citrobacter sp. wls717
TTTCGGACGCGGGTTCAACTCCCGCCAGCTCCACCAAATAAAACAAGGGGTTACGTGAAAACGTAGCCCCTTTTTCTTTGGTAATGGCGGCAAAATGGCGATAGAGTGTCGGACTGGCGGCAACAAAAAACCCGCCATTAAAGCGGGTTTTGTTCAGAAACTCATGTGGCCTTGACCACCTTTTCCAGGATGTGGCGGCGCAGAAGAAATTAGATTCGGTTTTATAATGTGCCGTACAAACGTTTCATGAGTAACGAACGTACAGCCACAATTTATATTTTGGCACTGATTGTAACGTTCTTTTGTCGTAGCTGACACCTGAAAGCTGCTTCTGGTATGTGCTGCATGACCGCACTCTGGACAGTTCATCATCGCTGTTATCCCACCAATCTTGCCGTAGTCGCAATAATGATAAAGCATTATTCAATATTGAGAACCAATTATTCAATTTCAAGATCATCAATCTTTACTTCAAGCTCCATGCTGGTCGTAAATCCATTATCCGGGCTGACAGAATGCGTCAGGGTGGTAATGGTCCATTCTGCATCATCGATCGGCTGCTTAAACCCTGTAACCTTCACCGGCATTTCCGTATAGAGATCAGCCCGCCCCTCAGCGAGTTGCAGAGAAAATGAAGCAACCCCCCGCTGCAGACGTTCCCACTGCATTTTTGCTGCGCGCTCTGCATTGCTACGGTTGGCGTAGGTACGATTAAGAACCAGCACGTTTTCATCCGTTCCCACCAGATAATCGCCCTGTTTTGCTTCCGGCTCTTTGGGTGTGGTGGTTTTCTTTCGACGACGCTTAACACTGGTTGTCTCTTTTTTCCTGGGTTCACGCGTATGCAACCAGCTGGCAATAACACCGGTATAGGCACCACGATCAGCAAGGGTGAACCGATGACCGTCACCGGCTTTGCGCGTGATGGTGATAACCGGCAGCGGCTTACCGCTCGCCGTTTTTCCCTGCCCCTGCCGGATAAACAACAGATTTCCATCCTTAACGGAAGCAATCGCCCCATACTGTCGTGCCAGCTTCATCAGGAAACTGGCATCGCTTTCATTGGTCTGGTCCATGTGATCCAGCGCCTTGTCCGTCAGGTCTTTACCCAGCGCCATTTTGAGGTTATGCCGTGCTGCAATTTCCTTTACCACATCGCCAACGGTTGTCTGGTGCCATGACTTTTCGCGCCGAGTATTGAGGGTTTCACGGAAATCAGCGCTACGGGCACGGATAGTCAGACGATCAGGAGCACCGCTGTGCTCAATCTCATCGACAGTAAACGCCCCTTTAGGGAAAAGCTGCTGGCCTTTCCACCCCAGCGCCAGCTGAATAACAGCACCACGTCGCGGCAGAACAATCTGCCCGTCGGCGTCGTCCAGCTCCAGATCAAGCTGGTCAGCCTCAAAACCCCGGTTATCGGTCAGCGTCAAACTCATCAGGCGCGCATCCAGCGCTCTGGTCACGTCCTTACCTTCAATGGTGATACTGAAAGCCGGGCTTTTGCTGTTCAGGTAAAAAAGATCAGAGCTAAAATTCACTGCAGCAACCCTCCAACCGTATTTTTAATATTACCTATCGCAGACGTTGCAGAGTCCTGCAGGTTACTGAGCTCATCGCTGAGACTGCCGAACATATCAGACAGCGATTCATCAACCCTTTTCAGGGTCAGTGTAAACTCAATACGGCGAGGCATTCCGCTTTCAAAAAATTCCGTTTTTGTCTGACTCAGGCTCTCGATTACAAACATGCCGTAAATGGTCCCGCTTCCCTCAATCAGGGGCCATGCTTTGCCCAGCTCTGCCATTTGCTCCAGCGCGAGCAATGAAAGCCTGCCCCCGGTGACCTCCGGCAGCAGGACGCCAGATAACGTCAACGAGTCATTATCCGGGCCAATAAACTGCGTTGATGGTCGTCGGTTCACCCGACTATTGGCGGCGTGTCGCCAGCTTCGCTGATACTGCAGCTCCTGATATGGCACTGTACGCAGCATAAAGACATATAACCCCAGCACCATCATCATGATTCATATCCCCCTTGATCACTGAAATTACTGCGCGCTTTAGCCCTGGTCTTGCGCTCGCGTTCGTCAAGCTGTCGGGCAACTTCACGGGCAATATCTTGCGCACTCTGCCCTGGCTGAGCATAGATAGTGATCGGCGCGTGAGTTTCAAAGTGCATCACTGGCGGCGCACTGGCAGATTTCGCAGGCTGGCTTTGTTTATATGCCACAGTAGGCAGACTGTAAGGATGTAGTGGAGCAGCCTCTGCAGGCGCTGCCGCTACGCCCATGACGCCTGCAACGACGGAAGCCAGCGCGGCAGTGCGCCGCCTGCTGGTCACATTTGCGGGGCCGTTCACAATTTCAGGGCCGTTCTCCCCAACAATACCAAACTGACCACGCGGAATAATCCCACCACTGTCATACATCCCGGCAAACGGAACGGCAGCAGCAGCTGCTCCACCAACCACCTGCACCTGTGCTTTACCTTGTGTTTTATTATTTCCGGTCATCCAGTCAGGCAGATAATCGGTGACTGAGGAAAGCTTGTTTTTGAGTGTCTCCCATTTGGCATTAACACCATCGAGAATGCTGTCAATAATGGCGCTGCCCATGTCCTGAAACTTCGCAGGAAGCGCGGCAACATCAGCCAGGATCGAATTCCATTTATCACTAATAGATTGTCTGATATTGGCCCACGCGTCAGAAACGCCAGATTTTATTGCATCCCAATTTTTAGCTATTAATCCCGGCAAGGTATAATTAAAGAACAGTGACTTAATCCCCTCCCATGCGGCACTGGCCTTTTCTTTAATCCAATCCCATGCCGTACCTGTGGCATTACATACGGCATCCCACATGGCCTTGAACTTTGGCCCAAGAGTGTCCCAATTCTGCCAGATATAAATAGCACCAGCGGCGATCAGCCCTATGACAGCCAGTATAGGGTTTGCAAACATCAATCGGCCCAGCCATATAACTGACTTGCCAACAGAACTTATTGCTTTCCCAATAAGACCAAATGCAGATGAAAATTTTAGCCCCATCCCCCCTGCGCTCATTCGCACTACTGCCATCGGCCCTAACACGGACGCCAGCGCCAGTGAAACAACCCCAGCGGCGGTGGCAACAATGGCAAAGCCAGCTGCCAGCTTAAACAGCGCAGAGGTCAATTGTGGGTGTCGTTTAACAAAACCATCCAGACGTGAAGCCAGTTCACCCAACCAGTCAGCCAGATTCTTTAATGCAGGGGCAACTGTTTCACCGATACTAGCCATAGCATTGGTAAAGGAACCTGTAGCGGCTTCCCATTTATTACCAAGAGTATTCAAGGAGGCGTCAACACGCTCGCGCAGAGAAGCCTGATTTTGTAGCTTTGAAGCCGTTTCACGATACCCTGAGATGCCTTTAGTAATCATAATATTTAGCACCTGCAGCGTTTCCGCATCATCCCCAAAAATACTTTTTAACGTAGCTAACCTTTTCTCAGTATTAAGCTTTTGGAGTTGAGCTAATTGCGTGTACATTTTCTCCAGCCCGCCAAACTCCCCCTTTCCATCAGTAAAATCGAACCTAACGCCAGTGCCTTTTAGTTCATCATTAACATCCTTCACTTTTTCCGTATTCATGACGGACTGAAATACTTTTCGGTAGGCATTACCAGCTGACTCTCCAGCCATACCAGCCTGATCAGCCATAACTAATAGAGGAGCAAATGTCTTAGCTGCGTCCAATCCCTTTTTATGAATAATATCCATCGCGCTGCTGATTTTTGAGAACCCCTGCAGCATATTTCCTGAATCTACCCCCGCGTAGAATCCTTTCTGGATCACGTCCATCAGATTCATCATGTCTTTTTCGGAGGTCTGAGTAGCATCTTGTAACTTAGCCGCAAACTCAGCTGCTGCAGTGGGAGCCATCTGTAGCTGCACGCCAAGATAAGCTGCTGACTCTCCCAAACCGCCCAGGATGACCTGCGCCGACATACCCTGACGGCGTAGCATAGTCATCATGTTCTGAAAGTCGGCTGTTGTTCCCGGCAGCTTATCGCCCAAAGCAACTGCAAGCCGGTTAATTTTTTCAAATTCAGGCGCTACCTTTCCGCCCGGTCCCATCATTGAACCGGCGAGCTGATTCGCTGCATTTTCTGATTCTGAATAGGCTTTTACTGGAGCCAACAACGTCATGCCAGTAGTTACCCCAGCCGCCATCGCCCCTGCACCATTACCTGCCAGAGAGTTCCTTAACTCGCGGGTCTTTTCAGCCTTGGCTTTGATGGCGTTGAGCTTTCGCTGACGCTCGCCAATTTCACGCAGCCTGCGCTCCTGCTCAGCCAACTGTCGGTTATACCGCTCAGTTTCTCGTGCAATCCGTGCCGTCTCACGCGCTCCGCCCCCAGCAGATAACCCCAGCCGATAAAGCTCAGCCCTGGCTGCCGCCATCTGGCGAGTTTCCTGTTGCTGTTTTTGTTCAAGACGTGAAACAGCACGCCACTGAGCTTCAAGCGCCTGCGTTTGTTTTTTTGTCGGGGATTCCAAAGATGACATTTCGCGCGTCATCATTTGAGCGCGTAGCCTCGCCTGATCCAGTTCGGCACCAGTACGGCTAACACTTTTAGTTAGTTGATCGAAAGATTTAAGCTGACCTCCAGCATCACTCAGCTTTTTAATCTGATCGCGGGTTTGTCGAATAGCTGATGCCAGCTCCTTAGAGCCAGCCTGTGCATTTTTAAATGGGCGGGTTAACTTATCCACCGCCCCCAGAACTACCTGCAGTCGCAGGTTATTATCACTCATCGCTGGCCCCGCTTCTCTGAATTGCCTTATGCCGCCACTCCAGCACATCAGTCAGCGGCATAACGTCAGTGATGGACGGCGACCAGTGAAAGATGGTGGCAATATCTGCCACCAGATCATCAACCGTCAGGTTGTCGGCAAATCGGCAAGCACCGACTTCGGTAACAAAAAAGTCACCACCTCTACAGCCATTGCTGTCAGATCGGCGGGGTCCAGCTCTGCCATTTCCTGCGCGGTCAGCGTCGGAGTGGAGATTCGCGGGATCACAGTCATCATCGCGCCCACGTCCATATCCATAATGGCCTGCAGACGGGTGCCACGCAGTGCGCCGGACTGCGGCTTGCGCAGCACAATTTCGGTAATTTCAGTTTTACCGCGCATGATGGGGGTATCCAGTTTTACGGTCTTTTCAGTCAGCTTGTCGCTCATGTTCGTATCCTGTTAATGAAATACTGGCGCGGCTGCCCGCGCCGTTAAGGTTAATCAGAGGCCGAGGGCATTACGGTGTTCTTCCATCAGATCCACGCCGTCAACGATCTCAACCATGTTGACCAGATCGACCTCATAGAGCACCTCACCGTTAATGGTCAGCTTCGCGTAGCTGTTGGTACTGCTGACCTTGGTGGCGCTACTCTCGCCGGTTTTCCACTCGCCGGAATCCACTTCTTTATGACGCCCGCGCACAACCAGCTCAACGGCCTGCACTTCGCCAGTATCGTCACGCTGAATGGAACCGGTGAAACGCAGCTGGATGCCGTCAACGGTTGCCTTACCCATCTGCTTGAATAACAGCAGTTCGGTGCCGCCGATTGAAAATTCCGTGTCCAGTGCGCCGTCATCCAGCCCCATGTCCACATCCACCGCGCCCGGCATACCGCCGCCGCGATACTTCTCAAACTTGCGGGTGAATTTCGGCAGGGTCAGAGACTCGACAATCCCCTGCCAGTTGTTCCCGTCGTTGAACAGGTTCAGGTGTTTTAACTTACGTGGTAAAGCCATGGTGTCCCCTTACGCGCTGACCTGGCTGGAGAAATCCAGCAGGTACTGATCGGTGATGCGCTGGCGCAGCATCAGGTTTTCAAGCGGCGGCACCGGCGTGTAGTCGTAGTCGATAGTGAGTTTCCCTGCTTTCAGGGAGTCTTTATCGTTCACCGACTCATCCAGCCAGCAGTCTGCACCGATGATGTAGCCCTGCGTTTTCAGGCTGCGCAGCTTGGCGCGGATACCTTCGATAATGTCACGGGCCAGCGATGGGTTGAGCACGCCATCCACCGCCCACATGTGCGCTTCAGCGATGGTGTCAGCCAGCACCTGCGCCGTGCGGGTGTAGTTCTCAAAGGCAAACAGCGGATCGTCACTGAGGCAGCGGGAACCCCAGAAGCGGAAGCCGTCTTTGCGGATAAGCGTGGTGATGTCATTCTGGTTGAGCAGTCCCGCATCGGTTGCCGGGTCCTGCAGATCCCAGAACACATCAGCGGAAATGCCGGTGACACCGTTCACGCCCACGTTGGACAGGGTCTTGTGCCAGCCGGTCTGCTCGTCAATTTTGGCTCGCAGGCCGAGCGCACGGGCGGAGGCGTAAGCTGTCGCGTCTGCATTCAGCACAGTGTCAAAGTTGATAAAGTCAGGCCAGATCAGCATCCCCTCGCGCTGGCTGAAATTGTCACGGTAGGCAATTGCTTCTTCTACCGTTTTGCAGCCGTAGGCGGACAGATAGGCAAACCCGCGCAGACTCTGCGCCACGCTCAGCAGCTCAGTGGCAACTGCCTGCGTGTCGTGTCCCGGCACACCGAGAATGCGCGGCTTGACACCGAGCTGCGACTGCGCCGATAGCAGCGCTTTCATGCCCGTTTTTTTACCGTCAGCAGTCACACCGCCGATAATGTTGGAGGTGGTTTCCGCTTCGGTTTCGCCCTGCGCCACGCGCACAACGACGGTCACGGGTTTAGCCTGGTCTGCAATCGCATCCAGCGAACGGGCCAGCGTGCCGGACTCTCCCGCTTTGCCGCTGGCGGTCAGCACATCGGTCAGCAGAACCGGCTTGTTGAGGGGAAACATAGACGCATCAGCATCATCGCCGGTGCAGACCATGCCCACGATGGCGGTGCTCACCGTGGTAATGGATCGGGTGCCCTCGTTGATTTCAACAACGCGCACCCCGTGGTGGTAATCCTGAGCCATAGCGGCGAACCTCCTGATTGGAATAGGCTTCGCCCTATGTTGTATTGATTACGTCACGCAGACAGCTGCGCGGCGTTGTCCTGTTAATCACACAATGTCGCAGGATATTTGCGGTATAACGTCGAGATCCCCACATCAAAAATTAAAGCAACCCGCTGCCGTGTTTCACCTGCAGCAAGTAACCTGCCAGCCTGTGCCCATTGCTCTGGCGTCAGTTTTGGTCTTCGCCCTCCAATCCTGCCTTTAGCTCTTGCAGCTTCCAGTCCCGCACGGGTTCGTTCCACTATCAGCTCGCGTTCCATCTCCGCCAGTGCCCCCATAACGTGAAAGAAAAACCGCCCCATTGGCGTACTGGTGTCTATGCTGTCAGTCAGACTACGGAAATTAACTCCGCGCTGCCGGAGTTCTTCTATCAGGGTAACAAGGTGTCGCATGCTTCTTCCCAGCCTGTCGAGCTTCCATACAACCAGCGTGTCTCCCTCTGATAACGTCCTGAGCAACCTTTTTAGCCCTGGCCTGTCTGCTGTTTTTCCGCTCATTTTGTCTTCAAAAATTAGCTCACATCCTGAGCGTTCCAGTGCATCACGCTGCAGCGCTGTGTTTTGCTCACTTGTTGATACGCGCACATAGCCGACTAACATTTGTTTTCCCTTATGCAAAAGTCCAAATAATGCCAGCCAGGCGGGAAAACAGCATTTTCTTAAACGTT
>NZ_SZWW01000037.1:0-111 GCF_005280955.1 Citrobacter sp. wls717
GGTGCTCTGACGGGTTCGAGTTCTGCTGTGATAACGGAGAGAGACTGCGTGTCACGTTCGCGCTGGACTGCTGTGATCGTGAGGCACTGCACTGGGCGGTCACTACCGGCG
>NZ_SZWW01000037.1:300-448 GCF_005280955.1 Citrobacter sp. wls717
CGAAGAACACGGCGGTGCGGAGTCCGGAGAGTAACGGAATAGCAGAGAGCTTCGTGAAAACGATAAAGCGTGACTACATCAGTATCATGCCCAAACCAGACGGGTTAACGGCAGCAAAGAACCTTGCAGAGGCGTTCGAGCATTATAA
>NZ_SZWW01000005.1:0-9402 GCF_005280955.1 Citrobacter sp. wls717
AGGCAGGTATTCTAACCAACTGAACTACCACTCCGCGTTGTGTTCCGCTCGGGAACGAAGCGAATATTACGGATTGCCTCGCGCCTCGTCAACGCTTTTTCTCACGTTTTTAATCGTTTGCTGCAAAAATCACCCGAATGGTCATTTCTGCACTGTAATTGGGTCATTTACGCCCGCCAGAGACAACTTCCACCCTTCTTCTGCACCAGGTCAAGGCGCGATTCATGGGCCGCTAACTCCTCATCAGTGGCGAAAACAACGCGTAGTTTACTGGACTGCCGAACAATGCGCTGGATCCCCGTGTCATTTTGCTGCTGGCTGTCACCTTCCATCGAGAACGCCATCGTGGTCTGCCCACCGGTCATCATCAGATAAACGTCGGCCAGAATCTGGGCATCGAGCAATGCGCCGTGCAGGGTTCGTTTACTGTTGTCTATTTCATAGCGCGAGCATAACGCATCAAGGCTGTTTCGCTTGCCAGGAAACATTTTCCTTGCCAGCGCCAGGCTATCGGTTATTTTGCAAAATTCGTTGGTTTTCGGAATATCACGATTGAGCTTAGCAAACTCGTAATCCATAAAGCCGATATCAAACGATGCGTTATGGATGACCAGCTCCGCGCCGCGAATGTAGTCGAGAAACTCATCGGCTACCTCGGCAAACGTAGGCTTATCGAGCAGGAATTCGTCTGCGATGCCGTGTACGCCAAACGCTTCCGGATCCACCAGCCGATCCGGCTTCAGGTAAACGTGGAAGTTATTACCGGTCAGGCGGCGGTTCACCACTTCGACCGCACCGATCTCAATGATCTTGTGGCCTTCGTAGTGGGCGCCAATCTGGTTCATACCGGTGGTTTCGGTATCAAGGACTACCTGTCGTGTAATTCCAGTGCTCATAACGGTCATTTATGTCAGACTTATCGTTTGATTTCGATTTGCTAAAACAGGAAGTCTACCAGAGATGCTTAAACAGGTAGAAATTTTCACCGATGGTTCTTGCCTGGGAAATCCAGGGCCAGGTGGTTACGGGGCAATTTTACGCTATCGCGGGCGCGAAAAAACCTTTAGTGAAGGGTACAACCTCACAACCAATAATCGCATGGAGCTGATGGCGGCAATCGTTGCGCTGGAAGCCCTGAAAGAACAGTGTGAAGTGATACTCAGCACCGACAGCCAGTATGTGCGCCAGGGCATTACACAATGGATCCACAACTGGAAGAAACGCGGCTGGAAAACGGCAGATAAAAAACCGGTAAAGAACGTCGATCTGTGGAAACGTCTGGATGCCGCGCTGGGTCCGCATCAAATCAAATGGGAATGGGTTAAAGGCCATGCGGGCCATCCGGAAAACGAACGCTGTGATGAGCTTGCGCGCGCCGCGGCAATGAGCCCCACTCAGGATGATATCGGGTATCAGGCCGAGTCTTAAGCGTCCGGCTTGCGGTATTGCCGGGTAGCGCCAACGGCCTGGCGGATAGGCGTTTTGCTTTTATTTTGTTTCATTGGGTTGAGCGTAAGTGGGATGGTTCGCTTACGCGCGACCACCAGTTGCAAACATCCCAGGGCAGGAATATGGGCGCTTAACATTTTCCCGCCTTTCTTGTTCCAGGGCAGAACATGAAAGCGGCTGTAGTGCAGCACTTCAAAATTTAGCAAAGAGAGCCAGTCCAGTTGACGCATGAGGGTAAACATCCGGCTGTTGTAAGGCGGGGTCTTGCGCAATACCGGCACCAGTTTACGCAGTCCCATCAGGCTTACCGGATTAAACCCGCTCAGAATCAACCAGCCGTCATCAATTAGCACACGATCGGCTTCGCGCAGTAACCGATGCGGATCGTCGCACCACGGTAACGTATGGGCCAACAAACAGACATCCACCGACTTGTCGGCAAAGGGCAGATGTAAAGGATCGGCCGTTACCTGCATGGGAGAACCCAGCAAAGAAACATTTACCTGATGAGAAACCGCGCACGATTCAGAATCGATTTCTGCGCTTAAATTACCAATTTTAAGCAGATGAAAACCGTACATTTTTGCGAACCACGGGTTAAGCTGATGCTCCAGCGCCTCACGATAGTATTCGCCCCAGGGTAAATCATCCCAGCTCACGGGCGCTACGACAGTTTGAGGGATCCTTGCCGGTTTCATCATAACCTTCCGTTTCGCATTGAGAGGTAAGATATGAATCTTAACAGTATTCCTGCATTTCAGGACAATTACATCTGGGTCCTGTCAAATAATGACCAACATTGTCTGATTGTTGACCCGGGAGAAGCCGCCCCAGTTCTGCAAGCCATTGCAGAACATAACTGGGTGCCAGAGGCCATTCTGCTGACCCACCATCATCAGGATCACGTTGGCGGCGTGAAAGAACTCCTGCAACACTTCCCACAAATAGTGGTATACGGACCGGCTGAAACGCAAGATAAGGGAACGACGCACATAGTCGAAGATGGCGATATTGCACTCGTATTGGGGCATGAATTTAAGGTAATTGCTACGCCGGGTCACACTTTAGGACATATCTGTTACTTTAGTCACCCTTACCTGTTTTGTGGCGACACGCTCTTTTCTGGTGGCTGCGGTCGGCTTTTCGAAGGTACTGCAACACAGATGTATCAATCACTTAAAAAGATCAGCGCACTTCCCGATGATACTTTGATTTGTTGCGCACATGAGTACACATTAGCAAATATGAAGTTTGCTTTAAGCATCCTCCCGCACGATTCGTTCATAAATGAATATTATCGTAAAGTTAATGAGTTACGCGTAAAAAAACAAATGACGCTACCCGTAATTCTGAAAAATGAGCGGCGAAATAATATTTTTTTGCGAACTGAAGATATTGATTTAATTAATGAAATAAACAAAGAAACAATATTGCAACAACCTGAAGAGCGTTTTGCCTGGTTAAGGTCAAAGAAAGATACGTTCTGACAATTCCGGGTTGCCTTTTGAAAACTTCGCCGTTATGATCGGTCGTCTTTTAAGCAACTATTGACACACACATGAAGGCAAAAGCGATATTACTCGCCTCTGTCCTGCTTGTTGGGTGCCAGAATACTGGTAACGTCCAACAGCACGCACAGAGCCTTTCTGCAGCTGGTCAAGGGGAAGCAGGAAAGTTTACAAGTCAGGCGCGATGGATGGACGATGGAACATCTATCGCTGCTGATCAAGATTTGTGGGCTTTCATTGGTGACGAGCTAAAGATGGGAATTCCGGAAAACAGCCGGATTCGCGAACAGAAACAGAAGTATTTACGCAATAAGAGCTATCTCCACGATGTAACTTTACGGGCAGAGCCGTATATGTACTGGATAGCCGGGCAGGTTAAGAAACGTAACATGCCAATGGAACTGGTATTACTACCCATAGTGGAGAGCGCTTTTGATCCTCACGCAACGTCTGGCGCCAATGCCGCAGGTATTTGGCAGATCATTCCGAGCACGGGGCGCAATTATGGTTTAAAGCAGACCCGCAATTATGATGCACGTCGCGACATTGTGGCTTCCACCACTGCCGCGCTCGACATGATGCAGCGTCTGAACAAGATGTTTGATGGCGACTGGCTGCTGACCATTGCTGCTTATAATAGCGGTGAAGGTCGCGTGATGAAGGCGATCAAAACGAACAAAGCGCGTGGTAAATCCACCGACTTCTGGTCGTTACCGTTGCCTCAGGAAACGAAGCTGTATGTGCCCAAAATGCTGGCTTTGAGCGATATTCTCAAAAACAGCAAGCGCTATGGCGTGCGTCTGCCTACAACAGACGAAAGCCGCGCATTGGCACGTGTTCGCTTGAATAGCCCGGTTGAGATGGCTCAGGTTGCCGATATGGCGGGTATATCCGTCAGCAAGCTGAAGACCTTCAATGCAGGCGTGAAAGGCTCCACGTTGGGTGCCAGCGGTCCGCAATATGTGATGGTGCCAAAGAAGCATGCAGAAAAGCTGCGTGAGTCTCTGGCTTCAGGCGAAATTGCAGCCGTGCAGTCAACGCTGCTCGCGGATAACACGCCGCTGAACAGCCGTAGCTACAAAGTTCGCTCTGGCGATACGCTTTCTGGCGTTGCTTCACGTCTTGGCGTGAGCACAAAAGACCTGAAACAGTGGAACAATCTGCGTGGTTCTTCCCTGAAAGTAGGCCAAAGCCTGACGGTAGGCGCTGGAACCAGCGCGCAGCGCCTGGCTAATAACAGCGATAGCATCACCTATCGTGTGCGTAAGGGCGACTCGCTGTCGAGCATTGCCAAACGTCACGGGGTTAACATCAAAGATGTGATGCGCTGGAATAGCGACACGGACAACCTGCAGCCTGGCGATCAGCTAACGTTGTTTGTGAAAAACAACGGTATGCCGGACTCCTGATAATATTGTAGAAATGAAGGCACTGGTTTCCCCCCAGTGCCTTTTTTATTTATCCTGCTTTATGCGCCTCTACCATTATCGTGTCGCTAGTAAACGACCCCTCTTCCTGTAATGCAAAGTAGGTCTTCACGTCAGCAGATGCACTCTGTTGGTATAAACGAATCGCTTCGGTCAACGCCGCAGGCGTACGCATCCGCGCAACCCACGAACTGAACTCCAGCGGCAAGCGGTCAGTTAACAAGGTGTCAGCAATGAGATTCGCGTCATTGATTAAAGACAGCCACTCCCCGCTGGAATAATTGCGTACGTGCGAGGTATCACGCAACGCTTCCACGGTTTGTAACCAGATATCACGTACAGGGTGACCCGGCGACATCACATCCATCACGATCAGTACGCCGCCGGGCTTCAGGACGCGGTTCACCTCCCGCAGCGCGCGCCCGACATCATGCCAGTGATGCGCGGAATAGCGGCTAATCACCACATCAAACGCGTTATCTTCAAATGGCAGGCTTTCGGCATAACCCTGGCGCGTGGAGAGGTTTTCCAGCCCCCTGTCTTTTGCCGCCTCCGCCACCACTTCAAGCATTTGTGAAGATAAATCATAAGCTACGACCAGCCTGACGTGTTGCGCAGCTACAAAACTGGCATGCCCTGCTCCGCATCCCATATCCAGTAACCGGGCTTGCGGAAATGCTGACAATCTTGCGGACAGGCGTTGCAAATCGCGGCCAGAGGCATGCACCGCACTGGTCAAATAAGCATTAGCCTGAGAGCCAAACTGTTTTTCGACGTTGTCATGATGGGAGCGTGTTGTCATTGTGTTGTCCTTCGGTTGTTGTTTAATAAGAAGGGCAGCACCACTACAGGTCTGCCCTACGGCAGACCTGACACACCGTTATTGTTCAGGTTTGCCGGGACTGAATTCAACGAGTAGCGGATTGTGATCGGATGCGCGGGTGACCAGCACAGAGGCTTCACTCACGTTCAAACCACGATAGAACACAAAATCGAGAGGGCGACCAAACGCGCGTCGGCGTTGATCGTCGGTAAAGCGCACCTGGCGCAGCGACATTTCGCGCGCAAAGCGGTACAGCGCATTCATCCGTCGACGGCTCCAGGCATTAAAATCACCCGCCATGATCACCGGACCGCTGTGATGGGCAATCTGATCGCCAATAGGAAGTAACTGCTTACTATAAACATCAACGCCGAGGCTGAAATTTACCGCGTGGATATTCACCACCATCAATAAACGCGTATCAGGCAATGGGTAAACCGTCACCAATGCCGATTTCGCCAGCCGTAAAATAGGCTCACGCTCGCGCAATGGACAGCAGTAAACAGGATGGGCGGCAGAGAGCGTCATGACGCCAGAGGGGTGCTGAGGCAGCACAAAGGCGGGTACCTGGTCGGCAGCGAGATAGTTAGCGGTCGCAAACTGCACCAGTTCAGGCGTGGTTTGCGCTTCCTGCAATAACACCAGATGCGCATCTTTGCCAAAATTTTTCAGCACCGACTGCCATTCTGCACGCTGCTGCTTAAAAATATTCCATACCAGCACGCGAATGCGATCTTCACTGCTTAACGGAGCACCTGCGGGTAATGCCTGGCCAATATGCGCAAACGACCCTGGCGGTAAAATTCGCTCAACGGGCTGTCCGGCAACATAACGCATGGCATAGGTGTTTTTTCGCACTTTAGACTTTCAAACCTCTGTAACGTCAACCAGTCCGCAGCCGGACTGGTTCTTCTGTTATAGGGATTTTAGCACTCACTTTCAACGAACAATTGCAGTTTGTTTTGTAAGTGGGCGCTTACATCAATGATTTACCCCAGAGCAATGCGTACAGGTTTATCAAGGCGACCGCTGACGCCCATCAGTAAGAAAGCCACCAGAACAATGAGGGCACCAATCCACGGCGTCTGCGCCAAACCGTAATGCTCCACCGTTTGCCCGCCAATCACTGAACCCAATGCAATACCAATGTTAAACGCTGCAATGTTGAGTCCTGATGCCACATCTACCGCATTAGGCGTGAATTGTTCGGCTTTCTGAACAACGTAGACCTGCAAACCCGGTACGTTGCCAAAGGCAAAGATCCCCATCACCAGAATAGTGGCCAGTGCGGCGTACTGAGTGGATGCGGTCACCTGGAAGACCATCAGCAGAATAAACAGTGCGGCGAAAATAAATTTCAGCGCAGGAACGGCACCATGCTTATCTGCCAGTTTGCCGCCCCAGATATTGCCGATAGCCACAGATACGCCATAACCCAGCAAGATCCAGCTTACTGCTGCCGGGGAGAATCCAGCCAGATCCTGCATCATCGGCGCCAGGAAGGTGAATGCCGTGAATACACCGCCATAGCCCAGCGCCGTAACGGCGTAAATCAGCAACAGACGAGGATGGGTCAGCACTTTCACCTGGTCACGAATGCTGGCGGCCGCCCGACCGGGAATGTTGGCCGGGATCAGCAGTTGGCTACTAATCAGCGCGATCACGCCTAACATTGATACCGCAAGAAAAGTCTCGCGCCAGCCAAAATGCTGACCGATGAATGTCCCCAGCGGCACGCCCGTAACCAGCGCCACCGTTAAGCCGCCAAACATAATGGCGATCGCGGAAGCCGCTTTCTCTTTCGGCACCAGACTTGTCGCGATGGTAGAGCCAATTGAGAAGAACACACCGTGCGCCAACCCCGTCAGCAGACGGGCGACGATTAATGTCATATAGCCCGGTGCCTGCCATGCCAGCAAATTCCCGGCCGTAAACAAGACCATCAGCGCGACCAGTAACTGTTTACGCGGTAAGCGTCCGGTCAGAGCAGTCAGCACCGGCGCGCCAATAGCTACGCCCAGCGCATAGATTGAAACCAACATTCCGGCGGAAGGTAACGAGATCGCCAGTTGTTGAGCAATGGTCGGCACCAGGCCGACAATCACAAACTCAGTCGTGCCAATAGCGAAGGCACTTATTGTCAGTGCAAATAAAGCGAGAGGCATAAATAACTCCATAACATCAGTAATCAGATGACACGCAGTATGCCTGGATGTTTTAATGACAAAAATATTCAAAATATCAATTTAATTTTGCTTCAGGTGCAAAAATGAAAGCAACCTCCGAAGAACTTGCAATTTTTGTCGCTGTCGTGGAAAGCGGCAGCTTCAGCCGGGCGGCAGAGCAGCTTGGACAGGCCAATTCCGCTGTCAGCCGGGCAGTTAAAAAGCTGGAGATGAAGCTCGGCGTCAGTCTGCTTAATCGTACGACCCGACAACTGAGCCTGACTGAAGAAGGAGAGCGATACTTCAGGCGTGTGCAGCAGATACTGCAAGAAATGGCTGCAGCAGAAACGGAAATCATGGAGTCACGTAATACCCCACGCGGCTTACTGCGTATCGATGCGGCAACGCCGGTAATGCTGCATTTCCTGATGCCGCTGATTAAACCGTTCCGTGAGCGGTATCCCGAGATGACGTTGTCTCTTGTCTCCTCAGAAACGTTCATCAATCTTATTGAACGAAAAGTGGATGTTGCGATACGCGCAGGCACGTTGACTGATTCAAGTCTGCGCGCACGTCCGTTATTTACCAGCTACCGCAAGATTATCGCTTCACCTGACTATATTGCCCGTTTTGGCAAGCCAGAGAGTGTTGAAGAGTTAAAACGGCACCTGTGTCTGGGGTTTTCTGAACCCATCTCGCTCAATACCTGGCCAATAGCCTGTAGCGATGGGCAGCTCCATGAGATCGAATGTGGGATTTCTTCCAACAGCGGAGAAACGTTAAAACAGCTTTGCCTGAACGGTAACGGCATTGCATGTCTTTCAGATTATATGATTGGCAAAGAGATCGAGCAGGGAGAACTGGTGGAACTGCTGGCCGATAAGCGACTGCCGGTAGAAATGCCTTTCAGCGCCGTTTACTACAGCGATCGTGCCGTCAGTACACGTATCCGGGCATTTATCGACTTCTTAAGTGAACATATAAAAACAGCTCCCGAAGGAGCTGTGAAAGAGGGTTAAAGGGTACAAAGGGTCAGGCAATTAATCCCACTCAGGGGCCAGACCTTCCGGGCTAACCAGGCGATCGTTGCAATCCAGTGCCGCGATCGCTGCTTTATCTTCGGCATCCAGATGCAGTTCCAGTGCCAGTAGGTTACTTGCCAGGTTTTCACGCTTGGTGGAAGAAGGGATTACTGAGTAACCTTCTCCCATTGCCCATGCCAGGATAACCTGTGCCGAAGTCGCATTATGTTTTGCGGCGATGCGCGCAATCACCTCATCTTTCAGCGCTTTACCATAAGCCAGCGTCATGTAAGAGGTGATGTGGATACCGTGCGCTTTCGCCCAGTCAACCACCCGACGGCTCTGCAGATACGGAGACAGTTCAATCTGGTTAGTGGCGATGTTCTCCACGCCCACTGTAGCAATGGCTTTTTCCATCAGCGGAATGGTGAAGTTTGAAATGCCAATTTCGCGAGTCAGCCCTTGTTCTTTAGCTTCAAGCAATGCCTGCATACATTCTTCGACAGATACGGCGTCACCCGGAGATGGCCAGTGGATTAGCGTCAGATCGACATAATCCGTACGAAGTTTTTTCAGGCTCTCTTTCAGGCTTGGGATCAGCTTGTCTTTGCTAAGGTTTTCAATCCAGATCTTGGTGGTGATGTACAGCTCGCTACGTGGTACGCCGCTCTCAGCAATCGCCTGGCCAACAGCCGCTTCATTATCATAGATTTGCGCAGTGTCGACAGCACGGTAGCCCAGCTCTAGCGCCGTTTTAACAGAAGCGATAACCACGTCGTCTTTCAGGCGAAAAGTACCTAAACCGAATGCAGGGATAGTCATGAAATTCCTCTTTTTAATCACAATGTTCGTTTACGGAGAGGATTATGAACTTCAGCGCTTTATAGAAAAAGAATGAAAAATGCAGAGGATTTTTGCGAATTTAGCAATAATTAAATCGCAGGCAAAGAAAAAGCCCTGAGCGTTAGCTCAGGGCTCTTAATAAGTGGCGGAACGGACGGGACTCGA
>NZ_SZWW01000004.1:0-11633 GCF_005280955.1 Citrobacter sp. wls717
AATCGTGTGAACGAGGCGCATATTAGCGAGGGTGATGAGGGTTGTCAAAGGACGAAATGCAATTGTGCGTTCGTTTGCTGACAAAATCAGCAAAGCGGCGAACTTTCCGTCTTTTTATGCTTTTGCCCCATTCTGGTGCGTATCTACCTTTTCCAGGGCAGCCACAGTTATCTGTATAAGCGTACAAAAAATGTCGTTCTTCACTTTGCTCCTTACCTGACGCGGCGTCAGCGTAAAACGCCGCTGCAGACGAAACTGGCAAGTATCTTGCAATCCTGAATCACATGACTGCCAGCACGGGTTCTGGTATTCCGACAGGAGGCAAAATGAACTTCAGACGACTGAAATATTTCGTAAAAATCGTCGATATTGGTAGCCTGACCCAGGCAGCGGAAGTGTTGCACATCGCGCAACCCGCGCTGAGCCAGCAGGTCGCCACGCTGGAAGGCGAACTGGATCAGCAATTGCTGATTCGTACCAAGCGCGGCGTCACGCCCACGGAAGCGGGGAAAGTGCTGTATACCCACGCCCGAACAATTTTACGTCAGTGTGAACAGGCGCAACTTGCGGTCAATAATGTTGGTCAGACTCTGAGTGGTCAGGTTTCTATTGGCCTGGCACCGGGTACGGCGGCATCATCCATCACTATGCCACTGTTACAAACAGTACGTGCCGAACTGCCCGATGTACTGGTCTATTTGCATGAAAACAGTGGGGCAGTGCTAAATGACAAGCTTCTCAGCGGACAATTAGACATGGCAGTGCTCTATGAGCGCTCGCCCGTGGCGGGCATAAGTTGTCAGCCGTTGCTGAAGGAGGATCTTTTCCTGGTGGGGACGCGTGATTGTCCAGGCCAAAGCGTCGATTTAGCCGCAGTGGCGCAGATGAATCTGTTTTTGCCGCGGGATTACAGTGCGGTGCGTTTGCGGGTGGATGAGGCTTTTTCGCTACGTCGCTTAACGGCCAAAGTCATTGGTGAAATCGAGTCTATCTCGACCTTAACGGCTGCCATTGCCAGCGGTATGGGCGTCACCGTGTTACCCGAATCGGCAGCCCGCGCATTGTGCAATGCAGCAAATGGCTGGATGGCGCGGATTACCACCCCATCAATGAATCTGCCGCTCTCGTTGAATGTGTCGGCCATGGGGAGCTTGTCGCCACAAGCGCAGGCAGTTAAGGAGATCCTGTTGTCGCTGGTTAGCCGACCGATGCTGGAAAACCGTGAGCTGCAGCTGGTGAGCTAAAGCTTATTCCCAAGAGGAATAAGATGCAGGTTTTTATTATTTGTTATGCCGGCCATCAGACTTTAACAATAGCGTAATGTCTGATGTGCCCGGAGCGAAAAGTGAATTTCCAGCAACTTAAAATAATCCGCGAGGCGGCCCGTCAGGATTACAACCTGACGGAAGTCGCGAATATATTGTATACCTCGCAGTCGGGTGTCAGCCGACATATTCGTGAACTTGAAGATGAACTTGGCATCGAAATATTTATTCGTCGCGGGAAACGCCTGCTGGGCATGACCGAACCGGGTAAAGCCTTACTGGGCATTGCCGAACGTATTCTGAATGAGGCCAGCAACGTCCGCCGTCTGGCGGATCTGTTTACCAATGACACGTCAGGTGTTCTGACGATAGCCACCACGCATACCCAGGCGCGCTATAGCCTGCCCGCAGTGATTAAAGCTTTTCGTGAGCTTTTCCCGGAAGTGCGTCTGGAACTGATTCAGGGCACGCCACAGGAGATCGAAGCGTTGTTGCAAAATGGCGGAGCAGATATTGGTATTGCCAGTGAACGTCTGAGTAGCGATCCACTGCTGGTGGCTTTTCCCTGGTTTCGTTGGCACCACAGTCTGCTCGTTCCGCACGACCATCCACTCGTCAAGACATCGCCTTTAACGCTGGAATCCATCGCCCATTGGCCGTTAATTACTTATCGACAGGGAATTACGGGACGTTCGCGTATTGATGAAGCGTTTGCCCGAAAAGGGTTAGTGCCGGATATTATACTTAGCGCCCAGGATTCGGATGTGATTAAAACTTATGTGGCGTTGGGACTGGGTATTGGGCTGGTGGCAGAGCAATCCAGTGGCGAGCAGGAGGAGGGCAGTTTGACCCGTCTGGATACCCGGCATTTATTTGATGCCAACACCGTCTGGCTGGGGTTGAAACGAGGACAACTACAGCGCAACTATGTCTGGCGATTTATCGAGCTATGCAACGCAGGGTTATCCGTGGATGAAATCAAACGCCAGGCAATGGAGCCCGATGAAACCGTGATTGATTATCAGATATAAAGCGGGCTTTTCAATATCAATTACGTTGCCACTGGCGCTCTTTTGAGTGCGCCAGTCTTCCACTGACTCTGCGGCCTGCATTGCGCCGTTGTCGGTAGCGAAAAATTAAGCCTCGGTAATAAATGAGACAAAGCGATTAAGCACCCGGCTGACTTCTCGGTTTTTAAGCCATATCATCATAGTGTTCACGTTACCTATCTGTGGGGTAATCGTATGGCTACGGATAGGGAAATTATGTTCATACTGTCTGACTACGCTCTCTGGCAACAGGGCAATCCCCATTCCGGCACTCACGCAGCCAAGGATCGCCTGAAAAGAGCCGAACTCCAGGGGATCGGCATAATCGACTCCCTGCAGCCGCAGCCATTGTCCCAGACGGGAGCGATAGTTACACCCCTTAACAAAGACCAGCGGTCTTGTCACTTTGAGGTCCGCGCCGGTAATGACATTCCGGTGCTCTGCCGCCGTCACCAGTACCAGCGTTTCCTGACATAAAATGTGCAATTGCAGAGGCGAATTTTCCGTGTGCAGCGCCTGATGATCGGCAACGAAAGCGATTTCCAGTTCATTGTTCAGGATGTGCTGCACCAGTACCTCCGTGGGGGAGGTTTTCAGGTTTAGCTCAACGGAAGGCATTTCGCGGTGGAAATTCGCCAGTATCGAGGGCAGACGTACCGCTGCGGTCGTTTCCATTGCGCCGATGCGTAACGGTCCCGCCACTTTTGTTCCATGCATGGACAATTCCGCTTCGTGTAACAGGGCCAGAATTTTGTTGGCATAGCGAAGAAGAAGCTCGCCTTCAGGGGTGATGTAGAGCCGATTTTTCTCACGGACAAACAGAGATACGTCAAGGCTGGCTTCCAGCTGTTTGAGACGGGTTGTGACATTCGATGAAACGCAGTGCAGACTACGCGCAGCAGCAGATATGGAACCCGTTTCCGCAACCGTTTTAAACAAGTTAAGCGAGGTACTGTTCATAGAAGGCATTACCTAAAGTGAATGTTTTCGTCATTTTTATTAACTTTTTATTATCATTTCCTTATGTAAGATAACAATCAAACTTAATTCGTCTTTTGAGGCCAAAAAATGGATATCGATCACAGTGCTGTTGGCCATCGTCAGCTGAGTACTGCTGTATTTGGTATGATCGTCTTGACCTTAGGAATGGGAATTGGGCGTTTTTTATATACCCCTATGCTTCCCGTTATGCTTCATGAAGGGCTTTTTACCTTTTCGCAATTATCCTTAATTGCCAGCGCAAACTATGCAGGTTACCTCGTCGGCAGTCTCCTTTTCTCCTTTGGTATTTTCAACGCAGTCAATAAGTTAAGAATGCTGTTACTGGTTTCAGCGTTACTCACAGCCCTGCTGATTTTTTTGATGGCACAAGTGACTCAGCCTGAAATTATTCTGTTAATCAGATTCCTTGCGGGTGTGGCAAGCGCGGGAATGATGATATTTGGTTCAATGCTGGTGCTCCAGCATACCCATAATCCTTTTGTTATCGCCTCACTGTTTTCAGGCGTAGGAATAGGCATTTTTATCGGTAATGAATATGTCATTGCTGGCGTGTCTTACGCGTTAGATTCACACTTGTTGTGGATTGGTGCTTCCATACTTTCAACGATATTTTTCGTCATCCTGGTAATTTTATTGCCGAAAGATAAGCATATGATCCCGCCGGTAAAAGCAGTCGTAAGTGCGGAACCTGAAATCCAGTGGTGGAATTTAGCCTTACTGTATGGTCTGGCCGGATTCGGCTATATCATTGTCGCTACATATTTACCGTTAATGGCCAGGGGGGTTGGCAACACCTTTTTAGCCGACCATATCTGGTCCATTGTCGGTCTTGCCGTTATTCCTGGATGCTATGGCTGGTTATGGGCCGCGCGCAAGTGGAATATATTATCCTGCCTAAGTGTTAACTTAATTGTTCAGGCGATTTGCGTAGTCATGGCCATATTTATTAACTCACCACTGCTACTAACCATTAGCTGTATTGGTTTTGGCGGCACATTCATGGGGACAAGTTCTTTGGTCATGCCGCTGGCAAGAAAAATAAGGGCACCAAAAAAGATTAACCTTCTTGGCCTCGTTACGCTGACTTATGGGGTCGGGCAGATCGTCGGTCCATTAATTGTCAGTGCCTTCCAGAGCAATAAAAATGGAATGACCTATTCCATATTATTGGGTGCAGCCTCGTTATTTATCGCAGCAGGGATTAGCTATTTACAATACAGTAAAGTTAAATATTCAGACAGTTGGAGCAAAGAATGAAAAAAATGACAGTGGCTATACTGGGTATGGGACCGCGTGGTTTAAGTATTCTGGAAAGGATTTGTGCCCTGCATACAGAGTATGCGATTAATGAACATATGCAGATCATTATTATTGATAAAAATGCCATGGGTGTGGGAGCGCATAGTTTGTCTCAGCCCGACCATTTATTAGTTAATACTGTTGCCTGTCAAATAACATTGTTTGGTGATGCGACCGTAAAAAATGCCGGCCCTTTTCGCCCAGGCCCATGTTTTCATCAATGGGCTAACAATCAGGGTTATCGCAAAGTGGGTGATCGCTATATAAAAAGCGAAACAGGTTTAGCTATTGATGCAAATGATTACTTGCCTCGTCGCTTATTGGGAGAATATTTGAATTGGGCGTATGAGAGAATACTAAAAAATCTGCCAGCCAGTCTGACGGTAACGCAAGTAAATCAGCAGGCAACTAATCTTTTTATTCAGCAAGATAAACGAACAGCCATTGTTTTAGAAGATAATCAGAGGATTGTTGCTGACTTTGTTTATCTGACAACCGGCCATGGCGACAATATGAAAACGTTGGAAGATCATTATGTCGAAAAATTTATTGCCAGCAGCAATAAGCAAAATGAACTGCTGGAATATTATTCCACGCCTTATCCGGTTGATAGGTTAAATAACATTCACTCCCGAGCTAAGGTTATCGTTCAGGGTATTGGGTTGACAGCTTATGATGTTATTTCTCAATTAACGCTGGGACGTGGTGGACGGTTTGTGACCGACAATGGGATGCTTCGCTATCACCCTAGTGGCAATGAACCTGATATTTTTATTTATTCCAGACAGGCTCTCCCTTTCAGCAGTCGTGGCATGAATCAAAAAGGTATTTCCGGTCAATACCGACCACGATTCTTAACTTCAGCCGCAATTAATGAATTTCGTGTCCAGAATTTAATTCATAATGCCACATCAAAAATAAATTTCATCGAACAAATTTTCCCGTTGCTGCATAAAGAAATGTGCTACGTCTATCGATCTACCCTGGAGGGGAAGTGGCAGGAACCCACGACATATGTTGCTGATGTGCATGATGCCGCGGTTATCGATAGCATACTTTATCCTCATCGCAATCAGGAACATGCCTCCCTGGAAGAATATAGCCAATGGTTTATTGATTTTTTACGCGATGACTTGCATGAGTCTGACAAAGGCAACGTCAAGGGCCCAGTGAAAGCGGCGACCGACATTATTCGTGACGTAAGAGATATTTTGCGAGGGGCTATCGATAATTGCGGACTTGACGCGAAATCGCATCAATACTTCATTGAGCAGATCAATCCTGTCTTTAATCGTATTGCTGTAGGTCCGCCGAAACTGCGTAATGAACAACTGTTGGCATTAATGCATGCCAACATAGTTCGTCTGGCAGGAGGAAAGGATCCCCGGTTAATGATGAATGAATATGAGGGTAAGTTCGAGGTTCATTCTGAATTTAAAGATGAGAGTAGCGTAGTGAAAGCTGATGTGTTGATAAAAGCCAAAATTGCTAACTTTTCGCCGTTGCACGACGTTTCAACGTTGATGAGGAATATGACTATCAACGGCATTGTGCGTCCCTTTATGAACGATGGTTATCATCCAGGCGGGCTGGATATTGATATCAATCAGCATCCGATTAACTGCCTTGGGGAAACGCAAGAATCGATTTGGGTGTTAGGCAATCCAGCGGAAGGGGCTAATTTTTACACTTACGTATTGCCCCGACCCCTTGTCAATTCGAGGTTCCTGGTCGATGCCGGGCGCTGTGTAACCGATATGTATCAACAATTGCACCATCGCAATGTTCAGCATGAGGTTGTCATTAATGCAGACTGAGCAAATCCAGACGCACGGTAATCTCTGGCAAAATCTGCAATCCTCAATGATTGTGATCTCATTGGGTGTTTTCCTTGCATCCTGTGTGCTTGCCGGTAAATATCCCGTGATGTCTGCTTTTGCACTCGTTGCGTCAATATTGTATATCCTGTCAACTTTTTCATTCTGGTGGAAAAAATCATCGGCAAGAAGTGGGATCCTCATTTTTATCGCTTCGATGATTTTTCTACTGACAGCAAACAAGAGTGGGGAACTTAACCTCCTCGCTGTTTTTGTACGATATTCAGACGTCATGCTCTTGCTGGTGGGGATTGCATTACTCCGGCAGGTGATGAACGCGATAAATTTTAACGCTGCGCTGGGGGCATATTTACTGCAGAAAAAACCGTCTCGAGTCACATTGTCTATAACGTTGCTGACCGCTTTTTTAACCTGGCCAATGAGCCTTGGGGCCATTCCACTCCTGCTTGATAGCCTGAAAAAAGTGGTTCAACCGAAGTTTAACCTGGCGAAGATTGTCACTCGTACGGTATGTATCACGATGGTTTTAATGCCGACGACTATTGGTGCGGCGGCGGTATGGGCAGCTATGCCGGATATCCCTCATGTTCCGGCGATGCTGGTCGGCATTCCCCTGTTTTTATTCAGTATCCTGTTAAACCAGAAATCGCGTGTCCAACTGGTTGCCGAAGATAGTCATACGGTTTCTGACCGCGGCAATATGACCTCGATTATTGCTTTTATCGGCTTGTTTTGGGGAAGCTTTATTCTATCGTTGAGCGTGCTGGGGTTGAATCCTTTGCAGAGCATCACTTTCACGGCGGTTGTTCTTTTTATCGTCAGCCATTTTGCGAATCGCAAAAAGCAGTGGGCGCAACAACTGTCTGAATCTGCTCAGGGGATCTCCGGCGAAGTGGTATTACTCCTGGCATGTAGCCTGTTAACATCGGTATGTATGATGTTGTTTGCAAACATCCCGCAAGGCATTACAGCGTTTGTTAGCGGTCTTACAACTTTTCAGTGCTATGCCATTATTTTATTTGTTCTGCCCTTGCCTGGTATCCTCGGTATTCATCCCCTAATTATATTTAGCGTGTCGTGGTCGATTTTTTCCGACTATCTTTCCGGCAGCGTGGTGGATTATCAGATTTGGATTTGCCTTTTTATTGCTACGCAACTGCTATCTCCGGTATCGATAAACGCAATTTTTGCTGCCAACAGCCTTAATGTTTCTCCCGGCAGAACCAGTTTCCAGATGCATTATGGTTATGTTCTGCTGTTTAACCTGTTTGCGCTTAGCTACCTCGGCGCATTATCCATAATCATTTAGTTTACAGGAGTTGTTATGCCCTACGTAAATATTAAGATCACTAAAGAAGGTGTGACCGATAAACAAAAGAAACAGCTGATGGAAGGTGCGACTCAGCTACTGGTGGATGTGCTTAATAAAAACCCTGCTACAACCATTGTGGTTATTGACGAAGTCGATACCGATAACTGGGGGATTGGCGGCGTACCGGTGACCGAGTTGCGTAAAAAAAGTCAGTAATAGTGAATGTGATGGCGGGGAACGTGCGTTCCTCGCCTGATATCCGCAGTCATCGTATTTTGCCTGGATGCAGGTAATGATATTGGCCCTTGCCGGTGTCATAAGTTGAGAAAAATAACCAACATACATTATTGTCTCTTTTCTGAGGATGTCATATATGCATGCTTATCATCATATACGTTTGGGTAATACCTCGATTAATGTTAAAAAAAGCTTTGATGAGTTGCTACCTGATCCCTGGCTTAAAGCTGAAGATGGGAAATTTCGTTTTCGAAGTTATCTTCAGGCAAAAGCAGGGTGTGAAAAATATTTTAGTTTGTGCGAGGCCGGAGTTTTCTTTCAGTCTGAAAAACTTAATACCTATTCAGGTGGTATCAGCAGAAAGTATCCAGAAATAAAACAGGATGTTGCCGAAGAAATTATGAATCTGGTATTTAGCAAATTACTGCCATTGCTACCGAAGGATAACTATAACGTTGGTATTCATCAAATAAGAATTACAACACATGATCGACAGCCGGGCTATCCTGCTCCGGAAGGTATACATCAGGATGGCTTTAAGTTCATTGCCGTCTATTGCAGCGAAATGGAAAATATCGCCGGTGGCGATACTACGTTAATCCCTCATCACGACGGCGGAAATGACGCAACAACCTTCAAAATTCTGGCGGGGGAGGCGATCATTTTCAATGATGTTAATTATCTGCATTATACCGCCCCTATCGTACCGCTGTTGCCCGGGAAAGGATTTCGGGATGTGTTTGTCATTACGTTTGATATCGAGAGTGAAAAATAATGAACATCTTACTGTGCCCACCCAAAATTCTTTTACAACACTCGCCAAACGCCTGGCATGAACTCCAGCAATCAACGCCGTTAGTGATAGCCACCTGCGCCAGTCAAAAAGCGGCGATCTTGCATCATATGGGGAATGATTTTACCTTTCTGTTTTATGAAAACTTTAACGATAATCCCCTGGTAGAACTGGATATTTATCATTATGCACGTTCGAACAACGCCAGCGGTATTTACTTCCTGGCTGAAATTGATGTGCTCAGGGCGGCAAGGATCAGCGATCGTTTAGGTTTAACTCAGGGGCGTGAGAATGCGGCGATCCTGTTTCGCGATAAGTTTCTGATGAAATCCCGTGTGCAGCAATATCAGTTACCGATTCCAGCAATGGCTCGCGTGGGAAATGCGACGGCAATGGCCTCATTTATTGCGCAACACGGATATCCCTGCGTGATAAAACCAAATGATGGACGTGGATCTCTGGGGGTGGTGGTTTTAAAAAATGAAGGTCAGTTATTTAAATATCTGGCGCAGATGAAATCCTCTGAATACCATAATCTGTTAATCGAGAAGTTTATTGAAGGTGAGGCTTATCAGATCAACGCGTTGTATCTGCAGGGGAAACCCATATTTATTTCCGCCTCTCGGGCCACGGTATCTTGTCTTGATTTTCTATCAGGGCAAACCTTAGGGCTGGTCATGGAAGATGATAATTCACTACACCAGAAGTTGATTGACTATACAAAATACCTTGCGAAAGAAGTCTTCCCTATTGAGAAAAACACCTTACTTCATCTTGAGGTATTTGTGGATCAGGGCGGTAATATTATTTTCGGCGAGCTTGCCTGCCGGTTAGGCGGATGTTTCGTTAATGAAGAATTAGGTGCGGCGTTTGGCCTCGATCCGCGTATGACATGGCTGAAGGCCTGTCTGAACGAAACGTATCCGCGGGATTTAGCGCAAAGAATACCTGTTATCCGGGTTGGACAACTGAATGTGCCGCCTTCTCAAGGAACCTTACAGGCTATTGCGGATAAATGTCCGTTACCTTTTGTGATCAATTATCGGGCTACAGGTGTTGTCGGACGTCATTACGATGTGATGAAACTGACGAATGGTGAGATTGTCAGTGCTATTGTTGAAGGTGAGTCCAGTCGTGAAATTGAGGAACATCTTGCGATGCTAACGCAATGGGTGATCGATAATACGCATTGGGTTAAAGATACGGTGCACTGAATATATTCATGACGGTGCCGGCGAAAACTATTGTTATCTGAACAACCGGCCTGGAGAGGTACTGGATGAGAGTATTGGCAGGTATTATCCTCTGTTTTCTCGTCGGGCAGGGATTCACTTTCTGTAACGTTCCGCTGGGCATGATGTTTGGTGCTCTTTTTACCGTGCTTATGCTCAAACGTATTGGGTTCTCCGTATCCTCAATGCCGGGAAGTATCACGGTTATCCAGCTTTCTCTCGGAATCTCGATAGGGATTATGTTCAGAGATTTTTCATATGGCGAGCATCGGCAGATAAGCCTTTTGTTTGCTTTGTTATTACTCTGCTTATCTTTACAATTTACCTTGAGTTACTTCTGGTGTGTGCGGCGGTTAGGCTGGAGTAAAGAAGAGGCGCTTTTAGGTGCGGTGCCAGGAGCGATGGCGGCGGTACTGGCGTTAGCCTCCCATATTAAGACGCCGCCACAAAAGATTGTGATCTCGCATTCTCTGCGTCTCATCACCCTGACGTTTCTGGCCGGGTATATCACGCGTGGGGCATCTGCAGATATTCTGGCTGCGACTCCAGCCGTTTTTTTCTCCGGGCACAATCTGCTCTGGCTGACCGGAATGGTATTAGCAGGATATATTGCGGGGAAGTTTCTGGAGCGCTTACATTTCCCGGCACCCTTTATGATAACCTCGCTGGTTTGCGCGGCGGCATTGCACCCTTTATCTTCACAACCACTAATTTTTCCCGATCTCTTTAATCAGATTAGCATGGTGTTGATGGGGATCTTGCTGGGGCATCATTTTACGACTTATTCGATGGCTGAATTTAGTCGTCATCTTTGGTCTTCGGTACAGCTTGTTCTGATTGGACTGGGGGTGACGATAATCATGGCATTTATCTCGGCGCGCTTGCTGGATTATCCCTTCCCGGTGTTGATGCTCTCCTGGGTTCCCGGCAGTGTGGAGTCGATGTCATTTGCCGCGCTGGCGTTAAAAGCGGATGCGAGCTTTGTTATGGCGAATCATATTATTCGTATGCTTCTCATTCATACCGTTCCAGCATTGGTTTTCTTTCGCAAAAGACAGATGAAAGTAGATTAATGTCTTCCTTGAAGAGCAAGGCATTGTTGTGGCGTTGCGGTTATTATTGCGCTTATCCGCCGCTGGCCTAAAGGTGAAGGATTGATTGCTGAAGCGTTAGATGTTGCGTCTGAAAAAATCTGGCCTTCGCGTTATCGCTGATGTCCTTCCGGCGCAGCTTGGATATGGAAGCTGTGCCGCAGAGGTTTTATTAAAATATAATATCCGGAGGTGCTCTATGTATACCACTCGTCTGAAAAAGGTGGGCGGATCCATCATGCTGGCGGTCCCTCCCGCCGTGCTGAAAACGCTGGGGCTGTCGACGGACAGCGAAGTGGGCATGACCATTGATGATGGCTGCCTGATTATTGAACCCCAGAAACAGCCCCGTTATTCGCTGCGACTAGCACAGAACTATAGATATGGCGGCCCGGAACGGCAAGCGTCTGGAACGCATACCTGACGCCGTTGTCAATGAGGTGCTTGCCAGGCTGGATGCGATTCTGAGTTAACACCAGAGACGCAAAAAGCAAAAAGCCTGCTCGAAAGCAGGC
>NZ_SZWW01000003.1:0-12573 GCF_005280955.1 Citrobacter sp. wls717
GCCGGGTAAGGCGCAGCCGCCACCCGGCAATCCACAAAATCAAAGCTTAATAAAATGTTCGCGGTAGTAAGCCAGCTCAGCAACCGACTCACGAATATCATCCATCGCCTGATGCGTTCCCTGCTTGGTGAAGCCAGCAAGGATTTCCGGCTTCCAACGACGCGCCAGTTCCTTCAGCGTGCTGACGTCGAGATAGCGATAATGGAAATACGCTTCCAGCTCCGGCATGTATTTAAACAGGAAACGACGATCCTGACCGATGCTGTTGCCGCAGATAGGTGATTTTCCTGCCGGAACCCATTCTTGCAAAAAGGCCAGCGTGGCCAGTTCTGCTTCGCGATCGCCCATGGTGCTCGCCTTTACCCGTTCCACCAGCCCACTACCGGTATGCGTACGTACGTTCCAGTCATCCATTAATGCCAGTTGTTCGTCAGACTGGTGTACCGCAATCGTCGGTCCTTCAGCCAGAATATTTAAGTTGGCATCCGTCACCAGTGTGGCGATTTCAATAATGCGATCGCGCTCGGGATCCAGACCAGTCATCTCCAGATCGATCCAAATCAGGTTGTTTTCATTGGCACTCATGCTATTTTCCACCCTTCAGCGTCACATTCAGTGTGACTATATTCATCTAAAATTGCGTGTATCATAAATGTTTTGCCCATCATGGGCGACCAGGAGCCAGTCCGATTGAGTAAGAATAAACTCTCCAAAGGCCAACAGCGCCGTGTGAACGCCAATCACCAGCGTCGTCTGAAAACGTCCGCGGAGAAGCCAGACTACGACGACAACCTGTTTGGCGAAACCGCTGAAGGCATCGTTATCAGCCGTTTTGGCATGCATGCCGACGTGGAGTCTGCTGACGGTGATATTCACCGCTGCAACATCCGCCGCACAATTCGTTCGCTGGTTACCGGCGATCGCGTAGTCTGGCGTCCAGGTAAAGCGGCAGCAGAAGGGGTAAATGTCAAAGGCATCGTTGAGGCGGTTCACGAACGTACCTCGGTGCTCACACGTCCTGACTTTTACGATGGGGTAAAACCCATTGCCGCCAATATCGATCAGATCGTTATTGTCTCAGCCATCTTACCCGAGCTGTCGCTTAATATTATCGACCGCTATCTGGTTGCCTGCGAAACGCTACACGTCGAACCGATTATCGTACTGAATAAGATCGATCTGCTGGATGCCGAAGGCATGGCCTTTGTTAACGAACAGATGGATATCTATCGCAACATTGGCTATCGCGTATTGATGGTATCAAGCCGCACGAAAGACGGTCTGAAACCGCTTGAAGAAGCGTTAACCGGTCGTATCAGTATTTTTGCCGGCCAGTCGGGTGTAGGTAAATCCAGCCTGCTCAATAATCTTCTCGGCCTGCAGGAAGCGATCCTGACCAACGATGTCTCCGATAACTCCGGTCTTGGGCAGCACACCACCACCGCTTCTCGCCTGTATCACTTCCCACATGGCGGCGACGTTATCGACTCCCCTGGCGTACGCGAGTTCGGACTGTGGCATCTGGAACCGGAACAAATCACCCATGGCTTTGTCGAATTCCATGACTACCTGGGTCATTGTAAATACCGCGACTGCAAGCATGATGCCGATCCAGGCTGTGCTATCCGTGAGGCTGTAGAAAAAGGGGAAATAGCCGAAACTCGGTTTGAAAATTATCACCGCATCCTGGAAAGCATGGCGCAGGTAAAAACGCGTAAAAACTTTTCTGATACAGACAACTGACAACTAAGCTAAGCATCGCTAGAATCGTCCCCCTTTTTCAGGATCCGGCCCATATGCCGGATCGGGAACAAATTATGGCCTGGAGGCTACCTTGTTAAACTCATTTAAGCTTTCGCTACAATACATTCTGCCGAAACTATGGCTCACTCGCCTGGCGGGCTGGGGTGCGAGCAAACGAGCGGGATGGCTGACCAAACTGGTAATCGATCTGTTCGTGAAATATTACAAGGTCGATATGAAAGAGGCGCAAAAGCCGGATACCGCCAGCTATCGCACCTTTAACGACTTCTTTGTTCGTCCCCTGCGCGACGAGGCTCGTCCAGTCAATACCGATCCGAATGTACTGGTCATGCCTGCCGACGGCGTGATCAACCAGTTAGGTAACATCGAAGAAGACAAGCTGTTACAGGCCAAAGGGCACAGCTATACGCTTGAAGCGCTGCTGGCCGGCAACTACCAGATGGCGGACAAATTCCGCAACGGTACGTTTGTGACCACTTACTTATCACCACGCGATTACCACCGGGTACATATGCCATGTAACGGTATCCTGCGCGAAATGATGTACGTGCCAGGCGACCTTTTCTCTGTAAACATCCTGACCGCGCAAAACGTACCGAATCTGTTTGCCCGTAACGAACGCGTTATTTGCCTGTTTGATACCGAGTTTGGCCCGATGGTGCAAATTTTGGTCGGGGCGACTATCGTTGGCAGCATTGAAACCGTATGGGCTGGCACCATTACCCCACCGCGTGAAGGCGTAATTAAACGCTGGACCTGGCCTGAAGGCGAAAGCGAAGGGTCGGTGGCACTGCTGAAAGGTCAGGAAATGGGCCGCTTTAAGCTCGGTTCCACCGTCATCAACCTGTTTGCACCGGGCAAAGTTAACCTGGTTGAGCAATTGCAGGACCTTTCAGTCACGAAAATCGGTCAGCCAATGGCCATCTCAACCGAGACTTTCGTGACGCCAGAGGCAGAACCTGCCCCGCTGCCGAAAGAAGAGATCGAAGCAGAACACGACGCCAGCCCGCTGGTTGACGACAAAAAAGACGAAACTTAAACATAGGAATCGCTGCTGTGCGCCTGATTATCACTTTTCTGATGGCCTGGTGCCTCAGCCTGGGGGCGTACGCTGCGACGGCCCCCGACGCCAAACAACTCACCCAGGAACTTGAGCAGGCCAAGGCGGCGAAACCCGCTCAGCCAGAAACCGTCGAGGCGCTCCAGTCCGCGCTGAATGCCCTTGAGGAGCGGAAAGGCTCTCTCGAGCGCGCCGCGCAATACCAGCAGGTTATTGATAACTTCCCCAAGCTCTCCGCAACGCTACGCGCACAGCTTAGCAATCTGCGTGACGAACCGCGCAACGTACCAACCGGACTGACAACTGATGCGTTAAACCAGGAGATCCTCCAGGTCAGCAGTCAGTTGCTGGAAAAGAGTCGTCAGGCCCAGCAGGAGCAGGATCGCGCCCGGGAAATCGCCGACTCGTTAAGTCAGCTTCCTCAACAGCAAACCGATGCCCGCCGCCAACTAAATGAGCTTGAGCGGCGTATTGGTACCGCCAACGCCAATCCCGCGCAGAATCAGGCGATGCAGGCTGAGTCCGCCAAACTCAAAGCCCTGGTCGATGAACTGGAGCTGGCGCAGCTTTCCGCCAACAACCGTCAGGAACTGGCGCGTATGCGCTCAGAACTGGCGGAAAAACAGAGCCAACAGCTCGACGCCTATCTGCAGGCATTACGTAATCAACTCAACAGTCAGCGGCAGCGTGAAGCTGAGCGAGCGCTGGAGAGTACCGAACTGCTGGCGGAAAACAGTGCGGGATTGCCCGAAGGCATTGTTGACCAGTTCAAGGTAAACCGCGAACTGTCCCAGGCCTTAAACCAGCAGGCGCAGCGTATGGATCTGGTCGCGTCGCAACAGCGTCAGGCCACCAGCCAAACGCTGCAGGTGCGTCAGGCGTTGAATACGCTGCGCGAACAGTCCCAGTGGCTTGGGGTCTCGAATATGCTGGGGGAAGCGCTACGCGCACAGGTGTCTCGTCTGCCCGAAATGCCCAAACCTCAGCAGTTAGATACCGAAATGGCGCAGCTACGCGTGCACCGTATGCGCTATGAAGATCTCCTCAATAAGCAGCCGCAACTACGCCAGATCCATCAGGCCGATGGGCAACCGCTGACCGCGGAACAGAGCAGCATCCTCAACGCCCAGTTGCGCACTCAGCGTGAATTGCTGAACTCTCTGTTACAGGGTGGCGATACGCTGATCCTTGAGCTGACCAAGCTAAAAGTCTCCAATAGCCAACTGGAAGATGCGCTAAAAGAGGTCAACGAAGCGACGCACCGCTATCTGTTCTGGACGTCTGACGTCAGCCCTATCTCCCTCTCATGGCCTGTCGACATTGTTCAGGATCTGCGGCGTCTGATCTCATTAGATACCTTTAATCAGTTAGGTAAAGCCAGCATCATGATGCTGACCAGCAAAGAAACGCTACTACCGCTGTTCGGTGCGTTGGTACTGGTTGGATTTAGCCTCTATTCTCGCAAACACTTTACCCGTTTTCTTGAACGCTCGTCCGCGCGGGTGGGTAAGGTGACCCAGGACCACTTCTGGCTGACGATACGCACGGTATTCTGGTCAATACTCGTCGCCTCGCCGCTACCGGTACTGTGGGCCACCCTGGGTTACGGTTTGCAGGAAGCCTGGCCTTATCCGTTGGCCGTCGCTATCGGCGATGGCGTAACCGCCACGGTGCCCATGCTATGGGCGGTGATGATTTGCGCCACCTTTGCACGCCCTAACGGTCTGTTCATTGCCCACTTTGGCTGGCCGCGTAATCGCGTCGCGAAGGCTATGCACTATTACCTGATGAGCATCGGACTGATTGTCCCGCTGATCATGGCGGTAATTATGTTTGATAACCTCAATGACCGGGAATTCTCCGCCTCATTGGGACGCTTGTGCTTCATCCTGATTTGCGGCGCACTGGCGGTCGTGACTCTGAGCCTGAAGCGCGCCGGAATACCGCTGTATCTCGATAAAGAGGGCAACAGCGATAACATGGTCAACAGCATGCTATGGAATATGCTGATGGGCGCGCCGCTGATTGCCATCCTCGCGGCCGCAGTGGGCTATCTCGCCACATCGCAAGCTTTGCTGGCGCGTCTGGAAACGTCCGTGGCTATCTGGTTCTTGTTACTGGTGGTGTATCACGTCATCCGCCGCTGGATGCTGATCCAACGCCGCCGTCTGGCGTTCGACCGCGCCAAGCATCGACGCGCCGAAATGCTGGCGCAACGTGCGCGAGGTGAAGAAGAACCGCCGCACTCCACCAGTCTTGAAGGCGCGATTGATGTTGATGAAAGCGAAGTGGATCTCGACGCGATCAGCGCGCAATCGCTGCGTCTGGTGCGCTCTATTCTGATGCTTATCGCCCTGCTTTCAGTCATTGTGCTGTGGTCGGAAATTCATTCCGCATTTGGCTTCCTGGAAAACATCTCGTTGTGGGATGTCACCTCTACGGTGCAAGGCGTGGAAAGCTTAGAGCCGATCACGCTGGGCGCGGTGCTCATCGCGATACTGGTATTTATCATCACCACCCAGTTAGTGCGCAACCTCCCCGCGTTGCTGGAGCTGGCGCTGCTGCAACATCTGGATTTAACCCCCGGCACCGGTTACGCCATTACCACCATTACCAAGTATTTGCTGATGCTGATTGGCGGTCTGGTTGGCTTCTCGATGATCGGCATTGAGTGGTCCAAACTGCAATGGCTGGTGGCTGCTCTCGGTGTTGGTCTGGGCTTTGGTTTGCAGGAAATCTTCGCCAACTTTATTTCCGGCCTGATTATCCTGTTTGAGAAACCGATTCGCATTGGCGACACGGTGACCATTCGCGATCTTACCGGTAGCGTGACGAAGATTAACACTCGCGCCACCACCATCAGCGACTGGGACCGCAAAGAGATCATCGTGCCCAATAAGGCCTTTATCACCGAGCAGTTTATCAACTGGTCGTTATCAGATTCGGTCACCCGTGTGGTGTTAACTATCCCGGCGCCGTCAGAGGCTAACAGCGAGGAGGTCACGCAGATTTTGCTGACTGCCGCGCAGCGCTGTTCGCTGGTTATCGATAACCCGGCACCAGAAGTCTTTCTGGTAGATCTGCAGCAGGGGATTCAAATCTTCGAACTGCGTATTTATGCCGCAGAGATGGGACACCGTATGCCGCTGCGTCATGAGATCCACCAGCTGATTCTGGCAGGCTTCCGCGAACACGGTATTGATATGCCATTCCCGCCGTTCCAGATGCGTCTGGAGAGCCTTGGCGGTAAACAAACGGGAAGAACGTTAAGTTCTGCGGGCAGAGCCAGCCGCCCGGCAGGAAGTTTGTAGCGCATGATTCAGGCAAGAAATGCCGGATGGCGACCCGTTGGGTCTTATCCGGCCTACGAAAATGCTTCTTTGTAGGCCGGATACGCCAGGACGGTTACTCCACCGCCCACTCAGGTTCGTTGGCCATGCGACGGCTATAGTTCTGATAAATCGCCATCGCCAGCAGCGAGAAGAAGATCGGGCCGCCGGTCATCCACAATGCGCTGTTCCAGTCCCCGGCTTCAATCACCGGCTGGATGATGGTGAACACGTTGGCAAACGTCACCACCAATACCACCACGCCTGTTGTCAGTAACGTCGCCGCCCGCGTTTTAAAAATCACAAACGGCCTTTCCAGGTCCGTACGCGCTTTAAAGAATGGGAAAGCCAGCGCAAGGAACAGATACGGCAGCGTCATTGAGACGTTCGCCATCAGGGTCAGTTTGTTATAAAACGCTGAGGCCGTGTCGCCGCCAAACGAAACCAGCAGGATAAACAGGCTCACCAGTAAACACTGCAACCACATTGCCGTCGTCGGCATCCCCACCGCATTCAGCCTGGTCATCGGCGCGGGCCACAATGCCTTCGGCGTTCCCTGAATAATCGCTTTCAGCGGCGAGTAGCTGAGCGTGAAAAAAGCGCCCGTATAGGCGAGGAACATAGAAAGACCGGTGATACGCGCGAACCATACGCCCAACGCCATCGCGCTTTCCGGGGAAAGGTGCAGCGCATTACCCAACGTCATCCCGAGGCTTTTCATCAGGATATAGGTAATGTTGCCGAGGTTGACCGAGCCATCACTTAATACCTGTTGCCAGTTGGTGCTAACGCCCCATAAAAATATCGCCAGTGAATAACCGACAGAAATGACAATAGCGGCAAAGACAATCCCTTTCGCGAAGTTCTTTTCTGGCTTTTCTGTTTTATCTACCAGTCCCCCCACGGCCTCAATTCCGCCGTAAGCAAAAATAGCAAACACAACAAATGACAACATTGCCAGACCGGACTGATATCCCGGATTAGGCGAGGAGATAAAATTAATATCCTGCGCAAAGTGGCCACCCGTTAATAACAAAATAGCGACACTCACTAACAACAAAACTAAATTAAGACACATTACGGCAATTCCACCTACAGCCGTAATACGGGCAATCTTATTAATCCCCCGTGAGGCCACGCAGGTCACCAGAATCATCCAGCCGACGGCGAGCAGCCCGACAACCTGCGTAGGCTCAAGCCCGGCAAAACGCCAGTGCTGCGTCATGTCTGCGCCAAATAAGAAGGTCGAAAAAGGTACCCAGACCTTTGCCGCCGTGCTGACCATCCATATCACATAGGAAGAAAACCACATAAACGTGCCGATAAACGCATAACGTGGCCCAACGCTATTATTCATCCACGAATAGATTCCACCCTCTTCTTTCCGATAGGCGGAACCCATTTCCGCCATCATTAAAGCAAATGGAATAAAAAATAATAATGCGGAAAATATATACCATGGAATCGCGCTGTACCCCATTAAATAGAACGCGGAGGGGCTGTTAGCAAAACCAAAAACAGACGTAAATATCATAAGGATGAGACCAATCAGGCTCATCTTTTTTATTGTTTGGGTCATTAAACCATCCCTTACTCTGGCAAGCGTTTCACAAACGCCGCTCACCGATTGGCACTGCTCTCATTGCGGAGTTCAGCGATAAAAAATTAACACAGAATTGATACCTGAAAGATATCAAACATCCAGATGTAAATTGTGGCTATTAGAGGGTAAATGAAAAAATATGCTACAAAGTGGCTGTTTATCCGCCACTTTGTATGGAGAGAGCGTAAATTACGCGCGATCGACGGTAAATGCGATAACCTCAGCCAGGCTTTCCGCGCCCAGAGCCAGCATCACCAGACGGTCAACGCCGAGCGCCACGCCAGAGCAATCCGGCATGCCCACTTTTAACGCTTCAAGCAGGTTGGTATCGATAGGTTGCTGTGGCAGGCCACGCGCGGCACGTTTGCGGTTATCCTGTTCAAACCGTTGCTGCTGCTCGCGCGCGTCGGTCAACTCATGGAAACCATTCGCCAGCTCAATACCTTTGTAATACACCTCGAAACGCTCAGCCACGCGGTGATCTTCGGTACTGATTTGCGCCAATGATGCCTGGCTGGCGGGGAAATGATAAACAAACGTCGGTTTGTCTTTGCCGATATGCGGCTCAACGCCCATCGTGAACAGCAGTTGCAGCAACGTATCCCGATCTTCTTCAGTATCGGCGATATTGCTGAGATCCAGCTTAGCCGCTACTTCCCGCAGTTGGGTTTTGTCTGCTGATAGTGGATCTATCTCCAGATGGCGCTGAAAGGCCTGCTGATAAGAAAGGCTTTCCGCTGGAGAGCAGTCCAGCACTTGCTGGAGCAAATCATCCACTTCATTCATCAGGCGATACATATCGTAGTGGGGACGATACCACTCGAGCATGGTGAACTCAGGGTTATGATGACGTCCCATCTCTTCATTGCGAAAGCTGCGGCACAGTTGATATACCGGGCCACATCCTGCCACCAGCAGGCGCTTCATGTGATATTCCGGACTGGTCATTAAATAGAGATTCATTCCCTGGGAATGTCCAGGGCCGACGAAACGTGTTTCGAACGGGAACAGATGGATGTCCGTTACCGTTGCCTGACTCATACAAGGGGTCTCAACCTCAAGCACGCCACGATCGGCAAAAAAGCGGCGAATCTCCGCTATAATTGCTGCACGTTTTAACAGATTGGGGATGGACGCGCTCGGCTGCCAGGTTGCCGTTTCGCTCATGGTTGTTTCTCCGATTTAAGACAAGGGCACGAAGTCTACTCGTATCGCGCTAACGAGACAAATTTCCCGCGGTAGTAATCAGCACTGGCAATCGGGTAAAAAAAGCGACATTGGGTGGTTTAGTAATTAAATTAATCAAATTCAATGATAATTCCCCCCTTTGACACGCTAAAAAAATCGAACACGTCAAATTTCCCGCACATCCCTAAGACTATACTATTGTACCTATAAAGGAGCAGTGGAAACGCGTTCATAACCTGTTTGAAGCCGATGAAGCATCTGAGTTCAGGCGGGGATGAAATAACAACAATCTGGAGGAATGTCGTGCAAACCTTTCAAGCCGATCTTGCCATTATAGGCGCCGGTGGCGCGGGATTACGTGCTGCAATTGCTGCCGCACAAGCAAATCCCAACGCTAAAATCGCACTGATCTCAAAAGTGTACCCAATGCGCAGCCATACCGTTGCTGCCGAAGGCGGCTCTGCTGCTGTCGCGCAGGATCATGACAGCTTTGACTACCATTTTCACGATACGGTAGCAGGCGGAGACTGGCTATGTGAGCAGGATGTCGTGGATTACTTTGTCCACCACTGCCCAACTGAAATGACGCAACTCGAACAATGGGGCTGCCCATGGAGCCGTCGTGAAGACGGTAGCGTCAACGTACGTCGCTTCGGCGGCATGAAAATCGAGCGTACCTGGTTTGCCGCGGATAAAACCGGCTTCCACATGCTGCATACGCTGTTCCAAACGTCTTTGCAGTTCCCACAGATTCAGCGCTTTGACGAACACTTCGTTCTCGATATCCTGGTTGACGATGGCCATGCTCGCGGCGTCGTCGCGATGAACATGATGGAAGGCACGCTGGTGCAGATCCGTGCTAACGCAGTGGTAATGGCAACGGGCGGCGCAGGTCGCGTTTACCGTTACAACACCAACGGCGGCATCGTAACCGGCGACGGTATGGGCATGGCGCTGAGCCACGGCGTTCCGCTGCGTGATATGGAATTCGTTCAGTATCACCCGACGGGTCTGCCAGGCTCCGGTATCCTGATGACTGAAGGCTGCCGTGGTGAAGGCGGTATTCTGGTCAACAAAAATGGCTACCGTTATCTGCAAGACTACGGCATGGGTCCGGAAACTCCACTGGGCGAGCCGAAAAACAAATATATGGAACTCGGTCCGCGCGACAAAGTTTCTCAGGCTTTCTGGCACGAATGGCGCAAAGGCAACACCATTTCCACTCCGCGTGGCGATGTGGTTCACCTCGACCTGCGTCACCTCGGCGAGAAAAAACTGCTCGAACGTTTACCGTTCATCTGCGAACTGGCGAAAGCCTACGTGGGTGTCGATCCGGTTAAAGAGCCGATCCCGGTACGTCCGACCGCACACTACACCATGGGCGGTATCGAAACCGATCAGCACTGTGAAACCCGCATTAAAGGTCTGTTCGCTGTCGGCGAATGTTCCTCTGTTGGTCTGCATGGCGCTAACCGTCTGGGCTCTAACTCCCTGGCGGAACTGGTGGTCTTCGGTCGTATGGCTGGCGAACAGGCTGCGGAACGTGCTGCAACGGCTGGCGCTGCAAACAGTGCCGCGCTTGATGCACAGGTTGCCGGTATTGAAAAACGTCTGAAAGATCTGGTTAACCAGGAAGGTAACGAAAACTGGTCTAAGATCCGTGACGAAATGGGGATCTCCATGGAAGAAGGTTGCGGTATCTACCGTACGCCGGAACTCATGCAGAAAACCGTTGATAAGCTGGCTGAGCTGCAGGAGCGCTTCAAGCGCGTGCGTATCACTGATACCTCCAGCGTCTTCAACACCGACCTGCTGTACACCATCGAACTGGGTCACGGTCTGAACGTTGCTGAATGTATGGCGCACTCCGCTCTGGCGCGTAAAGAATCCCGCGGCGCGCATCAGCGTCTGGATGAAGGCTGCACCGAGCGTGACGACGTGAACTTCCTCAAACACACCCTCGCCTTCCGCGATGCTGACGGCACGACTCGCCTGGAATACAGCGACGTGAAAATCACCACTCTGCCACCGGCTAAACGTGTTTACGGTGGCGAAGCGGAAGCAGCCGATAAGAAGGAGAAGGCGAATGGCTGAGATGAAAAACCTGAAAGTTGAGGTGGTGCGCTATAACCCGGAAACCGATACCGCGCCGCACAGTGCTTTCTACGAAGTTCCTTACGATGAAACCACGTCTCTGCTCGATGCGTTGGGCTACATCAAGGATAACCTGGCACCAGACCTGAGCTATCGCTGGTCCTGCCGTATGGCAATCTGCGGCTCCTGCGGCATGATGGTCAACAACGTGCCGAAGCTGGCGTGCAAAACCTTCCTGCGTGATTACACCAACGGTATGAAGGTTGAAGCGCTGGGCAACTTCCCGATTGAGCGCGATCTGGTCGTCGATATGACGCACTTTATCGAAAGCCTTGAAGCGATCAAACCGTACATCATCGGTAACCCGCGTACACCGGATCAGGGTCCAAACACCCAGACTCCGGCGCAGATGGCGAAGTATCATCAGTTCTCCGGTTGCATCAACTGTGGTCTGTGCTACGCCGCGTGCCCGCAATTCGGCCTGAACCCTGAGTTCATTGGACCGGCTGCGATTACGCTGGCGCATCGTTACAACGAAGATAGCCGCGACCACGGTAAGAAAGAGCGTATGGCTCAATTGAATAGCCCGAACGGCGTCTGGAGTTGTACTTTCGTGGGCTACTGCTCCGAAGTCTGCCCGAAACACGTCGATCCGGCTGCGGCCATTCAGCAGGGTAAAGTTGAAAGTTCAAAAGACTTTCTTATCGCAACCCTGAAACCACGCTAAGGAGTGCAACATGACGACTAAACGCAACGCCTATGTGCGGCCAATGACGTCCACCTGGTGGAAGAAACTGCCGTTTTATCGCTTTTACATGCTGCGTGAAGGCACAGCCGTTCCGGCTGTCTGGTTCAGTATTGAACTGATCTTCGGCCTGTTTGCGCTTAAGCACGGTGTGGAATCCTGGGCTGGCTTTGTCGGGTTCCTGCAGAACCCGGTGGTGGTGATCCTTAACATCATCGCCCTGGCAGCCGCGCTGCTGCATACCAAGACCTGGTTTGAGCTGGCGCCGAAAGCGGCCAACATCATCGTAAAAGACGAAAAAATGGGGCCAGAGCCAATCATCAAAGGGCTTTGGGCGGTTACTGTGGTTGCGACAGTAGTAATACTGTTTGTTGCCCTGTTCTGGTAAGGAGTCCGGAATGATTAATCCAAATCCAAAACGCTCTGACGAACCCGTATTCTGGGGCCTGTTTGGTGCAGGCGGTATGTGGAGCGCAATCATTGCGCCGGTGATGATTCTGCTGGTAGGCATTATGCTGCCGCTGGGCTTTGTTCCTGATGCCTTCAGCTATGAACGCGTCCTGGCATTCGCTCAGAGCTTTATCGGTCGCGCATTCCTGTTCCTGATGATCGTCCTGCCGCTGTGGTGCGGTTTACACCGTATGCATCACGCGATGCATGACCTGAAAATCCACGTGCCTGCTGGCAAATGGGTATTCTACGGACTGGCAGCTATCCTGACCGTTGTAACGGCCATTGGTATCCTGACCATCTAATTGCATGCGTTAACTATCAGGCCCGCCATTGGCGG
>NZ_SZWW01000002.1:0-17047 GCF_005280955.1 Citrobacter sp. wls717
CTAAATAATTCGAGTTGCAGGAAGGCGGCAAGAGAGAGCATCCCCGGGAGCGTACTTAAGTACGTGACTGGGGTGAACGAGCGCAGCCAACGCGCATGCAACTTGAAGTATGACGGGTATACCACTTATATAGATTAATTATAAATATATAATCAATTTTATTTTTAAACCACATCGCCGTACTCTTTTACCCAGATAAAGGAGAAGGATATGACAGAACTCACCTTACAGACTCATCGTCGTACAGCGTGGCATTTTATTCCGGGGCTTGCCCTGAGTGCAGTTATCACTGGGGCCGCCTTATGGGGGGGATCCATTCCCGCCGTCGCAGGTGCCGGGTTTAGCGCCCTCACCTTAGCCATCTTGTTTGGGATGGTTATCGGCAACACCGTGTATCCACAAATCTGGAAAAGCTGCGATGGCGGCGTACTGTTTGCTAAACAACATTTATTACGCCTGGGGATAATCCTCTACGGTTTCCGCCTTACCTTCGCGCAAATTGCTGACGTCGGCGTCAGCGGTATCGTAATCGACATATTAACGCTCAGCAGCACCTTCATGATTGCCTGCTTCCTTGGGCAGAAAGTGTTTGGTCTGGACCGTCACACCAGTTGGCTGATTGGCGCGGGCAGCAGCATCTGTGGCGCCGCCGCGGTACTGGCAACAGAGCCTGTCGTTAAAGCCGAAGCCAGTAAGGTGACGGTCGCCGTCGCCACGGTGGTTATCTTCGGTACTATCGCTATCTTCCTGTATCCGGCGATGTATCCGCTGTTAGCGCACTGGTTTACTCCCGAGACTTACGGGATTTACATTGGCTCCACCATGCATGAAGTTGCGCAGGTTGTTGCCGCCGGACACGCCATTAACCCGGATGCTGAAAACGCCGCGGTTATTGCCAAAATGCTGCGCGTCATGATGCTGGCTCCGTTCCTCATCCTGCTGGCCGCACGAGTAAAACAACTGTCTCCGGCAACCGGTGGTGAGAAGAGCAAAATCACCATTCCATGGTTTGCCATCATGTTCATTGTGGTGGCGATTTTTAACTCTTTCCACCTGCTGCCGCAGTCGGTAGTGAGTATGCTGGTGACGCTGGATACCGTGCTGCTGGCAATGGCGATGGCCGCACTGGGGCTAACCACTCACGTGAGCGCCCTGAAAAAAGCTGGTGCTAAACCTTTGCTGATGGCGCTACTGCTGTTTGTCTGGCTGATTGTAGGCGGTGGTGCGATTAACTTCGCTATCCACGCGCTAATGGCATAAACGATCACGACTAACGTTAGTTGACCCGCTATACTCTTCCTTTTTTGAATTTGAGTATGGCGGGTTTAATTCATGAAATACATCGGAGCGCACGTAAGCGCCGCTGGCGGTCTGGCTAACGCCGCTATTCGGGCCGCAGAAATCGAAGCTACCGCATTCGCCCTGTTCACCAAAAATCAGCGTCAGTGGCGCGCCGCGGCGTTGACCACTGAAATCATTGATGATTTCAAATCCGCTTGCGAGAAGTATCACTATACTTCCGCTCAGATCCTGCCTCACGACAGCTACCTGATTAATCTCGGCCACCCGGTCAGCGATGCGCTGGAAAAATCACGCGATGCATTTATCGATGAAATGCAGCGCTGTGAACTGCTCGGTTTATCGCTGCTCAACTTTCATCCGGGCAGCCATTTGATGCAGATCCCGGAAGATGAATGTCTGGCGCGCATTGCTGAATCTATCAACATCGCCCTCGCTCAGACCCAAGGGGTTACGGCAGTTATCGAAAATACCGCCGGACAGGGCAGCAATCTCGGATTTAAGTTTGAGCACCTTGCCGCCATTATTGATGGTGTTGAAGATAAATCCCGTGTTGGCGTCTGTATTGATACCTGCCACGCTTTCGCTGCCGGTTACGATTTGCGTTCTGTCGAGGAATGCGAAAAAACGTTTGCGGAATTTGAACGTATTGTCGGTTTCAGCTATCTACGCGGTATGCACCTGAATGACGCCAAGAGCACGTTTGGCAGTCGCGTCGACCGCCACCACAGCTTAGGTGAAGGGAATATTGGCCACGACGCTTTCCGCTGGATCATGCAGGACAATCGTTTTGATGGCATTCCGCTGGTGCTGGAAACGATTAATCCGGATATCTGGGCAGAAGAGATTGCCTGGCTGAAAGCCCAGCAAACAGAACAAGCGGTGGCGTAATCATGAACGACAGGGAAAAGCAGATCCTTAAGATCCTGCGTCGCAATCCGTTGATTCAGCAGAATGAAATCGCCGATATTCTGCAAATCAGCCGTTCTCGCGTCGCTGCGCATATTATGGATTTGATGCGTAAAGGCATGATCAAAGGTAAAGGTTATATCCTTACCGAACAGGATTATTGCGTGGTTGTCGGAGCAATCAACATGGATATTCGTGGTGTTGCAGACATCCATTATCCTCAGGCGGCCTCTAATCCTGGCAGCATTCACTGCTCGGCAGGCGGCGTAGGACGCAACATCGCCCACAACCTGGCGCTGCTGGGCCGTGACGTTCACTTAATTTCCGCTGTTGGCAGTGATTTCTATGGGGAAACATTGCTGGAACAAACGCGTCAGGCCGGTGTTAACGTTGCAAGTTGCATACGCCTGCATGGGCATAACACCTCAACCTACCTGTCGATCGCTAATCAGCAGGAAGAAACCGTACTGGCAATTAACGATACCCATATCCTGCAGCAATTAACGCCGCAGTTGCTGAACGGGTCGCGAGATTTGATCCGCCATTCCGGTGTCGTACTGGCAGATTGCAATCTGACCGCCGAAGCCATTGAGTGGGTCTTTACTATTGCTGATGATATTCCGGTATTCATTGACACCGTTTCAGAGTTCAAAGCGGCAAAAATGAAGACATGGTTTACGCGTATTCATACGCTAAAACCAACGCAGAAAGAGCTGGCGATTTTGTGGGGCCAACCTATCCATTCAGATGCCGATCGCGTACTGGCCGTCAATAGTCTGCATCAGCAAGGGGTAAAACGGATCTTTGTCTGTCTGGAAGATGAATCTGTTTTTTGCAGCGAAAAGGACGGAGAGCAGTTTTTACTGACGCCTCCCAATCATACGATCGTAGACAGTTTTGGCGCCGATGACGCTTTTATGGCCGGATTGCTGTACAGCTTTCTGGAAGGTAGCGAGTTCCGTGAAAGCGCTCACTTTGCCATGGCCTGCGCGGCATTATCGCGAGCCAGCGTCAGCATTAACAACCCAACCCTTTCGGCAGATAACGCCTTATATTTGCTGCAAACAGCTTAAATGTAATGCCGGATAGCGCCACGCTTATCCGGCATTATTCTCACTATGCTATACCGATAAAGAAACCCGCTATGGTGGCGCTCATCAGGTTTGACAGCGTTGCTGCTGCCAGCGCGCGCATTCCAAGCTGCGCGATTTCCGGGGCTCGCTGTGGTGCTATCGCCGAAAACGCGCCGACAACAACGCCAATCGAACCAAAGTTAGCGAACCCGCACAGCGCAAACGAGATAATCGCAATGGTCTTCACATCCAGTGTCCCGCCGGTTTGCAGATACGGCGAGAAGTTGAGATAGGCGACAAACTCGTTGATTGCCAGCTTCTGTCCAATCAGGCTACCTGCCAGCGTCGCATCGCTCCAGTCCACGCCCATAATCCACGCCAGCGGGGCTAACACATAGCCAAAGATCCCTTCCAGGGTGGCGTGACCAAAACCAAACCAACCGCCAATTCCGCCGATAATGCCGTTAATCAGCGCAATAATGGCGACAAATGCCATTACTACCGTTGCCACGCCTGCGGCAATTTTCAGCCCGGTCATCGCCCCGCTCGCCGCTGCTTCGATGATGCTTTTCGGCGGCGTTTCGGTAAATGACAGGTTCTCAAAGGTGACGCGAGATTCTTCAGTTGCCGGACTCAGCATACGCGCAAATAAAATACCACCGGGGATTGCCATCAACGATGCCGCCAGCAGATAGTCAATCGGAACGCCCATTCCAGCGTAACCAATCATCATTGAGCCAGCAATCGAGGCCATCCCGCTACAGATAGCGGTAAATAGCTCATTGCGATTCAGCCGGTCAATAAACGGTTTCACGATTGCCGGGATCTCGTTTTGCCCGAGGAAAATCGTGGTTACTGCGACAAATGACTCGATCTTACTGATGTTCAACGCTTTCTGGAAAATACCGCCAAGGATGCGGATCAACAGCCCCATCACGCCAATGTAGTAGAGTAGACTGATCAGCGCGGTCACAAAAATGATGGCCGGGAGCACCCGAAAGGCGAAGATAAACCCGGCTCCGTCGAACAGCACATCCATTTTTGGCCCGACCAGGGAGCCAAAGATAAATGCACTACCCGCGTCACTGTATGACATCACCTTGTGGACACCGAGCGCGGCCTGTTCAACCAGCCATTTCCCCGGCGGGAAATAGAGCATAATGCCGCCGATTGCAATTTGCAGCACCAGTGCTGCCCCGACCGTACGCAGACTAATACGCTTTTTATTTACTGACAGCAGAAACGCGATAGTCAGTAATACCACCATACCCACAACACTTCTCATTATATCCATAATGAAATTCCCTTCATGCCAGGAAACCCGGCGTTACCGCCAGGTTTTGGTAGGTTTGCTATCCGCGGGCGACCGCATTCTGCCCGGAAAATTTGGTCAGGCGAGGCGTTGATACTCCTTCGCAATTTCACAAGCCAGTACCGCGTTGTTGAACACCAACTGAATATTTGATTTCAGGCTGTCACCGCCGGTCAGCTCCGCAACGCGCGCCAGCAGGAACGGCGTACTCTCTTTGCCCACAACCCCCTGCTCTTCCGCTTCTTTTACCGCCCGATCGATTGCCGCATTAATTTTCTCTTCAGCCATCGCAAACTGCTCCGGGATTGGGTTTGCAACAACCAGACCGCCGTCGAGACCTGTCTGCCATTTCACCGCCATGGCACGGGCAATCTCTTTTGCGCTGTCCAGACGGATACTGACCTCAAACGGACTGGTTCGGCAGAAAAATGCCGGCAACGCGTTGGTCTGATATCCAATTAACGGCACGCCAAAGGTTTCTAAATATTCGGTCGTTAAACCGAGATCAAGAATAGATTTCGCCCCGGCACAAATTACCGTGACATTGGTATGCGCCAGTTCTTGCAGATCTGCGGAAATATCAAAGGTATGTTCAGCACCACGGTGAACACCACCAATCCCGCCCGTCGCAAATACTTTAATTCCAGCCAGGGAGGCAATAATCATGGTTGAGGCAACTGTCGTCGCACCATTTTTCCCTGCAGCAACCACAAATGGTAAATCACGACGACTGACTTTAGTAACGCTATGCCCCTCTCTTCCAAGCAACTCAATTTCATCTTTGCTTAAACCAACTTTCATTACCCCGCCAATAATGGCAATGGTCGCAGGAACTGCCCCGTGCTTACGAATAGTTTCTTCTACTTCAATAGCAGTCTGGGCATTCTGCGGAAATGGCATACCATGAGAAATAATGGTTGACTCGAGGGCAACAATCGGTTTTTTACTGTTTAATGCTTCCTGTACTTCTGGAGATATTTGTAATAATTCAGAGGAAAGAGTTAATTCAGACATTCTGTGTTCTCCACGATTGAGATAACATTCGCAACAGACAAATCAGGGTTATTGGTATATTCACAGGCTAATGCCATTGATGAACAACCCTGCGCAAATCGAACCGAATCAATAAAGGGCATGCCGTCTACCCAGCAGGAAGCCAGTCCCGCCATCATCGCATCGCCAGCCCCGGTAACATTAATGACGTGAGTTTTAATCGGCAGCGACCAACCGCAATCCCCCGCAATATCACTGTAATAAACTCCGTCACCGCCCATGCTGAGCACCAGGCGATTTAAGCCGCGATCGTGAAACCAGGCGGCCACTTTGCCAACATCATCACGCCCGGAAAGCGCAATACCGCTCAGCGTTTCGGCTTCAAGCCGGTTAGGTTTGAGGGTGTGAATTTGTCCAAGCCGCTCGCGAACTTTGACGCATTTCCATGCCGATACCGGGTCGACAAACACCGGAACATCTCCGGCATTATCCAGCACCCATGCCAGGGCGTCTTCGCTGATATTGCAATCGGCGACGATAACTTTCGCCTGCCGAATAAAATCATGCTGCTGCGATAAAAAACTCGGTGAAATATGTTCGGTAATGCTCATATCATTAATGGCAACCAGCATTTCACCGGTGTTATCAAGCAGAGATAAATAACTCGATGTATTCTCTCCCGGAACGATAAGACACTTATCAACATGTACTCCGGATAGATTAGTTTGCGCCAATAACGATTGACCATAAAAATCATTACCAACCGCAGTCAGTAACCACGAATTTTTACCCAGTAGCGCGAGATTATGTGCAATGTTGCGTCCAACTCCGCCGGGGGTGAATTTTATCTTTCCTGGATTCGAATCCGCATAATTTAGAGAAGCATGCGAATACCCAGCAACATCCATATTGGCAGAGCCAATAGTTACTATGTATTCCTTTTCACGCATAGCACGTCCCCTGGCAATTATCTTGCCACAAATGAGTTCGTTAAGAATAACCACCGCCATACACAAAACTATTAGAGCACATGTTCAGTATCGAACATATGTTTATAGTAAGCATGTTTTTGACAAAGTAAATCTATCTGCAAGAACCAAAGTCAATAGATATGAACAGAATCACAATTTTTTATAGATACAGTTTGTAAGGGAGAGAGAAAATGAGAGATAGTACACAAATTAAGCAGGCTAAAAAGCATAACTCCGGTATAACCGGAAATTTTTCAGGTGCGCCAGGCGAGCTGGCGCGTCTCAGGTAAGCGAAACCAGGTCCTCTGGCATATGGTTGTACAAAATACGCCAGAAATGTTCAGCCGTTTTATTCAATCGGGTATCCATCCGGTAAATATAGGCCTGAATAGGTACCATCAGTTCAGGTGTCGCCAGGCGCACCAGACGCTTATCGCGCAGCTCGTTGACGATCGACCACGCTGGTAGCCAGGCGATCCCATGCCCATCCAGCGCCATGTTTTTCAACAACTCACTCATCGAAGACATAAACAACGTTCGTGCTGAAATGCCGCCAACTTCCGCTAACTGACGGTTTACCAATCTTCCCATGTAGGATGTGCTGGTATAGTTCAGAATCGGCGCCTGCGGCTGATAGATATCAAACAACGCGTTCCCCTGTCCATCGGTAGCACAGACAGGATAGAGCTCTGACTCAAAAACCTTCAAGCCACAGAAAGGCGACTGCATTAAATCCTCGTCACGAAACGAGATAATAAAATCACTTTTCCCCTCGCGCAGGGTATTCACCGCTTGCACCACATCAATCGCCTCGACGTGCCAGACAAATTCTTCCCCCCAGGCCGCCATTGAATGCACTAACCGGGGCAACATGGTCAGCGACAAAGAATGCGCTGCCGCGATTTTTATGTTGGGGACCCCAAGCAGATTGTGACCACTGAGTTCGTCCAGATTACATTCCAGCTGTTGTAGCAGGCTACGCGTTTGCGAATGGAATAACTTGCCCTCCTCCGTCAATTGCAGCGGCGCCGTCGTGCGATCAAACAGCTGCACCCCCACGGCTGATTCGAGCGCTTTGATCCTCCGGCTAAATGCCGGCTGAGATATATTGCGCTCCTCCGCAGCCTGGGAAAAATGACGGCATGCCTCCAGCGTCAGGAAATCATATAACCATTTTGTCTCAATATTTTTCATGCCTGTCACGCGGATGCTTAAATATGTTGATGAGCCTAACAACATCATGCCTGAAGAATTCCAGAGATGGTATTGACGATTAGCCCATAATGATTCGTTTTTTGCATCAAGCCTTCGTTTTTGACATTAACATGTCAGCATCACCATCCAGCCGCAACCCTACTCTGCTTGCAGATCTTCAGGCTCCGCACCCTATCCTGACCTCATAGAACGGCGAAAAAAACTACAGTCATGCGGTTTTTGCATTAAGCCAAACATTATTGCATTTCTCGTCGCGACGCTCTGCTGTTAAACATTAGGGCAAGATAAAACACAGCCTGAATATTATTTAATGGTTAAACGAGGTATATATCGTGAAAGGTTTAATTGGCGTACTTGGTGGTATGGGACCTGCTGCAACCGTCGATCTATTTAATAAATTCGTCACATTTACTGCAGCGCAACGCGATCAGGAACATATTCCATTAATTATTTCATCCATTCCTGATATACCTGACCGTACTGACGCATTAATGCGTCATGGTAATTCCCCGCTTCCGGCCATGCGTGATTATATGCATAAACTCGAAGATGCTGGCGCGGAGTGTATTGTGATCCCGTGTAATACCGCCCACTTTTGGTTTAAAGAGTTAAAAGAATCCTGTCATACGGAGTTGCTGAGTATTGTGGAGACAACCCTGGGTGAGGTCAGAAGCTGCGGAAAATCGCGCATCGGACTGCTGGCTACCAATGCCACGTTGTACATGGGGCTCTACCAAAAAGGGATAGAGTCTCTTGGGTTAACCTGCGTCAGCCCTGATTCTTCCAGCCAGGAAAAAGTCATGGAAAGTATTTATTGCCTGAAAGCAGGAGATGTTAAGCAAGCACAAAAATTAATGAATGAACAGGCTGAAGCACTTTTTGCACGCGGCGCGGAAGTCATCGTTCTGGGATGTACTGAAGTCCCCGTTATCCTTGCTGAAGCCGTCAAGAAATCACCAGCAAAATATATTGATTCAACCGGTTCATTGGTTCGTGCCGGAATTAAGTGGTATGAAAAACGCGTTGGAAAAAGCCACCTGCTGGCGCAATAAAAAACCACCATTTAATCATCACATTTAATAAAAGCCATTCTTATAGCGAATTATTATCTGGCGGAGGCCATTATGCTTTGGTTGGAAATTATCGTAGTATTAGGCGCAATATTTTTCGGCATCCGCCTCGGCGGAATTGGTATCGGTTTATGCGGTGGGCTGGGGCTGGCTATTTTAACCCTGGGATTTGGTCTGAAAATTGGCTCGCCGCCTGTGGACGTCATTCTTATTATTATGACGGTGGTTGTGGCGGCATCAGCGCTACAGGCAGCCGGAGGCATGGATTATCTGGTACGCATTGCCGGTAATTTTATGCGTCGAAATCCTAAATATATCAATGTTATTGCACCGATTATCACCTGGTCGATGACCATAATGGCGGGAACAGGTTTCATTGTCTTTTCCACCCTGCCGGTGATTGCCGAAGTTGCGAAAGAGTCAGGCATCCGCCCTTCTCGTACGCTCGCAGGCTCCGTAGTGGCATCTCAGGTTGCAATATCCGGCTCGCCGATCAGCGCCGCAATGGCCGCGATGCTGACCATCATGGAAGGCAACGGTATCAGCTTTATTCAGGTTATGGCGGTATGTCTGCCCGCCTCGTTTGTTGCCGCGATGGTTGGGGCATTCATCGCCTCGCGCCAGGGATGTGAACTCCAGGACGATGAGGTCTATCTGGAACGCCTGCAGAAAGGGCTAGTGCGAAAATACGAAGGGCAAAACAGTACCACACCGGGTGCAAAACTTTCAGTCGCCCTGTTTATGCTGGCCACGGTGCTCATCGTTATTCTTGCCGCATTCCCGCAGCTACGCCCTGGATTTGATGTTGGCAGCCCAATGAATACGCGGGATATCATTATCATCTGCATGCTGGCTGCCGCTTGCCTGATGGTGGTGCTGTGCAAAACATCTACAGATGCCATTGTCCTGACGTCAACTTTTCGCGCCGGGATGAGTTCGCTGGCAGTCATTCTCGGCATTGTTACGCTGGGAACCACATTCATTGACGCGCACCTAGCGGAGATTAAGGACATCGCGGGGAATATTCTGCAGGCCTACCCGATGCTGCTGGCTCTGGTATTGTTTGGCACCTGCGCGCTGCTCTATTCGCAGGGAGCCACCACGCCGTTGATTATCCCGCTTGCCGTCGCGCTTGGCGTTCCTACCTGGGCAATTCTGGCTTCCTATGTGGCTGTGACCGGCGTGTTTGTTCTCCCAACGTACCCGACTTCACTGGCGGCGATGGAGTTCGACACCACCGGGACAACGCGCGTAGGTAAGTATGTCTTAAACCATCCGTTTATGTTGCCAGGACTGGGTGGGATCATCGCGGGCGTTGCCTTTGGCTTTATCATCGCCCCAATGATTGCCTGAGCCGTCTTATTCAGGGGCGCGAAAGATTTCGCCCCTGAATGATTCTCTATTCACTTGACCCGGCTCACCACATCAATACCGTCTTACCTTTATCTATTTGCTTCACATCGCTGCTTTTAATCACGCGGTGATAACCATAGGCGTCAGCATATTTTGTCAGTCCTGTCCCGGGGTCTTGCTCAGGCTTGCCTTGCGTCTCTATTGTTGCACCTGATGTTGTCGTCATCACCCAGGTGGTTGAACATCCCGTCAGCAGCAGCGTCGCGAGTGACAGAGCAGCAAAAATGGGCGCTTTTTTCATATTCGATTTCCGTGACCAGTTTGATTTAAAGGCACTTTATCGAATTTGCTTAAGGCAGGATGGATTATTGTGGCGATGCTGCAACGGTAAGGGTTAAGGCATAAAAAAGGGCAGAGATTTCTCTGCCCTGGATTTCAGCGCTTAATCAGACCGCCTTTGCCACAACCTCTGCTTCCGGGCGCTTCAGCACCGCGTAGGAGAGACCGGCTACCAGCGTACCGGCAATAATGGCCAGCAGGTAGCCAACCACCGGTGTAATTGCGCCAGGGATTAACAGCACGAACAGACCGCCGTGGGGCGCCATCAGCTTAGCCCCTACCGCCATGGAGAGAGCGCCGGTAATCGCACCGCCAACGATACAGCAAGGCAGAACGCGCATCGGATCACGCGCGGCGAATGGGATAGCCCCTTCGGTGATAAAGCACAGGCCCAGCACCAGCGCAGCTTTACCGCCCTCCTGCTGGGCTTTGTCGAACTTACGACGCGCAACCAGCGTTGCCAGACCCAGCGCCAGCGGAGGTACCATCCCCGCCGCCATAATGGCAGCCATCGGCGCATAAGTTTGCGTACTCAGCAGGCCCACACCAAAAGCATACGCCGCTTTGTTAACCGGACCGCCCATGTCAGTGCACATCATGCCGCCAAGAATCGCACCGAGCAGCACCGCATTCGCCGTACCCATGGTTTGCAGCCAGTGGGTCAGACCTTCCAGAATGCCGGCTACCGGTTTACCGATCAGGTAGATCATGGCCAGACCCACCACCAGGCTTGAAAGCAGCGGAATGATCAGAATCGGTTTCAGCGCTTCCATACTCTGTGGGAGTTTCAGCCTGGTGCTAATGAGCTTCGCCACATAACCGGCAAGAAAACCGGCAATAATCCCGCCAATAAAGCCAGAACCGGTGCTCACTGCCAGCATACCGCCGATAAGACCTGGCGTCAGACCCGGACGGTCAGCGATGGAAAACGCGATATACCCCGCCAGAACCGGCACCATCAACGCAAAGGCTGAACCGCCGCCAATCTGCATCAGCGCCGCCGCCAGCGTGCCCTGCTCTTTAAACGCTTCAATACCAAAGGCGAATGAGAGCGCAATACACAGACCGCCAGCAACAACCATCGGCAGCATGTAGGACACGCCCGTCAGCAGGTGGCGATACGCGCCAGCGCTCTCTTTCTTCCCTTCGGTTGCCGCAGACTGCGCCTTGCCGGTTGGCTGATACGGCGTCGCTTCTTCCAGCGCTTTATCCAGCTCCTGTTTGGTTTTCTTCAGCGCCAGGCCAGTAGACGTGCGGTACATTGGTTTTCCGGCAAACTTCGCCAGATCAACTTCAATGTCAGCCGCCACAATCACCAGATCCGCCTGAGCCACCTCTTCCGGGGTAATGGCATTGCCTGCCCCGACCGAGCCACGGGTTTCAACTTTTACCCACCAGCCACGTTTTTTCGCTTCTGTTTCAATAGCTTCAGCAGCCATAAACGTATGGGCAACGCCGGTCGGACAAGCCGTCACCGCCACCACGCGTTTTGGGCCACTGCTGGCAACAGACGTTGTCGCAACCGGGGCGCTGTAAGGTTTTGCATGACCTTTCGCTTCGCTGAGGAAGAGTTCAGGATGCGCAACCGCACGACCGATATCGCCGAGCCAGACTTTTTTGCCGTTCAGCGAACTGTCAGCAGGAAGCGTGTCGCCCAGAACAATCGCCAGTTCTGCATCATTCGGATTATCAATAATTTCCAGATGCGCTTTTTGCGCCGCCGCTCCAAGCAGGGTTTTCGCCATGTAAGCGCGAGCCTGGCCGAGATTAGCGTCAATAATCAGCAGCGTTTTCATTATGCCTCTCCTGCTGTCAGTTAAACGGTTTTAAGTCGACACGCGCCATCATTGCGGCCAACTGAGGACGATCGGTAATGCCCACGTTACTTTGGCTTACCGCCAGAGCGGCAACAGCCGTCGCCAGACGCAGGGTATGTTCGCTGGACTCACGCATCAGCAGGCCATAAATCAGACCGCCAACCATCGAATCACCCGCGCCAACGGTACTGACCACCTCGACTGACGGCGGTTTTGCGATCCACTCACCCGAAGCGTTGACCCACAGCGCGCCTTCCGCACCGAGGGAAATCACCACATGAGCAATACCCTGCTCGCGCAGCGCATGCGCCGCATCAATCACATCTTTCATTTCAGGCAGTTTACGACCCGCCCAGATTTCCAGTTCACGACGATTTGGCTTCACCAGCCACGGCGCCGCCTTCAGACCTGCCACCAACGCTTCACGACTACTATCAAAGATAATGCACGGACACTGACTGCGCAGACGCGTCATCCAGTCGGTGAAAGCTTCCGGGCTCACGCCGGTCGGCAAACTACCGCTAACGCACACCATGTCGAACTGGCCCAGCCAGCTCAGCGAATCGTTTACAAAGCGTTCCCAGTCAGCGGGGGTGACTTCAAAGCCAGAGAAATTGAAGTCGGTGACTTCACCGTCTTTTTCGGTCAGCTTGACGTTGATACGGGTACGCCCTTGTACAACCTGAAAACGGTTGGCAATGCCCAGCTCGCTGAACAACTGCTGAAAACCATCCTGGTTGTCTTTACCCAGAAAACCGCCCACCGTGACATCGATACCTAAATCTTTCAGGACTTTAGCGACGTTAATCCCTTTTCCCGCCGCATGCAGACCGGTGGTTTTCACCAGGTTCACTTCGCCACGTTCAATTTCCGGGCAGAAACCCACCAGGTCGTAGGCCGGGTTAAGGGTGATAGTAGCAACACGTCTGCTCATTACGCGCCCTCCCCAAGACCTGCTGCGATGGCTTCGCCAATCGCTTTCAGCGCCTGTTCAGCATCCTCGCCCTGGGCGGTAAAGCGCAGGTGATGTCCTTTCTTCACGCCTAATGCCACAACTTTCATCAGACTACGTCCATTTGCCGGTTTGCCGGTTCCATCAAGATTTGTCACGGTAATTTCACTGTTAAATTGTTTAATCGTATTCACCAGCATGGTGCCCGGACGGGCGTGTAAACCATGCTCATTGCGCACAACAAATTCGGCGCTCAGTACATCATCGGTTAAGGCGTCATCGCTGGTCAGCAGCGCCAGCACCGTTGCCGCATCCGCTTTCAACAAACGGTCAGCTTTATTATTCAGCAGCAGATCGCCAAGGCGCTTCAGCACCGCAACCGGTTGATCGTCATTCATCGCGACGGTCACCAGCAGGGCTGCCGCATCCCCCTGGACATCAAACGCCGTTGCTGCGCGGCTGACCGCAACGGCGCTGCGCACGTTACCTTCAGCACAGTCATTCAGCCAGATCCCCTGACCGAGATTCATCGGCTGCTCATTGATTGCCCTGGCGACAAATGCGGCATCAACCGCACCAATTTCTTTCAGCCGCGCAGCGTTGAGCGCCTGCAGCGTCACCAGCGAGCTGGCAACGACGTCCAGTGACAGCGTTTCGTTATCAAGCTTTAATTGTTCGCTCTGCTTTTCGCCCATCAGCAACGCGCGCAGCTCTTCCGCCGTAGTCGCTGATTTCAGCTGTTCAGCAACGGAGTCATCGCTCAACACATGCGTTAGCTGACGCAGTAAACCGAGGTGCTCATCAGAGCTGGCGGCAATACCGATCGCCACATACGCGACCTGTCCTTCGCCCCAGACCACGCCCTGCGGAAACTGAAACACCTGCACACCGGTTTTCAGCACCCGATCGCGCGTGTCCGTCGTCCCGTGAGGAATAGCAATACCGTTGCCTAGAAACGTGGACGTTTGTTGTTCACGCGCCAGCATGCCATCGACGTAGCCTTCCGCAACGTTACCCGCTTGCACTAAGGCCGCGGCAACCTGGCGAATAGCCTCTTCTTTATTCCCGGCCTGTTCGCCCGGGTGAATATCCTGAACAGATAACTGGAACATGGTTCTCCTCTCCCGCTGAATTGAAACGATTCAGCCAATATGAGAAAAAAGGCGTCACCTGACTCCATCAGTTATGGCAAGATGACGCTGAAACGTTTCAAGAAGTCTTGATCTTTTTTCTTCAGCACACAAGTAAAGTTGACAAATTACTTGCTGAATTTAGAGATAACGCACATTTTCTTCTGGGGAGAGATAAAATTGCTGAAGCAAAAATGGCGTCAGCGTGTCAGATTCAGCAACATCAGCAAACAGCATTCTTTGACTGAAATGCTATTTTGATTTTTGATGCCGATTTTGATTTGGCTACCTGTTTATTTTCTGGCAAGCAGCGTAAACTCCGCGTCTCTTCACATCATTGATATCAAAACATGCATAACACCCCCGTAGCCGCCACACCTAAGGCGTTCGATTTAACGTCTGCGGCGTTCCTGCTTGTCGCGTTTCTGACGGGTATCGCCGGCGCTTTGCAGACACCAACGCTGAGTCTTTTTCTGACCGATGAAGTCCATGCCCGTCCCGGTATGGTCGGGTTCTTTTTTACCGGCAGCGCCGTAATCGGTATCCTGGTGAGTCAGTTTCTGGCCGGGCGCTCGGATAAAAAAGGCGATCGCAAAAACCTGATTGTCTTCTGTTGTGTCCTGGGCATGCTGGCCTGCGTGTTGTTTGCCTGGAACCGTAACTATTTTATTTTGCTGTTTGTCGGCGTCTTCCTCAGCAGCTTTGGTTCAACCGCCAACCCGCAAATGTTTGCTCTCGCTCGCGAGCATGCCGATCGTACAGGCCGTGAAGCGGTCATGTTCAGCTCAATTTTACGTGCGCAGGTATCGCTGGCCTGGGTAATTGGCCCGCCGCTGGCCTACGCACTGGCAATGGGATTTAGCTTCACGGTGATGTACCTCAGCGCGGCGGTTGCTTTTATTGTCTGCGGCGCAATGGTTTGGCTGTTCTTACCGTCAATGAGTAAAAATGTGCCTCTCGCCACTGGCGTGGTGGAGGCGCCACGGCGCAATCGTCGCGACACGCTGTTCCTTTTTGTTATCTGCACATTAATGTGGGGGACCAATAGCCTCTATATCATTAATATGCCGCTGTTTATTATCAATGAACTGCATCTGCCGGAAAAACTGGCGGGTATCATGATGGGAACCGCTGCCGGGCTGGAAATCCCGACCATGTTGATTGCCGGATACTTTGCGAAGCGTCTGGGCAAGCGTCTGTTGATGCGAATTGCCGTCGTGGCCGGCTTTTTCTTTTATGCCGGTATGCTGTTGGCCCACTCTCCGGCGGTATTGCTTGGTTTACAGTTGCTGAACGCGATTTATATCGGCATCCTTGGTGGGATTGGCATGCTCTATTTCCAGGATTTGATGCCAGGACAAGCAGGTTCAGCCACGACCCTTTATACGAATACCATTCGCGTAGGCTGGATTATTGCCGGATCGTTGGCAGGTATTGCCGCTGAAATCTGGAATTATCACGCCGTGTTCTGGTTTGCGCTGGTGATGATCGTCGCCACCATCGTGTGCCTGGCGCGCATCAAAGATGTTTAAGGCGCGGTCAGCGCTTCAAGCTCAATAAGATACAGCATGGCCTGGTGCGTCGTCTTCCCACACATTTCCGCACTGGGCTGCAAACCGGCACATACTTTTGGCCGCAGCGGCGAAGCAAAAATTTTGCAGCGCAAGGATTCATCCAACTGAACGCATGGCGTATTAGCGGGCTTGCCATCAGGCATACCAGGGATAGGGCTGGAGATTGAAGGCGCGGTGCAGCATGCACCACAATCCGGACGGCATTCCATACAGTATTCTCTTTATCGTAAACCATCGGATTGTGAGAGAAGCGCACAGTAACACCTTTTTTGCACCAGCAAAAGCATCAATTCCACTTGCCTGAATGCCCCGGCGCGAGTAGTTTTACGCGATATTTTAGACACTCCTCACTACAGGATTTTTTCGATGCCAAGAGCGAACGAAATTAAAAAAGGTATGGTACTGAATTACAACGGCAAGCTGCTGATTGTAAAAGATATTGATATTCAATCACCAACCGCACGTGGCGCCGCCACGCTGTACAAAATGCGTTTTTCTGATGTCCGTACCGGCCTGAAAGTTGAAGAGCGTTTCAAGGGCGATGATATCGTTGATACTGTCACCCTGAGCCGTCGTGGCGTCGACTTTTCCTATGTCGATGGCAACGAATATGTCTTTATGGATAAAGAAGACTATACCCCGTATACCTTCACCAAAGACCAGATTGAAGAAGAACTGCTGTTCATGCCGGAAGGCGGAATGCCGGACATGCAGGTTCTGACCTGGGACGGCCAGCTGCTGGCGCTGGAACTGCCGCAAACGGTAGACCTGGAAATTGTTGAAACAGCGCCGGGCATTAAAGGGGCATCAGCAAGCGCGCGTAACAAACCTGCGACCCTGACTACCGGCCTGGTGATCCTGGTTCCTGAGTATTTGAGTGCGGGCGAAAAAATCCGTATTCATATCGAAGAACGTCGCTATATGGGCCGTGCAGACTAATTTTCTGCTGCCCATTGACGACAAGGGACAGCGCAGGCTGTAAGGCTGATCAGTAAAGCATGTATGGTGAACATGTGATTCTTGCTCAGGGTTCCGTTCAC
>NZ_SZWW01000009.1:0-22162 GCF_005280955.1 Citrobacter sp. wls717
CCGCGGATGTCATACGCTTTAAAACAGGTTAATTTTTTTTCCATAATGACCTTATGCTACTCTTAAGCTCGACCATACCGGTCTGCCAAACGCACAATATCGTCCTCTTCAAGATAGGAACCTGAGCGAACTTCAATCAATTCAAGCGGGATTTTTCCAGGATTTTCAAGACAGTGTTTCGCACCAACGGGAATGTAAACGGACTCATTTTCGCCCAACAGCCGAATCTGGTCATTAATCGTAACCTGTGCTGTTCCCGCAACGATTATCCAATGCTCAGCACGGTGATGATGCATTTGCAAAGAGATCCCTTCACCAGGTTTAACCGTCAGCCGTTTCACCTGGTAACGTTCACCGGTATCGATAGAATCGTACTTCCCCCAAGGACGATATACTTCGCGGTGGGTATGATGTTCATGCCGGCCATCGGTCTTAATGGATTCGACAATTTTTTTGACATCCTGAACAGAGTTACGATCGGCAATCAGCACCGCATCTTTAGTCTGAACAACGACCAAATCCTTCACGCCGACGGTAGCCAGCAAGCCTGATTCGGAATACAGAAAACTATTTTCAGTGCTAACAGAAAGTACATCACCAACAACCACATTTCCTTCCGGCGACTTGCGACTGATATCCCACAAAGAGGACCAGGAACCTACATCGCTCCAGCCAGCATCCATAGGTACAACCACAGCGTCTGAAGTCTGTTCCATCACTGCATAATCAATTGATTCATCAGGACAAGCCATAAATGCTTCTTCATCAACCCGAATAAAATCAAGATCTGGATCTATAGCGCTCATAGCTTTTTCGCACGCGGCTAAGATATCAGGACGGAACTTATGTAATTCTTCTATATAGCGGTCGGCACGGAATAAAAACATACCGCTGTTCCAGTAGTATTCGCCACTAGCCACGTATGTTTCAGCCGTTTCCATATTTGGCTTCTCAACAAATTGAGCGACTTTGAATGCACCAGTAGTATCAACACCGTTGCTGGGGTCACCACGGCGAATGTAGCCATAACCCGTTTCAGGTTTATTTGGAACAATGCCGAAGGTGACCAGCTTTCCATTCTGCGCATGAGGTAAAGCTTTGCGCACGGCAGCACGAAAGGCTTCTTCGTCCTGAATAACGTGGTCGGCAGCTAAAACCAGCATCAGGGCATGACCGTCAGGCTCAGCCTGAATTGCAGCTAACGCCGCCAACGCAATCGCCGGAGCTGTGTTGCGACCAACCGGCTCCAGAATAATATTCTTCGTCAGTTTATCCATCTGACGCAATTGTTCAGCGACTATGAAGCGGTGTTGTTCATTGCAAATCACTACAGGGCTATCGCAGTCAATACCTTTCAGGCGATGGATTGTCGCCTGTAACATCGTCAACTCTCCATCCAGGCAAAGGAACTGCTTTGGAAAGAGAACACGAGAGAGTGGCCATAAACGGCTACCGGTTCCGCCGGCCATAATGATTGGTAAAATCATATTAGTTTTCCGCATAAAACTCGTCTTCTTTAGCATTCATAAATGTTGACAGCCGTAATGTCCTGGAGAAACTCGACATAACAAAGTCACGTGTATGGTTAGCGAAAACTGAGTAATAATCTTGATCGTTAGCCAATCTATTAACCGCCTTTCTTACAGGTATACATGGTAGCAGCATTCATTATCGGTATGCCTTCTTTGAATTCATGTCTTCGAAACCAATGCTTGAACTATTGCAAGATTTACTAAAGCTATCCACTCAAGAATGTTATATTAAATGCTATCAACAACTCTCATATGGATATACTATCATACCTCTTTCGCGACTTCATTAACATCATCGATGTATAGACACATGGGAATATTACTGTAGCAATCAACTGCATTTATTAGTACCAAATAGCCTTCCTTGATTTTGAATATCAAATTCAAATCTTTTGCTAATTCAGGTGAGCTTTTCAAGGAAAACAAGCCAGTGTTTGATAATTCAAAAACCGTATATAATCCAATATAACCTGCACCACCCGTAACTAAAAAATTTATTTAGTCCCTTAGTGAAAGATACTAATATGCTACGCAGATAAAATCTTCAATTCATTTCCAATAAATCGCTCGGGCGAGTAATACTTTTCGTGTATTAACTGAATGACTGCTTTATCAAAAACATTATTAGTGACATGATTTGGTAAAGGCTCAGCAATATTATTGATTAACGATACACACTCACTATTATCTATTATATCCTCATATCCGATCATCGTGTGCCTGCTGCCATAAATATGTAACCCGTAAGATATAGCTTCAGCAACCTTCGTTTTCATTCCACTCCCCAAGGTCAATGGAGAATAAAAAATGTCACAAGAGGATAAAAGTGATGACATTTCCGCGCTAGTTAAATCTTCAAACATATAAATGTTATCAGGCACTTTAAGACCCAATGAAGACAATTTTCGCCCAGCAAGCACAAAAATGAAGTTCTTGTTATTTGTAGCTGTTTCCAATACTACCTTTGCAGCTTGTACGTTAGGAAAAAAGTCAAATGATGCAGTAAAAATGAATTTACGTCTTGGATCACATTTTAATAATTCGAGTTTAGATAAGAACTCCACCGATTCGAAACCGTTATTTTTTTGTTTTTCAAAAATTACAGGTATAATTAAGCTCTTTACATTTTTCAACCGATAAAAGCGCTCAATCTCTTGTTTGTCATGTTGAGTAATATACGTTACTAGATCCGCAAAATGTAGGCCAAGTTTCTCGTTCAGTTTTACAAGAATTCTTTCAAAAACTGTGCCTATGGTTGTCTTTTTCTGCTGTAGGAGATGATATTCAAAATTATCAGTAAACAAAATGAATTTCTTTTTTGGGAAAAGAAATTTTAATAAACAGCAGATTATACCAAGCCGTGAGTTATGCAATCCTATAATATCATTTAGACGGCATATACGAATAATGGAAAAGAGATACACCATATAAAAGGATGGCAAAAGAAATAATCTTGAGATTACATCTTGCATACGACCTTTAGAACAAGAAAAATGCTCCTCAAAGGTAGGCGTAAAGTTTATCACTGCATTTTTTTTATCGATGAGTGTAAGCTCTAACTGTTGTTTTTTGAGAAAGGCAACCAGCGTACGTAAGTATAATCCACCACCTGTTAATTCATTGTAAGAATTTATTGATATCAGACAGAATTTTTCAACGCCCATTTTCAAAAGCCTTTTTCATTATCTCTTCGTAGTGATTTTCAGAGAAAACATTTCGTTGTTCGTAAATATCTCGCCTCAATTTCAAATAATCAACATCCGGCTGATTCATAACATGGCCAATCATAGAAATAAGTTCGTCTTTGTTTTCAACCATGAAAACACCTGGATGCCTGTCTGAATACAGTTCACTTATAGCCCCGACATCATATCCTACTACAGGTGTGCCACAACATAATGCTTCAACTGTAACCAGCTCAAAGCCCTCATACATTGAAGGTAAAATTAATAATTTAGCCTCTTTAAAGACTTGTGGCATCGACTCATAAGGAACACCAATGCTAAATGTAACGTTATTTAAAATATTTAATTCTTCTGGCGGAGGTATACTCGACACCAGATTAAACTGAAATTCAGGATGAGCACTGCAGATGTCAATAAGTTCCGCAACGCCCTTTCCTTTTTCAAGCCGCCCTACAAAAGTAATGTACCGCTGAACAGCCACTTCATCTTCAGTAAATTTATTCAAATTAATATAATTTCTAACCACATCAATTTTACTAACATCTACGTCATAATATTCTTTCCATTCTCTTTTTACTCTTCTGGATACTGCCCAAATTTTTTTCGAAAATCTTCCGGCACATTTTTCATAGAACGCTATGATCCCGCTGCCAGATAATAACCGAAGATTTCTTTTCATTATTGTCTGAGAGTAACATTTCATGTTGCCATGTGCTATTAACAGATCATTACTGTAAAATGGCGATGAATATCCATGTGATATTACGGTAAATTTATGGCCAAAGATCTTTTTAAAAAAGAAATAACATGATGTTAAAAGAGGATACAGCAGGACCAGAATTTTTTTATTAGCCACAAGCCGTGTCAAACGAAAATAATTTTTATCAGCAAGAATTACTGTATGATTTAACTTTTGTAGTACTCTTTTTTGTTGTGAAACTACTCGTTCCACACCTCCCTGACCACCATCGCCATTAAATGCAGCTATGTAGATAATCATTTAAAAAACTTCCTTGCGAACGAGAATAATTTTGAGTAAATAAAATAAAGTTGGCGATACAATAACGTGTGGTTATCGTTGGTTACTTCATTAATTTGTCGATTAAATTTTTTTAAGAACCGATAATTATTTATCACACTCTCATAATGATATCTAAGTTTGTTAGCTGTTCTTGCGCCACCAGTAGCCTGTTGTGGTGGTAAGTTAATTAATAGTGCCTGAGAGTCATAAACAAATTTGTATTTCTTTAAATACAAACTTAACATAAAATCTGTTTCTTCCCGATAGCAATTTCCGGTATAAATTTCGCTAAAACGTGAACTGCCAATAAGTTCGCGCCTGACAAGTATGAGTGCTTGCGCATAAAAACACTCGACCGGGTTCTCTAATTCAGCAGTAAAGCTAAATTCCATTTTACTTAGGTCACTTACAAATCTGCCTTCGCGTTTATGCCGCGCAATACATTGTGCAAACTCAGTCTCATTATTATTCATGTAAAGAATTCTGGCACCGACAATATCTGCGTTCGTTTTTTTCTTTGTGTCTAACATTCTTGCAATTGTTCCCTCCTGCAAAAATGAGTCATCATCACCAAAGAAAATGTATTCCCCTTTCGCAATATCTAATCCGCGGTTCTTTGAAAAAGTTTGTTTTTTATTTGTGTCGTTTTCAAGCACAACCAAATTTGGGAACTTACATTGCATTTCCAATAACACATCACGAGTATTATCAGTAGAGCAATCATTGATAACAATAACCTCCTGTACTTCTTCCTGAAAATACCCAGGCAAAATTTTGCACAATAAATGTGCACGGTTATAACTAGGTATTATCACACTAACATTTTTTTCGTTCATATCCTGACACTCTAGTTTTGTAATTTGTGTATAAAACTATAAAAAATGCAACAAATATACTTTTCAGTAAATAGGGGAAGAAGTATAACAATGTTTCTCTGGGAATAAATAATATTGGCGGTAAAATACTAAAATAAATAAAGTATATCAGTGGGTTTTCTTTCGTAAATTTTTCAGAGCTGTTCAATAGCAGCAGTACAAGTAAGGGGATTATTAGGCATCCAATAAGCCCCATTGCCAACAATGATTCAGAAAGATAACTCCCACCTAACCCATATCCTTCACTATATAGTTCTGGATTAGCTGTGGCAGAGGCCAGATTGCTATAACTTATTGAGGGCAGGTCCACCCCAATACCAAGAATAGATGTCACCGTAATGATAATCTGACTAAATAAATATGAAATATTGGATATGCCATCAACCATGTGAAGTTTTACACTCTGGAAAACTGTGATGTAAGAAACTCCCATTCCATATAAAAAATCCACTATTGGGTTATTTCCTTCCAGCAAGGCGATAAAACTACCACCAGACCGCCACATAGAAATGAACTCACTCAACGCGAAAACTAACAAGAAGACAATCAGCATTTTTGCAACGAGCTTTTTATTTCTAATTTGAATATCGTTGTAATAAATGCAGATTACTGTCAGCAAAAATGTTATAAATTCCCCCCTGCTTCCCTTTAGTGAACTAAATGCAGCTATAATAACTGCCACCAGAAGAAAAGTTTTCCTGACTCTGAAATTCTTAAAGAAGGCACAAATTAGGAAAAAAGAGTAGTAGAACAGGCTAGAAAGAAAATTATAACCAAGCGGTACACTTATATTATTCTGATAGATACCAACATAACTATTTGATTCTATATAGTAGAAGAAATAAAGCCCCTTCAAGACCATTCCTACTGAACCTAGAATGAAAAGTATAAACAGGAACTTTAAAGAAGGTGCAGAATATCGTCCTCCCCGCTCAGAGACATGACAGGTCCGAGTGTTCTTACTAATAACTAATGCTATAGTATATCCGAAATACATTAGTGAGATGGCATAATTAGCATATGCAACATTATCGTCCATGTAACCAGTGATAAACCAATCCGCAATACGAAAATCATAGTTGGAAAAAACTGACAGGAATGGCCTGCATCCTAAAAAAACAAACGAAGATATGATCAGGAGACTGGCAGGGGAAGTAACTTTATTACATAAAAAGGATACAATGAAGACTGCTATAGTAGCAACAACCAAAATATAAGTCGATCTAGCCACATTGTCGTCAACTAAAAATGAAACTATAAGTATAACCAGAAGGCTAACATACACAACCAAGAGTGGTGTTCGCTTAAATTGCACTGTTGCTATCTCCTTTCCATTTTCGTTTCGCAACGCAGGCTAAAAATATAAACACCAATAGCTCACCCAGAAGATTCAATGCGACTCCACCGAGCACATTGTAATGATTAATCATAAACCATGATATTGAGACAACAATAATACCGGACATAATGTTAGCGGTTCTAAGCAATTTGACGTTATCTGTTGGTATTAAAAACTGTACGCCAAGTACATTATTAAGAGATGAGAATATCGTTATTACGGAAGATATTGCAATTATTGTAAAAGAAACATTCACATTACCAATGACCCGGGCTGTAAACTGTCCAAATAGAAGATAACAAACACAGGCTATTGAACTTATTGTTAAATGAATCACCAGGCTTTGCTTAATTTTTGCAGTGAATTCAGTTTCGCTTGTTGTATGTTGCTTCGAAACCTCTGAGAGCATGTACTGAGAGACAGGAACAATTAAACTTTGGCATGCAGCAGTAAGCTTTTGTACTATCGAATAAATACCTAAACTGACATGTCCGCAATAGTTCCCAATTAATATAGGTATTAAGCTACCATAGCTAATTGTTCCTAACACACCAATGAAAACGTTTCCTGCTCGCTTAATTTCTGAAAGACATTGTTTACGTTCAAGCTGTCTAATATTGATCGGAAACGTTCTTTTCCTGACATAAAAATAACAAAGGAGCAAACTTCCATTCTGCAACAGGCTAATAATGAATAGATTCTTCCCGTCACATATTAAATAAATTAAAAGCGAGAAAAACAATAACACACGTGTAATTATTTGACATGATGATAGAAATTTAAAGTCACCTAACCCCTGAAACAGCCATAAAGGAGTAAATACATTCCCTATCGCACATAAAAATACTGCAAAAATATAAATAGGTGAAGACTGTATAAAATTCAACAACGATAACAAACTTACTGTAATCAAAGCAACAATAAACAACATGCTCTTCAGAAATATTATTGTCGTATGGTATACATGTAATTCTTTCTTATTATCACGATATCGAGCCGCAGCTACTGGCGATGTATAGGTAAATCCAAAATCAACGAATAATGAAACCACTTGATATATAGCTGTAATGTATATCAGCTCACCATATTTATCCAACCCAATGTGGCTAATAATTATAGGGATAATGATCACAGGAGCAACATAGTTAAACAATTGTAAAATATATAGACCCAAGAATACATCTTTGATCATTTTCTTTTTATTGGCAAAACTAGACAATTTTTTATCCTGCGTTTTTTAATTCCAGAATAGAATTAATGATAAACCTACCAATTTTTCACTTCCAGATACATTAAAGCAAATTTATGTCCTAAGCGACTAATTAATAAAATTGCATTTTGGTCTCAAAACTCATCGCTGAAGTACTGCGTGTAGCCTGTTATACATTTTTCTACAAAAATAACGTAACACATCCTGAAATAAAAAACCTCAGGATAGTTCATTATTCAAACAATTAATTTAAAAATTTCTTTAACAGCCCCCGAAAGGCATATAGAGAGAAAAAATATAACGCAGGGAATATTGATAATCTTAATTCCCTCCTATAGATATTCCACGTCCATCGAGCAGCAACCAACTTATTAGCTGATAATGATTCCCTTGAAACCCTATATTGTGCAAGATATTCTTGTATGCATTGGGCATAATTAGTTGCTCTTAATATTTCCAGCCACATTAAGTAGTCCTCATGCCCAATACTCTTTTGATAAAACTTCCCTAGTTTCTTTGCATTATAAATACCAGTTAAATTCGCGATGTAGTTTTTCCCTAGCATCATTTTATAAGTAATGAATTGTGGAGCGTTAACTTCAGCTATCTTTTCACCTTTCATATTAATAGTGCTATAATTGGCACAAACAACATCAATACCACCTGCATCGAGTATATTTAATTGTTTCTCTAGTTTCGTCTCACTCCATAAATCATCTGAATCGCAGAATGCAATATATTCCCCCTGCGATTTTTCAATTCCAACATTCCGTGTTTTTGCGACTCCCAAATTTTTGTTATTCCTACAAATTACAACCTTGCTATTTGTAGAATAAAGACTCTCTAATAGATTTAGAGTCCCATCAGTACTACAATCATCAATGATATATAGCCTTATATTTTTGTAAGTCTGATTTAATATAGAATCAATCGATTGTACAACTGTAGATTTCCCATTGTAAACGGGCATGATAACCGAGACTTTTTCACTTTCCATATCATTGAATTCTTTTTTGTTTCAAGATCGATTTTACACAAGCTGGCAAGTAACATTAGCCTCTGTCGCTTGCACTAATATCGCACTTTATTTGTGATGAATAAGACCAAATGGAGCTTTGTGAATACAAAAATCGCAGCAGCACTGGCTCTTTAACATGGATGATACAGAATAACACATGGCGACGTACTCGCTTGTACATTTATCCCACGAATGGAAGAAACCAACTGGACGCGACTGGCAACAATTAGGAATTGAGATAATTACCCGTAAAACAATTGCCTGCCTCGTTCTGGTGAACAGCATGAAAAGAAGCCTGTACATTCTTTGAGGAATACACGTTCAATTAACGTGAGTCACTACCACATTTGCTGGTCTTCGTCGGAAAACGTGTAATATATTCGAAATACTATCAGTATCTATAGCAGAACGATGCCAACATTTTACGCAAGTCCACGCAACCACGTGTGCCACGTAATCCACTATATTATCTATAATATTCTGAAAAACGGATAAATCCTTTACCACAATGACGCAAATATACACCCTTACGCTCAATCGTAATTGTCCCTTGTAAAATCGGCCTTATTGCTATTATGCATCCGGCCAGATCTTCTACAGGCTCGATTCGTTACTTAACTAATACTTTCATTCCAGAGCAAATCACAGATGCCATCGGTTGGATTGAACGCCGCAGGTGCCTGCAACAGTATTTCACGTACGCGCTCATAGTCGAACTCCCGGCAGGCGGTATCCAGTTCAGAAAGAAGTTTACTCATTTCACTCCACGGCAGCATGACCTCATTTGCAGTCTTTATGCGAGGGTGCTGCGTAGTAGAAACATTATCGCCAATGAGCAACTCTTCATAAAGCTTCTCACCCGGACGCAAGCCCGTCGTCTGCACCGCTATATCGCCGTAAGGATGATTGTCATCGCGAACGGAGAGCCCCTGCAGCGCAATCATACGGTGCGCAAGGTCAATAATTTTCACCGGCTCACCCATGTCGAGAACAAAAACATCGCCGCCGGTTCCCATTGCTCCCGCCTGAATTACTAACTGAGCCGCCTCAGGGATAGTCATGAAGTAACGCGTGATATCTTTGTGAGTCAACGTGACCGGACCACCAGAAGCAATCTGTTTTTCAAACAGCGGCACAACCGAGCCCGAAGACCCTAGCACGTTGCCAAAACGAACCATGCTGAAGCAGGTTTTGCTATATTCCTTCGCTAGTGCCTGCAACACCAGCTCCGCGATACGTTTGGTCGCCCCCATTGTATTTGTAGGTCGTACCGCTTTATCGGTGGAAATTAAAACAAAGTTTTCCACACCGCAGTTCGCCGCCGCCTGGGCACAGTACAAAGTACCGAAGATGTTATTGCGAACACCATCAAGGACGTTGAACTCAACAAGAGGCACATGCTTATAAGCCGCTGCGTGATAAATCGTATCAACCTTGAATGCATTCATTAATCTTTCGAGATGCTCTTTATCCTGCACGTTACCAAGAATTGGATAAATCTTTACCTGCAAATCCTGGCTGAGATTCAGATTACGCAGTTCAGAATCAATGGAGTACAGTGAGAACTCTGACAGCTCAAACAGAATAATCTGATGGGGCTTATTTTTGATTATCTGCCGACACAGTTCGGAGCCAATAGAACCACCGGCACCGGTCACCATAACCGTTTTCCCGTTGATATTACGAGACACTAATTCTGGAATTGGAGAAACTGGATCTCGCCCCAGCAGGTCGGTGATGACTACTTTTCGTAACGCATCGATACGCGCTTTACCTTCTACCAGGTCGACCATCCCAGGAATAGAAAGCACCTCACAGGGTAGACCTTCCAGTGTCTTAATCACTTCATTCTTTCTGGAACGACTAGCACTTGGCATCGCCAGCAAAATTTTCTTCGCTTCGTATTTCTCAATCAGCCAGGCCAGTTTTTCTGGTGCAAAGACGCTGACTCCGTGAATAACCTGCCCCTGCAGGGCACGATTGTCATCGACAAAAGCGACCGGATAATATTCATCCATCTGGCTCAGCGCTGGCAGCAACTGACGACCCGACGCCCCAGCACCGTAAATGACGACTCGGGTGCCCCGCTTCATGCCGCGGTTTACCAGCATTCGCATTCCGAGTCTTGAACCGGCAATAAGCAATAAGCCAAATGAGAAGTAAATGAATGGAATCGTTCTCGGCAGATAAAGATTGGTATAGAACGCCGCAATAATCAGCAATATGGACGATATAAACATACCAACTGCTACGACCAGCAGAATCTTAGCCGTAATATAGCGAATAACTGCGCGGTACAGCCCCAGTCTGACAAATATTGCCAAAGTGACGACGATTATTGAAAATATTAATAGCCAATGCGACGTACTATATAACGGTGTCAGTGAATCTATACGTACCCAAAACGCAAACCAGAATGCGCATAAGAGCAGTACAACATCGATAGATAACGTAATGATTCGTTTTATTGGTCTTGGTAAAGATATTAAATAAATTAGCATACTAAAAACTAGTCGCCTCGTTAAAGCTTGCCTTCAGTTTATAAAACAGTACCAGCAGGACACACTGAGTAATCGTCCACTTTTGCATTATAACCACCCACTGTACCAGCCTGCAGAAAAGCTGATTTCCCAATTTCAGCACTTCCTGCAAGATGAACCCCAACACCTAAATGAGCAAAATCGCCGAGAATAGAATCGTGATCTACCGTCGAATGACTATTTACAATTGTAGCCACACCTAATTTTGCGTTAGCCCCCACCACTGCTCCTGCTAATATCACTGAACCATCAGCTATCGTTGCCGATGGGCTGACAAATGCAGACGGATGTATAAGAGTGGCAGGTTGGATACCCAGGCTGATAACCTGCTGATAGAGTTGTTCCCTGACTTTATTATTTCCAATGCCAATAACGACGTTATTAGCACTGTTGATGTGTAACGGTAGCTCTGAAATTTTACCAATGATGAGTTTGTTGGTCTCATGGCAAAGGGAGGCATTATCATCGAGAAACACAATACCCGCATAGCCCAGTAGTCTGGCCAATTCGCATAGCGTGCGTCCATGGCCACCAGCCCCCAAAATCATCAGGTCATGCATTGACGTTGCTCTCTTTATCTTTCACGCCAGCACCGCATTTAAATGCAACAAAGAACAGTGGTAACCAGGCGATAATCAGTCCCACAAGGCCATCAATTTTGGCATCTGCTATTAGATAAGCAATTGGCAAGAGCCAGAGCAGGTTAACGGCAATCGCCATCATCGTCACCGGAACATGACTGCCATATTTCCGGGCCAAGTTCTGATAACCATGGCTCGCATGCGCTTCGTAGACTTTCTTCCCAGCCACGAGTCTGCGCAGCAGTGTGGTAGTGGCGTCGACGATGAAAACCCCCAGCAAACATAACTCTGCAATAAAGAAGTGTGAATCGACTTTCGCAATATGGAGGATCATCAGCCCGATGGTTATACCGAGGAAACCGCTCCCGGCATCACCCATAAAGATTTTGGCAGCAGGGAAGTTCCAGATAATAAAACCTGCAGCAGCGCCAGCAAGGGCAAGTGTCAGCGGATAGATGCTATCAGAAGCAGGCGTATACTGGTTGACAACCATTAACAACGCACTGCTTGCCGCAAAGGTGATCGCTTCCGAACTGGCTAAACCGTTAATCCCATCCATGAAATTGTATAAATTCAACATCCAGACTAAATAAAAGCAGCCCAGAATCATCCCAATCCATGATAATGAGAGATCGTAACCAAACAGAGTAATAATCGGGAAAGAACCCAAGAAATACAGGCCAATTGCCGCAGCCAGGAAATGCATCAGTAGACGCCAGCGTGCCGCAATATGACCGTGGTCATCCAGGAACCCGATTACTGCAACAATTAACCCCGGAATGAACAAACCTAAGAAACCATCTACCGTCAGCGCGTTGCTGAAATAAAACCACACCAGCGCGGCTAAAAGCGTCAGGACAATAGCCACCCCTCCCCCACGCGGAGTCGGTACAGAATGTGAACTTCTCTGGTTTGGTAGGTCAATCACGTTATGTTTAATCGCATAACCGCGTAATCCCCAGGTCAGTGCACATGACACTAAAAATGCGAATATTACGATCCCTAAATTCAACATTATTTATTACCTTCGATATAATATTTCGCCGTTTTTTTCATAGTTTCATGCAGTGTGATCGGTGGTGTCCAGTGCAGTTGCTCTCTCGATTTACTGGCATCAACTTCAAGATCACCGAATAACTGATCGTAAATCCCACCTTTACCCACGGCCGAAAGTAATAATTTCATGACGCTCTTCGGGAAATAGATAATTTTTGCGTGAATACCCATTCCAGTCGCAAAGGCGTTAATCATATCCTCGGTTGAAGGTCGCTCTACATCGGCGAGCAGGTAGAGTTGATTTTTCGACTTCTCATTCACGACGCATTCTTTAATAAAGCTAACAACGTTGTCCAACGACACCAGCGCACGTTTGTTTTTGACGTTCTTAAACGGTAATGGCAGATTTTTCGACACCAGTTTTAACAGGCGCTGAATATTACCTGGCGCATTTTCACCACAAATCAGCGCAGGACGGACAATGGTTAGCGCCATTTCGCTTTTGGTAAAGGTTTGCCGCAGACTTTGCTCAGCCTCAAGTTTAGAAATGGCATAGTCAGAAGTTGGCCGGGGCTCTGACGCTTCAGTGAAGGGGGAGCCTGAGGTGGCATTGCCGTTCACACCAATCGAACTGACAAAAATGAAATGCTTAACGCCGCAGATGGCAGAGTCTTTAGCTAACTTCAAGGTCGCGTCGTGATTAACACGCCGAAATTCCGCTAAGGCATTCTGAGCATTATCATTCAGGATATGTGCCCTTCCCGCAGTATGAATGACGGTATCGCACCCTTGCAAAAGGTTTACCCAGTTGGTTTCAGCTGAAATATCACCCAGGTTGTAAATTCCCTGTTCAATATCTTCCTGTCGACGCGTTGTTAATATCACCTGATGCCCCGCTGATTTCAACGCCTGGACTAAAGCAGTACCAAGAAAGCCGGTCCCACCAGTCACTAATACCTTCATTGCCGTCCCCTATCTGCTCGATCTGATAGTTTTTAACCACGATATGTTTTATCAGCCACCAGACAATATTTTACGTTCATTTGCTAATGCGAGATACGCTACCGCCCCTGGCTCAAGAGCTACCAGTGCACTAAACGCATAGAAAGTCTGCTGCCCTGCTGCGTTTTTACGCAGTCAGAACATGTTAAAATTTGATGATGTATTGTGGTCCTAATCGCACTTTATGACAAGGACAATTCCTGCGTAAAATCACCCAATATAAATACAACTGCTTTTTTTAGTGATTGATTTAAATAAAAAAACGGCAGCGGCATTCTAAAAACCCGTTTGGTTTTTAAATACCCAACTGCCGTTCATAGTTATACATTTAATCAATGTATAGCATCGCTCCAGAGCCCTACTCAGCCAGTAGCTTTTCGATGCTCTTGCGGAACTTAGCCCCTTCCTTCAGATTACGCAAACCATACTTAACGAACGCCTGCATATAACCCATTTTTTTACCGCAGTCGTAACTGTCGCCCGTCATTAACATGGCATCGACAGACTGTTTTTTCGCCAGTTCTGCAATCGCATCTGTTAACTGAATACGTCCCCACGCGCCAGGTTGTGTATGCTCTAATTCAGCCCAAATATCGGCAGACAGCACATAGCGCCCTACCGCCATCAGATCGGAATCCAGCGTTTGCGGCTGATCTGGTTTCTCAATGAATTCAATGATACGGCTAACTTTACCTTCGTTGTCCAAAGGCTCTTTGGTCTGAATAACGGAATACTCGGACAGATCGCCATCCATACGCTTAGCCAGCACCTGACTGCGCCCGGTTTCATTAAAACGAGCAACCATGGCAGCCAGATTGTAGCGCAGAGGGTCCGCACTTGCGGTATCCAGAACGACGTCCGGTAATACGACGACGAACGGGTTGTCCCCGATAATTGGGCGAGCACAAAGAATTGAATGACCAAGACCGAGTAATTGCGCCTGGCGAACGTTCATGATAGTCACGCCGGGAGGACAGATGGACTGCACTTCAGCCAGCAACTGGCGCTTGACGCGCTGCTCAAGCAACGATTCGAGTTCATAAGATGTATCGAAGTGGTTTTCTACTGCATTCTTTGACGCATGCGTTACCAGAACGATTTCTTTAATGCCAGCAGCTACAATCTCGTCGACAATGTATTGAATCATCGGCTTGTCTACGATCGGCAGCATCTCTTTAGGGATTGCCTTCGTGGCAGGCAACATGTGCATCCCGAGGCCCGCTACCGGAATAACTGCTTTCAAATTAGTCATTAAGTCATTCACCTATTCAATTGTTGCTGAATTATAGCTTTTTAGCTTGTTTTAGCCAGTATGAATTACATTTCACCGATACAGCGCATGTTACGCCGCTTATCTGCGGAATGCAGTAATCTTAAGCTCAAGTAGGTTCAATTCGAGCCAGGAATGGTCGCAAAGTTACCTCCCCTGTCCCGGTAGTCGGAAATTCACCGCTTCAACATTAACCACCTGATGGTTTATGCGGTCAATGTCAACTGAACTTTGCCCGGTTTCGTTTACCGCATGGATATTCGCCAGTGATAGCAAGGTATCCTGTTTAGCCATAAATTTTCCGCGTACATCCTGGCGAAGATCAAAATGCATCTTTAGCGCGGGTCCCGTCGTGGATTGCTGCATAACCTTGATGTTACGTAAGAAAAGGTGTTGCGGTTGGTTGTGCAACTCCAGCGTGGCGCGCTTCATCGCCACATTAGTGATGGCCACAAATGACGTGGCATTGCCCGAGGATATCTGAATGCCGCGTAATTTGTATTCAAGTTTTGAGTTATCCAGATGAATATTATTTAATTTAAAGTTTTGCGGAATGGATAAATATCGTCCTTTGATGACGCCATAGCCAATGAGCATACCGGCGCTATTCTCCATATTGATATTATCAATAACGAAATTATCACACCCATAAATCGCGACCGTTGCATTATCAATGCCCGCTTTCTTACTGAAATCCGGAGTGATATTTCGCGCGGTAATATTACGAATGACAAAATGTTTGCCGTTCTCCACATGGACTAACTGTCGGCAGTCGGAACCGGTGATGTTCGCCACCACAAAGTTTTTTACCGCCAGTTCCTCGGGATAGCTATTGTCATAAGTACTCCCCGCCAGCCCAATACCGATACCCCAATTCACATTGCCGTTAGTACAGTTGATACGTTCGATAACGTGATCAGAAATGAGGATATTGCTGTCATTTATCGCCACATTCCACTCGATAGCGTCACCCTGCAAATCGCTAAAACGACTGTTCGTGATCTTTACGCCATCCATGCGGTTATGAAAGCCCTGACGCAGGATCCCATAGTTAGCGCGCGTAACGGTAATATCATCGATCGTCAGATTGCGCATCAACCTTGAGGTTTTGCCGCCAATGTAGATTTGCGTCACCGGAGCAAAACCACTCATGGCAATCCCTTTTATCACGCAGTCCGAACCCCGCACATCGAGAGTAACGTTCCTCAGGCTACCGCCCTGCTCGCCCATGACCTTGCATCCATCCTGCAGAACAAAGCGCCCACGCCCGTTGCCGCTTATGCGGCCTTGCACCGATAGCGTTTTGCCTGGCGGAATAACAATCGCGGTATTGATATTTTTACATTCCAGCCCTTCGGGTACGACTACCGTTTGCCCTTCCGTGAATGCCTGCCTGAAAGATGCGACCCAATCCTTTGGGTTGTAATCCTGAATATTGACGCTGCCAGATGATTCAAGCGCCCGGCTAATGGGAGAGTGCAGCACGACAAGCGCAGAGCCTGCCGCCAGAAAACTACGACGTGAGAGTTTTTTCTCTGACATACAACCTCGATTTACATCGTTTGCAGCAGGCTGGCTAACTGTTTATTGATCGCTAACTGATTAAATTCAGCTTCAATTTTTTCTCGAGCGCATTGCACAATCGGCTGCACCTGTTCACTGTCGAGCAGGCTGAATGCCGCTAACCGTTCAGCCAACGCCTGGGCATCGTTTTCCGGTGCCAGCCAGCCAGATTTACCCGACTCCACCAGCTCAGGGATCCCGCTGTGAACCGTCGAAATGACCGGGATCCCCACCGCCATCGCCTCCATCAGCGCTACCGGGATCCCCTCCATATCGCCATCCCTGCCAGTAATCGAAGGCAGCAGAAATACATCTGCTTGCTCAAGCATCTCCTTCACCTGATGACTGGGTTTAAAGCCGGGCATCTCAATCACATCATCGAGTTGGTATTGTTCGATCAGCGTCCGCAGACGACGTTCCCAGGGACCAATGCCAAGAATGCGATAGCGAAATAAGACGCCCTGCTCTTTCAACTGCCGACAGGCTTCGATGGCGACGTGCAGCCCTTTTTTCTCGGTTAAGCGCGCGACAGAAATAATCTCCAACGGCGCGGCTGGCGATTTCAGTTGGCGCGGGGTAAAGCGCGTCATATCGATTCCCATACGCGAGACGGCAATTTTCTGCGGCGGACATCCCATGTTTTTTAAACGTCCGGCCCAGAGATTGCTGATGGGCAGCATCAAGTCACCGCGCTGAAACAGTTGCTGATATTCGGGGGTATAGCGGGCCAATACATCCCGGTGCGAAACATCAACGCCATGAAATACCGTGGCTATTTTACCGCGGATCATTCCAAGCTCACGCAGTTTGGCAGCCGTCACGCCTGCCGGGCCAAAGTGCGCAATAAAGACATCCGCCTGAAATGCCTGCGGATTCCCACCGCAAATAGCCGCCAAAATCAAATTGCGCGCCTCGTCGCCATAGCGAGAGATATTCAGCGCTTTCCAGGTGGCTGCGCGGGTGATGCCCTGCAATGCAGCCGCCGCCCTGAATTTCAGCTTTGCCAGTTTGCCGTCCGGTTCATTCAGCAACCAGCGCGTTTTGTCGCCCAATTGGTAGGTATTAAATGAGGCATGCGTATTTTCAAGATCGCCCTTATGCATCGCGACAATCTCCACCTCATAGCCCATATCGATGAACGCAGTGATCTGATTTAATACGAAGGTCTCTGAGGAGAGTGGAAATTTAAGCAGGAAAAAACCAATCTTCATTTTTCCCCCTCAATGCGCGTTAATACCGACTGCACCATACGCACCCCACGTTCGCGTTCACGCATAACCGCGTCCCCTACCCGTATGTTCAGGTCAGGAAGCTGTCCGAGAATATCGGCGACTTTGCCCTCGAGGCTGCCATCCAGCAAATGGCGAATATCGACGGCCATCTCCGGTAGCCCCAGTTGCTGCATGATCCCTGCCGATTTATGCTCATAGTTAATGGCGATGGCGGGCGTCATAAAATTCATCGAGATGATGGCTGAGTGCAGGCGAGTGCCCACCGTCAGGTCGCATGCCCCGAGAATTTTTCCCATCTCAAGGTCGTTGAGTTCATCCATTACCACATGATAACGGGCCGGGTCGTTAACATGCTGACGCAGGTTCAACGCCACCATACGATCATCTTTGTTGTAACTATCGATACCGGTACAGGTTGACAACGCTATCACCTGGTACCCTTCATCGAGAATGCGGTTCACTACCCCGGCAAAGGCTTGTTCATAAGCCTGTTGCGTCGTTCCCAGACGCTTATCAAAGGGCGCCAGCTCACGCAAAGTAATGGCTACAGTCTTCTGTTTTGCCACCATTTGCAACCAGTGCTGTACGGCATAGCCTGGCTCAAAATCCTCATGATGATTGTCGACCAGCCAGGCGGTATCCACGCCTGCCTCAACCTTTTCCGTGGTTATTGCGCTGCGTTTCATCAGTTCCAGACTGACGGATTCGCGCAAAATCAGCGCGTTACAGTGGCCAAAAACGTAGTTCGCCAGTTGATTAAACTGCTCATCCTGGAATGGCCCCACGCTGTGCCCAATCATGTACAGCGGTTTTTTCGCCATAAATGAACACAGGGCATGTTCGAACTGCGGCACGCCATACAAATCAACAAAAAACGATCCGCCGACCTGGATAATGGCGTCATAGCGCGACAACAGACGGACAAAATCGGTAAATCCCTGGGCGATAGCGATGTTGCGCAGATTACCAGAGTCGGTGACGCGCGAGAGCAGCACCTGGTGCTGATAGCGACGGCGCAAGACCTTCTTCACTCGACCCATCACGCCCGCGGCGTTGTTGTGTTGCTTCATCTGCGAATATAATGGATCGCCCATCACCGGACGATTGAGTAACCATGAGGAGCTTACCGGGTAGCGGCTCATAACATCGACTTCAGTCTCGGGACGCTGCGCGTTAATGGCATCCAGCAAACCGCGCAGAATAGCGCTATCCCCTCGGTTCCCGCAGGTATGGTTGCCCAAAATTAATAGTTTCATTATGACCTCTTAAAGCGTTGTTCTTATCCTGCACGGAGCAAGGTTTTCATTTTTTCACTGCGACAGAGCTGGCGTTTTATTTCCACCACCAGCGGGTGGCGCGACAGCACAATCATCACCGTAAACGCCAGCGTTCCCGCCGCGATTTGCAACCCCAGCACCGCGCTTAACGGCAGTTGGTTGCGCAGGGTAAAACCCAGCGCATAGCTCACAACAACGGTTGGCAAGGAGAGATACAACGGTAGCCACAGACTGAGCATATACTGACGGTAGCTGGAACCCAGAACAGGTTTGATCATCACGAAATAACTGAGGATGGTGTTAATCACCTGAACCAGCAAAAAGCCCAGCGTCACGCCTGTCGCCCCCGCCAGATGTCCACCGATGAAAATGGCCGGAATAAACAGAAAGGTTTTGAACACATTGAATTTGAAGCTGATATCAACCCGCGCCTTCGCCATCAGCAGTGAACCGATCGGATTCCCGACAGAGCGCAGTAGCCCGACAATGCACAACAATTGCAGGACGGGGACAATACCGTTCCACTTCTCGCCAAATACCAGCGGCACCAGATTGTTCGATACCACCATTAATCCCAGCAGCGCCGGAAAATTGATGATCCCGACCACCGACAGTAGTTTGTAAAAATTCACCCGCAATTTTTCGCTGTCGTCCTGAATTTTGGCAAACGCCGGAAACAGAACGCGGGTAATGATCGGGTTCAGTTTGATTGGCGGTACAACCGCCACGTTCCAGGCAAGATTGAATCCCCCCGCGACACTTGCCCCCAACGTTCTGGCCAGCACCAGCGTAGAAAGATTGGTATTGATATAATTAATAATGCTATCCGCCGTCAGCCATGCGCCGAAACGTAGGTTTGACGAAACGGAAGCCAGCGAGAAATGCAGCCCCGGACGGTAAATCTGGCGACCAAAATAGCCGAACAGCAGCGTACGTAGCGTACTGTTCACCAGATACCCAAGAATAGCCGTCAGCGCGAGCGGCCAGAAATGGGCGCTCACCACGGTAAAGGTAAAGCCGGCCAGCACCGAACTGGTCTCAATCATGCCGATTTTGTTAAAGGCCAGTTCTTTTTGCATCAGCGCGCGAAACTGCTGGCCGTGTGGTATCACCACAAACGCCAGTGATAACGTTTTGATGAGCGGAGCCAGTTCGGGGTTATTGAGTACGTTGGAAATTGTCTCGCTAAGCAGAAACATCGTCACGCATACCACAATACCGAGTCCGACATTGAGCCAGTACAAGGTGGTCAGTTCAAGGTAGCCAATCTCTTTGCGCTGAATAATGGAGTTGGCAATGCCAAAGTCAGACAACGTGTCGGCCAGGGCAATGATCACCAGCGCCACAGTCAACAACCCGAACTGGTGATTATCAATAATCCGCGCCAGGACGGTCATCTGGATAAGTCCGAGGCCAATAATGATCACCGTGGCAATTGCCGACCACTTCGCGCCATTCAGCGTTTTTTCTCGTAAACTCATGTTAATACGCCGCTTTGTTCACAAAGCCTTTAAATATCGTCAGAAAAACAATTTTGATATCGAACCATAAGCTCCACTCGCGAATATATTCGAGGTCAAATTCCACACGTTTTTCCATTTTTTCCAGCGTATCGGTTTCCCCCCGCCAGCCGTTGATTTGCGCCCAACCGGTAATGCCCGGCTTCACCTTATGACGTAACATGTAACCCTCAATCAGTTGGCGGTACTGTTCGTTATGCGCCACCGCGTGCGGACGTGGCCCGACGATAGACATCCCTCCCGTCAGCACGTTAATAAACTGCGGTAACTCATCCAGCGACGTCCGGCGCAGAAAATTCCCCACCGGCGTCACGCGTGGGTCGTTTTGCGTCGCCTGCGTCACCACCGCATCGTTTTCCATCACTTTCATTGAACGAAACTTCCAGACTTTGATCGGCTTCCCATCCATGCCGTAACGGGTCTGGCGGAAAATTACCGGTCCTTTTGAGGTCAGTTTCACCAGTAACGCAATGCCACACAGCACCGGGGAAATCAGCAGCAGGATCATCGAGGCCAGCACGATATCTTCCGCACGCTTCAACAGACGGTTAATGCCCGAGAGCGGCGTGTCATACAGCGGCACCACCGGAACACCGTTCATCTCTTCAATCCGTGAATGCAGGATGTTGAAGGTAAAGACATCGGGGATGAGGATCACTGAGCAGGTCGTGTCGGCCAGATCGCGCACCAGTTTTTTCACACTGGCGCCATCGTTCATCGACATGGCGATATAGACGTTATGAATGCGTGAAGCTTTAGCGTCATCCACCAGTTGTTGCAGATTCCCGGCCCAGTCGCGGGAGTTTTTCCCTGGAACAGGATCGTGATAGACACCGGCTACTTCAAACCCCAGCCACGGTTCATGGCGAAAGCTGTCCAGTAGCATTTGCCCGGCGGGCAGGTTGCCTGCCACCGCTACCCGGCGGGTGTTGTAACCGCGATTACGCAGCCATCCCGCACCGTAGCGAATAAACGAACGGCTCAACACCAGACCCACGCTTGACAGCAGATACCACGCCAGCCAGACCGCAAGACGGTTATCGAAATCGTTATTAAAGGCAATTAAACCTGCGCTAAAAATCAGGCTCAGCGTCCAGTTTTGCAGCAACAGCACCAGCTCAGTGGATATTTTGACGCCGCGCCATGAGCGATAAAAATCCGTTATCCCGCCGAGCATCTGAAAAACCACCAGCGTGATCAACGCCACCAGCAGGTGCATGTACAGGAAAGGCAAACCGCTTAATTCGCAGATTACCCATAGCCCGCCAAACATGATGGTGATATCCGAAAAACGTTGCACCATCGAAATTAACGACGCATTGGTTTTGGCGCGTTCGCGCTTCTTTAGATGTGTCATCGTGGTTCCTGTTAGTCGCCTTTGGCCCATAACCGGGCAAAGGAAGCACCGGCATTACTGATTCAGCAACGCCAGAAGAGTGCGCGTTCGCGCTTCCATCAACGGGATATCTCCGCGCGATTCCACGTTCAGGCGCACCACCGG
>NZ_SZWW01000008.1:0-27085 GCF_005280955.1 Citrobacter sp. wls717
AAAATGACTGACTGCTGCATTCCACAGCAGAACCCCGCCTTATACCCATTTACACACAGAGTTATCCACAAAAATAAGGTTCTCTTGCGATCATCACTTCGATTCATCCCTCATCTATACAGCTGAAATAGTCGAATTAAAGGAAAGAGAAAAATTCGCGAGCGTTGCGCAAACGTTTTCGTTACAATGCCACCGCACAACAAGGATGCCCCGTGAGGGGCGTTAGCTGAGTTTTTAGCCAAGAATTCACCTAACGCTCTCTGTAATAGTCAAATCCAGGGGATTTACCATGCAACAACGTCGTCCAGTCCGCCGCGCTCTGCTCAGTGTTTCTGACAAAGCCGGTATCATCGAATTCGCTCAGGCACTTTCCGCACGCGGTGTGGAGCTGCTGTCTACGGGGGGTACCGCCCGCCTGTTAGCAGAAAAAGGCCTGGCAGTGACCGAAGTTTCCGATTACACCGGTTTCCCGGAAATGATGGATGGACGCGTGAAGACCCTGCATCCAAAAGTACACGGCGGCATCCTCGGCCGTCGCGGCCAGGACGATGCGATCATGGAACAGCATCACATCGCCCCTATCGATATGGTGGTCGTTAACCTGTACCCCTTCGCCGAAACCGTAGCCCGTGAAGGCTGCTCGCTGGAAGATGCGGTAGAGAACATTGATATCGGCGGCCCGACCATGGTGCGCTCTGCTGCCAAGAACCATAAAGACGTCGCCATCGTGGTGAAGAGCAGTGACTACGACGCCATTATTAAAGAGATGGATGCTAATGAAGGTTCTCTGACCCTCGACACCCGTTTCGATCTCGCGATTAAAGCTTTCGAACACACCGCCGCCTACGACAGCATGATTGCCAACTACTTCGGCAGCATGGTTCCGGCCTACCACGGTGAAAGCAAAGAAGCCGCCGGTCGCTTCCCGCGTACGCTGAACCTGAACTTCATTAAGAAGCAGGATATGCGCTACGGCGAGAACAGCCACCAGCAGGCTGCCTTCTATATAGAAGAGAATGTGAAAGAAGCATCCGTTGCCACTGCACAACAGGTGCAGGGCAAAGCCCTCTCTTATAACAACATCGCTGATACCGACGCAGCGCTGGAGTGCGTGAAAGAGTTCAACGAGCCGGCCTGCGTGATCGTCAAGCACGCCAACCCGTGCGGCGTGGCGGTAAGCACCTCAATTCTCGATGCTTATGACCGTGCGTATAAAACCGACCCAACCTCCGCGTTCGGCGGCATCATCGCCTTCAACCGCGAGCTGGATGCCGAAACCGCGCAGGCGATTATCTCCCGCCAGTTCGTGGAAGTGATCATCGCCCCGTCCGCGACCGAAGAAGCGTTGAAGATCACTGCCGCTAAACAGAACGTTCGCGTCCTGATCTGCGGCCAGTGGGCACAGCGTGTGCCGGGTCTGGACTTCAAACGCGTTAACGGTGGCCTGCTGGTTCAGGACCGCGACCTGGGTATGGTAGGCGAAGGCGAACTGCGCGTGGTGTCTAAACGCCAGCCGACCGAGCAAGAGCTGCGTGACGCGCTGTTCTGCTGGAAGGTAGCCAAGTTTGTGAAGTCCAACGCTATTGTCTACGCCAAAGAGAACATGACCATCGGCATAGGCGCAGGCCAGATGAGCCGTGTCTACTCTGCGAAAATCGCCGGGATTAAAGCGGCTGACGAAGGTCTGGAAGTGAAAGGCTCCGCGATGGCCTCCGACGCCTTCTTCCCGTTCCGCGATGGTATCGATGCCGCTGCCGCCGTGGGCGTGAGCTGCGTTATCCAGCCTGGCGGTTCTATCCGTGATGATGAAGTCATTGCCGCTGCCGATGAACACGGTATCGCGATGATCTTTACCGACATGCGCCACTTCCGCCATTAATCCACGGAGCAGACGATGAAAGTATTAGTGATTGGCAACGGCGGGCGCGAGCACGCGCTGGCGTGGAAAGCGGCGCAGTCGCCGCTGGTTGATACCGTTTTTGTCGCACCGGGCAACGCGGGCACCGCGCTGGAACCCGCGCTGCAAAACGTGGCTATCGGCGTAACCGATATCCCGGCGCTGCTGAGCTTTGCCCAGAACGAGAAGATTGACCTGACCATCGTTGGCCCGGAAGCACCGCTGGTGATTGGCGTGGTCGATGCGTTTCGCGCCGCAGGTCTGAAGATCTTCGGCCCAACCGAAGGCGCCGCACAGTTGGAAGGCTCCAAAGCCTTCACCAAAGATTTCCTCGCCCGTCATCACATCCCGACGGCGGAGTACCAGAACTTTACCGAGGTTGAGCCTGCGCTGGCTTACCTGCGCGAGAAAGGCGCTCCGATCGTCATCAAAGCCGACGGTCTGGCCGCCGGTAAAGGCGTTATCGTCGCGATGACGCTCGAAGAAGCGGAAGCCGCCGTGCAGGACATGCTGGCGGGTAACGCCTTTGGCGATGCAGGCCACCGCATCGTGATTGAAGAGTTCCTCGACGGTGAAGAAGCGAGCTTTATCGTGATGGTCGACGGCGAACACGTGCTGCCGATGGCCACCAGCCAGGACCACAAACGCGTGGGCAACGGAGATACCGGCCCGAACACCGGCGGGATGGGGGCTTACTCCCCGGCGCCGGTAGTCACTGATGAAGTGCACCAGCGCACCATGGAACGCATCATCTGGCCAACCGTGAAAGGCATGGCGGCGGAAGGGAATACCTACACCGGCTTCCTGTATGCGGGCCTGATGATCGACAAGCAGGGCAACCCGAAGGTAATCGAGTTCAACTGTCGCTTTGGCGATCCGGAAACCCAGCCGATCATGCTGCGCATGAAGTCGGATCTGGTGGATCTGTGCCTGGCCGCCTGCGACGGCAAGCTGGATGAGAAAACCTCCGAGTGGGACGAACGCGCTTCATTAGGCGTGGTGATCGCCGCGGGCGGTTATCCGGGTAGCTACAGCACCGGCGACGAGATCCACGGTCTGCCGCTGGAAGAAGTGGCTGACGGTAAGGTTTTCCACGCGGGCACCAAACTCGCCGATGACGACCGCGTGGTGACCAGCGGCGGCCGTGTACTGTGCGCCACCGCGCTGGGCCACACCGTCGCCGAAGCGCAGAAACGCGCTTACGCCCTGATGGCCGACATCCGCTGGAACGGTAGCTTCAGCCGTAACGACATCGGCTGGCGCGCCATCGAACGCGAACAGCGCTAACGCGACATTTTCGCCAGCAGCGTTTTACCAGAAACAAATGCCGGTACGTTAGCTGCGGCGATTTTGATTTCTTTACCGGTCTGCGGGTTGCGGCCAGTGCGCTCAGCACGGTGGTTCACTTTGAAGGTACCGAAACCAACCAGTTGTACAGCATCGCCTTCTTTCAGAGACTCAGTAATAGCAGCCAGAGTGGATTCCAGAGCAGCTTTAGCCTGTGTTTTAGACAGTTCTGCTTTGTCTGCAATTACATCAATCAGTTGAGTCTTGTTCATAAGTTATCCTTACAATGTGTTTATCGCTTGCTAAGCATCGAGTGCGACGGAAATGCCAGAAAAGCACTCTCCTGCATACACGCACCGATAGCCACTTTTTTTCGCCCCCCAAATGTAGACCAGACCGGGGGCGGATGGGAAGCCTTCAGGCACGACAAATCAGGCGTTAAATCACGTTTTATGGTGTCATTGCTGAAAATTTATACCAATATTGCTCTCACCAGCCTCGCGCAGGTCTGCACGAAGCCCTTTTATCAGCTCAATATCGCGTTCTTCACAGTCGGCTAAAAGTCGGAAAATTTCCCACTGAATATCCCATTCTTGCTCAACGGCAGGGTTCTCTTTCAGCTCTTCATCGGTCATTTCGCGACCAGCCTGGGTCATTTCCAGCATCGCAACCGTCGTAATCGATGCCTTGCTGACCTCAATCGCATGCTCCAGCGTTTCACCGCTAAGACGAGAATGCATCAGTTCGCTTAATGCCACGCAGGCATCAATCGCCGGGTAAACGCCGTACAGATCGTAATCATCCGCAGAAGGAATGGCCTCTTCAAACTTTTCCAACTGGCTGTCGAAATTGATTTTCGCGTCTTTTACCGTCAGCGTTTCCCAAATTAAATCTAAAATTCGGCGATAAATCTGCCCATCGCCAAATTCAGTTTGCTTGCAGAACATGGCGTAGTTTGGGTACATGCGCTCACAGAGGCAGGCCATAAACGTGACGTGCTGCCAGCTTTCCAGCTTCTCCAGACGCAGGTGAATCGGGTTTTGTAACATGATGAGTTCTCAAATACGGAAATTAGCCGCAGTTTACCCGATATGGGGCGTTTTTGCTGCAAGCCGCGTAAAAGACGGACGTTCTGATGCCACCGCATCCGCCCAGCGGGTCGGTTCCGGCAAACGATAACCGTTCATACAGCGCTGCACCCACGCCAGCGCGTTGTCCATGCCCACGCGGTGACCCGTAGAGATAAACAACGGATTACAGCGCGCTTTGCTGCGCCAGACCCATGCCAGCTGTTCGCCTTTATCCAGCAGCGGCGCGAGCGCACCGGGTTCTGCAGAGAGCGGCTCAAACTTGCCGCACAGACGTTTTTTCGCCACGCCAATGGTCGGGACATCTACCAGCAGACCAAAATGGCTGGCGACCCCCAGGCGACGTGGGTGGGAAATACCATGCCCGTCGACGAACAGCAGATCCGGTTTTTGCGACAGCTGTTGCCAGGCGGCCATCAGCGCGGGGGTTTCACGAAAGGAGAGAAAGCCGGGAATATACGGCATGGTGGTGGCGACCCGCGCCACCGTGTATTCAACCAGTTCCAGAGAGGGATACTTCAGCAGAACCATCGCGGCCCGCGTCACTTCGCCACCCTGCTCAAACCCGACATCCGCTCCCCCGATCAGATCCGGCGGATCCTTGTCGAGGCGATCCTCGCGGATCACTGAAGAGGCCAGTTCAAGCTGCTGAGCGCGTAGCGACGCGAGATCCATAATGACTCCTTAGCGGTGGTATTGTTCGGACAGCCGATGCACCGCCTCCACAAACACCCCTGCATGTTCCGGCGGTACATCCTGATGGATGCCGTGACCGAGGTTGAAGACGTGGCCTTCACCCTGGCCGAAACCTGCAAGTATAGTCGCTACCTCGTCTTCGATCCGTGCCGGCGGCGCATACAGCATGGATGGATCCATATTGCCCTGCAGCGCCACTTTATGGCCAACGCGACGACGCGCATCGGCGATATCTGTCGTCCAGTCGAGACCTAACGCATCACAGCCGGTTTCCGCCATCGCTTCCAGCCACTGACCGCCGCCTTTGGTAAACAGCGTCACCGGTACGCGACGGCCTTCGTTTTCACGCAGCAGACCATCAACGATTTTATGCATGTAGTACAACGAGAACTGCTGATAGTCGCGCCCGGTCAGCACGCCACCCCAGGTGTCAAAAATCATTACCGATTGCGCGCCCGCTTTAATCTGCGCGTTCAGGTACAGCGTGACGCTCTGCGCCAGCTTATCGAGCAGCAGATGCAGCGCTTTAGGGTCGGCATACATCATCTTTTTAATCACGGTGAAGGCTTTACTGCTGCCGCCTTCCACCATGTAGGTCGCCAGCGTCCACGGGCTGCCGGAGAAACCTATCAGCGGCACCTCGCCCTTCAGCTCACGGCGGATGGTGCGCACCGCGTTCATCACGTAGCCCAGCTCGCCTTCCGGGTCCGGAATCGGCAGTTTTTCAACGTCGGCCTTGCTGGTAATCGGTGAGGTGAAGCGCGGGCCTTCCCCGGCCTCAAAGTACAGCCCAAGCCCCATTGCATCCGGAATAGTCAAAATATCCGAGAAGAGGATCGCCGCATCGAGCTTGTAGCGACGCAGCGGCTGCAGCGTCACTTCGCAGGCCAGCTCGGCGTTTTTGCACAGCGCCATAAAATCGCCCGCCTCGGCGCGCGTGGCTTTATATTCCGGTAGATAGCGGCCCGCCTGGCGCATCATCCATACCGGGGTGACATCAACGGGCTGGCGCAGCAGCGCACGCAGATAACGATCGTTCTTCAGTTCGGTCATTTTTTGCAGTTCCTTATTGCGTCAGTCCCACAGTGTATCACCACTCGTTCTTTACTCGTACTCGGCCCGACACATTGCCACCGTATCTTCGATCAAACGACGCGCGACGGTGCCAGGCGGGGGTAAGAGTGGTAAATCGTCGTAGCGATACCAGTTGGCATTGAGTAGCTCTTTCGGGTCGATGACGATGTCGCCGCTGTCGTACTCTGCCATAAACGCCGTCATCAGCGATTGCGGGAACGGCCACGGCTGCGAGGTCACGTAGCGCAGATTTTTCACCTTGATCCCGCTTTCCTCCATGACTTCGCGCGCCACGGCCTGCTCCAGGGTTTCGCCTACTTCGACAAAACCGGCCAGCACGGTATGCACACCGTTACGATGGCGAACATGCTGGGCAAGGAGGATCGAATCATCGCGGCGAATGGCGACGATAATGCAGGGAGCGATTTGCGGATAATAGCGTTCGCGGCAATGGCTACACAGCATCGCCCATTCGGTTTTGCTCGGGTGCATCGTGTGCCCGCAGTAGCCGCAGAATTTATGCGAGCGGTAGAACTCGGCCAGCTGTACGCCGCGCCCCGCCAACTGAAACAGGCCTACATCCTGGTCGATAACCTGGCGCACCGAACCCATGTCGTGGCGACGCGGCTGCTGCACCAGCCAGACCGGATCGCCTTCCCACTCACCTATCTGAAGTGCGCGCTGGCCCGCAAGATCGAAATTTATCGCCTCGCCATAGGGTAATTCCCCAGCAGGCAACCATAATTTTTGTTCGTGGCTCACAATCCACCAGCCGCGATCCCATTTTTCAATTATTCGATCCATATCTCTTGCGCTACCTTTGCTTCACAGGCATGTTATTAACATTATTTTTACAAGATTGACATGAGCAGATTTTAAACTTATCGATACGAGGGTCAACGTATGTTAAACCAGTTAGAACACCTGAAAGAGCGTGTCCATGGGCATCATAAACTGGTCGACCGTTGGCTGAATATTCGTAAGCACCTGCTCGTGGCTTACTACGATCTGGTTGGCCTGAAACCGGGCAAAGAGTCGTTTATGCGCCTCAATGAGAAAGCGCTCGATAATTTTTGCCAGCGTCTGGTCGACTATCTGTCTGCCGGTCACTTCAGTATTTATGAACGCATTATCCATAAAATGGAAGGTGAGAGTCCGCTTTTAAACGCCAGCAAAATCTGGCCGCAGCTGGATGCCAATACCCAACTGATAATGGATTACTATGACTCAACGCTGGAAAACGCCATCGATGAGGATAACGTTCACCAGCTCCAGCAGGCGCTTTCCGATATTGGCGAAGCGCTGGAGGCTCGTTTCCGGCTGGAAGATCAGCTCATCATGCTGGCCTTTAAAACGCTTAGCGAATTCAAACGCCCGGCTTGAGATTTTCCGCATTAACGCGTAGTTTACATTCATTACCTCTAAGATAGAGGTTACTTCTTGTCGGAGTGCTTATTTTCCACAAAAGCATTCGTGATGCGTCAAGGCGGCAAGTCAGTGAATCTCCAGGAGCTTACCTAAGTAAGTGACCGGAGTGAGCGGACGAAGCCAACAAAGAGGCAGCGCGAAGGATGACGTGGAAAAGGCTGAGACCGTTAATTCGGGATCCGCGGAACCTGATCAGGTTAAAACCTGCGAAGGGAACAAGAGTCAATCTACAGCCGTATCGCCTTGGGCGATCGTCTCTCTTGCTTCATCCGTCGTCTGACAAGCCACGTCCTTACTTTTTTGGAATGAGCTATGTCTGCCACTACTAAACCATCACGCCGCGAACAGCGCGCCCAGGCCCAACACTTTATCAATACCCTGGAAGGTACCGCCTTTCCTGAGTCCAGACGCATCTATATCACCGGTTCGCAGCCGGATATCCGCATCCCGATGCGCGAAATTCAGCTCAGCCCAACGCTGATTGGCGGCAGTAAAGATAACCCGCAGTTTGAGGCGAACGAAGCCGTACCGGTGTACGACACCTCCGGCCCGTATGGCGATCCTGAGGTGGCGATTAACGTCCAGCAGGGTCTGGCGAAACTGCGCCAGCCGTGGATTGACGCACGCAATGATAGCGAAGAATTAGACGACCGTAGCTCGGCTTACACCAAAGAACGTCTGGCCGACGATGGTCTGGACGATCTGCGTTTTACCGGCCTGCTGACGCCGAAACGCGCCAAAGCAGGCAAGCGCGTCACCCAGTTGCATTACGCCCGCCAGGGGATCGTCACTCCCGAAATGGAGTTTATCGCCATCCGTGAAAATATGGGCCGCGAGCGCATTCGCAGTGAAGTGCTGCGCCACCAGCATCCGGGGATGAGCTTCGGCGCACGCCTGCCGGAAAACATTACCCCGGAATTCGTGCGTGATGAAGTGGCTGCGGGCCGCGCGATTATCCCCGCCAACATCAACCACCCGGAATCGGAGCCGATGATCATTGGCCGCAACTTCCTGGTCAAAGTGAATGCCAACATCGGTAACTCGGCGGTCACCTCCTCCATCGAAGAAGAGGTGGAAAAACTGGTCTGGTCGACCCGCTGGGGCGCGGACACGGTAATGGACCTCTCCACCGGCCGCTATATTCATGAAACCCGCGAGTGGATCCTGCGTAACAGCCCGGTACCGATCGGCACCGTGCCGATCTATCAGGCGCTGGAGAAGGTCAACGGGATCGCCGAAGATCTCACCTGGGAAGCGTTCCGCGACACGCTGCTGGAGCAGGCCGAACAAGGCGTCGACTACTTCACCATCCATGCGGGCGTATTGCTGCGCTACGTGCCAATGACCGCCAAACGCCTGACCGGTATTGTCTCGCGCGGCGGTTCAATTATGGCGAAATGGTGTCTCTCCCACCACAAAGAGAACTTCCTGTTCGAACATTTCCGCGAGATTTGCGAAATCTGCGCCGCCTACGACGTTTCCCTGTCGCTGGGCGACGGCCTGCGTCCCGGCTCCATCCAGGACGCCAACGACGAAGCGCAGTTCTCCGAGCTGCATACGCTGGGTGAACTGACCAAAATCGCCTGGGAATACGACGTGCAGGTGATGATTGAAGGCCCCGGCCACGTGCCGATGCATATGATTCAGCGCAACATGACCGAAGAGCTGGAGAGCTGCCACGAAGCGCCGTTTTACACCTTAGGGCCGTTGACCACCGATATCGCGCCGGGCTATGACCACTTCACCTCCGGCATTGGCGCCGCAATGATCGGCTGGTTCGGCTGTGCGATGCTGTGTTACGTGACGCCGAAAGAGCACCTCGGCCTGCCGAACAAAGAAGATGTGAAGCAGGGGCTGATCACCTACAAAATCGCCGCCCACGCCGCGGATTTAGCCAAAGGACATCCGGGCGCGCAGATCCGCGATAACGCCATGTCGAAAGCGCGCTTTGAATTCCGCTGGGAAGATCAGTTTAACCTCGCGCTCGACCCGTTCACCGCCCGCGCTTATCACGATGAAACCCTGCCACAAGAATCCGGCAAGGTCGCCCACTTCTGTTCCATGTGCGGGCCGAAATTCTGCTCGATGAAAATCAGCCAGGAAGTGCGTGATTACGCCGCCGCGCAAACCATTGAAGTGGGGATGGCGGATATGTCGGAAAACTTCCGCGCCAAAGGCGGCGAAATTTATCTCAAACGGGAGGAAGCCTGATGTATCAGCCTGATTTCCCAACCGTCCCGTTCCGCCTCGGGCTTTACCCGGTGGTAGACAGCGTTGAATGGATTGAACGTCTGCTGGAGGCGGGCGTGCGCACCATTCAGTTGCGTATCAAAGATAAACGCGATGAAGAGGTGGAAGCCGACGTTATCGCCGCCATCGCACTGGGGCGTCGTTATGATGCCCGCCTGTTTATTAACGATTACTGGCGGCTGGCGATTAAGCACAACGCCTACGGCGTGCATCTGGGCCAGGAAGACCTCGAAACCACCGACCTGCAGGCCATTCAGGCGGCGGGCTTACGCCTGGGTGTATCCACTCACGATGATATGGAGATTAACGTCGCACTCGCCGCTAAGCCTTCTTATATCGCGCTCGGCCACGTCTTCCCGACGCAAACCAAGCAGATGCCTTCCGCCCCGCAGGGGCTGGCGCAGCTGGCAAGCCATATTGCGCGCTTGGCAAATTATCCGACCGTGGCAATTGGCGGCATCAGCCTTGAACGCGCCCCGTCGGTGCTGGCGACTGGCGTCGGCAGTATTGCCGTGGTTAGCGCTATTACTCAGGCAGCCGACTGGCGCGCCGCTACCGCGCAGTTACTGGATATTGCGGGAGTTGGCGATGAATGACCGCGATTTTATGCGCTACAGCCGGCAAATCCTGCTCGGCGATATCGCCATTGAAGGCCAGCAAAAGCTACTCGCGAGTCATGTGCTGATCGTGGGTTTAGGCGGGTTAGGTTCACCTGCCGCGCTGTATCTGGCGGGAGCAGGCATCGGCAAACTGACGCTGGTAGACGATGACGACATTCATCTGAGCAATTTGCAGCGCCAGATTCTATTTACCACCGATGATATCGCAGGTTCAAAATCTCAGGTTGCCCGGCAGCGCCTGACACGGCTCAACCCGGATATCGAACTGGTATCACTCCAGCAGCGACTTAAAGGCGATGCGCTCCGGCATACGGTCGCGCGGGCCGATGTAGTGCTCGACTGTACCGATAACATGGCCACGCGCCAGGAAATCAACGCCGCGTGCGTAGCGCTCAATATCCCACTCATCACCGCCAGCGCTGTCGGCTTTGGCGGTCAGTTGATGGTGCTCACGCCGCCGTGGGAACAAGGGTGTTACCGCTGCCTGTGGCCGGATGATGTAGAGCCGGAACGCAACTGCCGCACCGCTGGCGTGCTCGGCCCGGTGGTTGGCGTGATGGGTACCTTGCAGGCGCTGGAGGCGATTAAATTACTTAGCGGTATTGAGACGCCGGGCGGGGAGCTACGTCTGTTTGACGGCAAAACCAGCCAGTGGCGCAGCCTCGCGCTGCGTCGCGCCAGCGGCTGTCCGGTATGCGGAGGGCAGCATGCAAATTCAATTCAATGATGAGCCGATGCAGTGCGCCGCAGGGCAAACCGTCAGCGGGCTGCTTATCCAGCTCAACCAGCTCAAACCGGGCGCGGCGTTGGCGCTCAATCAGCAGATCCTGCCGCGCGAGCAGTGGGAACAGCAAATCGTGCAGGAAGGCGACCAGATCCTGCTTTTTCAGGTTATTGCAGGGGGTTGAGATGTTACGTATTGCCGACAAAACGTTTGATTCACATCTGTTCACCGGTACCGGGAAGTTTGCCTCTTCGCAGCTGATGGTCGAGGCGATTCGCGCTTCCGGCAGCCAGTTGGTGACGCTGGCGATGAAGCGCGTGGACCTGCGCCAGCACAACGATGCGATTCTGGCGCCGCTAATTGAAGCGGGCGTCACGCTGCTACCCAATACCTCCGGGGCGAAAACCGCCGAAGAGGCGATCTTCGCCGCCCAACTGGCGCGTGAAGCGCTGGGCACCCACTGGCTGAAATTAGAAATCCACCCGGACGCCCGTTGGCTGCTGCCGGATCCAATCGAAACGCTAAAAGCCGCCGAGGCGCTGGTGAAGCAGGGGTTTGTCGTGCTGCCCTACTGCGGCGCGGATCCGGTTTTGTGCAAGCGGCTGGAAGAGGTCGGCTGCGCGGCGGTGATGCCGCTCGGCGCGCCTATCGGCTCTAATCAGGGGCTGGAAACCAAAGCCATGCTGGAGATCATTATCCAGCAGGCCACCGTGCCGGTGGTGGTCGACGCCGGGATCGGCGTGCCCAGCCACGCGGCGCAGGCGCTGGAAATGGGCGCTGATGCGGTGCTGGTCAACACGGCGATTGCCGTGGCGGACGATCCGGTGATGATGGCAACCGCCTTTCGTCTGGCGGTGGAAGCCGGATTACTGGCGCGGCAGGCTGTGCCAGGAAGCAAAAGTTCGCAGGCCAGCGCCACCAGCCCGCTCACCGGCTTTCTGGAGGCGTTAGCATGAAAACCTTCACCGACCGCTGGCGGCAACTGGAGTGGGACGACATTCGCCTGCGCATCAACGGTAAAACCGCCGCTGACGTGGAACGTGCGCTTAACGCTCCACAGCTAAGTCGTGACGACCTGATGGCACTGCTCTCCCCTGCCGCCGCCGATTACCTTGAACCGCTGGCGCAGCGGGCGCAAAGGCTGACTCGCCAGCGCTTCGGCAACACCGTCAGTTTTTACGTGCCGCTTTATCTCTCAAACCTCTGCGCCAATGACTGTACCTACTGCGGTTTTTCTATGAGCAACCGCATCAAACGTAAGACGCTGGACGAGGCAGAAATCGCCCGCGAGTGCGCCGCCATCCGCGAGTTAGGTTTTGAACACCTGCTGCTGGTCACCGGTGAACACCAGAGTAAAGTGGGCATGGACTACTTTCGCCGCCATTTACCTGACATTCGCCGTCAGTTCGCCTCGTTACAGATGGAAGTGCAGCCGCTGGCAACCGAGGAATATGCCGAGCTGAAGAGGCTGGGGCTGGACGGGGTGATGGTGTATCAGGAGAGCTATCATGAAGCGACTTATGCCCATCATCATTTAAAGGGGAAAAAGCAGGATTTCTTCTGGCGGCTGGAAACACCGGACAGGCTGGGCCGCGCTGGAATCGATAAAATCGGTCTTGGCGCGTTGATTGGTTTGTCTGACAGCTGGCGGGTGGATTGTTATATGGTCGCCGAACATCTGCTGTGGATGCAGCAGCATTACTGGCAGAGCCGCTACTCCATCTCCTTTCCTCGTCTGCGCCCATGCACCGGGGGCGTTGAACCCGCATCGATCATGGACGAGCGACAGTTGCTCCAGACCATTTGCGCGTTTCGTTTACTGACGCCAGAAATTGAGCTGTCGCTCTCCACCCGCGAATCACCCTGGTTTCGTGACCATGTGATCCCACTGGCGATCAACAATGTCAGCGCCTTCTCAAAAACCCAGCCTGGCGGTTATGCCGATAACCATCCAGAGCTGGAGCAGTTTTCCCCGCACGACGACCGTCGCCCTGAAGCCGTTGCTGAAGCACTCATGGCGCGGGGATTACAGCCCGTGTGGAAAGACTGGGACAGCTATCTGGGGCGCGCTACGCAGATGCCGTAAGCCCGGAGCGATCGCATTAAACAAAAGCCCCGACTAGTGCAGTCAGGGCTTTAAGTTACTACAAACTTCAGATTTAACATTAATAAACTTAACGATTTAGTACTGCTGATGGTACTACTTTAAAATGTACAGGTTTACTACAGATAATATTGGATTTTGATACTAACTAAAACTTTCCTCTATTTACCGTTAAACACATTCCACCGGCTTGATAATAAAACTCAAGGCTGGTGACCTAAACAAGTACACTTCCCCTCGCGACATATACTCTTTGATGCGTTGCCTTATTTCCCTTGCGATAACCATAAAAACAGAAATCACAAACACTTACTATTAAATCATGGCGTTACATCGTCGCGCTTTACTAACTTTTTGCGATTAGATAAATCAACTACGTGGCCTGAAAGCATTGTCGAAGTGAAAAAATAGCGTTTTCAGCATCGACTACCCCAAACAAAAAATACTTCGTGGCCTTTATCGCAACCCCCAATAAAGCTTTACTAACACTTACTACGTTAACAGCAAACGACTATTTCCCTGCTGTTAAGCATTAACATACGGGTTTAAAAAACGCTGTCAATACTGTTTTTTATAACATGTTTTTATTGCCAGTAATTATATATTCCCGCATGTGATAAGCGTACCAAAGAGCCGCCAGCCTCGGTTCAGATCGTTGAGTTTTGCTTCTTTTTGTAACCGGTTTCAGAAAAAGTGGTTTTCTTTGTGATGCCTTGCACACAATCGTTGCAAAGCAGTTGTTGCTACAGCTGGCTCACGATAATTATCAACCCACACATGTTGAGCGAGACTGCTTATGAAAAACATCGTTTTATGCTGTGCCGCCGGAATGTCCACCAGCATGCTGGTACAAAGGATGAAAGATGCCGCTCAGAAAAAAGGTGTCGACGTCACGATCAAAGCTGTCCCGGTGGCTGAGTTTGAAGAGAATATCGCCACTGCAGATATCGTGTTGCTTGGTCCACAGGTTAAATATGAGCAGGCCAAGCTGCAGGCGCTCGCCGACCCGCTAGGCAAAAAAGTCGCCGTTATCGATATGATGGATTACGGCATGATGAAAGGTGATGCCGTACTGGAAAAAGCGCTGAAACTACTGGAGTGATGACATGGAAGAGTTAGAAACGATCATCATGGAATTATTGGTCAACGCCGGAGCCGCCCGCAGTCAGGCCCTGACAGCGCTACAACTGGCGCGTAAAGGTGACTTTACTGGTGCGGAACAAGCAATGGTGGAATCACGCGAGTACGTCAAACAGGCACATAAAATCCAGACCCAGCTAATCGGCATTGACGAAGGTACCGGCAAGCTACCGGTTAATCTCATCACAGTCCATTCGCAGGATCACCTGATGAACGCGATGGTGATTCAGGATTTGGCGGGCGACATGATTGAGCTTTATCGGCGGTTGCCGCCGGTAAATTAATAACACTGCCGGATGGCGGCTTCGTAACCTCACAGACCGTATAAGAGCAGCGCCATCAGGCCTAACATAGACATAAAAAAACCCGCCGAAGCGGGTTTTTTATTATGGTCAGCAACGATTAATCGTTGTCAGAACCGCCCAGGCCTGCGTTCAGCAGTTCTGCCAGGCTGGCAGACGCATCTTCAGCAGTCACCTGCGGAGCAGCTGGCAGTTCGCCCGCTGCGCGACGGCGCATACGATCCTGGTGGTACGCGTAACCGGTACCGGCCGGGATCAGACGACCCACGATGACGTTCTCTTTCAGACCGCGCAGTTCGTCGCGTTTGCCCGCAACGGCTGCTTCGGTCAGCACGCGAGTGGTCTCCTGGAACGATGCCGCGGAGATGAACGACTCAGTTGCCAGAGACGCTTTGGTGATACCCAGCAGATCGCGGGAGAAGGTTGCGCCCACTTTGCCGTTCGCTTCCAGCTCGCGGTTAGCGATCTTGACGCGGGAGTATTCAACCTGCTCGCCTTCCAGGAAGTCGGAGCTACCAGCGCTTTCGATGGTGGCTTTACGCAGCATCTGACGAACGATAACTTCGATGTGTTTATCGTTAATCTTAACACCCTGCAGACGGTATACGTCCTGAACTTCGTTAACGATGTAACGAGTTACAGCATGCACACCACGCAGACGCAGGATGTCGTGCGGCGCTTCCGGACCGTCGGAAACCACGTCACCACGTTCTACACGTTCACCTTCGAACACGTTGAGCTGACGCCATTTCGGAATCATCTCTTCGTAAGGTTCGCTACCGTCTACCGGGGTGATAACCAGGCGACGTTTCCCTTTGGTTTCTTTACCGAAGGAAATGATACCGCTGATTTCAGCCAGGATTGCCGGCTCTTTCGGACGACGTGCTTCGAACAGGTCCGCAACGCGCGGCAGACCACCGGTGATGTCCTTGGTACCGCCGGATTCCTGCGGAACACGGGCCAGGGTGTCACCAGAGCTGATCTGTACGCCATCTTCCAGCTGAACAATCGCTTTACCTGGCAGGAAGTACTGAGCAGGCATATCGGTGCCTGGGATCAGAACGTCGTTGCCCTGAGCATCAACAATTTTCAGTGCCGGACGCAGGTCTTTACCACCCGACGTACGCTCTGCAGAATCCAGAACGACCAGAGAAGACAGACCGGTCAGCTCGTCGGTCTGACGAGTAATGGTCTGGCCGTCGATCATGTCAGTGAAGCGGACGAAACCACTCACTTCGGTGATAACCGGCATGGTGTGCGGATCCCAGTTCGCTACGGTTTCGCCGCCAGCAACCTGTTCGCCATCACCTTTCGCCATAACGGAGCCGTAAGGCACTTTATAGCTTTCTTTGGTACGACCGAATTCGTCGATCAGTTTCAGTTCGGTGTTACGTGAGGTGATAACCAGTTTACCGCTGGAGTTAACAACCGACTTCGCATTGCTCAGACGGATGCTACCTTTGTTTTTCACCTGGATGCTGGATTCAGCAGCCGCACGAGATGCCGCACCACCGATGTGGAACGTACGCATCGTCAGCTGTGTACCCGGTTCACCGATGGACTGTGCCGCGATAACGCCGATTGCTTCACCTTTGTTGATGATGTGGCCACGCGCCAGGTCACGACCATAGCAGTGCGCACATACACCAAAGTCGGTGTCACAGGATACAACGGAACGGACTTTCACGGAGTCAACGGAGTTCTCTTCCAGCAGGTCACACCACTGTTCGTGCAGCAGCGTGTTACGTGGAACCAGAATATCCGCGGTACCCGGCTTCAGAACGTCTTCAGCAGTCACACGACCCAGAACGCGATCGCGCAGCGGCTCTTTAACGTCACCACCCTCGATAACCGGGGTCATGGTGATGCCTTCCAGCGTGCCGCAATCGTCCTCAGTAACAACCAGGTCCTGCGCAACGTCAACCAGACGACGCGTCAGATAACCGGAGTTCGCTGTTTTCAGTGCGGTATCCGCCAGACCTTTACGCGCACCGTGAGTAGAGATGAAGTACTGGAGTACGTTCAGACCTTCACGGAAGTTCGCGGTGATTGGCGTTTCGATGATGGAGCCATCTGGCTTCGCCATCAGACCACGCATACCAGCCAGCTGACGAATCTGTGCTGCTGAACCACGCGCACCGGAGTCGGCCATCATGTAAATGCTGTTGAAGGAAACCTGCTGCTCTTCTACGCCGTCACGGTTAATAACGGTTTCAGTCTGCAGGTTATCCATCATCGCTTTGGATACACGATCGTTCGCCGCAGCCCAGATATCGATAACTTTGTTATAGCGTTCGCCTGCGGTTACCAGACCAGACTGGAACTGCTCCTGGATCTCAGCAACTTCAGCTTCCGCTTCAGAGATGATCTCGTGTTTCTTCTCCGGGATGACCATGTCATCAATACCAACAGATGCACCTGAACGCGCTGCATAAGCAAAGCCGGTGTACATTGTCTGGTCAGCGAAGATAACGGTCGGCTTCAGGCCCAGAATGCGGTAACAGGTGTTCAGCATTTTGGAGATGGCTTTCTTACCCAGCGCCTGGTTGACGATGGAGAAAGGCAGACCTTTCGGTACGATCATCCACAGAATGGCGCGACCAATGGTCGTGTCTTTCAGGCTGGTGTGCGCAACGAATTCGCCGTTTTCATCTTTTTCATATTCAGTGATACGCACTTTAACGCGCGCATGCAGAGAGGCCAGGCCAGCGCGATAGATACGCTCAGCTTCTTTCGGGCCAGTCAGCACCATGCCTTCGCCTTTGGCGTTAACACAGTCACGGGTCATGTAGTACAGACCCAATACAACGTCCTGAGACGGAACGATGATAGGTTCGCCGTTCGCCGGGGACAGGATGTTGTTGGTAGACATCATCAGCGCACGCGCTTCAAGCTGGGCTTCCAGCGTCAGCGGTACGTGAACAGCCATCTGGTCACCATCGAAGTCGGCGTTATATGCCGCACAAACCAGCGGGTGCAGCTGGATAGCTTTACCTTCGATCAGTACCGGCTCAAATGCCTGGATACCCAGACGGTGCAGGGTTGGTGCACGGTTCAACAGTACCGGGTGTTCGCGGATAACTTCGTCCAGGATATCCCAAACGACAGCTTCTTCACGCTCAACCATTTTCTTAGCGGCTTTGATGGTGGTGGCGAGGCCACGCAGTTCCAGCTTGCCGTAGATGAACGGTTTGAACAGTTCCAGTGCCATTTTCTTCGGCAGACCGCACTGATGCAGACGCAGGTATGGACCTACGGTGATTACAGAACGACCGGAGTAGTCAACACGCTTACCGAGCAGGTTCTGACGGAAACGACCCTGTTTACCTTTGATCATATCGGCCAAAGATTTCAGAGGACGCTTGTTAGAACCGGTGATCGCACGACCGCGACGACCGTTATCCAGCAGGGCGTCAACCGCTTCCTGCAGCATACGTTTTTCGTTGCGTACGATGATGTCCGGCGCAGCCAGATCCAACAGACGCTTCAGACGGTTGTTACGGTTGATCACACGACGATACAGATCGTTCAGATCTGACGTTGCGAAACGACCGCCATCAAGCGGAACCAGCGGACGCAGATCTGGCGGCAGAACCGGCAGAACGGTCAGGATCATCCACTCTGGCTTGTTGCCAGACTGTACGAAGGCTTCCAGCAGTTTGATACGCTTGGTCAGCTTCTTACGCTTGGTTTCGGAGTTCGTTTCGTTCAGCTCTTCGCGCAGAGTTTCACACTCTTGCTCCAGATCCATGCTCTTCAGCAGGGCCTGGATAGCTTCCGCACCCATCTTCGCGTCGAATTCGTCACCGAACTCTTCCAGCGCGTCCAGATACTGCTCTTCAGTCAGGATCTGTTGACGTTCCAGGTTGGTCATACCGCCTTCGATAACGACATAAGATTCGAAGTACAGTACGCGTTCGATATCGCGCAGCGGCATATCAAGCAGCAGACCGATACGGGACGGCAGCGATTTCAGGAACCAGATATGCGCGGTCGGAGACGCCAGCTCGATGTGGCCCATACGCTCACGGCGTACTTTGGTCTGGGTCACTTCAACGCCGCACTTCTCACAGATCACACCACGATGTTTCAGGCGCTTGTACTTACCGCACAGGCACTCGTAGTCTTTTACCGGCCCAAAGATACGGGCGCAGAAAAGGCCGTCACGCTCAGGTTTGAACGTACGGTAGTTGATGGTTTCCGGCTTCTTAACTTCACCGAAAGACCATGAACGGATCATGTCTGGCGAGGCCAGAGCAATTTTGATCGCATCAAACTCTTCGGTTTTAGTCTGCGCTTTCAGAAACTTTAATAAATCTTTCACGGATTTGCTCCCGTCGGAGTTAGCACAATCTGGCGCTGGCTGTTACGCCAGCACCAGTGACCTGTTTGATCGAGAGTTACTCGTCTTCCAGCTCGATGTTGATACCCAGCGAACGAATCTCTTTCAACAGTACGTTGAAGGATTCCGGCATGCCTGGTTCCATCTGATGGTTGCCGTCCACGATGTTTTTATACATCTTAGTACGACCGTTCACGTCATCAGACTTAACGGTGAGCATTTCCTGCAGGGTGTATGCCGCGCCATATGCTTCCAGCGCCCACACTTCCATCTCCCCGAAGCGCTGACCACCGAACTGAGCCTTACCACCCAGCGGCTGCTGAGTAACCAGGCTGTAAGAACCGGTAGAACGCGCGTGCATCTTGTCATCAACCAGGTGGTTCAGTTTCAGCATGTACATGTAGCCAACGGTAACCTGGCGCTCGAACTGCTCACCGGTACGACCGTCGAACAGGGTAATCTGACCGGAAGTCGGCAGGCCACCCAGCTGTAACAGTTCCTTGATTTCAGACTCTTTCGCACCGTCGAAGACCGGCGTTGCGATCGGCATACCTTTTTTCAGGTTTTCAGCCAGACGCAGAACTTCTTCATCGCTGAAGGTATTCAGGTCAACTTTCTGACGAACATCTGAGCCCAAATCGTAAGCACGCTGGATGAACTCGCGCAGTTTGGCGACTTCCTGTTGCTGTTTCAGCATGGCGTTGATCTTATCGCCGATACCTTTCGCAGCCATACCCAGGTGGGTTTCAAGGATCTGACCGATGTTCATACGCGATGGTACGCCCAGCGGGTTCAGTACGATATCTACCGGCGTACCGTTAGCATCGTGTGGCATATCTTCGATCGGGTTGATCTTAGAGATTACACCCTTGTTACCGTGACGACCTGCCATCTTATCACCAGGCTGGATCCGACGTTTAACCGCCAGATAAACCTTAACAATCTTCAGCACGCCCGGTGCCAGATCGTCGCCCTGAGTGATTTTACGGCGTTTCGCTTCGAGTTTTTTCTCGAATTCGTGTTTCAGTTCGTCGTACTGCTCAGCCAGTTGTTCCAGCTGATTCTGTTTCTCTTCGTCGGTCAGACCGAGTTCTAACCAGCGGTCACGCGGCAGTTTGTCGAGTTTCTCAGCTTCAACACCACCGGAAACCAGCACAGCGTAGATACGGCTGAACAGACCAGCTTCGAGGATCTGCAGTTCTTCAGACAGGTCTTTCTTAGCCTGCTTCAGCTGCATCTCTTCGATTTCCAGCGCACGTTTGTCTTTTTCTACGCCATCGCGAGTAAAGACCTGAACGTCGATAATCGTACCGGAAACACCGTTTGGCACGCGCAGAGAAGAGTCTTTAACGTCAGACGCTTTCTCACCGAAGATCGCACGCAGCAGTTTCTCTTCCGGCGTCAGCTGGGTTTCACCTTTCGGCGTTACCTTACCAACCAGAATATCGCCACCGGTCACTTCCGCACCGATATAAACGATACCGGATTCATCCAGTTTAGAGAGCGCAGCTTCACCCACGTTCGGGATGTCAGCGGTGATCTCTTCCGGCCCCAGCTTGGTGTCACGGGACACACATGCCAGTTCCTGAATGTGGATGGTGGTGAAACGGTCTTCCTGGACAACACGCTCGGATACGAGGATGGAGTCTTCGAAGTTGTAACCATTCCATGGCATGAATGCCACGCGCATGTTCTGACCCAGCGCCAGTTCACCAAGGTCGGTGGACGGACCGTCTGCCAGCACATCACCACGTTCAACCGGCTCGCCCAGAGATACGCAAGGCATCTGGTTGATACAGGTGTTCTGGTTAGAACGGGTGTATTTAGTCAGGTTATAAATGTCGATACCTGCTTCGCCCGGGTACATCTCGTCTTCGTTAACTTTGATAACGATACGGGAAGCATCCACGTACTGAACAGTACCGCCACGTTTAGCAACTGCAGTAACACCGGAGTCAACGGTAACAGCACGTTCCATACCGGTACCAACCAGCGGCTTATCAGCACGCAGAGTCGGAACCGCCTGACGTTGCATGTTCGCACCCATCAATGCACGGTTGGCGTCATCGTGTTCCAGGAACGGGATCAGGGACGCACCGACGGATACCACCTGCTGGGTGGATACGTCCATGTAGTCAACCTGGTCGCGGCTGAACAAGCTGGATTCGCCTTTGCTACGGCAGGTAACCAGATCTTCTACAAAGTGGCCTTCGTCATCCAGGTTGGAGTTCGCCTGAGCGATAACGTAGTTACCTTCTTCGATAGCAGACAGGTAGTGAATTTCATCGGTTACAACACCGTCGGTCACTTTACGGTACGGAGTCTCAAGGAAGCCGTATTCGTTAGTCTGTGCATACACGGACAGTGAGTTGATCAGACCGATGTTCGGACCTTCAGGCGTTTCGATTGGACATACGCGACCGTAGTGAGTCGGGTGTACGTCTCGAACTTCGAAGCCTGCGCGTTCACGGGTCAAACCGCCTGGGCCGAGTGCGGAGATACGACGTTTGTGCGTAATCTCAGACAGCGGGTTGTTCTGGTCCATAAACTGAGACAGCTGGCTGGAACCAAAGAACTCTTTCACTGCTGCAGAAATCGGCTTGGCGTTGATCATATCCTGAGGCATCAGGGTATCCAGATCGCCCAGAGACAGACGCTCTTTCACCGCACGCTCAACACGCACCAGGCCAACGCGGAATTGGTTTTCCGCCATTTCGCCTACGGAACGGATACGACGGTTGCCAAGGTGGTCGATATCATCGACTTCGCCTTTACCGTTACGGATATCGATGAGCTTCTTCATCACTTCAATGATGTCGTCTTTGCTCAGGATACCGGAACCTTCGATTTCGTCGCGCAGCAGAGAACGGTTGAACTTCATACGACCAACCGCAGACAGGTCATAGCGGTCTTCGGAGAAGAACAGGTTCTCGAACAGGCTTTCCGCAGCTTCACGAGTCGGCGGCTCACCAGGGCGCATCATGCGGTAGATTTCTACCAGCGCGCTCAGACGATCGTTGGTTGGGTCGACGCGTACAGTTTCAGAAATGTACGGACCGTGGTCCAGATCGTTAGTGAACAGCGTTTCGATACGCTTGTGACCAGACTGGCTCAGCTTAGCCAGCAGATCCAGGCTCAGCTCCATGTTAGCTGCGCAGATCAGCTCGCCAGTAGATTCGTCAACGTAGTCTTTAGCCGCAACCTTACCAGCAATGTATTCAACCGGAACTTCGATATGCTTGATATCGTCTTTTTCCAGCTGGCGAATATGGCGCGCAGTGATGCGACGGCCTTTTTCGACGTAGACTTTGCCGTTAGCTTCGATGTCAAAGGAGGCGGTTTCACCACGCAGGCGTTCCGGCACCAGTTCCATCTGCAGCTTGTTGTCGCGAATTTCGAAAACAACTTTTTCAAAGAACAGGTCAAGGATCTGCTCAGTGGTGTAGTTCAGCGCACGCAGAATGATGGTCGCAGGCAGTTTACGGCGACGGTCAATACGTACGAACAGGTTGTCCTTCGGATCGAATTCGAAGTCCAGCCAGGAACCACGGTAAGGAATGATACGCGCGTTATACAGCACTTTACCCGAAGAGTGGGTTTTACCTTTGTCGGAGTCAAAGAAGACGCCAGGACTACGGTGCAGCTGAGAAACGATAACACGCTCAGTACCGTTGATAACAAAGGTACCGTTGTCGGTCATGAGCGGAATTTCGCCCATGTAGACTTCTTGTTCTTTAATGTCTTTTACGGTGCCTTCCGGCGCTTCGCGCTCGTAGATCACCAGACGCAGTTTTACGCGCAGCGGTGCGGAATAGGTCACGCCACGGATCTGACATTCCTGAACGTCAAACACCGGTTCGCCAAGACGGTAGCTGACGTATTGCAGCTCGGAATTACCGCTGTAGCTCTGAATCGGGAAAACGGAACGGAAAGCTGCTTCCAGACCATACTGCCCTTCAGGATCTTGCTCGATGAACTTCTGAAACGAGTCAAGCTGGATAGAAAGGAGATAAGGTATGTCCAACACTTGCGGACGTTTACCAAAATCCTTACGAATACGTTTTTTCTCGGTATAGGAGTAAACCATTAGGGTTCCTCAGCTCGCTGACAAGTCGACCCATCTGTCCATTGAGCGGACAGTTTGTGCAACACTATTTTGTTGACCGGAAAATCGAATACTTTCCGCAATGCCTGTTGCTATCACGCTTAAACCATTTCATTGCGATTTACACAGAACTGACGCTCTGTCGCAGTATATTAAGACGTCGATAGAAACAAGCATTGAAAGGCACAGCAGTAGTCAAACAGTGTGAAACGCTACTGGCGCCTTACAGCGCAAAAAGGCTGGTGACTAAAAAGTCACCAGCCATCAGCCTAATTTCTTAGGCTGCAACCAGAAAAGTTGGCTTATTTAACTTCAACTTCAGCGCCAGCTTCTTCCAGAGATTTTTTCAGTGCTTCTGCGTCGTCTTTGCTCACGCCTTCTTTCAGCGCAGCCGGTGCAGATTCTACCAGGTCTTTAGCTTCTTTCAGACCCAGGCCAGTTGCGCCACGTACTGCTTTGATAACAGCAACTTTGTTAGCGCCAGCAGCTTTCAGAATTACGTCGAATTCAGTTTTTTCTTCAGCAGCTTCAGCCGGGCCAGCAGCTACAGCTACAGCAGCAGCAGCGGAAACACCGAATTTTTCTTCCATTGCAGAAATCAGTTCTACAACGTCCATTACGGACATAGCGGATACTGCTTCAATGATTTGATCTTTAGTGATAGACATTTAAATTGTTCCTGAAAATCAGAATAAGTTTATACGTAAGCAGATGCTTGAGAAAGGTAACTGCAATTAAGCAGCTTCTTTCGCATCGCGTACAGCAGCCAGAGTACGAACCAGTTTGCCAGCCGAAGCTTCTTTCATGGTTGCCATCAGGCGTGCAATTGCTTCTTCGTAGGTCGGCAGAGTTGCCAGGCGGTCGATATTCGATGCCGTAATCAACTCACCTTCAAAGGCTGCGGCTTTGACCTCAAATTTTGCATTCGCTTTCGCGAACTCTTTGAACAGACGAGCAGCGGCGCCCGGGTGTTCCATAGAGTATGCAATCAGGGTCGGACCAACAAACGTGTCTTTCAGGCACTCGAACTGAGTACCTTCAACGACGCGGCGCAGCAGGGTGTTACGAACAACACGCATGTATACGCCAGCTTCACGACCTGCTTTACGCAGTTCAGTCATTTTATCTACAGTTACGCCACGGGAATCCGCAACTACTGCAGACAGCGCGCCTTTGGCTACTTCGCTGACTTCAGCAACAATCGCTTGTTTGTCTTGAAGATTTAAAGCCATTAGCTTTGCTCCTGGATGTTTGCCGGAACTCATGTTCCGGAACTCACTTCACTCCCCCCAACGGAGAGAGCGTCTAAATACGGTGAGCAGAAACAAGCCAGAGTATCAGAAATAATCTTAGCGTTCTGTCACCGTCTACGCAGGGCATTAAGTTTCTTGCGAAACACCTGCGGTCTTCGACGGAGGCCTGGATAGGCCAGGCTCCAACGAACAAATCTGTTGTCTATCGGCCGAAGCTAATAGAATCGTGGGCGAAGATTGTAGACAAATTCGCCGCCCACGTAAAGCTAATCTTAGACGTTCGCAGACGCGCTCAGACCAGCCTGATCAACGGCAACACCAGCACCCATGGTGGTGGAGATGCTAACTTTCTTGATGTACACGCCTTTTGCCTGAGTCGGTTTTGCTTTTTTCAGCGCAACCAGCAGAGCTTCCAGGTTTTCTTTCAGTTTGTCAGCGTCAAAATCCACTTTACCGATGGTGGTGTGGATGATGCCGTTTTTGTCGTTACGGTAACGAACCTGGCCAGCTTTAGCGTTCTTAACCGCTTCAGCAACGTTCGGAGTTACGGTACCAACTTTCGGGTTTGGCATCAGGCCGCGCGGACCCAGAACCTGACCCAACTGGCCAACAACGCGCATTGCATCCGGAGAAGCAATAACAACGTCAAAGTTCATTTCGCCTTTCTTGATCTGGTCAGCCAGATCTTCCATACCTACCAGTTCAGCGCCTGCAGCTTTAGCAGCTTCAGCGTTTGCGCCCTGGGTAAATACGGCTACGCGAACAGAACGGCCAGTACCGTGCGGCAGTACAGTTGCACCACGTACGTTCTGGTCAGATTTACGAGCGTCGATGCCGAGGTTAACGGCAACGTCCACGCTTTCTACGAATTTAGCAGTGGCCAGCTCTTTCAGCAGAGCAATAGCTTCGTTGATGTCGTACTGTTTAGTTGCATCAACTTTGTCACGGATCACGCGCATACGCTTGGTCAGTTTAGCCATTTCTTAGTCCTCCACTACCAGGCCCATGGAACGTGCAGTACCTTCAATGGAGCGAGTCATCGCTTCAATGTCGGAACCAGTCATGTCGGCAGCTTTGGTCTGCGCGATTTCCTGCAGCTGAGCGCGGGAAATTTTACCCACTTTGTCTTTGTTCGGCTTGCCGGAACCAGACTTGATACCAGCCGCTTTCTTCAGCAGTACTGCTGCCGGAGGCGTTTTGGTAACGAAAGTGAAAGAACGGTCAGCGTAAACGGTGATAACAACCGGGATCGGCAGACCTTTTTCAATGGAATCAGTTTTTGCGTTGAACGCTTTGCAGAATTCCATGATGTTCACGCCTTGTTGACCCAGTGCTGGACCTACCGGCGGACTCGGGTTAGCCATACCAGCTGCAACCTGCAGCTTGACATAGGCTTGGACTTTCTTAGCCATTCTAAATTCCTCTAGTTGGGTTATAGCGCCTCAAAGAGGCTCCCCGTGTTTTTAAATTCGTTTTACGGACAGAGTCCATAAAAACAAAAGGCGCGAAATTGTATTCCAATCTCGCGCCTTGTGCAACGATTAAATCGCCGCTTTTTTGATCGACGTGTTAGGCTTTCTCAACCTGGGCGAAGTCCAGTTCAACCGGAGTCGCACGACCGAAGATAGATACAGAAACTTTCAGACGAGACTTCTCGTAGTCCACTTCTTCAACTACGCCGTTAAAGTCAGCAAACGGACCATCGCTAACGCGGACCATTTCGCCCGGCTCAAACATCGTTTTCGGACGCGGCTTATCACCAACCTGCTGCAGACGGTTCATGATCGCATCAACTTCTTTGTCGCTGATTGGCGCCGGACGGTCAGAAGTACCGCCGATAAAGCCCATCACACGCGGAACGCTGCGCACCAGGTGCCAGCTCGCATCATTCATGACCATCTGGACCAGTACATAGCCCGGGAAGAATTTACGTTCGCTCTTGCGACGCTGGCCACCACGGATCTCGACCACTTCTTCTGTCGGCACCATGACTTCGCCAAACAGCTCTTCCATATTTTGTAACTTGATATATTCGCGCAGCGACGTGGCAACGCGGCCTTCAAAACCGGAAAACGCCTGAACGACGTACCAGCGCTTTTTAGGGGCTTCAGACATCTTAGAACCTCAGGCCAGTGATAAAGGATACCAGGCGAACCAGAATACCATCCAGTCCCCACAGGATCAGTGACATTACTGCGGTAACCGCAGCCACAATTAATGTGGTGTGCAATGTTTCCTGGCGAGTTGGCCAAATGACCTTACGGACTTCGGTTCTCGCTTCACGGGCAAAAGCAACGGTCGCTTTACCTTTTGTTGTCAACAGCGCGACACCACCCGCTGCGGCAATCAGAATCACTACGGCCAGCGCACGCAGCGGCAGCATCATGTCACGATAAAGGTAATTGCCAACGATAGCTACAAGCAGCAATACAGCGACAACAACCCACTTCATCGCTTCCAGGCCGCGCCCGCTTCCTTGAGCTTCGGTATTCGCACTCATAAACCAACCTGTCAGAAGTATTCTACAAACATTTTCACCCCGCGTAAGCGAGGCGATCCAAACCGAAATGCTCTGGTGCGTTTCGGACTAAACGCCCTCTTCAGAGCCTGTCTCAGCAATGATTATGACAAAAAAAATCACTGATGAGCCAGGTTCTGGTGTGAAAGCGTGCAAAAAGGGCATCAAATGATGCCCTTTTATTGCGCATTGCGTCAAATGTTATTCGGCAATTAGCTCATTACTTTGGCAACAACGCCCGCACCTACAGTACGGCC